>NZ_JBIBEN010000002.1:0-45072 GCF_042955065.1 Streptomyces sp. NPDC012510
GCTCGCGATCCCGGCGTCCCGGCACGCCCGGGCGACGCGGACAGCGATTTCGCCTCGGTTGGCGATCAACACCTTGCGCACGATGGCTCCCTCTCAGACAGTCCGGATACCTTCGCTCACCCTCACCGGAGCGCGCTTCAGGGATCAACGCCCTTGAGTACAGACCTCGGTCAATTTCCTTGCCGTTTCGGTCGGCGAGCCGGCCGGGCCGACGGACCCAATGGACCCGACGGAACCGACGGACCCGACGGACCCGACGGCGAAGCGGACAGTCGGTTGCCTCAGGAGCATCGGTCGGTTTCAGGCGCGGTCGAGGTGCGACAGCGACCGGCGGTACGGACGCCTGGCCGGGCCGCGGCGAACGCTCAGGGATGGCCGAGCCGGAAGCCGACCCCTCGCACGGTGATGACCCAGCTGCTGGCCCCCAGCTTGCTGCGCAGGCTGCTGACATGCGTGTCGATGGTGCGCCCTGGCCGCGACCAGGAGTCGTCCCAGACCTGGGTCATCAACTGCTTGCGGGAGATGACCGTTTCGGGCTGGGAGGCCAGCAGGTGCAGCAGATCGAACTCCTTGCGCGTCACCTCGACGGACCGGCCGTCGAGGCGGATCTCACGAGTGCCGGCGTCGATCCTGAGCGGACCGCGCAGGATGACTTGTTCGAGGGGCTGCGGCCTGACCCTGCGCATGATCGCTTCCATCCGGGCCATCAGTTCGCGGAAACCATACGGCTTGACCATGTAGTCGTCCGCGCCGGCCTGCAGGCCCAGCACCCGGTCGAGTTCGGAGTCCCGAGCGGTGACGGCGATGACCGGAGTGTCGCAGGTGGCCCGGATACTGCGGCAGACCTCGAGCCCGTCCAGGTCGGGCAGATCGAGGTCGAGCAGGATCAGGTCCGCGCTCCGGTGTGCCTGCAGCGCCTTGGCGCCGGTCGCGACACTCTCCGCCCGGTAACCGTGCCGGCGCAGGCCGAGCACCAGGGAGTCGGCGGCTCGGTTCTCGTTCTCCACCACGAGGATCCGCAGCGCCTCCCGGCGGGGACGGGCGACCGGCTCCGACACTGGTGCGGAGGGGGCCGCCCCCGTCAGGGTCGCGGAGTCGTGGTTGCGCGGTATCCGCGGTGCCAGCAGGTCGGTCGGCTGCCCATCCATCGTGTCTCCCCCATGTCAGCGCACCAGGCGCATCCCAAGCTAGACGTTCGAATGGAAGATTACAAACCGCGTCGGCGGTTTGTCAACGTCCTGTGTCTCACCTGTGCCCCACCTGCACCCCGCCTGAACTTTGCCATCACCCTCGCTCGAATCACGACAGAAACGATGTATTTGCCCCTGTTTTCCCGGCTGTTCGTACACCCCTCCGCCAGCCCCACCGCTCACCCGGTTTGACCTCGCGTTCCGCCAAGCGGAATGATCGACACTCGGCCATTCGGGAATATGCGGCCCCACACTGGCAATAAAACCAGCATGCTGGTTTCATATATTCCCTAGGCAACACGTTCGCAACGGGAGCCAACCAGTGAGCAAACAGGAGCGGGCCGCCCGTACCCGCAACACTCTGATCCACTCGGCAGCCGAGCTGTTCGAGCGGCACGGCTATGTCAAAGCCAGTCTGGACGAGATCAGTTCGGGCGCCGGGGTGAGCCGCGGCGCCCTGCACTTCCACTTCGCGAACAAGGCTGCCGTGGCCGACGCCGTCGAGACGGCCGCCGCCCTCTCTCTACGCCGGGCGGCAGACGATGCCGGGCTGTTGCAGGTGAACGCCTTGCAGGCGCTCGTGGACCTCTCGCACGCACTGGCACACCTGCTGCACAGGGAGGTGGTGGTGCGCGCCGGATTCCAACTCAACTGCGACGCGGGACTCCACACCGACCTCAGCCTTCGTCGGCAGTGGCAGCGATGTGTGCAGAGACTCGTGGCACGGGCCGCGCGCGAGAAGGCGCTCGCGACGGGAGTGTCACAAGAGCGATTCGTCGCCCTCGTGGTGGCCGCCACCACCGGACTCGAAGTGCTGAACAGAGGCGACAGAAACTGGCTGTCCCACTATTCGCTCACGGGTTTCTGGCAGCTGCTGCTGCCGGCGGTAGCCGCGCAGCGCGCACTGGGCGAGCTCGATCCGAGCGGTTCGAACGCGGTACGCGACGGCACGCCGAGCACGGCAGGGCACCACGCACCCGTCATCGACGCGCAACCTCGCTGACGGCCAGGGCCCTCCCCCACAGGGCTCTGGCAACCCGCGCACGGTGACCGCGGGCGGACCAGCACGGTGACACAGACCAGCACTGTGACCACAGACCAGCACGGTGACCGCGGACCAGCACCCCGGCATCGATGACCAGCGCGTCGGCATCGATTTCGACGAAGAGGACCGCCGCAGTCGGCTTCGAGGCATCCACCCCATCGGACAGCGGAGGACGAGGTACCCATCAGGCCTCCGCAAAACCGGCCAACCGGTTTCGGTCAAGGGTGACTCCTCCCCAGGTCGGCTGGCCCGCGACGCGCGGACCCTGACGCCCCTGGGCTGCGGAAGCTTGACAAACAGGCACGCCGGTTTGTTATTTTCCCGTGCCCGCTCCCTCAACCTCAGTCCGCGGAGACCTCCGTCGGCATACTCGAACGAGGCTGATCATGGAGATACGACCTCTTCCGGCCGACCAGTCCGGGATCGGAATGCTGGAATCCTTCGTGGGCCGGGGATTCGCGGCCGCTCTGCAGGACGGCTTGAGACGGTCCGTCTCGCCATATGTTCCCGCCCTCCACAGCGGGACCGGACGCCGCTTCGAGCCACTGGAGCGTCGCGGTCTCACCCAACAGGACGTGTGCAAAGAGGATTTGCCCCACGGTGTGCTGCTGCCCCATGAGGCCGGTGCGATCCTTCGCCTCTTCGAGCACCGGCTGCACTCGGCACTCGAGTTCGACCGGGAACTCGCACTGGACACCTTCGCGGTACGGGCAGCACTGATCGCCTGCGCTCAGCGGATCCTCGAGGACGCCGGGGTGAAGGTCGCCGGGGCAGCCGCCGAACCCGCACCCCATGACCCTGATTCCACGGCCCCGACCCCGGAACTGACCTCCGCCGCGGGCAGCCTGCTGACCGAGTGCGTACTGCTCCACCTCCTGGCGGACACACACTCCACGCAAGCCGTCACCCGCGCGATCGCGCTGATCCAGCCGATCGGCAGGGCCGTCCGCAGGCTGAGCGCCGCCCCGTCCGTGCCGGCCGGCTCGGACGGCGACCTGTGGCACGAACGGCGCAGGCTGGCCCGTGAGATGCACGACGGGCTCGACACCAATCTCTCCGTGGCACTGCGCCGCCTCGAACTCCGGGCGGAACACGACGACGACCCCGACGGGCATCTCGCCGCCGCCGGAAGCTGTCTGCGCGCGGCACTTGGCCATGCGCGGGACCTGGTCACCGGCCTGCGCGAGGAGACCGCGGTCCCGCCGCTCGGAGAAGCGGTCGAATCCTTCACCGCGCAGGCGGCGCCCGACTCGGTCCGAGTCACCTTCTCCGCCACCGGCGCCGAGCGTCTCGTACCCGATGCCTCGCGGCGTCAGCTCTTCCTCGCCGTACGCGAATGCCTGCGCAACAGCTTCGAGCACGCGGGGGCCGACGAGATCACGGTGACCAGCCGTGTCACGCGCCGCTGGACCCATGTCCGAGTGAAGGACAACGGCACGGGTTTCGACGCCGGCGGCATCGGCTCGCTCATGCGTGACGGCAACGGACTGCGCTGTATGTCAGACCGCATCGCGGAGATCGGCGGGCGCATCACGGTCGACAGCGTGCCCGGCGAGGGAACCAGCATCGACATCCATCTGCCGCTCCACCTACGGCCCCGGATACGTCAGGCGTCCCATGTGACGGGCCACGACGACCGCACGTCATGCCGGTCGGCCCCCGGTTCGGGGTGCTGAGGAGTTCGGCGCGCCGTGGCCGCCCCCAGAACACGGTGTGACGAGAACCCGAAGCCGCTCAAAGGGCTTCGTCATCCCTCCCGAGCAGGTCGAGGACCGCGGCCAGCCCGCGTGGACGGTACGGGCTCCGGTCGGCCGGGAGGATGTACGCGGGGATGCCCGCGGCCGTGGCCGCGCCGTCCCGTGCCGCGTCGTCGCCCACCATGAGGGCATCGCCCGGCATCACCCCCAGTCGGTCGCAGGCGGCGCGGAAGATCGCCGTGTCCGGCTTCTGGATACCCACTTCGCAGGAAAGGACGAAGTCCGCCACGAGACCGGTCAGACCGGACCGGGCGAAGGAGCCGCGTATGTCCCAGCCCGTGTTGCTCACCACGGCCGTCGGAATGCCCGCCTCGTGCAGTGCGCTCAGCACGCCGGGGGTGTCGGGGTAGGGACGCCAGCCGTCCGCCGCGATCACACAGTCGTAGAACGCCTCCGCGATCAGGGTGTCCCCGCCCACCGCCGATGCGGCAAGGCCGGTCCACACCCTGCGGTGCCGCTCGGCCGACAGGTCCGCCCTCGCGCGCCGCGCCTGCCCTTCGGGCGAGTCGACGGCCGCCAGGATGCCCGCGCACAGCTCCCGCGCCCGTGCGGTACCCAGCTTCCGGTCACGTACGGCGCATCGGGCGACCAGGCGGTCGGCCGTGATCACCGAGGTGTCGTCGAACAGTGTGCCGGAGAAGTCGAAGAGGACGGCCCGCGTGGGCCGCCGTGCGATGCCGTGCCGTGCGGCCCACGCGCTCACCGGCCGAACTCCTTGAGCAGCGGCAGCGAGGCCACCAGGACGAGAGCGCCCAGCACAAGGCACAACAGGGGCAACCCACCGGCCGTGAGCAGGGGGCCGGCAAGGCCGAGCGTCCCGGCGACCGCGCCCACACCCATGACCGATTCGCCGATCCCTTCCGCCCGGTGACGGCCCGCGCCTCGGCTGCGCTGGATCATCAGCGCGCTGCCGCTGATGAGATGGAGATTCCAGCCCAGGCCCAGCAGCAGAAGTCCCGGCACGGCGGTCCAACTGCTGCTGGTGCCCGCGGGTGCGATCAGCGGCAGGGCCAGGAGTTGGACGCCGGTGCCGAGCAGCGCCACGCTCCCGGCGCCGACACGGTCGCACAGTCGGCCCGAAAGGGCCGACGGGCCGAACATCAGCGCGACATGACCGGCCACCAGCAGGCCGACCGTGTCCAGTGGCCAGTCACGGTCGTGCAGGTGTACCGGTGCGACGCCCATCGCTGTCACCATGACCAGATTCGCCACGCCCAACAGCAGCAGTACGGGAACCGCCGCACCCCTTCGACGGCCGTCCGAAGCCGTGTTCTCGTCCGCCCCGGCGGCGCGATCCGGCGCCGACGCACCCCCGTCCGGGACGTGCTCGGCGGCCCGTGAGGCGGCGTTCGACAGCCGGAAGTGAAGCCGCAGGGTCAGGAGGGCAGCGGCCGGGAAGGCGAGGGCGGCCAGCAGGTACAGGCCCGTGATGTCCGGCAGTCCCAGGGCTCGCGCCACGGCGCCCGCGGGGCCCAGAAGCGCAGGACCGCCGACCGCCCCGACGGTGACCGCGGTCATCGCGGTGCTCATGGCGCGTGCGGTGTGTCCGGCGGGCGCGCTGTCGGCGGCCACGTACCGGCCGAGCATCACGGCGTTGTTGCCGGTGCCGAGCAGCAGACTGCCGAGGAGCAGCGCTGTGGGGCTGGTGAGAGCGGCCGCGACGATCACCAGACCGGCGCCCGCTGTGGCCAGGGCGTATCCGGCGGCCAGTCCCGCGGCCCGTCCGTGCCGGCGCATCGACGCCGTGAGCGGCGGCGCGGACAGGGCGGATCCCAGTACCAGGAGTCCGAGCGGCAGCGCCGCATAGGCCGCGGAACCCAGTACGTCCTCGGCTGTCAGCGCTCCGGCCGTTCCTCCGGCTGCCAGTCCCAGCGCGCCCACGGCCTGCGCGGTGAGCAGAGCCCTGGAGACGCGCGGTGCCCGTGTTCCGTCCGGCGCCATCCGTTCGGCGGCGATGTCGGGCGCGGCCGCGGCCGACCGCCGTGCGTCGCCCGCCGGCCCGGTCCACCGGGTCGTCACAGGTCCTCCCCCGCCGTCTGCAAGGAGGCCGCGTGTTTGCGGAACAGGTCGTCGATCCTGAGGTGTTCGGGCGTCATGCCGGCGCGGTACGGCTCGGTGAGCCTCGTGATGCGCCGCACCGAGTCCGGTGCCGCGCCGGCGATCGCGTGGTTCAGCAGGCCCCAGCCCAGCGCGTCGAAGACACCTCGTATCTCGTCCTCGACGGTCGAGTGGGCGCACAGCCGGGCCAGGCGCTCGAAGCCCGCGCGCAGTTCGGGAGTGAGCTGCGGCCGGCCGGAGGCGCAGTCCACGTCACCGCCGGGCTCGGAGTGCGCGTTCGGCGCCTCCAGACTGTTGATCAGGGGGCTCAGATCACCGGAGTAGTGCGGGTCGTACAGGCCGGGGTAGGGCTGCTCTTCGTAGCCGGGCTCGTATCCGACGACCCGCACGGGCACGGCCCTGCCCTGTTCGGCCACTGTTCCCAGTGCCAGGTCCAGCAGGCTCACGGGCCAGCCCAGGTCATGGATGGCGTACAGCCGGAACTCCGCGTCGGCGGGCGCCAGCGCGGCGGTGAGGAGCAACTGGGCCGACTCGCGCGCTGACTGTACGTAGAAGGAGGTGTCCCTGCCGTGCAGGCGCAGCGGTTCGCCCCTGCTGCACCAGTCACGGAAGCGGGAGAGGACGATCGCGTTGTCGACGACGTGCGTGAAGCGGACGGCTGCGCCCGGCAGGACTCCGCGCGCAGCCGCGTCGGCGACGAGCCATTCCCCGGTGCGCTTGCTCTGGGCGTAGACGTCGCTGGTGTAGGGCCGCAGGGCCTTTCCTGTGGAGGCGTACACCAGTTGTCCGGTGCCCGCGGCGGCACATGCCTCGATGACATGTGCGGTGCCGAGCACATTGGTGGTGATGGTGAGCGCGGCCTCACGTTCGGCCAGGCCAGGGTCACGCTGCGCCGCCAGGTGAAAGACGAGGTCGGGCCGGACCCGGCGCAGGAGCGCGGTCAGCGCGGAGCCGTCGCGAATGTCGAGGCGGTGGTACTCGGTGGCATCCGGCAAGCGGGGCCGCTCCTCCAGGCCCACGCCGACGATGCGAGCCGGGGCGTAGGGGCGGAGTTCACGCAGCAGCGCCCGGCCGATGCAGCCTGCCGCTCCGGTGACCAGGATGGTGCGGTCACCGATTCGCCGACGCAGGGCTTCATCGGGCAGTCGGATCGTCCGTTGGCGTACGGCCAGATAGTCCTGGAAGGCGGACAGGCTCTGCGCAGACACGTCATCAGGGTCCACCGGGTCCAGTCGGTCACCCGTGGAGTCGACCATGGGGTCCATGCGGCACCTCGCGTTTGTGGGGAGCTGTGCTCCGAACGCAGGTGAGCGTAGAGGCGACGCGGGGCGGCCCGCCATGGACCTTCCCAGGCCCTGAACGTCCCGGTCGAATCTCTGATGATTCTTGTCCTTCCTCTGTCAACTCCACTTCCCACAAGGCCTGTTGAGCCTGCCTACACTCTCACCCCAGACCCTCCGCACCACGTGCGACGTCATCGCGGTACGGAGCGTGGTCAGCGGCCGGGGGGAATCCGACCGGAGGGGAACCAAGACGATGGACACAACACAGCGGGGCCACGCCGAGCTGGTGATCGCCTCCAACCGTGGCCCGGTCGAACGGCGCACGGACGCCGACGGGCGGGTGGCGGCGCACCGGGGATCCGGCGGGCTGATCGCCGTGCTCGGCCCGGCGCTCGCCTCGCACGGCGGGGTGTGGGTGGCAGCCGCCCTCACCGACGAGGACCGGGCCACCGCCCGAGAACTGCGCGCACAAGGGCGTCTCGACGTGGTCGACCTGCCCGAGGGGCCGATCGGCGTACGCCTGATCGACTTCGATCCTGCCGACTTCGCCGGCTTCTACCGCACGGTCTCGACCGAACTGCTGTGGTTTCTCCAGCATCATCTGTCCCCCGGTGGGACACCGATGACCTTCGACGCGGAGCTTCGGGCGCACTGGGACGCGTACCGCCGCGTCAACGACGCGTTCGCGACCGCGTGCGCCGAGGCCGCCGCGCCCGGCTCCACCGTGCTGCTGCAGGATTACCACCTCACACTGGCCGCACGGCGGCTGCGGGAGCTGCGCCCGGATCTGCGCAGCGCGCACTGCACGATGACGCCGTGGGCGGATCCCTCGCACTTCGCCCGGCTCCCGGACGACGTACAGCGTGAGCTGGTGAACGGCCTGCTCGGCGCGGACCTGGTGTGCTTCCTCGTGCCGCGCTGGGCCGAGGCGTTCATGTCCTGCTGCGAGCGGCTGGGTCTGCGTGTCGACCGTGCGCGGCAGGTGGTGTGCGGTCCGGACGGGCGGTGGTCGCGGGTGCGCTGCTTCCCGGTCGGCGTGGACGCGGCGTCCCTGCGGAGTCGGGCCGCGGCGCCCGATGTGGTCGAGCACGAGCGGCGGTTGCGTGCCCTGGTCGGCGATGCCCAACTGGTGGTACGGGTGGACCGGATGGAGCCGTCGAAGAACATCGAGCGCGGCCTGGAGGCGTACGCCCGTTTTCTCGAGCAGCATCCCGAGCGGCACGGACGTGTGGTGCATTTCGTGCTCGCCTATGCCTCGCGCGGTGAGGTGGCCGCGTACCGCGACCTGGCGGCGCGGGTCGAGTCGCTGGCCGCCGGGATCAACCAGCGCTTCGGCACGGACCGCTGGCAGCCGATCGTGCTGGAGACCCGTAACGACTTCGGTCGCGGACTGGCGGCGATGGCGTTGGCCGACGTGATGGTGGTCAACCCTGTGCGGGACGGGATGAACCTGGTGGCCAAGGAGGCCGCCGTGCTCAGTCGACGCGATCTGGCACTGGTCCTGTCCCGGCACACGGGCGCGGTCGACGACCTCGCCGAGGGGTGTGCGGTGGTGGACCCCTTCGACATACAGGAGTTGGCGAACGCCATCGCCGAGGGCCTCGCTCTGCCTGCGGCCGAGCGGGCGGTGCGGCTGGAGCGCCTGCGCAAGGGGGCGGTCGCCCTGCCTCCCGAGCAGTGGCTGAAGGAGGTACTGGCAGCGCTGGCTCCGTGACGGGCGCGGCCAAGTGGCCCACCCCTTGCCAACAAACCGAATGGACGGTTTAGTAAGCGCTGCCTACGGGCGGATCAGCGCCAAGCCGCCGGGCGCCGCACAGCCCCGCACACGCTTCCCCTTCGACCGCTCCGCCGCAGCTCGGGAGACCTCCCGAAGAGCGGCAGCCCTCTCCCGCTCGCGTGCTCGCGCACCTCGCGCCCCACTCGAAGCGGAGCCTCGGTACGACCCGTCCGGGCAGCCCCCTGTTCGGCGTTCGAGGGAGGCGCGACCAGGGCGTTCAACGGCTTCGAGCCCAAGGGAGGCCGTGCCCGACCCGCACCGCCCCGACCCTCCGCACGGCTGAAAACGCACGTTTCGCAGCGAGGCGGGCGGCCTGGCACCAGCCGTGCCTCATGGAGGATCCAGAGGTCAAACCGTCCGTGTGTGAGCCGAGGCACAGGACTGCCGCCTACGGGGAACAAGCCGTTCGCCGTCCCGCACGGCCCGGAATCACTGATACCGCTAGAAATTAAACCGGGTGGTATGTATCTTCACAGACCTGAGGTACCCACACATCTACGTCGCACGTCGCGACCCAGGGGGAAGACAACATGTCTGCGAGTACCTTCCGCGTCGAACATCCGATACCCGGCGCACGTCCCACCGAGGAGGGCGACGTGACGTCGGCGCGCGTCGCCGTGCCGCACTTTCCTACCCTGACCAGCACTGTTCCCAAGGAATTGGTACATCGCGCCAGCGTCGCCGAGGTGATGCTCACCGACTGGCAGCGCAGGGACGACACTCAGTTCACCGTGGCCGCCCAGTGGCCCCGCCGACACGGTTTCTTCGACACCATCGACGGCTGCCACGACCCGCTGCTCATCGCGGAAACGATCCGTCAGGCCGGGATCCTGTTGGCGCACGCGGAGTTCGGCGTTCCGCTCGACCACCAGTTCCTGATGTGGGACCTCGAAGTCGGCGTCAGGCCCGAGCACATGCTCGTCGGGGCCACGCCGGCCTCCCTCGACATCGCGATCTCCTGCATGAACATCAAGCGCCGGGGCGCCAGTCTTTCGGGGTGTCACTTCAAGGCCGTGATCCGTCGTGACGGTGAGGTGGCCGCGACCGGAGCCGCCACCTTCACCTGCACTTCCCCGGCCGTCTACCGGCGCCTGCGTGGCGCCCGGATCAAGGACGGTGTCCCCGTGGCACTTCCACTGACGAGCCCGACGGCACCGCAGACCGTCGGCCGGCTCTCTCCCACCGATGTCGTCCTGTCCCCGGTGCCGGAGCCTGACTGCTGGCAGCTGCGCGTGGACACCCGGCACCCCGTGCTCTTCGACCATCCCGTCGACCATGTGCCGGGCATGGCGCTGTTGGAGGCCGCCCGGCAGGCCACGTCGGCGTTTCTGGGGCGCGCCTGCCTGCCGGTCGGCATCACCACCGAATTCATCCGCTACGCGGAACTCGACGCCCCCTGCCTGATCGAGGTGTGTTCCCTGCCACGGCACTCGGACGGCGGGGAACGCGTGCTGGTCACCGGCCACCAGGACGGCAAACTCGTGTTCAGTTCCGCCGTGACCGTGGCGCCTGCCTCGGGCTGAACGGGTCGGCCGTTCCCATGGCTTCGGGCAGTGCGCCCGGGCCGCCCCCGGGATCCGACCGTGCTCCCCCGGAGCGGCACACCCCACGCTCCGGGCCGGCGCACGGCTCCACCGGTTCCGCAGGCGCCGCCTCTCCCCCTGTCCGCCGGTGTTCAGCCGGACGCGCGCGGAGGGCGGCGCCTCTCGCCAAGTGCCCTGCCCCGCAGTGCTCGGCGGCTGACAGCGGTCGTCCGCCGAACCGTCGGGCGTGGGTCACGGGGCCGGGGAAAGGGAGGGCACTCACGGCAGACGCGCGGGCACGCGGTGCCGGTAAACAGTGAGGCATCGGGCCAGGGCGAGGGCGAGGCCGACGTGTGACAGTGACCGGAGCCGACCGCCGGCCGCGCGTCGCCGGTCGCCGGTCGCGGGTCGCTGCGTCGGACATCGCGACGCGGATGCCTGTCGGAACCCGCGTCGTTTCCGTCGCTTCCAACACCGTGCACAGGCCGACACCGGTCCGGCCCGGGTGCTCTCTCCGGCGACCTAGGGGGTGTTTTGAAAGTCCCGCACAGCACCCGCGGTGGACTTTCAAAACACCCCCTAGAGCACCCGGCAAAGAGCGGGGGCACCGACCGCACGGCGTCAGGCCGGCGCTGGCACCAGGGCGGTCGCTTCACGGATGAGGCGCTCTCCGCGGTCTGCGGCCACGTCCAGCCGCATCAGGACCGCGGGCGAGGCGATGGAGGGCAGCAGATGCTGCAGCAGAACCGAGACCCGGTTCTCGATGTCGTCCAGGCTGGTCTCCAGCTGGGCATAGAGCTGAACCCCGTTGAACGCGCCGACCACCAGCTCGGCGACCTCGCGCGGCACCAGGTGGGGCAGGGTCTCACCCCGCTGGTGGGCTTGGGTCAGGATGTCCGTCAGCATGCCGACCCACAGCGGCCAGGCGCTTCCGTAGTGCCTGCGGCCGGCGGGGTCGGCGGAGAGCCGGGCACCGGCCCGCAGAACGGGATCGAGCCGCAGCCGGTGGGCCACCGACATGGCGACGTCCACCATCTCCTGGAGCTTGATGTCCTGTTCGGGCACTCGCTGGTTCGTCTGGACTTCCAGAACTCCTCTGGCCAGTGCTTCCTTCGAGTCGAAGTGGAAGTAGAGCGCGCCCTTGGTCACTCCGGCGATCTTGAGGATGTCAGCGACCGTCGCCGCCGTGTATCCGTGCTCCGCGAAGACCGCCGCGGCGGCCTCCAGCACGGCTTGGCGGGTCCGGACAGCTCGCTCCTGCTGGGCCACTGGCTTCCTCCTCCACTCGACGTACTCCGCATTAGCGAAGAAAAAACCGTCTAGGAGGTACTGTACTCATGGTTGAAGGGCTCTACCAGCATCCCCGGCGGCTCTTACTCTCTTCACACTTCGCAGGCCCGGATGCGCGCCCCCTCTCCGCCCTGGCAGAACCACGCTGGTGCGGGGCCCGACGCCGCCTGTCGAAGCACGGCGCACCCCTGCCACCAGGGAGAACCGCGAGGCGCGCCAAAACATCCGGAGTGCTGGTTTCCGCAGCCGGCCGGCCATCGGGCCCGGCCGTGTCACGCCATCACGGGGACAAGTCGGCCGGAAGGTTCGGTGTCGGAGCGCCACAGTCGGCCGTGGGCGGCCTCGTCGTCGACGGTCCGCAGCATCTGCTCGTCGATCGCGTCGAGAGAGCCGACCATGTGTCGCACCCCGGCCTCGTGCATCAACTGCCGCTGGAAACTGTGGACGTAGGTGGTCGGATGCCCGATGAAGGCCGCCCCCAGTGTCCGCGCGACCTCGGCCACACGGGCCACGTCGTCGATGAAGAGCGCGCGGTCGCACGGGAGCCCGAAGACGTCCTCCGCGATCTCCCGCACCCCGGGACGGAACGCGTTGGTGCACACGTACCCGGGCCCGTCGAAACAGGCGGCGAGGGGGGCCAGGTACCGGTCGAAGTGGGCGCGCTGCAGGCCGCCGTAGCACACCAGGGACGCACCGGTGGCGCGCAGCCGCTCCAGCAGCCTGTCGGCGCCCTCGAGGACCCGCACGGGATGCTCCTTGAGGTACTCCTCCCGCTCCTCGAAGTACGCCTCCACGACCTCCTCGGGCGTCGCGCCCGCCACACCCAGTGCCGCGGCGGCCCGGAGCTGGGACTGCGACAGCACGGTCCGCTCCAGTTCGGCCGTGTAGCGGCCGCCGCGGCCGACCACGAACCGGTGGATGACCGGGCTGAAGGTGTCGTTCAACAGAACTCCGTCGATGTTCACCGCGATCAGACGCACATGCCGGAATGCCACCGGGACCACCTTGGGTCGAGCCGCACGGATGCGGGAGCTGGTGTTCGGGCGACGAGGATCATCACCACCGCTATTATTAAACCGGGCATGCGGTTTTTTCAAGACGCGGCCCGGCGGACCGGGCCGACGGAGATACCTCGGCACGACGGAACTCGAGGGAACACGAGAGAACACGGGGGAAGACGATGGCAGCACTGAACGGCAGAACGGCTCTGGTGACGGGTGCGGGGCGGGGCATCGGCCGGGCCATCGCCCGCCGCCTGGCCGCTGACGGCGCGCTGGTCGCCGTGCACTACGGAAGCGACGAGGCCTCGGCCCGTCAAACCGTCGAACAGATCACCCACGGCGGTGGGCGGGCCTTCCCCGTGCAGGCCCTGTTCGGGGTGCCCCACGACATCCGCGGGCTCTACGAGCGGTTCGACTCCGGTCTCGAGGAACTGGGCGAGCCGATAGCCCTGGACATTCTGGTCAACAATGCGGGCTTCAACATCCGGGGCGGCGTGGCCGACGTCGGCGCGGAGGACTTCGACCGGCTCATGGCCGTACACGCGAAGGCGCCCCTGTTCCTGGTGCAGCAGGGTCTGCGGCGGCTGCGAGAGGCAGGCCGCATCATCAACATCAGCTCAGCGGCCACCCGTGTGAGCTTCCCTTCCTCCCTCGCGTACTCCATGGCCAAGAGCGCCCTCGACGCCCTCACCCGCACGCTCGCCAAAGAGTTGGGGGCCCGGCGGATCACGGTGAACTCCGTGGCACCGGGCTTCGTCAAAACAGACCTGAACAGGCGGCGCTGGTCCACGCCGGAGGACGAGGCCGCCCACGCCGCGCTCTCCGTGTTCGACCGTATGGGACAGCCGACGGACGTCGCGGACATCGTGGCGTTCCTCGCCTCGGACGACGCCCGCTGGATCACGGGCCAGTGCATCGACGCGTCCGGCGGCACGGGCCTGTGAGCCGGCGCCGCAGGCTCGGCCACCCGGGACCGGGTTCCCACCGGCATGCCCCTCGGCGACCACGGTCGGCCTCACCGGCCCGGCCACGGTGTGCCCACCCTCGCGGTCCTCGTGGACCCAGGGCCAGGCGTCGCGGGGCGGACGGGAAGGTGACGACAGGCCTCAGGGGGTGACCGCAGCCCCACGGTGGACCAGGCCTCAGGGGGTGACCACAGCCCCACGGTGGACCACGCCTCAGGGGGTGACCACAGCCCCACGGTGGACCACACCACGCGGCGTGCGCGCACCCCCTCGGGCGGCCCGCTCGTCCGGTGCCGGCCGTGGAACGACCGGCGATCGGTCGGCGACCCGCGCCGCGCCCGTCAGAACCCCAGCTTCCGGAGCTGACGCGGGTCCCGCTGCCAGTCCTTGGCGACCTTGACATGGAGGTCGAGGAAGACCGGCGTGCCCAACAGTGCCTCGATCTGCTTGCGGGACTTGATACCGACCTCCTTCAGGCGCTTGCCCTTGGGGCCGATGATGATGCCCTTCTGGCTGGGGCGCTCGATGTAGACGAAGGCGTGGATGTCGAGGAGCGGCTTGTCGGCGGGGCGGTCCTCGCGGGGCAGCATCTCCTCCACGACGACGGCGATGGAGTGCGGGAGCTCGTCGCGGACACCCTCAAGGGCCGCCTCACGGATCAGCTCCGCGATCATGACCTGCTCGGGCTCGTCGGTGAGGTCGCCCTCGGGGTAGAGGGCGGGACCCTCCGGGAGGAGCGGAACGAGCAGGTCGGCCAGCAGATCCACCTGCTTGTCGGCGACCGCCGAGACGGGCACGATCTCGGCCCACTCGAAACCCAGCTCCTTACCGAGCTGGTCGATGGCGATCAGCTGCTCGGCGAGCACCTTGCTGTCGACGAGGTCGGTCTTGGTGACGATCGCGATCTTCGGCGTCTTCTTGATGGACGCCAGTTCCTTGGCGATGAACCGGTCACCGGGGCCCAGTTTCTCGTTGGCCGGGAGGCAGAAGCCGATCACGTCCACCTCGGCCCAGGTCGTGCGGACCACGTCGTTCAGCCGTTCGCCCAGCAGGGTGCGCGGCTTGTGCAGGCCCGGGGTGTCGACCAGGATCAACTGGGCGTCCGCGCGGTGCACGATGCCCCGCACGGTGTGCCGGGTGGTCTGCGGCTGGTTCGCCGTGATCGCCACCTTCTGGCCGACCAGAGCGTTCGTGAGGGTGGACTTGCCCGCGTTGGGGCGGCCCACGAAGCAGGCGAAGCCGGCACGGTGGGCGGCCTCGGCCGGCTGCTCGGATGACTGGGTACGGACGCTCATGGCGCCCATTCTCCCTGATCGCCGAAGCCCCGCCGCACCCACCACGGAACGTGAGCTTTCCGAAACCCCCACGCAACGAAACGTCACGGAAACACATGCGTACGCTTCCGGAAACGCAGGCCGATCACCCTCTGACGAGCCCCCGCCCCGTTGGAGAAAGGCCGTGCCGCCCGTGACCCCCGCCGCGCCACTCGCCACCCCCCTGGCCTCACAGGCCGTCGACACCGGCGACACCGCCTGGCTGCTCGCCGCCACCGCTCTCGTCCTGCTGATGACCCCGGGCCTGGCCCTCTTCTACGGCGGCATGGTCAGGACCAAGAGCGTCCTCAACATGCTGATGATGAGCTTCGTCTCGATCGCGCTGGTCACGGTGGTGTGGCTGGCCGCCGGGTATTCGCTGGCCTTCGGGGACGACGCCTTCGGCGGTCTCATCGGCGGCCTCGAACACCTCGGCATGAGCGAGGTGGGGCTCGCGAGCGTCCACGGCACGGTCCCCACCCTTCTCTTCGCCACCTTCCAGCTGACCTTCGCGATCATCACGGCCGCGCTGATCAGCGGTGCGATCGCGGACCGGGCGAAGTTCGGGGCGTGGCTGGTCTTCGTGCCCGTGTGGGCGCTGCTCGTATACGTTCCGATCGCCCACTGGGTGTGGGGACCCGGCGGCTGGATCCTGAGCGACCTCGGCGCCCTGGACTTCGCGGGCGGTCTGCCCGTCGAGGTCACCTCCGGTGCCTCGGGCCTGGCGCTCTGTCTGGTCCTCGGACCGCGGCTCGGGTTCAAGAAGGACGCCATGCGGCCGCACAACCTGCCGATGGTGATGCTGGGCGCCGGCCTGCTCTGGTTCGGCTGGTTCGGCTTCAACTCCGGCTCCGCGCTCGGCGCCAACGCCCTGGCCGCCGCCGCGTTCCTCAACACCCTCGCCGCCGGCTGCACCGGTCTCCTCGGCTGGCTCTTCGTCGAGCAGAGGCGCGACGGTCATCCGACGACCCTGGGCGCGGCCTCCGGCGCGGTCGCCGGCCTCGTCGCCATCACCCCGTCCTGCGGCTCGGTCTCGCTGCTCGGCGCGCTGGTCATCGGCCTGGCCGCCGGTGTCGTCTGCTCCTACGCCGTCGGCTGGAAGTTCAAGCTGAACTACGACGACTCGCTCGACGTCGTCGGCGTCCACCTGGTCGGCGGCGTCATCGGCACCGTCCTGATCGGCGTCTTCGCCGTCAGGTCGATGACCGGCGGCGCCGACGGCCTGCTGTACGGCGGCGGGCTCGCCCAGCTCGGCAGGCAACTGGTGGCCGTGGCCGCCGTCGGGGCGTACGCCTTCCTCGTCACGTACGGCATCGGCAAGGCGATCGACAAGGTGCTGGGCTTCCGCGCGGAGGAGGAGCACGAGCACACCGGCCTCGACCTTACGGTGCACGCCGAGACGGCATACGATCACGGCGTCCTGGGCCACGGCGCCCCGGTCACCTCGTCCCCCGTTCCCTCCACGCAGAAGGCCAAGGCCCAGGCATGAAGCTCATCACCGCGATCGTCAAGCCGTACCGCCTCGACGCGGTCAAGACCGCCCTTCAGGAGTCGGGCGTGCACGGACTGACCGTCAGCGAGGCCAGCGGCTACGGCCGGCAGCGCGGCCACACCGAGGTCTACCGGGGCGCCGAGTACCAGGTCGACCTCGTCCCCAAGGTCCGGATCGAGATCATCGTCGAGGACGCCGACTCCGACGCCGTCATCGAGACGATCGTCAAGGCCGCCCAGACCGGGAAGATCGGCGACGGCAAGGTGTGGGCGCTGCCGGTGGAGACGGTCGTGCGGGTGCGCACGGGCGAGCGGGGCCCCGACGCGCTGTGAGACACGGAGTCGGGTGAGGGGTGGTACCGCCGGATCGCGGTACCACCCCTCACCCGTTCGCTCAGGTGCGGTGGGACGGCGGATCAGTCGAACACGAACGGCCCCGGCGACTGCGGTCCGCTCGCCGTGCAGCTCACGGTGATGCCGAAGACCACCATCTGCAGGGAGCCGCCGTACGCCTCCAGGCTGTCACCGGGGGCGACGGTACCGGTGAGCGGGCCGACGACCATGCCGTCACCGGCGGCCAGGGCCGGGTTCTCGGTGCCGGTGAAGGACGTCGTGCCGCCGCCCGCCTTCACGAAGGTGAGCGTGGAGCGGATGGAGTCCTCACCGAGGGCGATCGGGGCGGTGATCTCCTCGGAGGAGAGGGTGACCGTGGCCGTCGTACCGCTCTGCGTGGCCGTGAGCGTGGCCGCGCCGGAGCCGCCGATCGTGCAACTGGCGTTGATGGTCGCGGTCTGAGGAGTCACCGCGAGGGCGGTCGGGGCGAACGCGAGGCCGGTGACGGCCAGCGCCCCTGCCGCGAGCGCCGAGCCGACTCCGAGTCGTGTGCGTTTCATGGAGCGAATTCCCTTCCCTGGTACGGGGTGCGTACAAGGCCTGGGGGCGCCTCGTACGGCCCGTTACGGGCGTTGCCTTGTGGGGGCGGTGCACTGCGCGGCCGCGCGGCGGAATGTCACGGTCCGCCAAGAGAACGGCTCTATTGAGACGTGAGCGGCCCGAGATTGCAAGAGATGTTCTGCCGGATGCACCAGGTGTCGACGAAAGTGGCCGAAGCCGATCGCCGGGGGCGCCGGTCAACTCGTCGACAGGGGCGGGGCATCGAGGTGATCTGTCCCTCGCCGCACGGTTTCACCGGTGGACCGGCCCGGGTGTCCACTCGCCCGCGCAAGATTTTCAAGCAGCTCGGAGGGCTGTTACCGGCCGTAACACTATGCCGCGAGCGTACTCCGGGACCGCGTGTCCGAAGATCACTACCCTGTACGGGTGCTCACTTACGACGAGTTGACGGGGCCGGAGCGTGAGCTGTGGGACGCGTTTCCGGAGGGGCGGCGGGTCGATCTACGGACGGGGACGCCGGAGGAGGACCGGATCGCCGGGGGCGGGGGATGGGGGCCTGAGCGCACGGTGCGGGCGGCGGTGATCGCGGCGCTGTTGCTGGGCGCCAACGCCGCCCAGCGACCCGGCGCGGTCGGCTCGCTCTCTCTCGCCGGCGCGCTGATCTCCGGCCGTCTCGACCTGGCCGGCGCCCGGATCGAGCATCCCCTCTGGCTGGAGGAGTGCTGGTTCGAGCAGGAGGTGAACCTCTACGGGGCGGAGACACGGACGGTCGCGATCATGAGCAGCCGGGTGCCCAGGCTGGAGGCCGGGGCGAGCCGGATCGGAGGACGTCTCGACCTGCACGGCACCCAGGTGGAATCGGGGCCGCCCTCTTCCCCCTTCCACCGTGCGAGCACCGCCCTGTCGCTCGTCAACGCCCATGTGGCCGGCGGCATCATGCTGAACAGGGCCCGGCTGATCGCCCCTGACGGATGGGCGATGGCCGCCGGTGGCCTGGTCGTCGAAGGAGGCCTCTTCTGCCGGCGCGGATTCGTCGCCGACGGTGAGATCCGCCTGCTGGGCGCCCAGTTGCCGGGCGGACTGTTCCTCCAAGGGGCCCGTCTGGAACGGCCCGGCCCGCACGGGGTGACCCTCGCCCTGGACAACGCCACCGCCCAGACGGTCGACTGCTCCGACGGATTCGTCTCCCACGGCACCGTCCGCCTGCGCGGCGCCCAGATCACGGACAACCTGACCTTCGAGGGCGCCGTCCTGAACGGAACACCCGAGGACGTCGAGGGCACCGGCCACCCGGCCCTGGTGGCCATGCTCATGCAGGCCGCCGACTTCGACTTCGCCCTGGCCCGGCGGCCGGCGGGAACGGTGGACCTACGGGGCGCCCAGGTGTCCTACCTCCACGAGAGCGCGCACAGCTGGCCGGAGGTCGTGGAGCTGGACGGCTTCGTCTACGGCTCGATCAAGGCCGCCGAGGCGGACGGCGAGCGACGGGAGGCGGTGAGCGGCCCGGCGGCCGTGGCCCGCCGCCTGGAGTGGATACGCCGAAGCCCGGGCTACAGCCCACAGCCGTACGAGCAACTCGCGGCCTGGTACCGGAAGGTCGGGCACGACGACGACGCCCGCCGGGTGCTCCTGGCCAAGCAACGCCACCGGCGCCGTACCCTCTCCCCGCCGGCCCGTGCCTGGGGCCACCTCCTCGACGCGACCGTCGGCTACGGCTACCGCCCCTGGCTGGCCGGTGTCTGGCTCCTCGCGCTGCTCCTGCTGGGGACGACGGCCTTCGACGCCGACTCCCCCACCCCGGTGAAACGGGGCGAGGGCGCGCCCTTCCAGCCGCTCGTCTACACCCTCGACCTGCTGATCCCGATCGGCGGCCTGGGCCAGCGCACGGCCTGGTACTGGACGGACGACACCCTCCAGTGGCTGGCCTACGCGCTGGTCGCCCTCGGCTGGATCCTCACGACGGCCGTCATCGCGGGAGTGACCCGCACCCTGCAGAAGAACTAGGGGGTGCCCCGGCCGCCGGCCGCCGCGCCCTCAGCCCGCCGTGACCGTCGCCCGGACCGCCCCGTCCGGCCCCGCCACCAGCACCGGCGTCCCAGGCCCGCCCAGGTCCCGTACGGCCGCCCGGTCCTCGTCCGAGACCGTGTCGGCTCCGGTCACCACGGCCGCCGCCTCCAGGGACTTGGCACCGGAGGCCACCGCCATGGCGACCGCCGTGCGCAGCGCGCTGAGCCGCAGGGAGTCGAGGGCCACGGTCCCGGCCACGTACGTACGGCCCGTCTCGTCCCGCACGGCCGCGCCCTCGGGCACACCGTTGCGGGCCCGCGCGGAACGGGCCAGGGTGACGATCTTGCGGTCCTCGGGGTCGAGCGCGCTGCTGTCGGTCATGCCCCGAGCATACGGAGACCGGTGCGGCGCACCATGCCACGGGGTCCGTCCCGTCACGCCCGGTCGAGCCGGAGCCGTTCGGCCCGGGGCAGACCGGCCACCACCAGGTCGTACGAGTCCTCGATCAGCTCTCTGACAAGGTGGTCCGGCAGGTCGCCGTCGAGCCTCACGGTGTTCCAGTGCCGCTTGTTCATGTGATACCCGGGGGCGATGAGGCCGGGGTGCTCGGCGCGGAGCCGGACCGCGTCCTCAGGGTCGCACTTGAGGTTGACCTTCAGGGGGCGCTCGTCGATCCAGCTCAGGGCGAACACCTTGCCGAGGACCTTGAAGACGGAGATCTCGGGGCGGAAGGGGAAGTCCTCGACGGCCTCGTTGAAGGACAGGCAGAAGGCGCGCAGCTCCTGGGGTGTCACTCCGGCTTCGTCTCCTCCTGAGGCGGCTCGGCGGGGCCGATCGGCTCCACCAGCACCGTGACGATCTTGTTCCGGCGGCCGGCGGCGGCCTCCGCCGTGAGCCGCAGCTCGCGCTCGTCCGGCAGGGCGACGACCGAGGAGGCACCGGCGATGGGGACGCGGCCGAGGGCCTTGGCGAGCAGGCCGCCGACGGTCTCCACGTCCTCGTCGTCGTAGGCGTCGAGGCCGTACAGCTCGCCGAGGTCGGTGATGTCGAGACGGGCGGTGACGCGGTACCGGTCGTCGCCCAGCTCCTCCACCGGAGGCAGCTCACGGTCGTACTCGTCGGTGATCTCTCCGACGATCTCCTCCAGGATGTCCTCGATCGTGACGATGCCGGCGGTGCCGCCGTACTCGTCGATGACGACGGCGACGTGGTTGCGCTCCTGCTGCATCTCGCGGAGCAGGTCGCCGGCGTTCTTGGTGTCGGGGACGAAGACGGCGGGGCGCATGGCCGTGGACACCAGTTCGTTCTCGGCGTCCCGGCTGATGTGCGTCTTACGGGCCAGGTCCTTCAGGTAGACGATCCCGACGACGTCGTCCTCGCTCTCGCCGGTGACGGGTATGCGCGAGAAACCCGAGCGCAGGGCGAGGGTGAGGGCCTGGCGGATGGTCTTGTAACGCTCGATGGCGACCAGGTCGGTACGCGGCACCATCACCTCGCGTACGAGGGTGTCGCCCAGCTCGAAGACCGAGTGCACCATACGGCGCTCCTCGGCCTCGATCAGGGACTCCTGCTCGGCGAGGTCGACCAGCGCACGCAGCTCGGCCTCGGAGGCGAAGGGGCCGCGCCGGAAACCCTTGCCGGGCGTCAGCGCGTTGCCGATGAGGATCAGCAGGGACGGGATGGGGCCCATGATCCGTGCCAGCGGCAGCAGGATGTACGCCGCCGCCGTGGCCGTGTTCAGGGGGTGCTGGCGGCCGATGGTGCGCGGGGAGACGCCGACCGCCACGTAGCTGACGAGGACCATCACCCCGATGGCGACGACCAGCGCCTCCCAGGTGGCGTCGAACTCCTGCAGACAGGCGTAGGTGACGAGCGCGGCGGCGGCCATCTCGCAGGCCACGCGCACCAGCAGCGCGACGTTCAGATAGCGGGTCGGATCGGCCGTGACCTGGGCGAGCTTGTCGCTGCCGCGCCGCCCGGAGCGTACGGCCTCCTCGGCACGGAAGCTGGAGACACGCGCGAGGCCCGCCTCCGCGCAGGCGGCGAGCCAGGCGACGACGACCAGGGCGACGGCACCGCCGATGAGAGTCGCGCTCATGACACGGTCGGTGCCGGGGAGGGGCCGGTGAGGCCCTTCTCCGCGCGCCAGCCGTCGACGATGGCGGCCTGAAGGCCGAACATCTCGGCCTTCTCGTCGGGCTCCTCGTGGTCGTACCCGAGCAGATGCAGCACCCCATGGACGGTGAGGAGCTGAAGCTCCTCGTCCATGGAGTGCTGCGTCTCCGCTTCCTTGCCCTGCTTCTCGGCGACCTCGGGGCAGAGCACGATGTCGCCGAGCAGGCCCTGCGGCGGCTCGGCGTCGTCCTTCGACGGCGGACGCAGCTCGTCCATCGGGAAGGACATGACATCCGTCGGACCGGGCAGGTCCATCCACTGGATGTGCAGCTGCTCCATGGCGTCGGCGTCCACCACGATCACCGACAGCTCGGAGAGGGGGTGGATACGCATCCGCGTCAGCGCGTAGCGGGCGATGTCGAGGATCGCCTGCTCGTCGACCTCGGTTCCGGACTCGTTGTTGACGTCGATCGACATGGTGCTGTGCTTGTCTACTTCCCCTTGTGCCCGGCCTTGCCCCGGCCGCCCTTGTGCGTGCCGTTCTCCGTGCCGTGCGTGGTGTCGTACTTCTCGTACGCGTCGACGATACGGCCGACCAGCTTGTGCCGTACGACATCCTGGGACGAGAGCCGGGAGAAGTGCACGTCGTCGAGGCCCTCCAGGATCTCCTGGACCTGGCGCAGACCGGACTTCGTGCCGTTCGGCAGGTCGACCTGCGTCACGTCACCGGTGATGACGATCTTCGAGTCGAAGCCGAGGCGGGTGAGGAACATCTTCATCTGCTCGGGCGAGGTGTTCTGCGCCTCGTCAAGGATGATGAAGGCGTCATTAAGGGTCCTGCCCCGCATGTATGCCAGCGGCGCGACCTCGATCGTCCCGGCGGCCATCAGCCGCGGGATCGAGTCCGGGTCGAGCATGTCGTGCAGCGCGTCGTACAGCGGGCGCAGGTACGGGTCGATCTTCTCGTACAGCGTGCCGGGGAGGAAGCCGAGGCGCTCGCCGGCCTCGACGGCCGGGCGGGTCAGGATGATGCGGTTGACCTGCTTGGACTGCAGGGCCTGGACGGCTTTGGCCATGGCCAGGTAGGTCTTGCCGGTGCCGGCGGGACCGATGCCGAAGACGACGGTGTGCTTGTCGATGGCGTCGACGTACCGCTTCTGGTTGAGCGTCTTGGGGCGGATCGTGCGGCCACGCGAGGACAGGATGTTCTGCGTCAGCACCTCGGCCGGGGTCTCCTGGCCTTCGCTCTTCCCGTTCTCGCTCGCCCTCAGCATGGCGATCGAGCGTTCCACTGCGTCCTCCGTCATCGGCTGTCCGGTGCGGAGCACCAGCATCATCTCGTCGAACAGGCGCTGGACGAGAGCGACTTCGGGGGCGTCGCCGACCGCGCTGATCTCATTGCCCCGGACGTGGATGTCGACCGCCGGGAAGGCCTTCTCGATCACGCGCAGAAGGGAGTCGCCCGAACCCAGCACGGTCACCATGGGGTGCGCCGCGGGGACGGTGAACTGTGCTCTCGCCTTGCCCTGCGCGGGGGTGTGAGCTGTGGGTGTCTGAGTCATGGGCCGGCTCTAGAGGCCGCACGTCCTCCTCGTGAAGCTTGGCTGCCGTGAGGGCTGCCTTGTGGTTCAAGAGTACGACGCCGCACTGACAGTGCCGTAGGGCTTTTCCCCGTCGCGGCACAGGTCTGCTGGTGGAGCGCCCCCTTGACGCTCGCTCGTTCGCATACTTAGCTTCCATCCTCATATACAGACGTCGTCCATGGAGAGGGATGCGATGGATGGGACCCGCCGCGGACCTCGGGACCGCGACCTGGCCATCACCGAGGCCCGGCTGACCCCGATCCTGGTCGCCGACCCTCCGTTGCTGAACACACAGGGGGTCCACCAGCCGTACACCCCCCGGCTGATCGTGGAAGTGGTGACCGCCGACGGGACGACCGGTGTCGGCGAGACCTACGGCGACACCAAGTACCTGGAGTTGGCCCGGCCGTTCGCGGAGAAGCTGGTGGGCCGCCCGGTCAGCGATCTGAACGGGCTGTTCGCCCTCGCCGACGAGGTGGACGTCGACCGGTCACGGGTCTCCGGCCAGGTCGACGTGGGCGGGCTGCGCGGCGTCCAGACCGCCGACAAGCTGCGGCTGTCGGTCCTGTCGGGGTTCGAGGTCGCCTGTCTCGACGCGCTCGGCAAGGCCCTGGGGCTGCCCGTGCACGCGCTGCTCGGCGGCAAGGTGCGGGACTCGGTGGAGTACAGCGCGTACCTCTTCTACAAGTGGGCGGACCATCCCGAGGGCGTCGCCGCCGAGCAGGACGACTGGGGGGCGGCCCTGGACCCGGCCGGGGTCGTCGAGCAGGCCCGGAAGTTCAAGGAGCGGTACGGGTTCACGTCGTTCAAGCTCAAGGGGGGTGTCTTCCCGCCGGACGAGGAGATCGCGGCGATCCGCGCGCTCGCCGAGGCCTTCCCCGGGCATCCGCTCCGGCTGGACCCGAACGGCGCCTGGTCCGTGGAGACCTCGCTGAAGGTGGCGGACGAGCTGGCCGACGTGCTGGAGTACCTGGAGGACCCGGCGCTGGGTACGCCCGCGATGGCGGAGGTGGCCGCGCGGACGGATGTGCCCCTCGCCACGAACATGTGCGTGACGACCTTCGCGGAGATCGAGGAGGCGTTCACCAAGGGCGCCGTGCAGGTCGTCCTCTCCGACCACCACTACTGGGGCGGGCTGCGCAACACCCGTGAACTGGCCGCCGTCTGCCGTGCGTTCGGGGTCGGGGTGTCCATGCACTCCAACACCCATCTGGGCATCAGCCTCGCCGCCATGACCCATGTGGCGTCCACCGTCCCCGGCCTCCACCACGCCTGTGACTCCCACTACCCGTGGCAGTCGGAGGACGTCCTCACCTCCCGTCTCACGTTCCAGGACGGCGCGGTGCGGGTGTCGGACGCACCGGGGCTGGGGGTCGAGCTGGACCGGGAGAAGCTGGCACTCCTGCATCGCCGGTGGCTGGCCGATGACGGTGCGCTGAGGGACCGCGACGACGCGGCGGCGATGCGCGTGGCGGAACCGGGGTGGATGACGCCGTCCGTGCCTCGCTGGTAGCCCCCTGGCTCCGTCGGGCCTGAAAGCACGGGGCGCGGCCCGTGCTTTCAGGGGCGCGGGTGCGTGGGAACTGCGCGACCAGCCCCCACGCGCCCGCGCCGGCCAACGCCCGCTCGCGCCCCCGCACCGGCGTGACCCGCACCCCCCAGCGGAGCGTTTGGTGCAGACTGGCTGGATCCGCACCACGCCAGGGAGCACATCGTGAGCGCGTTCAAGGGAGAGCGACCGAACCACCGGCCCCAGGTCGACCCGCTCAGGGCCCTGCGCGGCCCGTCCGATCCCCCCTGGGACGTCTACCTCACCGGCACCGTCTTCCTCGACATCATCTTCACCGGGCTCGCCTCCGCCCCGGCACGCGGGACCGAGTCCTGGGCGCGCGGAATGGGGTCGAGCCCGGGCGGCGTGGCGAACATGGCCACCGCCCTGGCCCGGCTGGGCCTGAGGACCTCGCTCGCGGCGGCCTTCGGGGACGACCACTACGGGGAGTACTGCTGGGACGCCCTGGAGCAGGGCGAGGGCATCGACCTCTCCCCCTCCCGTACGGTCCTCGGCTGGCACTCCCCGGTCACCGTCTCCATGGCGTACGAGGGCGAGCGCACGATGGTCTCGCACGGGCACGAGGCACCCCCGGAGGAGTCCGCGCCGGAGTGCCCGCCCCATGCGCGGGCCGCCGTCGCCTCCCTCACGCCGGGCGTACGCGCCCCCTGGATCGCCCAGGCCGCGGGCAAGGGCACCCGGATCTTCGCGGACGTCGGCTGGGACGAGACCGGTGCCTGGGATCTGGCGGGGCTCGCCGATCTCGCCCACTGCGAGGCGTTTCTGCCCAACGCGCAGGAGGCGATGCGGTACACCGGCGCGGAGTGCCCCCGGGCCGCCGCGCACGCCCTCACCGGCCACGTCCCCCTGGCCGTGGTCACCTTGGGCGCGGAAGGCGCGTACGCCGTGGACGGCCGGACCGGTGAGACGGCGGAGGTACCGGCCATCGCCGTGGAGGCCATGGATCCCACGGGCGCGGGTGATGTGTTCGTCGCCGGTTTCGTCACCGGCACCCTGGCGGACTGGCCGCTGGCCGACCGGCTGGCCTTCGCGGGTCTGACCGCCGCGCTGTCGGTGCAGGAGTTCGGTGGCTCCCTGTCGGCCCCCGGCTGGTACGAGATCGCCGCGTGGTGGCGCCGGGTGCAGTCCCTGGACGGGCAGGATCCCGCCGCGCTGCGCCGGTACGCCTTCCTGGAGGACCTCCTCCCCAAGGAACACGTCAGCCCCTGGCCGCTGCGGCGGGCCGTGCCCACGATCGGCTTCCGCCGCTCGGCCTGAGGCCTGGGCTTTCAGGGGCGCGGGGAACGGCGCGGGAAGCCCGACTCACCCGCACCCGACTCACCCGCGCCCGACTCGGCAGCACGAGTACCGCCCGGCGGCCTGAGCCCGTCCCGGGGTCCCGTTCGGCTCACCCGAACTCGTACGCGTCAACCTCGGCGAGATACCTGGCCCGCCGCTCCTCGTCGTGCTCCAGGAACGAGGCCGTGAAGGAGTTGCGGGCCAGCTCGCGCAGCCGTTCCTCGCCGAGACCCAGCGTTCGTCGTACGGCGTCGAAGTTGTCCCCGGCGTACCCGCCGAAGTACGCGGGGTCGTCGGAGTTGACCGTGCACAGCAGGCCCGCGTCGAGCATGGCGGGCAGGGGGTGGTCGGCGAGGGTGTCGACGGTCCGCAGCCGCACGTTCGACAGTGGGCACAGTGTCAGAGGCACCCGCTCGCGCACCAACCGCTCGACGAGGGCCGGGTCCTCCATGCACCGGAGCCCGTGGTCGACGCGCTCGACACCGAGGACGTCGAGGGCCTCGGTGATGTACTCCGGCGGCCCCTCCTCCCCCGCGTGCGCCACACGCCGCAGGCCCAGCGCGGCGGCCGCCTCGTACACCTCGCGGAACTTCACCGGCGGGTGCCCGATCTCGGCGGAGTCCAGCCCGATCCCGACGATCCGGTCCAGATACGGCTTCGCGGCCTCCAGGGTCTCCAGCGCCGACGCGGCGGACTCGTCCCGGAGGAAACACATGATCAGCTGGGTCGAGATCCCATACGTCTCCTCGCTCCACCCCAGCGCCCGCCACAGCCCCTGGACGACCGTCCCCATCCCCACACCCCGCGCGCTGTGGGCCTGCGGGTCGAAGAAGATCTCCGCGTGCCGTACGCCCTGGGCGGCGGCGCGGGCGAGATAGGCGTCGGCGAGGTCCGCGAAGTCCTGCTCGGTGCGGAGGACGGCCATCAGCTCGTAGTACAGGTCCAGAAAGGACTGCAGGTCTTCGAACTCGTACGCCTCGCGCAGCCCGTCCGTGTCCGCGTACGGCAGCGCGACCCCGTTCCGGGCGGCCAGCGCGAAGGCCAGCTCCGGCTCCAGAGTTCCTTCGATGTGCAGGTGCAGTTCAGCTTTGGGGAGGGACATCAAAGCATCGTACGGCCGCTCTACCGCCGTTTCGGAAGCGCCACCCTCAACAGGTCGTGCGCCACGGTCAGCTCCCCCTCGAACCCGGCGGCCCGTGCCTGCCGTTCGAACTCCTCGGGCTCGGAGTAGCGCTGGCTGAAGTGGGTGAGCACGAGATGCCGCACCCCGCAGTCACGGGCCACGGAGGCCGCCTGACCCGCCGTCAGGTGTCCGTGGTCCACGGCGAGTTCGATGTCCTCGTTCAGGAACGTGGACTCGATGACGAGCATGTCGGCCGCGTCGGCGAGCGCGTAGACCCCGTCACACAGCCGGGTGTCCATGACGAACGCGAACCGCTGTCCGCGTCGTGTCTCGCTCACCTCGTCGAGCGAGACACCGCCGATCGCCCCCTCCCGCTGGATCCTGCCGACGTCCGGCCCCTTGATCCCGTGCGCGGCGAGCCGCTCGGGCAGCATGCGGAGCCGGTCCGGTTCGACGAGCCGGTACCCGTACGACTCGACGGGGTGGGAGAGCTTGCGCGAGTCGAGCGTGTAGGCGGGAGTGACGGCCAGCGCCCCACCGTCCCCGTCGACCGGCGCCTCGATCAGCGGGACCGTCTCCCGGTAGGCGGTGGCGTACCGCAGCCGGTCGAAGAACCGCTGACCGGAGCGCGGATAGTGGGCGGTGACGTCGTGCGGGACCCGGTCGAGGTTGATCCGCTGGATGACACCGGCCAGTCCCAGCGAATGATCGCCGTGGAAATGGGTGACGCATATGCGGTTCAGGTCGTGCGCGGCGACCCCGGCGCGCAGCATCTGCCGCTGGGTGCCCTCGCCGGGGTCGAAGAGCAGGCCCTCGCCGTCCCAGCGCAGCAGATAGCCGTTGTGGTTGCGATGCCGGGTCGGGACCTGGCTGGCGGTGCCGAGGACCACCAGTTCACGTACGGACACGGCTTGTCACCCGGGGGGCCACTGCAGGCCGCGGCCGCCGACGACATGGGCGTGCGCGTGGAACACGGTCTGGCCGGCGCCGGTGCCGGTGTTGAAGACGATGCGGTAGCTCTCCAGCTTGTCCTCGTCCGCGACGGCCTGTGTCTCGCGGAGGACGTCCGCGGCGAGTTCCGGGGCGGCGGTGCCGAGGGCCGCGGCGTCCGGGTAGTGCGCCTTGGGGATCACCAGTACGTGGGTCGGCGCCTGGGGGTTGATGTCCCGGAACGCGACCGTGGTCTCGGTCTCCCGCACGATCGTGGCCGGCACATGCCCCGCCACGATCTTGCAGAACAGACAGTCGTCCTGCGGCTCCCCAGCCATTCGTGCCTCCCAGCCACCGGTGATCCTCTACGTGGGCATGCTATCGAGCGTTTTCCGCCCCCGCCGCCCTTACCCGTCCCATCAAGGGGGCTGCGCCCCTTCGACCCCCATGCGCGGGTGGGTGGGGGCTGGTCGCGCAGTTCCCCGCGCCCCTGAAAGCAGGGGCTACGCCCCGTGCTTTCCCGGCCCTGAAAGGGCCGCAGGCCCTTGAGGGGCGCGGGGAACTGCGCGAGAAGCCCCCACCGGACCCGCGCATGGGGGGCGAAGGGGCGCAGCCCCTTGAGATGGGACGGGTAAGGGCGGCGGGGGCGAGGAGAACTACGACTCCGGCAGCGGTGGTGCCACCTTCGCGGGGCTGGACTCGAGCCCCGCCAACGCGATCCGGATCGCCTCGTCGAGCTGAGGATCACGCCCGGCCGCGTAATCCTGCGGCGCCTGCACCACCTCCACGTCGGGATCCACCCCGTGGTTCTCGACCCCCCACCCGTACCCCTCCAGCCAGAAGGCGTACTTCGGCTGCGTCACCGACGTCCCGTCCACCAGCCGATACCGGCTGTCGATCCCCACGACCCCACCCCAGGTCCGCGTCCCGACCACCGGCCCGATCCCCAGCGCCTTGATCGCCGCGTTGACGATGTCCCCGTCGGACCCGGAGAACTCGTTGGCGACGGCGACGACGGGCCCACGCGGCGCATCGTCCGGATAGCTGACCGCCCGCATCCCCCGCGGCAGGTCCCACCCCACGATCCGCCGCGCCAGCTTCTCCACCACGAGCTGCGACGTGTGCCCGCCCCGGTTCTCCCGGACGTCCACGACCAGCCCCTCCCGAGCGACCTCGATCCGCAGGTCACGATGGAGCTGGGCCCAGCCCGAGCCGACCATGTCGGGCACATGCAGATACCCGAGGCGCCCACCGGACTTCTCGTGGACGTAGGCCCGGCGGTCCGCCACCCACGCGTGGTACCGCAGCGGCTCCTCGTCGGAGATGGGCACGACGACGGGATGCCGGAGATCCCCGCCCCCCGCCGGGAGGACGGTCAGCTCGACGGCCTTCCCCGCCGTACCGACGAGCAGCGGGCCGGGTCCGGCCACCGGATCGACCGGCTGCCCCCCGACCGCCACGATCGCGTCCCCGGCCCGCACCGCGACACCCGGCGCGGCGAGCGGCGCGTGCGCGTCCGGGTCGGAGGTCTCGGACGGCAGCACCCGGTCGATCCGCCAGGCCCCGTCCTCGTGGCGGGAGATGTCGGCCCCGAGCAGCCCCTGCCGCCGGTCGCCGGAGCCGCCCCGCCCGCGCGGGGTGACGTACGCGTGCGACGTGCCCAACTCGCCCTGCACTTCCCACAGCAGGTCCACCAGGTCGTCGTGGGTGGCCAGCCGCTCCACCACCGGGCGGTAGCGGTCCAGTACGCCGTCCCAGTCCACCCCGCCCAGGTCCGGGCGCCAGAAGTTGTCCCGCATGAGGCGGCCGGTCTCGTCGTACATCTGCCGCCACTCGGCGGCCGGGTCGATGGTCTGCCGGATACGCGAGAGGTCGACGGTGATGTTGCTGTCGCTCTCGTCGTCGTTCGAGGCCCGCCGGTCACTCGGTACGACCTTGAGCTTGCCGTCGGTCCACAGCAGCACCCGCTTGCCGTCGCCGCTGACGGCGAAGTGGTCGGCGTCGGAGGCGAGGTACTCCGGGCGCTGCTGAGCGAGGTCGTAGCGCTCCAGGGAGGTCTTCGGCTCCGGGTCGTCGGGCGTGGCCCGGGAGTGGCCGAGGACGCCGGTGACCGGGTGCCGCAGCCACAGCACGCCGTCCTTGGCGGCGCGGAGCGTGGAGTAGCGGGCGGCCTCGACCGGGAAGGGCACGATCCGGTCGGCGAGCCCTTCGAGGTCGATACGGGTCGCGGGGGCTCCCTCGCTGTCCGGGGTCTCGTCCTTCTCCGGTGCCTCGAAGGGCCGCCCGTGGCGCTGCGGGCCGAAGGGCGACGGGGTGGTCGCGGCCAGGGTGATCAGATGCGGACGGGCACCGCTGACGAAGTGAAGGTCGAAGACGTGTTCGTCGTAGACCGGGTCGAAGGCGCGTGCGGAGAGGAAGGCGAGGTGTTTGCCGTCGAGCGTGAACGCGGGCGAGAAGTCCTGGAAGCGGAGGGGGGTCGCCTCGGTCACGGACAGGTCGGCGGTGTTGGCGAGCTTGAGCTGGCGCAGCGGGCGCGGTCCGGGGTGCGACCAGGCGAGCCAGGCCGAGTCGGGCGAGAAGACGAGCCCGGAGACCTCACCGTCCTCGCTCCGGTCGACCTCCCGTACCTCGCCGGTCTCCCGCTCGACGAGCAGCACCCGGCCGTCGTGCGCGGCGACCGCGACACGGCTGCCGTCGGGTGCCACGGTGAGCCCGAGGACACGGCCCAGCTGTCCGGCGGCGAGCCGGCGCGGGGTGGCGCCCGGTCCGACGCCGGTCGCCGGGGCGAACTCCAGCGCGTCGTCGCCGTCCGCGTCCGTCACCCACACCACCCACTCCTCGCCCTCCACCCGGAAGGTGCGCGGCAGCCGGGCCCGTACGCCGTGCTCGGCGGCGAGCGCCCGGGCGGGCCCGGAGCGGTGGGTGATCCAGTGGACGGAGCCGCGTACGGAGACCGCGCTGCCCCGGGCCGTGTGGTCGGGCGAGGCGGAGCCGAACCAGCGGGAGGCGTTCACCGGGAACGGCTGGAGGTCGACGCGCTGTCCGCCCAGCCGGATGTCGAGCCTGCGCGGCTCGGCCCCGTCCAGGTCGTCCAGGAGCCACAGTTCACCGACGGACGAGTACACGACCCGGGTGCCGTCGGTGGCCGCGTGCCGGGCGTAGAAGCCGTCGACGGGGGTGTGGCGGCGTAGGTCCGAGCCGTCGGCGAGGGAGGAGTACAGCGCCCCGACGCCCTCGTGGTCGGAGAGGAACGCGATCCTCCCCCCGACCCACAGCGGGTATTCGAGGTTCCCGTCCAACTCGGCGTGCAGCCGCACGAATTCCCCGGCGCCCTCGTCGCCCTCGTCCGCGCGGTCGATCCACAGCTTCCCCGCCGTACCTCCCCGGTACCGCTTCCACCAGGCGGCCTCGCGCCCCATGGGCGCCGACAGCAGGACGGTCGCCGGCCCATGGGCGACATCGCCGACCGGCCCGTAGGGCAGGGTGGCGGCCGGGCCGCCGTCGAGCGGGACGGCGCGCGCCCAGCTCCGCCGGAGGCTGGCCTCCCCGTACGTGCTGAGCGCGAGGACCTGTCCGTCAGGGGTCCAGCCGCGCACCTGGGTCCGCCAACTCCCCCAGTAGGTCAGTCGCCTGGCCGGTCCGCCGTCGATGGGCGCGACATGCACCTCGGGCGCGCCGTCCCGCGTGGAGGTCCACGCGACGGTCGTGCCGTCCGGGGAGATACGTGGATGGTTCACGGGCACGTTGTCCGCGCTGACCCGCCAGGCACGGCCGCCGTCGAGCGGCGCGACCCACACGTCGTCCTCGGCGGTGAAGGCGACCAGGTCACCGTGCAGATGCGGGTACCGGAGATACGCAAGCTGAGTCACCCGGTCACTGTAAGCAGCGTTCGGTCCGATGGGGAGGGGTTTGGATCACGTCCCTCGCCCCGGGCCGCACTCGCCCTGCTCGCCCTGCTCGCCCCTCTCGGCCTACTTGCCCTCCGGCCAGCACTGCGGATCGGTCTGGCACCAGACGGTCTGCGTGACGGTGACCGTCACTGTCGGGCCGGGCCGGTCCGGCTGGTCCGGGTTCGGCAGGCCGGCGCTGGGAGTCGGGTCGGGGGCGTCGCAGTTTCCCAGCACATCGACGTGGAACCGCTCCTTGCCATCGACCTTCGCGGTCAGATCTCCGCGTACGCACTTGCCGCCGACCTCTTTGGTCACCTTCCCGGTGAGGTCGATGTCCCGGCCTTTCTCGTCCTCACCCGTGCAGTCGACGTTCGCGACGGTGTCGACGGACGAGGAGGGCGACGAGGACTTGTCGCCGCGGCCGTCACTGTCGTACGACGCCGTGCAGTTCAGCCACCGGACGTCTACCCCTCGCCGCTCCAGCTCCTTGGTCCCCGTCTGATCCGTCGTGTACGCGACCGCGCCGGTGTTGAGCCCGTCGCCCATCTCACACGCCGTGAGCCCCACGACCGCGCTCACCCCGAGCCCGGCCCCCACCAGGAGCCGACGCCCACCCGCCCGATACGCCCTGATACGCCCCGACGCCTTCATGCCACGGCAGCCTGCCACCCCCCACGGCCGCGCGGAAGACCGCATGCGGCCATCCACCGCGCTCCTCAGGAGCGCGGGGAACCGCGCGAGCAACCGCGACGAACCCGCACCCGCCCATACAACGAAACCCCCCGGGCCAAGGCGCCCAAGGGGGTCGGAGGGGCACAGCCCCCGGGGAGGGGAACGTTGATGGGAACGGGTAGGGGCGGCGGGAGCGGGACCCCGTCAGGACCACCGCCCCGTCCGCCCCAGCAACAACGCCCCCGCAGCGGTCCCCGCCGTGGACGTACGCAACACACTCGGCCCCAGCCGATACGCCCGCGCCCCCGCCTCCCCGAAGAGCGCCAACTCCTCCGGCGACACCCCACCTTCGGGCCCCACGACAAGCACGATCTCCCCGGCCACCGGCAACTCGGCCGTGGCCAACGTCTCGTCCCCGCTCTCATGCAGCACCGCCGCGAAGTCCGCCTTCGCCAACACCCCCGCGACCTGCTTACCGGTGGCTGGCTCGGCGACCTCGGGGAACCGCACCCGCCGCGACTGCTTCCCCGCCTCCCGCGCGGTCGCCCGCCACTTCGCGAGCGCCTTGGCCCCGCGTTCGCCCCGCCACTGTGTGATGCACCGCGACGCGGCCCACGGCACGATCGCGTCGATACCGACCTCGGTCATGGTCTCGACGGCCAGCTCACCCCGGTCCCCCTTGGGCAGCGCCTGGACGACGGTGATGCGGGGCTGTGCCGGAGCTTCCTTGTGGACGGTCTCCAGGTCCATGACGACAAGCCGGTCCTTGCCCTCGGCGGCCTTGACGACCCCCTCGGCCCACCGCCCGCGCCCGTCCGTGAGGACGATGTCCTCACCGGCCCGCAGCCGCTTCACGGAGACGGCGTGCCGCCCCTCGGGCCCGTCGAGCACGAACTCGCCGCCGCAGCCGTCCGGCAGTTCCAGCGACTCGACGACGAACACGGGCGCGGTCATCAGCCCTCACTCCCGGTACGGTCACCGGCCGCCCGGCCGCCCACCCATGCGGAGGCCTGTTCGGCCTGCGCGGCGGCGATCTCGGTGGTCAGCACCTCGACCAGTTTCCCGGCGGGCAGGTCCCGGGCCATCCGGTGCCCCTGCCCGGCCCACAGCGCCATGCCCTGCGCGTCCCCGGCCTGGGCGGCGGCCTTGCGCAGCGGCGAGGTGAGGTGGTGGACGTCGGGGTAGGCGACGGGCGCGTAGGGGCCGTGCTCGCGCAGGAACCGGTTGACCAGGCCGCGGGCCGGGCGCCCGGAGAAGGCGCGGGTCAGCTCGGTGCGGACGAAGAGGGGGTTGGTCAACGCCTGTTTGTGCACGGCGTGCGCGCCGGACTCGGGGGTGGCCAGGAAGGCCGTGCCGAGCTGGGCCGCGCTCACACCGGCCATGAGGAGCGCGGCGATCTGGCCGCCGCGCATGATGCCGCCGGCGGCGACCATCGGCAGGGCCACGGCCTCGCGGACCTGGGCGACCAGGGAGAGCAGACCGATGCCGGCGCAGTCCCGCTCGGGGTCGTCCCGGTGGGTGCCCTGATGGCCGCCCGCCTCGACGCCCTGCACGATCACCGCGTGGGCACCCGACCGCTCCACGGCCTGCGCCTCCTCCACCGAGGTCGCGGTGACCAGGGTGAGCGTGCCCTTGCGGGCGAGGGACTCGACGACCTCGGGGGTCGGGCAGCCGAAGTGGAACGACACCACCGGTACCGGGTTGTCGAGCAGCACGGCGAGCTTGGCCTCGTAGCCGTCGTCGCGTCCGCTGTCGGGGTCGCCCAGGTCGGCCTCGTACCAGGTGGCCTCACCGGCCAACTGCTCCGCGTACACCTCGACGGCGGCGGGCTCGGCATACTCGGGCTGCGGCATGAAGAGGTTCACGCCGAACGGCCGCGCGGTCAGCGCCCGTAGCGCCTTGATCTCCTGGTACATCCCGTCGGCCGTCTTGTACCCGGCGGCGAGGAAGCCCAGCCCGCCCGCCTCGGACACGGCGGCGGCCAGTCGCGGCACGGAGACGCCGCCGGCCATGGGGGCCTGCACGATCGGAAGCGGGACGAGATCGGTCAGCGCGGAGGACATGACGGCATGGTGCCACTGTCCTCCGGACATCGCCGAATCGGGGACGGAGGGTTGTTGGTCGGGTGCGGGTGAGTGGGGGCTGGTCGCGCAGTTCCCCGCGCCCCGAAAAGACCAGGCCTGCGGGCCTGAAAAGCACGGGGCGCAGCCCGTGCTTTTCAGGGGCGCGGGGAACTGCGCGAGAAGCCCCACTCACCCGCACCCGACGAACAAGCCGTCAGCGCCCGTTGAACGCGTCCTTCAGCCGCGAGAACAACCCTTGCTGCCCCGGCTGGAACTGCCCCATCGGCCGCTCCTCGCCCCGCAGCACGGCGAGCTGCCGCAGCAGCCCCTCCTGCTCGGGGTCGAGCTTCGTCGGCGTCTGCACCTCGACGTGGACGATCAGATCCCCACGCCCGCCACCGCGCAGATGCGTGACACCCCGCCCGTGCAGCGGGATCGACTGTCCCGACTGGGTCCCGGGCCGGATGTCGACCTCCTCGAGACCGTCCAGCGTCTCCAGCGGCACCTTGGTGCCCAGCGCCGCCGCCGTCATCGGGATCGTCACCGTGCAGTGCAGATCGTCGCCGCGCCGCTGGAAGGTCGGGTGCGGCAGCTCGTGGATCTCGACGTACAGGTCACCGGCGGGGCCGCCACCGGGCCCGACCTCGCCCTCACCGGCGAGCTGGATCCGCGTGCCGTTGTCGACACCGGCCGGGATCTTGACCGTGAGCGTCCGTCGCGACCGCACCCGCCCGTCGCCCGCGCACTCGGGGCACGGGTTGGGGACGATCGTGCCGAAGCCCTGGCACTGCGGGCAGGGCCGGGAGGTCATGACCTGGCCGAGGAAGGACCGGGTGACCTGGGAGACCTCACCACGACCGCGACACATGTCACAGGTCTGGGCGGTGGTTCCCGGGGCCGCGCCCTCGCCGCTGCACGTGGCGCAGACGATGGCGGTGTCGACCTGGATGTCCTTCGTCGTGCCGAAGGCCGCCTCCTCGAGGTCGATCTCCAGCCGGATCATCGCGTCCTGGCCACGGCGCGTGCGCGACCGGGGACCCCGCTGGGACGCCGTACCGAAGAAGGCGTCCATGATGTCCGAGAAGTTCCCGAAGCCGCCCGCGCCGAAGCCGCCCGCGCCGCCGCCCGCCTGGGAGAGCGGGTCGCCGCCGAGGTCGTAGACCTGCTTCTTCTGCGGGTCCGAGAGCACCTCGTAGGCGGCGTTGATCTCCTTGAACCGCTCCTGGGTCTTCGGATCGGGGTTGACGTCCGGGTGGAGCTCGCGCGCGAGCCTCCGGAACGCCTTCTTGATCTCGTCCTGGGAAGCGTCGCGGCGCACGCCGAGCACGGCGTAGTAGTCCGTGGCCACTTAAGACTCCGCCAGGATCTGTCCGACGTACCGTGCCACCGCTCGTACCGCTCCCATCGTTCCCGGATAGTCCATGCGCGTAGGTCCGACCACGCCCAGCTTCGCTACTGCCTCGCCGCCCGAACCGTAACCGACGGAGACGACGGACGTGGAGTTGAGTCCCTCATAGGCGTTCTCATGACCGATGCGTACGGTCATGCCCGAATCCCCTGCCTCGCCAAGCAACTTGAGGAGGACGACCTGCTCCTCCAAGGCTTCCAGCACGGGCCGGATGGTGAGGGGGAAGTCATGTCCGAAGCGGGTGAGATTGGCGGTGCCGCCGATCATCAGCCGCTCCTCGCTCTCCTCGACGAGTGCTTCGAGGAGGGTGGAGAGCACCGTCGCGACCGTCCCCCGGTCCTCGACGTCGAACGCCTCCGGCAGGTCCTCGACCAGCCGGGGCACGTCGGTGAACCGGCGGCCCGCGACCTTGCTGTTGAGCCGGGCGCGCAGATCCGCGAGTGACGTTTCCCCGAAGGGCGCCGGGCAGTCCACCAGCCGCTGCTCCACCCGTCCCGTGTCCGTGATCAGCACGAGCATCAGCCGGGCGGGGGCCAGCGACAACAGCTCGACGTGCCGCACCGTCGACCGTGTGAGCGACGGATACTGCACGACGGCGACCTGCCGCGTGAGCTGCGCGAGCAGCCGCACGGTCCGGGCCACCACGTCGTCCAGATCGACCGCGCCGTCCAGGAAGTTCTGGATGGCGCGCCGCTCGGGCGGGGTCATGGGCTTGACGCCGGCCAGCTTGTCGACGAAGAGCCGGTACCCCTTGTCGGTGGGGATGCGGCCCGCACTGGTGTGGGGCTGGGCGATGAAGCCCTCGTCCTCCAGCGCCGCCATGTCGTTGCGGACGGTCGCCGGGGAGACACCGAGGTTGTGCCGCTCCGTGAGCGCCTTGGAACCGACCGGTTCCTCGGTGCCCACATAGTCCTGGACGATGGCGCGCAGCACCTGGAGCCTGCGTTCACTGAGCACCGCGCACACCTCCAGCTCGCTCTCCTGTGACTCCCCCTTGGCACTCGCCCCGGGCGAGTGCCAACACTCCCCGCCCAGTGTACGGCGGTGGGGTACGCCCCCGGCAAGGCCGGTCCAGCCATGTCATGCCGACGTGTACCGACCTGTCCGGCGATGTCGGGCCGCTTCCTACCGACGGGTAGGTGCGCCGACGGGCCGGGACGGGAAGGTGGTGACACCTCTGCGGGGAGGTGCCGGTGCTCTTTCACGGGACGGGGCCCTCCCCCGACCACGCGGTCCGGGGAGCGCTACAGCTAGCGTCGGCGCATGACGGTGACTTGGGAAGAGCTCGGGTGGGAGGGATTGGCACCCGGTGTCGGCCGGTGCCGCCTGCCGGGCTGGGACTGCACGGTCGGGCTGGTGGTCGGGGACGGCGCGGCCCTGCTGATCGACTCGGGTTCCAGCCTGCGGGAGGGCGCGCGGTTGCGTGCCGAGGCGCGTCGACTGCTCGGCGGCGGCCGTGTGACACATCTCGCGCTCACCCACGCCCACTTCGACCATGTCTTCGGGGCGGCGGCGTTCGCCGGGGTGGAGGTGTTCGGTGCGGTCGGACTGGGCGCAGCCCTGACCCGGGAACGTGACGTTCTCCGCGCGGACGCCGTACGCCACGGTCTCGATCCGGCGGCGGCTTCCGAGGCCGCCGAACTCCTCGTCCCGCCCGGCCACCATGTCTCCGGCGAGTGGACCCTCGATCTGGGCGGCGGTCACCAGGTGCTGCTGGCGAACGTGGGACCGGGACACACCGCACACGACCTGGTGGTCCTGGTCCCGGGCACCCCGGCCACCGCGAGATCCGCCGGTTCGCCGGAGGTCGTCTTCTGCGGGGACCTGGTCGAGGAGTCCGGTGAACCCCAGGCCGGTCCCGACGCCGTCCCCGCCCGCTGGCCGGCGGCGCTGGACCGCCTCCTGGCCCTGGGCGGCGAGGACGCGCTCTACGTCCCCGGTCACGGGGCGGTGGTGGACGCGGCCTTCGTACGGGGCCAACGCGACGCGCTGGCCCGCCGCTTCGGCGTGTCGCGCTGACCCCGGGAGCTTCCGGGCGCCGCTTCTCCTATCGTCATCCGAATGCGCCAGTACTCACCCGATCTGACCCCTCCGTGGAAGAGGCCCAAGCCGGCCCCCGAGGTCCCGGCCGACCCCGGCCTGGTCGTCGAGGAGCCCACGACCGGCTTCTGCGGCGCGGTCATCCGCTGTGAGGCGGGCACGGTGACGTTGGAGGACCGCTTCGGCAAGCACCGGGTGTTCCCGCTGGAACCCCGTGGCTTCCTCCTGGAGGGCCGGGTGGTGACGCTGGTTCGCCCCTCGTCGTCGGCCCCCGCCCGCCCCTCCCGCACGGCCTCGGGCTCGGTCGCCGTCCCCGGCGCCCGCGCCCGTGTGGCCCGCGCCGGCCGCATCTACGTCGAGGGCCGCCATGACGCCGAACTCGTCGAGAAGGTGTGGGGTGACGATCTGCGCATCGAGGGCGTGGTGGTGGAGTACCTGGAGGGCGTGGACGACCTCCCGTCGATCGTCGCGGACTTCGCCCCCGGGCCCGACGCGCGCCTCGGGGTCCTGGTCGACCACCTGGTCCCCGGCAGCAAGGAGTCCCGGATCGCCACGTCGGTGACCAGCGAGCACGCGCTCGTCGTGGGCCACCCGTACATCGACATCTGGGAGGCCGTGAAGCCGTCGGCGGTGGGTATCGCGGCGTGGCCGCGCGTGCCGCGCGGGCAGGACTGGAAGACGGGGGTGTGCCGGGCGCTGGGGTGGCCCGCGGAGAACACGGGGGCGGTGTGGCAGGCGATTCTGGGGCGGGTGGGGTCTTACAAGGACCTGGAGCCGGAGTTGCTGGGGCGGGTGGAGGAGCTGATCGACTTCGTCACGGGTAGCGGTGAGGCCTGACGCCGGGCAAGGTGCCGAAGTCGCTCGTGTCCAGTTCAACTCCCAGGATCTCCAACGTCACCGGGTCACCGAACTTGGTGATCTGCTGCGTCAAGTAGTTGGCGTCCTCTCCCGCCCCCTCAGGCCTCGTCAGCAGTACACACTGCGCCATGATCGGATCGAGGATGAGATACGCGGGCACCTTGCCTGCTGCGTAGATCGACCTCTTGACTTCGTAGTCCTGGTGAACGCTGAACTTGGAGACGACCTCCACGACCATGGTGACCAGCTCAGACGGCAGCAGCCGACCCGAATCGGGCAAGAGGTCTCGCGCGACGACCACCAGATCCGGCACCGGCTCACTGGGTTCAGTCAGGATGTCGACGTCCTGAGTCTGAAGACGAGACCAGCGCGACCGCGGAATCTGGTCCTGTACATCGACGACGATCCTGTTGTGCACGATGTCAGGACTGGCCATCATCACGATTACCCCCCGGAGAAGCTCCACCTTGACGCCCTCGGGAGGCTCAAGCTCCTCGAAGTACCTGGTCATGTCGCGTTCGTCCACAGCGGTCATCTCCGTGGCCTCCATATCCGCCGCGTACTTTTCGGCGGCAGCCTACGAACCAGGTTAGGGATCGAACCGCCGTTTCGTAGCGGTTCACCCTCCGGAGAGGATCAGTCCACCAAGTCCCGCACCACCGCGTCCGCCAGCAACCGCCCCCGCAGCGTGAGCACGGCCCGCCCCTCCTCGTACGGCCCCGCCTCCAGCAGCCCGTCGGCCAGCGCCCGAGCCGCCGCAGCAAGCCCCTCTTCGCGCAGCAGGGACAACGGGCACCCCTCCCGCAGCCTCAGCTCCAGCAGAATGCGCTCGACCCGGCGGTCCTCGTCCGCCAGCAGCTCACGCCCGGCTCCCGGTGACTTCCCCGCCGCCAGCGCCCCCGCGTACGCCCCCGGGTGCTTGACGTTCCACCAGCGCACCCCGCCCACGTGGCTGTGCGCCCCCGGCCCCGCTCCCCACCAGTCGGCACCGCGCCAGTACAGCTCGTTGTGGAGGCAGCGGCCCGCGTCGGAGGTGGCCCAGTTGGAGACCTCGTACCAGTCGAAGCCGGCCGCCGAGAGCGTCTCCTCGGCGATGAGGTAGCGGTCGGCATGGACGTCGTCGTCCGTCATGGGTACCTCGCCCCGGCGGATGCGCCGCGCGAGCTGGGTGCCCTCCTCGACGATCAGCGCGTACGCCGAGATGTGATCCGGCCCGGCGCCGAGCGCGGCATCCAGGGAGGCCCGCCAGTCGTCGTCGGACTCCCCCGGCGTGCCGTAGATCAGGTCGAGGTTGACGTGGTCGAAGCCGGCCGCGCGGGCCTCCGCAACGCACGCCTCCGGGCGCCCCGGCGTGTGCGTACGGTCGAGCACGCGCAGGACGTGCTGCTTCGCGCTCTGCATTCCGAAGGAGAGACGGTTGAAGCCGCCGGCGCGGAGGGTCTCCAGGTAGGCGGGGTCGACCGACTCCGGGTTCGCCTCCGTCGTCACCTCGGCGTCGGCCGCGAGGCCGAACTCGTCGCGGATCGCCCCCAGCATCCGTACGAGGTCGTCGGCGGACAGCAGCGTGGGCGTACCGCCGCCCACGAAGACGGTCTCGACGGTCCTCTGATCGTCGCCGAGGATCTTGCGGGCCAGGCGGATCTCGTCGATCACGGTGTCCGCGTAGTTGTCGCGGGAGGCCAGGACGCCGCCGGTGCCGCGCAGCTCGGTCGCGGTGTAGGTGTTGAAGTCGCAGTAGCCGCAGCGGGTCGCGCAGTACGGGACGTGCAGATAGAACCCGAGGGGACGCTCGGCCGCGTCGGCCAGGGCGTGCGCGGGGAGCGCCCCGTCGTCAGGGACGGGCTCACCGTCGGGGAGTGCGGAAGGCATGCCTTCCATTGTCCAGCACGCCCGCCGGTCCTCGTTCCGCACTCGTTTCGCCCTACTCCGCCTGCAGCACGAGCAGCGCCAGATCGTCGTCCGGGGGCCGTTCTCCGAACTCGTGGACGAGGCGTCGGATGCGTTCGGCGATCAGCTGGGCGTCGAGTCCGGCGCAGCCGGCGAGCGCGCCGGTGAGACCGTCCCCGTCGTCGAACATGCGGGGGCCGCTGCGCCGCTCGGTGACCCCGTCGGTCACGCACAGCAGGGTGTCGCCGGGGTGCAGCTCGAACGTCTCGGAGACGTACTCGGTGTCCTCGATCACTCCGAGCAGCGTCTGCGGCTCGGCCACGGCCCGTACGTCGCCGTCGGGGCCCAGCAGCAGCGGCAGCGGGTGTCCGGCGGAGGCGAGGGTGCAGCGGACGCCGCCGTCGAAGGGGACGAGTTCGCCGTAGAGGAGGGAGAGGAAGCGGGTCTGGGGGCCGTCGGGGTCGACGAGGCCGGGGTCGCCGGCCGTGACCAGGGCGCGTGCGGCGGCGTCCGCCGCCTCGGTGGCGTCGTCGAGGAGGAGCTGGTTGAGGCGGTCGAGTACGTCCGCCACGCCGTAGCCCTCGCGGGCGAGCAGCCTCAGCCAGGGGCGGGCGAGGCCGATGACCACCGCCGCCTCGGGCCCCTTGCCCTGCACGTCGCCGATCGCGAAGCACCAGCGGCCTCGGCCCGCCGGGAACAGGTCGTAGAAGTCGCCGCTGGGTCCGCCCTTGTCGCACGGCTCGTACACGAGCGCGCTCGACACTCCGGGGATCTCGGCGACCGCGCCGGGTAGCAGTCCGCGTTGCAGGACGCGGCTGATGGTGACCTGGCGGGCGTACTGCCGGGCCGCGCCGATGGACAGCGCGATCCGTCGGCTGAGGTCCTCGACCAGCCCGGTCACCTCGTCCGGGAAGCGCGGCAGCCCGGCCCGACCGATGACCAGCGTCCCGAGCGGGCGCCCGCCGGCGATCAGCCGATAGGCGAGAGCGGCCCCGCCGTCACCACCGTCCGACGGCGCGTCGTCCCCCTGCCCAGGCGCCCCGCCTCGACCGTGCTGCCGGGATCCGCTTCCCTCCCGGCCCGGGTCTCCACCTTGGTCTTGCTCCGGCGCTCCGCCTCGGCCCCACTCCGGGAATCCGCTTCCCTCTCGCTCCGGAGGGGCGCTTCCGCATTGCTCCGCCGGGGTACTTCCGCTTTGCTCCGGAGTCGTACGGTCGCCCGGTGCCGCAGCCTCGGCTTCGCCTAGCCGCAGGCGTCCCCTGTCATCTGGCCCCGTCGACCCGCCCTCCGGGGCCCGTGCCGACCTTTCGTCGTTCCCCTTCTCAGGCGTTCCGCCTGCCGCGCTCGCCCCCGTTTCCGCCCCAGCCCACGGCCACGGCACAGGCACCGGCCGCGAGCGCACCGACTCGGGCAGTCTGGGTGGGGTCTTCTCCAGGGCTCGGCGGAGTTCCTCGATGCGGTTCTCGCTGCCGTGCCAGACGCGGGCGAGACGCGGGGCGGGCCCGAGTGAGCCGTCGCCGCCGCGCCAGCCCATCCCCTCGTCCTCCAGCCACACCGCGCACCAGTCGGCGAGCCTGGGCACCAGCAGTTGTCCGGCGAGCGCGGCGACCAGGTCCTCGTCCAGTTGCCCGGCGAGCAGGTCGGACGCCTCGGCGAGGAAGGAGAGGGCGCCCCGGTTCAGCCACTGCCGGTCGCGCTCCCCACCGTCGCGCGGCACGGGGGCGAGCAGGTCGACATGGCCCTCTCCGTGTCCGAGGCCGGCCTCACCGGCGTACGCCCGCGCATTCCAGCCCTCGTCACCCTCGGAGCCCCGCGCATCCCAACCGTCGTCACCCTCGGAGCCCCACACATCCCGGCCCGCTCCTCCCCCGTACGCCCCGAACGCCGCCCCAGGGCCCTGCCCGCCTCCGGCGCATGCCCCGGCGCTCCCCGCACCGGCGTACGCCCCCACGCCCCCCTCATCGCCGCCGTACGCCTCGAGCGCGTCCTCCACCGCCATCGCCCCGTCGACCGACAGCCGGGCCCAGACGGTCTTCATCCCCGTCCGGTAGGTGATCCCCCAGGCTTCGGAGAGCGCGGCGACAAGGCGCAGGCCGCGACCGTACTCCGCTGTGCCGTAGGGCCGTTCGACGAGGTACGGCCGCTCGGCGTCCTCGTCCCGTACCGCCCGGGAGGGATGGTGGTCCGAGACCTCGACGACCAGCCAGCCGGAGGCGGTGGGATCGTCGTGGCCCAGCCGGCACAGCAGGTCGACGTCCGTACCGGCGTGGACGACCGCGTTGGTGACCAGTTCGCTGACCACGACGAGCGCGTCCTCGACGAGGCGGGTGGAGAGGGCGGCGCCGGGCGGCTCCAGTTCCGCCCACTCGGCGAACGCCGCTCGGACGAAGCGCCGGGCGGCTCCCGGCGCGAGAGGCCCGCCGGGAAGCGATACGTGCGCCACCGCGCGCCGGTCGGCGCCCGCGCAGACACCCGCGCTCGCCAGGGCCCCGGCCCCCGCGTGCGCCGGCGCGTCAGGAGCACGGGACACGATCTCCCGTTGTGTCGGAATGGCCCCCACTGAGCGGCTCCCTGAGAAGTTCGGACGAATGGGCCTCAGGCGGCACGGACAGAGTGACAGACTGACCCCGCCCATAAGCGCCGAGTTACCGAAGTGGGCCACCATGAGTGACAACACTGCTACGCGGCTGCTCGAAGACGGTCAAAAAGGCAGCCGAACGGACGGACTGATCCGGGCATCCGATCTCCGTGCGCTGACGGCGGCGATGACCGCCGCGCGCGACGGCAGCTTCACGAAGGTCCCGGAGTCGGGCCCCGCGCCGGTGGCGGAGCTGTGCGCCCTCTTCAATCAGATCATCGACCGCAGTACGCACTTCGGCAGCGAAGTGCGGCGCGTGCGGCGGGAGTTGGTCCGGCACGGGCGGCTGGACGAACGGATCTCGGCCAGTCCCGGCCAGGGCGCCTGGGCGACCCGGGTCGACGAAGTGAACCAGACGCTGGACGCCCTGGTCGCTCCGGCCGCCAACGCCACCCGGGTACTGGACGCGGTGGCCGGTGGCGACCTCACCCAACGCGTCGACCTGCACGACGGCAACCGTCAACTCCGCGGCGATCTGCGCCGGTTGGGCCGCGCGGTGAACAAGATGGTCGACCAGCTCTCGCTGTTCACCGGCGAGGTGACCCGCGTCGCCCGCGAGGTCGGCACGGAGGGGCGGCTCGGCGGCAGAGCCAAGGTGCGTGGCCTGTCCGGAAGTTGGCGGGACGTGACCGAGGCGGTCAACACCATGGCCGCCCGGCTGACCGCGCAGGTGCGGGACATCGCCCTGGTGACCACCTCGGTGGCGCGCGGCGACCTCACCCGCACGGTGACGGTCGAGGCGACCGGCGAGTTGCTCGAACTGAAGCTCACCGTGAACACGATGGTCGACCAGCTCTCCGCCTTCGCCGACGAGGTCACCCGCGTCGCCCGCGAGGTCGGCACCGAAGGCCGGCTCGGCGGCCGCGCCCAGGTCCGGGGCGTCTCCGGCGTCTGGAAGGACCTCACCGACAACGTCAACTTCATGGCGTCGAACCTGACCTCACAGGTCCGCAACATCGCCCAGGTCACCACCGCCGTCGCCAACGGCGACCTCAGCCAGAAGATCACGGTCGACGCGCAGGGCGAGATCCTGGAGCTGAAGTCCACCATCAACACGATGGTCGACCAGCTCTCCGCCTTCGCCGACGAGGTCACCCGCGTCGCCCGCGAGGTCGGCACCGAAGGCAACCTCGGCGGCCGCGCCCAGGTCCGGGGCGTCTCCGGCGTCTGGAAGGACCTCACCGACAACGTCAACTTCATGGCCGACAACCTGACGTCCCAGGTCAGGAACATCGCCCTCGTCTCCACGGCGGTCGCCCAGGGTGACCTCGGCAAGAAGATCACCGTTGAGGCGAAGGGGGAGGTCCTGGAGCTGAAGTCCACCATCAACACGATGGTCGACCAGCTCTCCGCCTTCGCCGACGAGGTCACCCGCGTCGCCCGCGAGGTCGGCACCGAAGGCAACCTCGGCGGCCGCGCCCAG
>NZ_JBIBEN010000002.1:45168-637750 GCF_042955065.1 Streptomyces sp. NPDC012510
AAGTCCACCATCAACACGATGGTCGACCAGCTCTCCGCCTTCGCCGACGAGGTCACCCGCGTCGCCCGCGAGGTCGGCACCGAAGGCAACCTCGGCGGTCAGGCCCAGGTCCGGGGCGTCTCCGGCGTCTGGAAGGACCTCACCGACAACGTCAACTTCATGGCCCTCAACCTGACGTCCCAGGTGCGGAACATCGCCCAGGTGACCACGGCCGTGGCGAACGGCGACCTCTCCAAGAAGATCACCGTCGACGCCCGCGGCGAGATCCTCGAACTGAAGGACACCGTCAACACGATGGTGGAGCAGTTGCGCGCCTTCGCCGACGAGGTGACGAGGGTGGCCCGGGAGGTCGGCACCGACGGCGCACTCGGCGGGCGGGCCCGGGTGCTGGGTGTGTCGGGTGTCTGGCGGGATCTGACCGACAACGTCAACTACATGGCGGACAACCTGACGTCGCAGGTCAGGAACATCGCCCAGGTGACGACGGCGGTGGCGAACGGCGACCTCTCCAAGAAGATCGACGTGGACGCGCGCGGCGAGATCCTGGAGCTGAAGACCGCCATCAACACGATGGTCGACACCCTCTCCTCCTTCTCCTCCGAAGTCACCCGAGTCGCCCGCGAGGTCGGCTCGGAGGGCCAACTGGGCGGTCAGGCACGGGTGGAGGGCGTCTACGGCACCTGGAAGCGCCTGACGACCAACGTGAACGAGCTCGCCCTGAACCTGACCACGCAGGTCCGCGCGATCGCCGAGGTCGCCTCCGCCGTGGCCCAGGGCGACATGTCCCGCTCGATCACGGTGGAGGCGCGCGGTGAGGTCGCCGAGCTGAAGGACAACATCAACCTGATGGTGGCCAACCTCCGTGAGACCACCCGCGCGAAGGACTGGCTGGAGTCCAATCTGGCCCGTCTCGCCGCCCTGATGCAGGGCCACCGCGACCTGATGGAGGTCGCCGATCTGATCCTGCGCGAGCTGACCCCGCTGGTGAACGCCCAGTACGGCGCCTTCTACCTGGCAGACCCCGACGAGGACGGCGCTGCCCCGCTTCCGGTGGCCCCGACCAAGGGCCTCGCCTTCATCGCGGGCTACGGCTCGGCGCAGGGCGCGACCGTCGAGACCGGTGGCCTGCCCGTGCACGGCCTGGTCGCGCAGGCCGCCCGCGAGAAGAAGCGGATCCTGGTGGAGGAGGCGCCACCCGGCTACATCAAGATCAACAGCGGCCTCGGCGAGGCATCCCCGTCCAGCGTCGTCATCATCCCGATCCTCTTCGAGGACAAGCTCCTCGGGGTGATCGAGCTCGCCTCCTTCTCGCGCTTCTCCGATGTCCATCTGGCGTTCTTCGACCAGTTCGTGAACACCATCGGTGTCGCGATCAACACGATCATCGCCAACTCCCGCACGGAGTCCCTCCTCGGCGAATCCCAGCGTCTGGCCATGCAGCTCCAGGAGCGTTCCGACGAACTCCAGGAGCAGCAGGCGGAGTTGCGGCACTCGAACGCGGCACTGGAGGAGAAGGCGGCCCTGTTGGCGACCTCCTCCCAGTACAAGTCGGAGTTCCTGGCGAACATGTCCCATGAACTGCGCACCCCGCTGAACTCCTTGCTGATCCTGGCGCGGCTGCTCTCCGACAACCCGGACGGCCGTCTCACCGACCAGGAGGTGCAGTTCGCGGCCACGATCCACCGCTCGGGCTCGGACCTCCTCCAACTGATCAACGACATCCTGGACCTCTCGAAGATCGAGGCCGGCCGGATGGACGTACGCCCGAAGCGGCTCCCGCTGATCAAGCTCCTGGACTACGTCCACGCCACGTTCCGCCCGCTCACCCTCGACCGGGGCCTGGCCTTCGAGGTGGCGGTCGGCGAGAACGTGCCGCGCGAGATGTACTCGGACGAACAGCGCCTGCAGCAGATCCTCCGCAACCTCCTCTCCAACGCGATCAAGTTCACCGCGTCGGGCCGGGTCGAGCTGAAGGTCGACCGGGTCAAGGACCCCGACCACCGCTTCACCCGCGAGGACCACGCCGAGGTGATCGCCTTCGCGGTCTCCGACACCGGCATCGGTATCGCGCCCGAGAAACTCCCGGTGATCTTCGAGGCGTTCCAGCAGGCCGACGGCACCACCAACCGCAAGTACGGCGGCACCGGCCTGGGCCTTTCCATCAGCCGTGAGATCGCCGGGCTGCTGGGCGGCCGCATCATCGCCGAGAGCGTCCCCGGCAAGGGCTCGACCTTCACGCTGTACGTCCCCGTCTTCAGCCCCGGCCACGGGGTGACGGGCTCCGTCGCCGAGGAGCGCGGCAGCCTCGTACCGGAACAGCTGACCACCGAGCCGTATCCCGCCCCGCACGACACCGACGACACCTGGCCCGCCCCCACCAAACTGGAGGCCTGGCAGGCGGGGCGCGCGGGACAGGTCCTGCCCGGCCGCCGGGTGCTGATCGTGGACGACGACATCCGCAACGTCTTCGCGCTCACCCACGTCCTCGGCCGTGTGGGCATGCCCGTCCTCTACGCGGAGAACGGCCGTGAGGGCATCGAGACGCTGGAACGCAACCCCGACGTCGAACTCGTCCTGATGGACATCATGATGCCGGAGATGGACGGCTACGAGGCGATCTCCGCCATCCGCCGCACCCCGCGCTGGGCGGGCCTGCCCATCGTCGCCCTCACCGCCAAGGCGATGCCCGGCGACCGCGAGAAGTCCATCGCCCGCGGCGCCAACGACTACGTCCCCAAGCCGGTGGACGTCGACCAGCTGCTCACGGTCGTCTGCGCGGTCCTGGACCCGGAAGCCGCGCAGGGCCCTGCGAGCGCCGGGCCCTGCCCCGAGAAACGCACCGAAGAGAACGAGGCACCCTCACCATGACCGCTCAGGACCGGACCGGCCGAAGCGCGGGCATCCTCCTCGTCGACGGCATGGAGGACAACCTGATCGCACTGGAGGCCGTCCTGGCATCCCTCGACGAGCCGCTGGCCTCCGCGCCCGTTCGGGCGAGGAGGCCATGAGGTGACCCAGGGGCGCGGGGAACCGCGCGACAAGCCCCACGGTCCCGCAGTCGCCATCGCTTCCCGTCACCCCGCGCGGAGGGCGCTACGCCTCGCGCGTACCGACGTACATGTCATCGATCAGATGCTGGTACTCCTTCTCCACCACCGGCCGCTTCAACTTCAGGCTCGGCGTCAGCTCCCCGTGCTCCACATCGAGGTCACGCGGCAGCAGCCGGAACTTCTTGACCGTCTGCCACCGCTGCAACCCCTCGTTCAACGTCCGCACGTACCCCTCGACGAGCTCCACCGTCGCCCGCGACGAGATGACCTCCTCGTACGACTTCCCCTCCAGCCCGTTCTCCGCGGCCCACCCCTGGATGGACGCCTCGTCGAGGGCGATGAGGGCCGTGCAGTAGTTACGGTCCGCGCCGATCACCATGACGTTGGACGTGAACGGGCACAGTGCCTTGAACTGCCCCTCGATCTCGGTCGGTGCGATGTACTTGCCACCGGACGTCTTGAAGAGGTCCTTCTTGCGGTCGGTGATCCGCAGGTACCCGTCGGGCGACAGCTCCCCGATGTCCCCGGTGTGGAACCACCCGTCGGCCTCCAGGACCTCCGCGGTCTTCTCGGGCAGCCCGTGGTAGCCCTCCATGATGCCGGGGCCGCGCAGGAGGATCTCGCCGTCGTCCGCGATGCGCACCTCGCAGCCGGGCAGCGGCTTGCCGACCGTGCCGGTGCGGAACGCCTCGCCCGGGTTCAGGAACGAGGCCGCGGAGGACTCGGTCAGGCCGTAGCCCTCCAGGATGGGGATGCCCGCGCCGGCGAAGAAGAAGCCGATCTCGGGTGCCAGCGCCACCGAGCCGGAGATGCAGGCCCGCAGCCGCCCGCCGAAGGCGTCCCGCAGCTTCTTGTAGACCAGCGCGTCGGCGACCTTGTGCTTGGCCTCCAGCCCGAACGGTACGGAGGCGGTACCGGTGCGACGGAAGTTGTCCTGGCTGACCTTGGCGTACTCGCGGGCGACCCCCGCCGCCCACTGGAAGATCTTGTACTTGGCCGGGCCGCCCGCTCGCGACTTGGCGACGACGCCGTTGTAGACCTTCTCGAAGATGCGCGGCACGGCCGCCATGTACGTCGGCTGGACGACCGGCAGATTCTCGATGATCTTGTCCACGCGGCCGTCGACGGCGGTGATGTGCCCGACCTCGATGTGTCCCGAGAGGAGCACCTTGCCCATGACGTGCGCGAGCGGCAGCCACAGGTACTGCACGTCCGCAGGCTCGAGCAGGCCGGTCGCGCCGATGGCCTTCGCCATGTACGCCCAGTTGTCGTGCGGGAGGCGGACGCCCTTGGGGCGGCCGGTGGTGCCGGAGGTGTAGATGAGGGTGGCGAGCTGGTCCTTGGTGATCGCGCCGACCTTCTCCTTCACCAGGTCGGGCTTCTTCTCCAGATAGGCGGCGCCGCGCTTCTCCAGCTCGGCCAGGGAGAGGACCCAGTCCTCCGAGAGGTCCGCACCCTCGGGGTCGATGACGACGACATGGGTCAGCTCGGGCAGCTCGGCCTTCTTCTCACGGGCCTTGTCGAGCTGCGCGGCGTTCTCGGCGATGAGGACGCGACTGCCGGAGTCGGACAGGATGTACGCGGATTCCTCGGCGTTGGTCTGCGGGTAGACCGTGGTGTTGGCCGCGCCCGCGCACATGATGCCGAGGTCGCACAGGATCCACTCGATCCTGGTGGCGGAGGACAGGGCGATGCGCTGCTCCGGCTGCACACCCAGCTCGACGAGCCCGGCCGCGATGGCGTCGACACGTTCGGCCGCCTGCGCCCAGCTCAGCGACTTCCACTCGGAGGGGCCCTCACCGGAGGCGGGGGGCACGGGATAACGGAACGCCTCGGCGTCCGGCGTGGCCGCCACACGCTCCAGGAAGAGGGCCGCCATGGACGGCGGACGGTTCTCGATCAGGGTCTGTGTGTCGCTCACGACATCCTCCGGGGCACGCGACAGTACAGCTGGCTCACGGACTGTGCGGCTGGCTCAAAGCGGCTGTTGTTTAACTCGCGAGTAACCATCGAGTGGTGATCAGGGTAGAGCGCGGTTGGCTGGTTCGTAAGGGGCGGCGGGCCGTCACTTTCCACCGAGAACTACCGTACGAAGACGCACCGGCGCCGCCCGGAAGACCCGCGGGCCCGCCGCGTCGAAACGCGACGGGCCCGCGCTCTGCCCGAGTTTCCGGGGGTAACAGCCGCCGCCCCCGGCGGTCGGCGGCGATCGCCGCCGATGGCTACTTCTTGCCCTTGCCACCGCCGGCGCTGTCGTCGCTGGACAGCACGGCGATGAAGGCCTCCTGCGGAACCTCCACGGAGCCCACCATCTTCATCCGCTTCTTGCCCTCCTTCTGCTTCTCCAGCAGCTTCCGCTTACGGGAGATGTCACCGCCGTAGCACTTGGCGAGGACGTCCTTGCGGATGGCGCGGATGGTCTCACGGGCGATGACGCGCGACCCGATGGCGGCCTGGATGGGCACCTCGAAGGCCTGTCGGGGGATCAGCTCGCGGAGCTTGGCGACGAGCCGCACACCGTAGGCGTACGCCGCGTCCTTGTGGGTGATCGCCGAGAAGGCGTCCACCTTGTCGCCGTGCAGCAGGATGTCGACCTTGACGAGGCTGGAGGTCTGCTCGCCGGTGGGCTCGTAGTCCAGCGACGCGTAGCCGCGCGTCTTCGACTTGAGCTGGTCGAAGAAGTCGAAGACGATCTCCGCGAGCGGCAGCGTGTAGCGGATCTCGACCCGGTCCTCCGAGAGGTAGTCCATGCCGAGCAGGGTGCCGCGCCGGGTCTGGCACAGCTCCATGATCGAGCCGATGAACTCGGTCGGGGCGAGGATCGTGGCGCGTACGACGGGCTCGTACACCTCGTTGATCTTGCCCTCGGGGAACTCGCTCGGGTTGGTGACCGTGTGCTCCGTGCCGTCCTCCATGACGACGCGGTACACCACGTTCGGCGCGGTGGCGATGAGGTCGAGCCCGAACTCGCGCTCCAACCGCTCCCGGATCACATCGAGGTGCAGCAGCCCGAGGAAGCCGACGCGGAAACCGAAGCCCAGCGCGGCGGACGTCTCCGGCTCGTACACGAGCGCGGCGTCGTTGAGCTGGAGCTTGTCGAGCGCGTCACGCAGTTCGGGGTAGTCGGACCCGTCCAGCGGATACAGCCCGGAGAAGACCATCGGCTTGGGGTCCTTGTATCCCCCCAGCGCCTCGGTCGCCCCCTTCACCTGGCTGGTGATCGTGTCACCGACCTTGGACTGCCGGACGTCCTTCACCCCGGTGATGAGGTAGCCCACCTCACCGACGGCCAGCCCGTCCGCAGGAAGCATCTCCGGCGAGTTGGTCCCGATCTCCAACAGCTCGTGCGTGGCACCGGTGGACATCATCCGGATCCGCTCGCGCTTGTTGAGCTGCCCGTCGATCACACGGACGTACGTGACCACGCCCCGGTAGGAGTCGTACACCGAGTCGAAGATCATCGCGCGGGCGGGCGCGTCCTTCACGCCGACCGGCGCCGGGACCTCCGCCACGACCCGGTCGAGCAGCGCGTCGACGCCCACACCCGTCTTGGCGGAAACCTTCAGCACGTCCGCGGGGTCGCACCCGATGAGGTTCGCCAGCTCCTCGGAGAACTTCTCCGGCTGCGCGGCCGGCAGATCGATCTTGTTCAGTACGGGGATGATCTTGAGGTCGTTCTCCATCGCCAGGTAGAGGTTGGCGAGGGTCTGGGCCTCGATGCCCTGGGCCGCGTCCACGAGGAGGACGGTCCCCTCACACGCCGCCAGCGACCGCGACACCTCGTACGTGAAGTCGACGTGCCCAGGCGTGTCGATCATGTTGAGGATGTGCGTGTTGCCCGGGTCGTCGGTCGGCGCCCAGGGCAGACGCACCGCCTGGGACTTGATCGTGATACCGCGCTCACGCTCGATGTCCATGCGGTCGAGGTACTGAGCACGCATCTGCCGCTGCTCGACCACACCGGTCAGCTGGAGCATCCGGTCGGCGAGCGTGGACTTGCCGTGGTCGATGTGCGCGATGATGCAGAAATTGCGGATCAGAGCCGGGTCGGTACGGCTCGGCTCGGGCACATGGCTAGGGATCGCGGGCACGCAGGGTCCTGATTCTTGAGGCGTCCGCAGCCGTCTGCGGTCTCGGGTCGGATCTAGCGGGTCTGTACGAACGGGTCTATACGTAGGCTCCATGGTCCCACGGGTGGAGAACTGCGACCGGTTTGGGCCGACCGGTGGGCTACTGGTAGCGTGGACGGCTGTGTCTCATGCCCTCTCAGCAGGAGGCACACCCCAAGAAAATCAAACGGTGGCTGAGGCATGTCCCGTGTAGCTCGGATGTCCTCGTCCACCTGTAGCTGAAAAGGCTCATTCGTGGCGAACATCAAGTCCCAGATCAAGCGGAACAAGACCAACGAGAAGGCGCGCCTTCGCAACAAGGCCGTCAAGTCGTCGCTCAAGACCGCCATCCGCAAGGCCCGTGAGGCCACTGCCGCGGGTGACGTCGAGAAGGCCACCGAGTACCAGCGCGCTGCCGCGCGTCAGCTCGACAAGGCCGTCTCGAAGGGCGTCATCCACAAGAACCAGGCCGCCAACAAGAAGTCGGCGCTTGCTTCCAAGGTCGCTTCCCTCAAGGGCTGAGCTCTTTCTTTGATCTGACAGTCGGCTGGACCCAGAGCGGGCCCTCTCTCATCCGCTCCCACCCGGCACCCCCGGACCCGTACGCGGCCTGCGTTCGCCACGCGGGTACAGGTCCACCATCGTGAACCGAGGCCCCGTCCTCCCCCCTTCCCCAGGGGGGAGGACGGGGCCTTCGGCATGAGAACAGGCGACCGCCCCCGGGGAGGACAGGCCCGAAGGGCCGTCCCCCAGGGGCGCGAGGAACTGCGCGACAAGCCCCCACCCAGTCGCACACCCGCACCCGCACCCGCACCCGCACCCGCACCCGCACCCGACAAACGATCCCACCCACCCCGCATCCGCACGGGGCGAAGGCGCAGCGCCCCTGGGGATGGGACGTGGATGCGACGTGGATGGGACGGGCAGGGACGGGCAGGGACGGGCAGGGACGGGCAGAGGCGGCGGGGGCGAGGAAAAACTCAGCCTCGCCGAGACCGAGCCGCCCGGGCGATCGTCACGACCGCCTTCTCCAACGCGTACTCAGGATCGTCCCCCCCGCCCTTCACCCCCGCATCCGCCTCGGCCACCGCCCGCAACGCCACGGCGACCCCATCCGGCGTCCACCCCCGCATCTGCTGCCGCACCCGATCGATCTTCCACGGCGGCATCCCCAGCTCCCGCGCGAGATCCGCCGGCCGCCCACCCCGTGCCGATGACAGCTTCCCGATCGCCCGCACCCCCTGGGCCAACGCACTGGTGATCAACACCGGCGCCACCCCGGTGGACAACGACCACCGAAGTGCCTCCAGCGCCTCCGCCGCCCGCCCCTCGACCGCCCGATCGGCGACCTCGAAGCTCGACGCCTCGGCCCGCCCGGTGTAGTACCGCCCGACCACCGCCTCGTCGATCGTCCCCTCGACATCCGCGACCAGCTGCGACGCCGCGGACGCCAGCTCCCGCAGATCACTCCCGATCGCGTCGACGAGGGCCTGGCACGCCTCGGACGTGGCGGACCGCCCGAGCGCCCGGAACTCCCCCCGCACGAACGCCAGCCGATCTCCCGGCTTCGTCATCTTGGGGCACGCCACCTCCCGCGCCCCCACCTTGCGCGCCGCGTCCAGCAGCCCCTTCCCCTTGGCCCCGCCCGCGTGCAGCAGCACCAGGGTGATCTCCTCGGCGGGAGACCCGAGATACGCCTTCACATCCTTGACCGTGTCGGCCGACAGATCCTGCGCATTGCGTACGACCACGACCTTCCGCTCCGCGAACAGCGACGGACTCGTCAGCTCGGCCAGAGTGCCGGGCTGCAACTGGTCCGAGGACAGATCACGCACATCCGTGTCGGCATCGGCGGCCTTCGCGGCGGCCACCACCTCCCGCACGGCACGGTCGAGCAGCAACTCCTCCTGCCCCACGGCGAGCGTCACGGGGGCGAGGGGATCGTCATTCGCAGTCTTCTTGGCCATCGCCCTCAGCATCCCACGCCCCACCGACAACCCGACCGCCCACCGACCGGCCCTCGCGGCACGCCTGCCCCCTGCGCGGGAGCTCTACGGCTCCTCCCTCCACCCCTCCCACTCACCCGCGAACTCGTCCAGCGCCACCGGATCGAGCCGCTCCCGCTCGTCCCGCAGCACCACCAGCCACTGCGCGTCCTCGGCGTCGTCCTCCCCGGCCAAGGCGTCCCGCACCACCTGCGGCTCCTCATCCAGCCCGAACCGCTCCCTGAGCGCCTCGACAACCTCCTCAGCCGCACCACGGTCCGGCAGCACCAACACATGCCTCACATCACTCACGCCCCCCATCTTCCGCCACCGCCGATCTCGCGCCGAAGCCGGTGGGTGAAGCGACGCAGGAGGTCCAACGTCTCTCGGAACATGGGTTTGACGGTTTACCCGCCCTGCAACCGCGCCTTCCGCCGGCCGGGACCTCCACGACGACGGACGTATCACCGCCCTCGGCTCCGGCGCCCGGTTCCGGGCCGCCGGGGTGCTGGCCAAGCAGTACCGGCTGCGCCGCAACTCCGAGCGCCTCCACGCCAGAACCGACCAGTACACGGCCTAACCCACCCCGTGCCCCTCCCTCACCTCCGGCACCCGGTCCAGCGTCATCCCGAACCGCTCCCGGTACGCCGACAGCACCTCCGCGTCCGAGCTCAGCTCGGTCACCTCGCGGGCGCCGTCCGCCGACGTGACGGTGAACGTGCGGCCGCTGAGAGTGATCCGCCCGCCGTCCTCGGCGAGCCGGGAGCAGACCAGCGACCGGGTGAAGTGCGAGGCCGGTGAGGTGCTGTGCCACCACGCCCCGGCCACGAAGTCCCCGAGCACCCTCGGCCGCGTCTCCAGGCAGTACTGCGGCTTGCCGTCCCGCAGTACGTCCAGGTCCCCGAACTCCCCTCCCTCACTCTCCCGGTCCGCCTCGACCACCCGGAACGTGCCGCCCGGATCCTCCTGCTCCCCCCTGGCCCCGAACTCCAGCGGACAGTGACTGTTCGCCCCGAACCCGACATCGGCCAGCCAGTCACCCCCGTCCACCGTCCGCACCCGCAGCGCCAGATGGTCGTACGGGATACCGAGCCGCCCCTCCTCGCCGTACACCCGCGCGGCCAGCAGCGTCACGTCGTAGCCCAGTGCCGCGAGCAATGCCCCGAACAAACCGTTCAGTTCGTAGCAGAAGCCGCCCCTGCGCCTCCCGACCACCTTGTCGAGCAGCCGCCGCTCCTCCAGGACGATCTCCTCCCCGAGGTGGATCGACAGGTTCTCGAACGGCACCGCCCGAAGATGGCGCAGGTGCAGTTCACGCAATACCTCGACGGTGGGCCAGGCCGGATGCTCGACCCCGAGACGGCGCAGGTAGGCATCACGCTCTGTGGTATCCATGGGTTCAGTCTCTCGCCACCAGCAACTCCTTCGCCGTACCAGCGACGGCGATCGCGCCGTCCTCGTCCGTACGCAGCACCGTGGCACCCCCGGCCCGCAGCGCCGCGACCGTACTGGGCGCCGGGTGTCCGTACGGGTTGTCCGCACCGACCGAGATGAGCGCCAGACTCGGGGACACCGCCCCTATCAGGCCGGGGTCCTGATAGGCGGACCCATGATGGGCGACCTTCACCACGTCCACGGCTCCCAGGAACGCGGCTTCCGGAGACCTCGCCAGTTCCCGCTGGGCGGGTGGTTCCAGGTCGCCGAGGAGCAGCAGGGTCAGCCCGGCCGAGCGGACGAGCATGGTCACACTGGCGTCGTTCGGCCCGTCCGGTGCGACCGCGTCGGCCGGCGGCCACAGCACCCGCCACGAGAGGTCCCCGGTGCGCCGCTCCTCTCCGGCCACCGCCCGTGTCAACGGAACCCGCCGGGCCTCCGCCTCCCTGCGGACGAACGCCGCCTGATCCGCGGGCTCCTCGAACCCCGTCGCCGCGATCGCCCCGACCGAGCGCCCCCGCAGCACCCCTGCCAGCCCCGCCACATGATCGGCGTGGAAGTGGGTGAGGACGACGAGCGGGATTTCGGTGATGCCCAGTGCCGTCAGACAGCGGTCGACCAACACCGGATCGGGACCGGCGTCCACCACCACCCCGGCACCGTCGCCCGCCGCGAGGACGGTCGCGTCTCCTTGCCCCACATCGCACATCACAAACCGCCAGCCGGGCGGCGGCCACCCCGTGATCACCCTGGCCAGGGGCGGTGGCTGCACCACGACCAGCAGAAACACCACCAAGCAGACGCCCACGAGCCAGGGATGGCTCACCAGCCGTCGCCCCACGAGCACGACGACCACGGTCACGAGCGTGAGCAGCAGCGCGCCCGTCCAACTGCCCGGCCAGTCCACTCCCGCGCCGGGCAGGGAAGCCCCTGAGCGCGCGATGTCCGCGATCCAGCCGGCGGGCCAACTCGCGCACCAGGCGAGGCACTCGGCCACAGGCATCGCCACCGGGGCCGTCGCCAGCGTCGCGAAGCCCAGCACCGTGGCCGGTGCCACCGCGAACTCCGCCAGCAGATTGCACGGCACCGCGACCAGACTCACCTTGGCCGACAGGACGGCGACCACCGGAGCGCACACCGCCTGCGCGGCTCCCGCCGCCGCCAGCGCCTCCGCCGGACGCGGTGGCACCCGACGCCGCTGGAGCGCCGCACTCCAGCGCGGGGCGAGAGTGAGCAGGGCGCCGGTGGCGAGGACGGACAGCAGGAAGCCGTAGCTGCGGGCCAACCACGGGTCGTACAGCACCAGCAGCAGGACCGCCGTCGCCAGCGCGGGGATCAGGGACCTGCGCCGGCCCGTGGCGATGGCCAGCAGCGCGATCGACCCGCAGGCCGCCGCCCGCACCACGCTGGGGTCCGGGCGGCACACGATCACGAAACCGAGTGTCAGAGCGCCACCGGCGAGTGCGGTCGCCCGCAACGGAATCCCGAGCCGGGGCGCTAGCCCCCGCCGCTCGGCCCGCTGCGCCAGCCCCGGCGGCCCGATGAACAGGGCCAACAGAATCGTGAAGTTGGCGCCGCTGACCGCGAGGAGATGAGTGAGGTCGGTCGCCTTGAACGCCTCGTCCAAGTCGGCCGGCACCCGGGAGGTGTCCCCGACGACGAACCCCGGCAACAACGCCCGCGCGTCCGCGTCCAGCCCGTCGGTCGCCTCCCTGAGCCCCGCACGCAGCCGTCCGGCGAGCCGTTGCACCGCGCTCGCTTCCTCCACCGTCTCCGGCGCCGCACCACCCCGCACCCGCAGCACGGCCGCCACCCGGTCGCCCCCGACCATCGCCGGCACGACCTGCGCCTCCACCCTCAGCCGCGTGGACGGCAGCAGCGACAGCCAGGACGAACCAGCGCGAGGGGGGCGATCCCTCTCCGCGTCGACGATGACCAGCACCGGCGTTCGCGTGTCGACGACTGCCCCGTCCGGACTTCTCACTCGCCGTACCTCGGCCTCCAGGAGCACGGCGGTAGGGGCCGCGTGGTTGCCCTTGATCCGCGGGCTAGTGAGGCGCGGGTCGGAAGTCAGCTCGACCTCCGCCGTCACTCGCGCGTACTGCCCGGCGAGGTCGGGGACGGGCCCTCGCCGCAGATCCACCCCATGCAGCCCTGCGAAGGTGGCGGCAGCGCCGGCACACAGCAGCACGGCGGCGACGGACACCTGCTTCCAGGCCTTACTTCGCCCTGGCCCTGGCCCTGGCCCTGTCCTGTGTCCCTGTCCCTGCTCCCGTCCCCTTCCCCGCCCTGCCTCTCGCCCTCGCCCTCGATCTCGCCGTGGCCCTCGCCCTCGCCGTGGCCCTCGCCCGGTGATCAGCAGGGCGACACCCACGACCACACAGATCACGGCCACGCCCGCGACCCACTCGGGCGACGCATGGACCGTCAGTGCCGCCGTCCCCCACGCGGCCAGCGCCGGCGGCACGAGCCGCAGATCCGCCGGCCCCTCCTGCCTGGGGTGCGCGGCGCCGAGCCGGCTCCCGGACGCCGCGTGCACCGCGGGACGCGCGGGAGCACCCGGCGCCCCGCCCGCCACCGGTAACGGCACCTCCACCGATGGCGGCGCCCCCTCCTCCGTCCCCCTCATGGCCGTACGAGGTTCCGCAGGTCGGCGAAACGACGATCGCCGATCCCGTTCACCTCACGCAGTTCGTCGACCGAGCGGAAGCCGCCGTGCTGGGTGCGGTAGTCGATGATGTGCTGGGCGAGGACCGGGCCGACGCCGGGCAGCGTGTCCAACTGGTCGGCCGTGGCCGTGTTGAGCAAGACGGGCCCTGTGGGAGCCGCTCCGGCGGCCACTCCGCCGGACCCAGCCGCACCACCACCCCCGCCTCCCGCTCCACCGCCCGGCGCGGCCCCCGACCCGGCCGCCGACGCCGGACCGCCGACCAGGACCTGCTCGCCGTCGACGAGGAGACGCGCACGGTTGAGCCCGTCGGTGTTCGCCCCCGGCCGTACACCGCCCGCCGCCCGCAGCGCGTCGGCGACCCGGGAGCCGGCCGGCAACCGTCGAATCCCCGGGCTGCGCACCTTCCCGCTGACGTCCACCACGATCGAGGGGGCGGCCGTGGAAGCCGGCGCCCCTGCCGCCGCGCCCGGCACAGCCGCCCGGCCGTGCCCGGCTTCATCGAACGAAGCCGCCGGGCCCCCAGAAGCCCCGGGGGCCCCGACCACCCCTGGAGCCCCTGCCCGCACCACCTCGGGCGCGGCGACCGGCTGGGTCCGGCCCGCCCAGAAGTGCTGTGCCGCGAACACCGCCGCGACGACGAGCACCATGCTCAGCGCCACGACGCTCTTCCGTTCGATGCCGCACCTCACCTGCAGCCACAACGGCAACCGCTCCCGCACGGCCGGCCCGACCCGCTCCCGCCACGGGCCCCTCGCCTCCCGGCCGACAGCCCCGCCCTCGGCGCCGTCGTCGACCTCACGCCCCCTCGCGACCCCGCCCTCCACACCACGTCCGCTCGCGGCCCTGCCCGCGGCCACGGCAGCTCCAGCAGCCGCGTTGTCCACGACGGCGGCACCAGCGGCAGCGCTGTGCCCGACGGCAGTACCAGCGAGCGGGCTGCGCTCGGCAACACGACTGTCGACGTGATCACGCGCTCCGACCCCGGCGACACCAACCGCAACCCCCGTCCGCGCCCTGGGCACTTCCGGCGGCCCATGCCCCGGCTCCCCCGTCGGCGCGGCCCTCTCGGGAAAGAGGGCCTCCGTGCGCAGACGCAGCGCCTCCGCCGAGGCCTGGCGGCGGCCGGCCCTGCCTCGGGGCCGCCGCGGGCGGTGCCGGGCGCGCCCGTCGGAGGACGGGCCCCGGCCCGGGCCACTGGTGACTGTCGCGCTGCGTGAACGTGATCGAAGTGCCATGCGACGAGGATGGGGCAAGCCCGCCCACTTGCGATGATCTTGCTCAATACCCGTGGATTACTACGCGGTTGTGGATAACTCCGTCACCCACACGAGTGATAGAAGCAAGGGACAACACTCTTCACCTAGGCGAGACGACAACCGCCAGCAATCCGGGACCCGTATGCGCCCCGATCACCGCCCCCACCTCGCTCACATGCAGCTCGGCCAGTCCGGGCACCCGACCCCGCAGCCGTGCCTCAAGTGCGGAAGCCCGCTCGTGGGCGGCGAGATGGTGGACGGCGATGTCGACCGGCGCGGTCCCCGCCCGCTCGGCGACGATCTCCTCCAGCCGGGCGATCGCCTTCGACGCCGTACGGACCTTCTCCAACATCTCGATACGGCCGCCGTCGAGCTGCAGCAGCGGCTTGACCGCCAGCGCGGAGCCGAACAGTGCCTGTGCCGCGCCGATACGGCCGCCCCGGCGCAGATAGTCCAGGGTGTCGACGTAGAAGAACGCGGACGTCCCCGCGGCCCGCTTCTCGGCGGCCGTGACCGCCTCGTCCACCGTGCCGCCCGCCTCCGCGGACCCGGCTGCGGCCAGGGCGCAGAACCCGAGGGCCATCGCGACCATCCCGGTGTCCACCACGCGCACGGGCACGGGGGCCTCGCGCGCCGCGAGCACAGCCGCGTCGTACGTGCCCGAGAACTCGGCGGACAGATGGAGGGAGACGATGCCGGTCGCACCCGACTCCGCGACCCTGCGGTAGGTCTCCGCGAACAGCTCGGGGCTGGGGCGCGAGGTGGTGACGGACCGTCGCTTCTGCAGTGCCTGGGCCAGGGACCGCGCCGAGATCTCGGTGCCCTCCTCGAGCGCCTGACCACCTACGACCACGGTCAACGGCACCGCGGTGATGCCGTGACGCTCCATCGCCGGCGGCGGCAGGTAGGCCGTTGAATCGGTGACGATCGCGACATGGCGGGACATGAGCTGGAGGTTACCCGTCGAGGCTCACCGGCGGCAGCCCGGCCCCTCCCACCTGCGACCGCGCGGACCGGCCGACCGTCTCAAGTCGTGCTCTCCGGGCGGGGCTTCTTCTGCCAGGGGTACGTCGGCCGCGCGCTCGGCGGCGTGATCGCGGGCTTCGGAGGCTCCTCACCACTGCGGGACGCACCACTGCGGGACGCACCACCGCGGGACGCACCACCGCGCGGCTCCCCGTCATGGGCTTCGGGAGTCTCCTGCCAGGTCTGCCCCGTGGAGGCCGTGGGTTCGGGCTTCGGCGCCTCGGGCCAGACCGACGCGGGCTCCGTCGTCCAGTGCCGCAGGGCACCCGCCTCGACATCGATCTGGGCGCTGAGCGTGTCCAGGTCGTCCTCGGCGAACTTGCGGGCCCGGTCGTGCGCCGCCCAGCGCAGCGAGTCGGCGGACTTGATGATCCGCTCGGTGCGCTCGCGCAGCGCGGGCAGCCGCTGGGTCAGCTTGGCACGGTCCGGCTCCGGCTCCAGGCGCCGCAGTTCGTCGTCCAGCTCCCGGCCGTGCTTGCTGAGCTGCTCGAAGAGGGCCAGGGACTCCTTCAGGGACTCGTCCTCGCCCACCCCCGCCCGCAGCGCCTCCTGGGTGGCCCGCATCGAGTTGCGCAACTTCAGGCGGAGGTCGGCCAGTTGCCCGACCGGGCCCGGCTGGGCCAGGCTTCTGGCGCGCAGGGTGGTGTCCTCGACGGTCCGCTTGGCCTGGGTGATCGTACGGTCCACGCCGCGCTTGGCCGCGCCGACCGCCTTCACCGTGGCGTACACGCCCAGCCCGAACAGCACGAAGAACAGGGCGACGACTGCGATGACGGCTTCCACGACGCGCTCCTCCTCCGACCGGCACGGGCATGTGCTGCGGCGCTCTTCCACGGTAAACGCAACAGGCAGGTCCCAGGTTCCATCGGAACCCGGAACCTGCCCGTAGGGGACGACCCTGAACCACCACCGACCGACACCCGGACCACCACCGACCGGCAGCGGCACGTCTACCAGCGGCTACCCCAGGTCACCACCCGGTCTCGGGGCGACGCCCCCACCGCACTCATGTGACGATGTTCACCAGCTTCGGCGCCCGCACGATCACCTTCCGGATCGGTGCCCCGGCCAGCGCCGCGACCACCTTCTCGTCACCCAGGGCCACCTTCTCCAGCTCCTCCTCGGAGATGGTCGGCGGCACCTCCAGCCGGGCCTTGACCTTGCCCTTGATCTGGACAACACAGGTGACGGCCTCGTCGACGACGTACGCGGGGTCGGCGACGGGGAAGTCCCGGTGGACGACGGAGTCGCTGTGGCCCAGCTTGCGCCACAGCTCCTCGGCGATGTGCGGGGCCAGCGGCGCGACCAGCAGGACCAGGGACTCGGCGACGGAGCGGGACACCGGGCCGCCCACCTTGGTCAGGTGGTTGTTCAGCTCGGTGACCTTGGCGATGGCGGTGTTGAACCGCAGGCCCTCCAGGTCCTGGCGGACACCGTCGATCGCCTTGTGCAGCACCCGCAGGGTGTCCTCGCCGGGCTCGGTGTCGACGACCGTCACCTCACCGGTGGCCTCGTCGACGACGTTGCGCCACAGCCGCTGCAGCAGCCGGAACTGGCCCACCACCGCGCGCGTGTCCCAAGGCCGGGAGACGTCCAGCGGACCCATCGCCATCTCGTACAGGCGCAGGGTGTCGGCGCCGTACTCCGCGCAGATCGACTCGGGAGTGACCGCGTTCTTGAGGGACTTGCCCATCTTGCCCAGCAGTCGGCTGACCTTCTCGCCCTGGTAGTAGTGGGCGCCGTCGCGCTCCTCCACCTCGGCGGCCGGCACCGCGAAGCCACGGCTGTCGCGGTAGACGAAGGCCTGGATCATGCCCTGGTTGAACAGCTTGTGGAACGGCTCCGCCGACGAGACATGCCCCAGGTCGAACAGGACCTTGGACCAGAAGCGCGCGTACAGCAGGTGCAGCACGGCGTGCTCGGCGCCGCCGACGTACAGGTCGACACCGCCGTGCGGCTGCCCCGCGCGCGGGCCCATCCAGTACCGCTCGATCTCCGGGTCCACCAGCTTCTCGGAGTTGTGCGGGTCCAGGTAGCGCAGCTCGTACCAGCAGGAACCGGCCCAGTTGGGCATGGTGTTGGTCTCACGGCGGTACGGGCGCGGGCCCCGGCCGTCGCCCAGGTCCAGCGTGACGTTCACCCAGTCGGCGTTGCGCGACAGCGGCGTCTCGGGCTGGGTGTCGGCGTCGTCCGGGTCGAAGGTGCGCGGCGAGTAGTCCTCGACCTCGGGCAGCTCCAGCGGCAGCATCGACTCGGGCAGCGAGTGGGCGACGCCGTCCTCGTCGTAGACGATCGGGAAGGGCTCGCCCCAGTAGCGCTGGCGGCTGAACAGCCAGTCGCGCAGCCGGAAGTTGACCGTGCCCACGCCGATACCGGACCGCTCCAGCCACTCGGTGACGCGCGCCTTGGCCTCGACGACGCCCAGGCCGTCCAGCGAGACCCCCTCACCGGCGGAGTTGACGATCTTCGCGTCGTACGACACGAAGGCCTCGTCCCACGTCGAGGTGTCGGTGCCGCGACCGTCGGTCGGCTCGACCACGCAGGCGATCGGCAGCTCGAAGGCGCGGGCGAAGTCGAAGTCGCGCGAGTCGTGCGCCGGGACGGCCATGATCGCGCCGGTTCCGTAGCCCATCAGAACGTAGTCGGCGATGAAGACGGGGACCTTCTGGCCGTTGACCGGGTTGGTCGCGTACGAGCCGATGAAGACGCCGGTCTTGTCCTTGGCCTCGGCCTGCCGCTCGACGTCGGACTTCGAGGCGGCCTGCGCGCGGTAGGCGGAGACGGCGTCGGCGGGGGTGGCGTGACCACCGGTCCACACGTCGTGGGTGCCCTCGGGCCAGGCGGCCGGGGTGAACTTGTCGACCAGCGGGTGCTCGGGAGCCAGGACCATGTAGGTCGCGCCGAACAGGGTGTCGGGGCGGGTGGTGAAGACCGTGATGTTCTCGCCGTCGATGGGGAAGTCGACGCGGGCGCCCTCGGAGCGGCCGATCCAGTTGCGCTGCTGCAGCTTGATGGCCTCGGGCCAGTCCAGCTCGTTCAGATCGTCCAGCAGACGGTCGGCGTAGGCCGTGATCCGCATGTTCCACTGGCGCAGCTTGGCCTTGAAGACGGGGAAGTTGCCCCGCTCGGAGCGGCCGTCGGCGGTGACTTCCTCGTTGGCCAGCACGGTGCCCAGGCCCGGGCACCAGTTGACCGGCGCGTCGGAGGCGTACGCCAGGCGGTACTCGCCCAGGACGTCGGCGCGTTCGGCGGCGCTCAGGGCGCTCCAGGAACCGCCGCCCGGCAGCGCGCGCTCACCGGACTCGAACTGGGCGACCAGCTCGGCGATCGGGCGGGCCTTCCTCGCCTCGTCGTCGTACCAGGAGTTGAAGATCTGCAGGAAGATCCACTGGGTCCACTTGTAGTAGTCCGGGTCGATCGTGGCGAACGACCGGCGCTTGTCGTGGCCCAGACCCAGCCTGCGCAGCTGGGACTTCATGTTGCTGATGGCGGCCTCGGTGGTGACCCGGGGGTGCTCGCCGGTGGCCACGGCGTGCTGCTCGGCAGGCAGGCCGAAGGCGTCGAAGCCCAGGGTGTGCAGGACGTTGTGGCCGGTCATCCGCTGGTAGCGGGCGAAGACGTCGGTGGCGATGTAGCCCAGGGGGTGACCGACGTGCAGGCCCGCACCGGACGGGTACGGGAACATGTCCATGATGAACTTCTTGGGCCGGGCGGCCAGCTCCCCGTCGCCCGCCAGGTCACCCTTCGGGTTCGGCGCCGCGTACGTGCCGTCCGCGTCCCAGAAGTCCTGCCAGCGTGCCTCGATCTCGGCCGCGACGGCGGCCGTGTAGCGGTGTGGCGCGGCATCCACCGGTACGCCTGTGGCAGCGGGGTTCGTCTCGCTCATGATCCTCAAAGCTCCATCGATCGTCTCTGCCAGCGGGCTATTCGTCCAGGAAACGAAAAATCCCCTCGCACAGGAGGGGACGCCGCGCCGATTCCGACCACGCCGTTCATCGGCGGTCGGGACTGATCAGCGCGGCTCGCTAAGCAGAAGGCGTACGGCACGCATGGGGTCAGGGTACCGCAGCCCTCACGGCCACCGCGACGAGGTTCCGGGCAGCCAGTGGACAGGAACCAGCGGTGTGTCAGCCACGGGATCCGGCCAAATAAGTTGAACTTTATTCAAAACTTACTTCGCGTAACAACCACTAAGGGACATCACAGATGTGAGATTGCCCCTTGATAACAACGCAATAACTCAAACCTCGTACCGCCCGGTACGGCACCACTTACAGTTCGACGACGGGACCGCTTTCCCGAACTGTTCGGAGTTGCCCCCATGAACCCTCGTCGCAGTAACAGCTCGCTGCCCCAAACAGGCCGCTCGGCCTATGGGATGGCCACGGCTGCCGCTCTGCTGCTGATACCCGTAAGTGTGCTGGTCGGAGGTGACGCGTACCGCGAGTTTCTCGACTTCGGCGCGGGCGTTCTCTCGCTCGTCTCGCTGACGTGCTCGGTGCTCTGGGGTCTCGTCGCCCAGGACCGCACGCTCCTCAACACGCGCCAGCGGATCATCGGTCAGGCCGTCCACCGGACTACCGCGATCGCCTCGGTCGCCTTCCTCGTGCTGCACGTCACGGTGAAGCTGGCGCTGGACCACGTCTCCGCGCTCGCCCTGTTCCCCTTCGCCCTCGGCGTGACGGGGTCGGGCGCACTCATCGGCTTCGGCGCGACCGCCGGATCCCTGATGCTCTTCGTGGCCATCACGGGCGCACTGCGTAGCAACTTCGCCTCTCCCGCACCGGTCGCGGCACGCTGGCGCACGATGCACATGATGGCCTACCCGGCCTGGTGTTTCGCGCTCGTGCACGGACTCTACGCGGGTCGAGAAGCGAAGCCGATCTTCGTGATCCTCTACTCCGTCGGCCTGATCGTCGTCGCCGGCGCCCTGCTGCTGCGCGCCGCCCCCCGCTCGGTCAAGCGGCAGGTGGTCGACCGGGTCACCGCGATCCTGGGCACCGACGGCCAGCGTCCCCCCGAGGTCGACGAGCTCATGAAGTCCCGCAGCGCCCTGCAGGGCTTCGACGAGCCCGGCGGACGACGCGAGGGCGGCCGGCGCGACGGTGGACAGCGCGACGGGATGCGGGACACCGGCCAGTTCCCGCTGCCCGGCTTCGGCGGCGGCCAGGGCCTCGCGCCGGGCGACCCGCTGGTGCCCCCGCAGCGCGCGGCGGCCGACAGCGGCCCCGGCTTCGCGGCCGCGTACCGAGCGGTGTCGATGACCCCGCGCTCCCCGGAGCCCACGGCGCCCTATCTGACCCAGCAGCAGCCTCTGGACATGCAGCCCACCCAGGCCATGCCCCGGATGGACGACGGCTCGACCACAGGGAGCACCCGTTGGCCGGCCCCGTCCCCGCCGCCGGTCGGCGAGGCGCCCCCGTCGGCGTACGACCCGATGCAGGACACCTTCGCCGGACAGCCGCTGGGCGGGCAGACACTCGGCGGGCAGACGTATCAGGGCCAGGCGTACCCGAGCCAGACCTACCAGGGCGAGACGTACAACACGGGAGTCTCGGAAACTTCCTACGGAACGGCTGAGACGAACGCCCCCTACGGCACGTACATCCCGAACGACACGTACAACAGCGGTCCCGCCACTGAAACGCTGCCCGGCTACGACTACGACCCGCCGAGCTCAGGCGAACCCTGGAACGCGCCTTCCGGAGGCTTTAAGTGAACGAGGCCCTTCCCGACGTCCCCGAAGTCCGAGTGGTGGGGCTCCCCCAGCTCACCTCGGGCTTCGACCTCGTCGAGAGACTCGACCTCCCCATGCACCTCAAGGTGCACGGTCCGCTCGAACCGATGGGTGGCGAGCAACTCGCCCAGCTCTCCGAGCGGATCAACCTGAAGGGCAGGGGCGGCGCGGGCTTCCCGTTCCACAGGAAACTGCGGTCGGTCGCCGAGTCGGCCATCAAGCGCGGCATCCGGCCCGTCGTGGTCGTCAACGGCAGCGAGGACGAACCCGCCTGCCGCAAGGACACGGTGCTGATCAACCGTGCACCGCACCTCATCCTGGACGGCGCCCTGCTGGTCGCGGAGGCCCTGGGTGCCCGCCAGTTGGTCATCGGGGTGACACGTGAATCCACCCAGCGCTCCATGGAGGCCGCGCTCGCCGAGCGCGGCCTGAGCAACCGGCGGGGCGCGGCCATCCGCGCGAGCGTGCAGCGCAACCCGGTCCGGATGGTCACCGGCGCCGCCGCGTCGCTGATCCGCTCGATCGACGGCGGTCCGGCCATCCCGCCGGGCCGCAAGACCAGCGCCTCCAGGAGCGGTGTCGGTGGCGCGCCGACCCTGCTCTCCAACGCCGAGACCTTCGCCCAACTCGCCATCGGCGCCCGCATCGGCTCCGAGCGGTACGGCAACACCGGCCTGTACGACGAGCCGGGCACCGTCATGCTCACCGTCTCCGGCGCGGTGGCCCGTCCCATGGTCATCGAGGCGCCCACGGGCGTGCCGCTGCGCTACATCCTCCAGCTCGCGGGTGCCCCGCCGGTCCCCCAGGGAGTGCTGACCGGCGGCTACCACGGCAAGTGGATCGACGCGGCGACCGTCAACGAGGCGGTCGTCTCGCGCAACTCCCTGGACGCGGTGGGCGGTGCGCTCGGCGCGGGCGCCATCCTGCCCATCAGCCAGGAGACCTGCCCGCTCGGCGAGTCGCTCCAGGTCGCCAAGTGGCTCGCCGAGGAGAGCGCGGGACAGTGCGGCCCTTGCTACCTCGGTCTGCCCGCCGCCGCGCGTGGCATGGAGGACATCCTCAACGGCGGCGGTCCGGCCGCCCTGGAGGCCCTCAAGCAGGTCGCGAAGAACGTCAAGCGACGCGGGGCGTGTTCGCACCCGGACGGCTCCGCCATGTTCCTGGAATCGACCATCAAGGCGTTCACGGACGACCTCGCCGCGCATGTCCTCGGCAACGGCTGCGGACGGCCCGTGGAGGGCGTGCTGCCGCTCTTCGAGGGCGGCAGGATGCCGACCGGTATCCCGGGCGGAGCCGGCGAGGAGGAGAACGGCGCCAGCCGCCAGAAGATCTTCGTCGACTGGACCCTCTGCCGGGGCCACGGCCTGTGCGCCGACATCCTCCCGGAGGTCTTCCAGCTCGGCGCCGACGGCTTCCCCACCGTCGCCCAGGCGAAGGTTCCCCAGTACGCCGAGGCCAAGGCCCTGCGTGCGGTGCGGCGCTGCCCCGCGCTCGCCCTGCGCATCGAGGAGGACAACCGCGCCGCCGCCCCGTCCCGCAACCTCCCGGTCCTCTCCCAGGGCCGTGGCCGCCGGGCGCTGGGCAGCGGTCGCTGAGCCGAGCACGGCGAAGGGGGTCACCGATCCGGTGGCCCCCTTCGCCGTGTCCGACGCACCGTCAACAACGCGAAGACCCCATCCGATCGGATGGGGTCTTCGTCCCTGTGGAGCTAAGGAGAATTGAACTCCTGACCTCCTGCATGCCATGCAGGCGCTCTACCAACTGAGCTATAGCCCCTTGCGGTCCGCCGCCCGGTTTCCCCGGCGACGACGTAAACATTACCGGTCCCCGTGCCCACCACCAAATCGTTTCCGATCTGCGCGGATCAGTCCCGTTTCACGCCGTCACGAACGAGTAGAACCGCTTGAGCGTGCAGTGCTCTTCGAGGAGACGGCCGTAGATCGGCTCACCCTCCAACTCGCGGTACGTCTCGATGGGGTCGCCTTTTATGATCAGCGCCCGGGCGCATTCCTCGCACCAGTACTGGTAGTCGGCGTTGACGGGCTCCATGTCACGGACGATGGGCGTACCGCTGCCGCACCAGTCGCACTTCCTCCTGTGTGCACCCATCGTCAGCTCCAGCAGTGGCCGCAGGCCGTGCACACGTAGGAGATCCCTCCGTTGTCACCGAGGACTTGGGCAACGTGGAGCGAGCCACAGGAAGGGCAGAGGAGGGTGGTCTTGCTCCGCATCACCACCGCTTCGGGAAGGTCGTGGACCTCCCCGCGGATGCTCGCAGGCATCGCTTCTCCCTCCCGTCGGGCCGCGCCCCCTTCCGGCCGTTTGATTCTGCCACGACCGGACCAATACGGTCAGCGACGCCTTCGTACCAGTACGGACACGCAGCAGGAAAGAAGGTCGTCCGCAGAGGTATACGCCTTCGGAGGCACCCGTGCTCAAGGAGGGACGCAGGTCACACGAAAAATCCCGCTCCCTCGCGGGGAACGGGATCTTCTGTCTCGATCTGTGGAGCTAAGGAGAATTGAACTCCTGACCTCCTGCATGCCATGCAGGCGCTCTACCAACTGAGCTATAGCCCCTCGTGCCACGCGGCCGTAGCCACATGGTGTTTCGCCCCGCTCGGGGCGAACAAGAAGAACTTTAGCCTGCGACCAGCCAGAAAGTGAAATCCGGGCTCCGGACCGTCTGACCAGGCGTCTTACGGGGCTCAGTCGTCGTCGCCGAGCACCGGCTCGGGCAGTGTGCCGGCATTGTGCTCCAGCAGCCGCCAGCCGCGGGCGCCCTCGCCGAGGACGGACCAGCAGCAGTTGGAGAGGCCGCCGAGGCTCTCCCAGTGGTGCGGCTCCAGGCCGAGGAGGCGCCCGATGGTGGTGCGGATGGTGCCGCCGTGGCTGACGACCACGAGGGTGCCGTCCTCCGGAAGCTTGTCGGCGTGCCGCAGAACCACGGGGGCGGCCCGGTCGGCGACCTCGGTCTCCAGTTCACCGCCGCCGCGGCGGACCGGCTCGCCACGCTTCCACGCGGCGTACTCCTCGCCGTGGCGGGCGATGATCTCCTCGTGCGTGAGGCCCTGCCAGACGCCCGCGTAGGTCTCGCGCAGGCCCTCGTCGTGGCTGACCTCCAGACCGGTGAGCGCGGCCAGCTCGGCGGCCGTGTTCGCGGCGCGCCTCAGGTCGGAGGCGACGATCGCGTCGGGCCCGAGGGAGGCGAGCAGCCGGGCGGCGCGGCGGGCCTGGCCGAGGCCGGTCTCGGTCAGCTCGACGTCCGTGGTGCCCTGGAAGCGGCGCTCCACGTTCCACGAGGTCTGGCCGTGCCGCCACAGGATGAGCCGGCGGCCACGGCCCTTCCTGTCGGCGGAGTCGATGCCGGCGGTCACCGCGGTTCTCCGCCCAGCTCGGCGGCCTCCTCGGCGGCGCGCAGCTTGGCGTGCTCCTCGCCCTTGCCCCGGGTGGCCTTGGCGTCGGCGGGCAGCTCCAGCTCGGGGCAGTCCTTCCAGAGCCGCTCCAGGGCGTAGAAGACGCGCTCCTCGCTGTGCTGGACGTGCACCACGATGTCGACGTAGTCCAGCAGCACCCAGCGGGCCTCGCGGTCGCCCTCACGGCGGACCGGCTTGGCGTCGAGTTCCTTGTTCAGCCGCTCCTCGATCTCGTCGACGATCGACTTGACCTGGCGGTCGTTGGGCGCGGAGGCGAGCAGGAAGGCGTCCGTGATGGACAGCACATCGCTGACGTCGTACGCGATGACGTCGTGCGCGAGCTTGTCGGCGGCCGCCTGAGCGGCGGTGTGGATGAGCTCGAGGGAGCGGTCGGTGGCGGTCACTACAAGGCTTTCCGTCGGCGGTCAGGAACCCTCACGGGCTACCTCAAGGGTCTCACGCCCCACCGACACCGCCCCACGGGTTAATCCACCGGGCCCCGGAGCGGCGCCTGTACGAGCGGCTTCGGGGCCCGGCCCGGTCGGAGACGGAGTCGATCACCGCGCGGTGACGCTCACCCCGTCGCGCCTGTCGTGGCAGTCGTCCCGGTGGTGCCGGTGGTGCCCGTCGTGCCGGTGGTGTCCGAGGTCTCGTAGTTCTGCCCGAGGACGACCGAGACGTCGGCGTTGGACGTGGTCTCGCCCTTCCTGACGGCGCTGGTCGGCAGGCCGAGGGTCTTGGCGACCTCGACGGCGTCCTGCTTGCGGGCCGCGTCGGAGTAGGTGACCTGGGAGGTGGCCCGGGCGGTGCCGGTGGTGCCGGCGTCGAGGAAGGTGTAGCCGCCGTTGAGGACGGCGACGCGGGCCTGTTCGGTGGCGTCCTTCACTCCGGTGGCGTTGCGGATGCCGACACGGACCGCGTCCCCGGCGTCGGGGCTCTTCGCGGTGCCGCCGAGCAGGTTCTTGACCACGCTGTCGGAGTCCTCGGCGCTGAGGGTGCCGTCCTGCTGGACGGGCAGCAGGACGGTCTTGTAGTCGCCGCCCTTGGCGTGGTCGGCGAGTCCCGCGAGGAAGGCGCCGAGGTCCTTGTCGCTGAGCGAGGGGTCGAGGATCTGGGCCAGTGTCTGCACGGTCACCGTGGCGGCGTCGGCGTCGGACGACAGCTTGCGCAGCACACCCTGCATGACCTGCCCGAACCGCTTGAGCTGCGCGTTCTGCGACTCGCCGGGCGCCCGGTAGGTGGCGTAGGCGACGGCCGTCTTGCCGCTGAGGGTCTGTCCCTCGCCCTTGTTGACGAGGGGGGCCTCGTTCTTCTTCTCCGCCTCGGGGTCGGGCACGTCCGTGTCGGTGTCGACGTCGATGTTGCCGACGAGTTCGACGAGGTTGTTCAGGTACGGGGTGTCCAGCCGCCAGGTGCCCTCGATGTCGGTGCCGAGGACGGTGTCGAGCGCGTCGCGGGTGCCGGAGGAGCCGTCGTCCTCGACGGCCTTGGCGAGGGTGGTCGTGGTGCCGTCGTCGGCGGTGAGCGCCAGGGCGTTGGGGATCAGGACGGTGGCACCCTGGCCCGCGGTGGTGTTGTTCACGAGCAGCGCCGTGGAAGTGCCGCCCTTCCTGGTGTCGTGCAGGTGGACGACGACCACGTCCCGTTTCTGGGCGGCGGCGGAGGCCGTGGTGCCGGTCTGTCCGTCCGAGGACGCCCCGGAGAACGTGCCGGCCCACCACAGGTAGCCGACGCCGCCGGCGGCCACCACGGCGAAGACCACGACCAGGGCGATCAGCCGGCTCTTGGCCCGCCGCTTGGCCTCCTCGCGGCGCTCGGTGCGGTTCTCCGTGAAGTTCAGCCAGTCGATGACGTCCTCGGAGTCGCCGTCGGGCTGGTCGACGAAGGCGAACTGCTCGGTGCGGTATGCGGGTTCGTCCCCGTCCCGTTCCGGCGCGGCCTCACCGGCCCGTGGTCCGCCCTCCTCGACGGACTCCGCCGGCCCCGTCTGCTGCGGGATGTAGGCGGTCTGCTCGGCTACGTGGGCCGTCTGGTGGCCGGTGGTCGCGGTCTGCCCGTAAGGGTCGTGGACGCCATGGGTGCCGTGGACGCCATGGGTGCCGTGGGTGCCATGGACTCCCTGGACGCCGTAGGAGTCGTACGAGGGGGCGGGCGTCTGCTGACTCGAGTCGTATGACGGCATCGGTTGCTGCTGACCGGTGCCGTACGGGTCGTAGCCGTAGCCCTGGGGCTGCTGTTGCTGTGTCCAGTACGGGTCGTGGACCTGCTGCTGGGGCACCTGTCGGTAGACCGGCTGCCCGTACTGGTCGTAGCCCACGAGTTCGTACTGCTGGTCGCCCCCGTGGCCAGCGTCGTATCGGTCGTTCACCGGTGCCCCTCTCGGCTCACTCGCCGCGGTACAGCTGCCGCTTGTCGATGTAGCGCACCACGCCGTCCGGCACCAGGTACCAGACGGGATCGCCCTTGGCGACTCTCGCACGGCAGTCCGTGGAGGAGATGGCTAGCGCCGGGACCTCGACCAGCGAAACCCCGCCCGCCGGCAGGCCGGGGTCGGCCAGGGTGTGACCCGGACGGGTGACCCCGATGAAGTGTGCCAGGGAGAACAGTTCGTCGGCGTCACGCCAGGTGAGGATCTGGGCGAGCGCGTCGGCGCCGGTGATGAAGAAGAGGTCCGACTCGGGGTTGAGCTCGTGCAGTTCGCGCAGGGTGTCGATGGTGTAGGTGAGACCCTTGCGGTCGATGTCGATGCGGCTCACGGAGAACTGGGGGTTCTCGGCCGTGGCGATGACCGTCATCAGATAGCGGTCCTCGGCTGCCGAGACCGAGCGGTGGGACTTCTGCCAGGGCTGGCCGGTCGGCACGAACACGACCTCGTCGAGCCCGAACTGCGCGGCGACCTCCTGGGCCGCCACGAGGTGCCCGTGGTGGATCGGGTCGAACGTTCCGCCCATGACGCCGAGGCGGCGCCGGGTGGGCTCCGACGGACGGTTTCCCGGTGCGCCGGCGGTGCTGTCGGCCCGGCCGTCGGTGGTGTCGTGCGCCTGGTCCTTCGCCTTGTCGTGCTCCGGACCGGTAGGCATGTCCTGCTCTCCCATGCGTGGAGAGCCTACCGGCCCGGTCACCGCGCCCGGCTCGAACGTCCTTTTGCGAGGATCAGCGGTCCCGGTTGAAGCGGGTGGTGATCCACAGCAGCAGCATCAGGGCGACGAAGGCTCCGCCGCCGGTCAGGTAGGGGCTCAGGCTCTCGTGGTTGCCGCCGTGCTCCCCGCCGCCCTCGGCGGCGAGAGTGACCAAGTCGGCAGCGGTGCTGTGGAAGCTCATCGTCGGCGTGACCTATCCGGGTGTGGGATCGGGATAAAGACTCGGCCCATCGTATGCGGGGGGTCCGTCGGCGATCACGCCGACTCCGCTCAGGAGTGAACGGGGGCGCCGCCAGGCGCGTACTTCACGGACGAGCAACCGTTCACGCGCGCCGCACGTCCTTCCCGTCGGCGGGCGTCAGTCGTCCCGCTTGTAGCCCCGCAGCAGGAACCACGCCATCAGGACGGAGCCCAGGACCATCACGATCAGCACCACACGCAGCAGGTTGCCCGCTCCCTGTTCCTTCGCGGCGGCGCCCGCGGCCTCGGTGAGCCAGGCGGATGCCGGCAGGTGCGGGAGATGTCCCATGGAGATCGCTCCTTACGGTTGATGCCCTGCCACGGTAACTCCGCCTAGGCTGGACCCCGCTTCGGGGGCAACATGGGCAAACAGACGCATGGGGGAAACATGCCGGACGACAGCCACGAGCAGAACGGGCACGAGAACGTGCCGAGCAGGCAGCGCAGGCGCTTCGAGGGGATCTCCTCGCGGGCGTACGAACACCCCGCGGACCGCTCGGCGCTGGTGGCGCTGCGCAAGCTCAGCGGCTTCGACACGGTGTTCAAGGCACTCAGCGGGCTGCTGCCGGAACGCAGCCTCAGGCTGCTGTTCCTGTCCGACTCCGTACGGGTCTCGGACCAGCAGTTCGCCCACCTCAACGACATGCTGCGGGACGCGTGCTACATCCTGGACCTGGAGAAGGTCCCGCCGATGTACGTGAACCAGGACCCGCAGCCGAACGCGATGTGCATCGGTCTGGACGAGCCGATCATCGTCGTGACCACCGGGCTCGTCGAACTGCTCGACGAGGAGGAGATGCGGGCCGTCATCGGTCACGAGGTGGGCCACGCGCTCTCCGGTCACTCGGTGTACCGCACGATCCTGCTGTTCCTGACGAGCCTCGCCCTGAAGGTCGCCTGGATCCCGCTGGGGAACCTCGCGATCATGGCGATCGTGACAGCGCTGCGCGAGTGGTTCCGCAAGTCGGAGCTGTCCGCCGACCGCGCGGGCCTGCTGGTCGGCCAGGACGTGCAGGCCTCGATGCGCGGGCTGATGAAGATCGCGGGCGGCAACCACCTGCACGAGATGAACGTGGACGCGTTCCTCGCGCAGGCCGAGGAGTACGAGGCCGGGGGCGATCTTCGGGACTCCGTGCTCAAGATCCTCAACGTGCTGCCCCGCTCGCACCCCTTCACCACGGTCCGCGCCGCCGAGCTGAAGAAGTGGGCCGAGTCCCGCGACTTCCAGCGGATCATGGACGGGCACTACCCGAGGCGCGGCGAGGACAAGGACACCTCGGTGACCGACTCCTTCCGTGAGTCGGCGTCGCACTACACGAGCAGCGTCAAGAGCTCCAAGGACCCGCTGATGAAGCTGGTCACCGACATCGCGGGCGGCGCGGGCGACCTCGGCGGCCGGGTGCGGCGCGGCTTCGGCGGCTTCGCGAGCGGCGGCTCGAACACCGGCAGCGCCTCCGGCGGCGGCACCGACACCGCCCAGGAGGACCGGCGCCGGGACGAGGACCGGCGCCGCGACGAGGAGTGACGCAAGCGACCACCACTGACGCGACAGGCGCCCGCCCGGAGGAGAAACCCCCGGACCGGGCGCCTGTCGCGTGAGGGCCCTACACCTTCGGCTGGGCGCTCTGGGCGAGGGAGCCGCACAGGGCGGTGGCGGCGGCGGTGTTGTACGGGTCGGTGCCGGCGGCGGGGCCGCCGGCCTTGGCGGTCTGGCCGGCGAGGAGCGGGCGCAGGTGGCCCGCGGCGTCGTCGGCACAGGCCAGCGGTCCGGCCTGGACGTAGGAGACGACGACTTCGGTCTGGTGGGTGCGCAGGTCGTCCTGGTCGAAGCGGAAGTGCAGTTCGCGCCGGACCGTGAACAGCGAGGCATCGGCCCGGTCGTCGCCGCCCGGCGGTCGCAGCGCGTACACGAAGGTGTGGGCGGCGACGACCTCCAGGGTGCCGGAGTCGAACTCGGCGGCCTGGAGTGTGCCCTGGACGCGGATCTTGCGGTCGGCGAGTTCCGCGCGGGACGGGTCGAAGCGGACCAGCCAGCCGGTGGGGGCGTGCCGTCCGTCCGCCGCCGGACGGTCGAAACTCTGCTCGAACTGGTCGAGCTGCTCCGAGTCGAGCAGCCGCCGTACGGGCTGGACGGTGGTGCCGCCGAGCACCTCCGGGTCGAGCGCGGAGGCGACCAGGTACTCCTTGGCGATGCTCAGCGCCGAGACGACCTGACTGTCGGTGAAATGCTCGGTACGCCGGGTGGCCGGCATCGTGATGCCCTCCGCGCCGATGCGGAACTGGGCGGCCGGGCTGTGCGCGTACAGCGTCTCGGGCTCCTCCGCGCCGGGCACCGCGCTCTGCGGGGAGAGCGGGATCACCGTCATCCTGAGCGGCTCGGTGGGCTTCGCGGCCGGGGTGTCGTACGGGTGTCGGACGCCCATGTAGATCGCGGTGCCGAAGGCCAGGGCGATCAGCAGGACGAGAAGCAGAGCCTGCCGGGACAGGCCGCGACGCATGGGCGGGCGGCGGCGTACGGCCGGGGCGTGGTCGGAGAGGCGTTCCTGTGCGGAGAACTCCTGGAGGCGGGCAGCGCGAACGAACGATTCGTCGAAGACGACGGATCGGTATTCGTCCTCTCCACCGCCGGGGGCGCCCTCGGGAGTCCCCTCAGGTGGGTTTCCAGGCCCGCCCATACCTTCAGAGTAGGTCTCCGGGGGCCTCGGTAAACGCACTGGTACACGACAAGTTATGACAGGTCCTCACCAGCTTTCGAACGGCCGTCGAACCCTTGCCAGGGCTCGTTCCACGCCCTTGCGTCGACCTCTCAGGGCGTGCGGGGGTCCGCCGACACGGCCGGCTGGGAGAAGTCCGCGGAGGCGGAGGGGCCGCTGGGGGTGCCCTGTTCGACGCCGGTGGTGGCGGGAGGCAGCGGGACCTCGCCACGGCCGGAGGAGGCGCCCCGGTAGACGGCGGTGAAGGCCAGCGCGACCATGCCGATGCCCATGACCAGGGCGAGGATCCAGGCGACGGGCCGGTGCCAACGGGTCTGCTTGCCGTACGCCCCGTCGGCGCCGTAGCGGGCCTCCAGGATGTCGGCGTCGTCGAGATCGTCCAGATCGGGGTCGTGGCCGAATCCGCGGCCGGATCCGAAGCCGTCGTCGTACCGGTCGTCGTCACCGCGTGGGCCTCTGGAGTGCGCCCGGCGGGCCTCGGCCTCCTGTGCCGCGGCACGGGCCTCGGCCGCCGCGAGCAGGCGTTCGACCGCCGTCGGCTCGTGGACCACGGCCGCCCGGACGAAGTCCTCGTCGAAGACCACGGAGGCGAACTCTTCGTCCATACCCCCGCGGTCGCGGTCGTCGTCGGGCTCCCAGCCGTCCGGGAACGGCGTGCCCCCCACGTCCTCCGGCACGGATCCAGAGTAGACCGGGGTGGTCAATTTGGGCAGACGGTAAGGAAATTCATCCGTTCTGCCGACTGGGCGGCGGTCTGTTCACGGGAACGGACCGACGCCCACGAGACCCCGTCCGGCTCAGCGCCGTACGTGTCCGTCGCCCGTGACGATGTACTTCGTGCTGGTCAGCTCGGGCAGGCCCATCGGGCCGCGGGCGTGCAGCTTCTGGGTGGAGATGCCGATCTCGGCGCCGAAGCCGAACTGACCGCCGTCGGTGAAGCGGGTCGAGGCGTTGACGGCGACCGTCGTGGAGTCGACCAGTTGGGTGAAGCGGCGGGCGGCCTGCTGGGACGTCGTCACGATCGCCTCGGTGTGGCCGGAGCTCCACAGCCGGATGTGCTCCACGGCCCGGTCGAGGGTGTCGACGACGGCGGCGGCGATGTCGTACGACAGGTACTCGGTCTCCCAGTCGTCCGTGGTGGCCTCGACGACCGTGGCCCGGCTCTCCTTGGCGTACGCCAGGACCCGCTCGTCGGCGTGGACCGTCACGCCGGCGTCGGCGAGGGCGTCGAGGGCGCGGGGCAGGAACTCCGGGGCGATGTCCTGGTGGACGAGGAGGGTCTCGGCGGCGTTGCAGACGCTGACCCGGTGGGCCTTGGAGTTGATCAGGATTTCGATCGCCGTGTCCAGGTCGGCGTTCGCGTCGACGTAGACGTGGCAGTTGCCGGTACCGGTCTCGATCACCGGGACGGTGGACTCCTCGACGACCGTACGGATCAGGGAGGCGCCGCCACGCGGGATGAGTACGTCGACCAGGCCGCGGGCGCGCATCAGCTCGCGTACGGACTCGCGGCTCTCGCCGGGGACCAGCTGCACGGCGTCGGCGGGCAGCCCGGCGCCGCCGACGGCGTCCCGCAGGACCCGTACGAGGGCGGTGTTGGACTCGTAGGCGGAGGACGAGCCGCGCAGCAGGGCCGCGTTGCCGGACTTCAGGCAGAGGGCGGCGGCGTCCACGGTCACGTTCGGGCGGGCCTCGTAGATGATGCCGACGACGCCGAGCGGGACGCGGACCTGGCGCAGGTCGATGCCGTTCGGGAGGGTGGAGCCACGGACGACCTCGCCCACCGGGTCGGGCAGGGCGGCCACGTCACGGACGTCGGCGGCGATCGCGCGGATCCGCTCCGGGGTCAGCGTCAGCCGGTCGACGATGGCCTCGCTGGTGCCTGCCTCGCGGGCCTTGTCGATGTCCTTGGCGTTGGCCTCGACGACGTCACTCGTACGGACTTCCAGCGCGTCGGCGATGGCGAGCAGCGCGTCGTCCTTGACGGCGCGCGGGAGCGGCGCGAGGTCGGCGGCTGCGGCCTTGGCACGGTAGGCGGCCCGGGCGACCGGGGTCATGGAGTCGTACGGCGAGAGCGAGGTCATAAAGGGAAGGGTAGTGCTCCTAGGCAGGCCGCCCCAGCCGCTGTCCCACAGGCCGAGACGGGCTCGCTCAGAACGGGTGGACCCCCACCGGCGTGGCCGGGGGCGGCCCGAATCCCTCGGCGATACGCAGGTGGTACGTCTGGCGGTCGATGACCTCCAGGCCGACGATCTCCCAGGGCGGCAGCCCGGCCGTCCGGCGGTGCTCGCCCCACAGGCGCAGGGCGACGGCGGCCGCGTCGTGCAGGTCGCGGGCCTCCTCCCAGTAGCGGATCTCGGCGTGGTCGTTGGCGTAGCGGCTGGTCAGCAGGAAGGGGTGGTCGTGGGCGAGCTGTTCGAGGCCGCGCCGCACCTCCTTGAGGGGGGCCTCGGGCCCGGAGACGCTCAGCGTGACGTGCCACAGCCGGGGCAGGTCCTGCGGCTCCTCGACGCTGTCGCCCTCGTACGTGTCCGAGGCGGCGACGCTGGTGAGCGTCCGCTCCTCGCCGGCCGCACGGGAGGTACCACCACCACGGGACGCCGTGGCCCCGGGGCGCACTCGTCTCACGACGGCCTCCTTCGCAACGATGGGTGCTTCGCAATGGGGCGTGCGGAATCTCCCCGAGACAAAGTTGAGCAGGCTCAGGGGCTTCGCGTGGCGGTTTTACGGAACGCGCACTGCCGGGGCACGTGCTTTCGCCCCTCCACGGGGCCGCTGGTCAGGGGTGCAGGAGGACGAGGTCGTCCCTGTGTACGACCTCTCGTTCGTACGCGGGACCCAGCTCGCGCGCCAGTTCCCGGGTCGAGCGGCCGATCAGCTGGGGGATCTCCTTGGCGTCGAAGTTCACCAGCCCGCGCGCGACGGCCCGACCGGTGCCGTCGCGCAGTTCCACGGGGTCGCCGGCGGTGAAGTCGCCCTCGACGGCCGCGATGCCGGCCGGCAGCAGCGACTTGCGGCGCTCGACGACCGCCCGCACGGCTCCGTCGTCGAGGATGAGCGCGCCCTGCGGGGTGGAGGCGTGCTGGAGCCACAGCAGCCGGTCAGCGGAGCGCTTGCCGGTGACATGGAAATAGGTGCCCGTGTCGCGGCCGGTGAGGGCGTCGGCAGCGTGGACGGCGCTGGTCAGCACCACGGGGATGCCCGCCCCGGTGGCGATCCCGGCCGCCTCGACCTTGGTGACCATGCCGCCGGTGCCCACGCCCGCCTTGCCTGCGCTGCCGATCTCCACATGGGCGAGGTCCTCGGGCCCCCGCACCTCGGCGATCCGCGATGTGCCGGGTTTGCCGGGGTCGCCGTCGTACACACCGTCCACGTCGGAGAGCAGCACCAGCAGGTCCGCCCGTACGAGGTGGGCGACGAGCGCGGCGAGGCGGTCGTTGTCGCCGAAGCGGATCTCGTCCGTGGCGACCGTGTCGTTCTCGTTGACGACCGGCAGCGCGCCCATCGCGAGCAGTTCGTCGAGGGTGCGGGAGGCGTTGCGGTGGTGGGCGCGGCGGCTCATGTCGTCGGAGGTGAGGAGCACCTGGCCGACCCGTATGCCGTACCGGGCGCAGGAGGCCGTGTAGCGGGCCACCAGCAGGCCCTGGCCGACGCTGGCGGCCGCCTGCTGCCGGGCGAGGTCCTTGGGGCGGCGGCGCAGGCCCAGCGGCGCGAGTCCGGCGGCGATGGCACCGGAGGAGACCAGCACGATCTCCCGCTCGCCGCCGCTGCGGGCCTTGGCGAGGACGTCCACCAGCGCGTCCACCCGGTCCGCGTCCAGCCCCCCGGAGGCCGTCGTCAGCGACGAGGAGCCCACCTTCACCACGATCCGGTGCGCTTCCGCCACGCCCTGCCTTGCCGCTGACACGCCTATCCCCAATGTTCCGATGTTCCGGACCAACCCGGTGTGTGCATTGCGCAATCTACGTGAGGACGCGGACCCCACGCTCGGGCATTTCGGTGGGCGGACGGAGCCGACGATGGGTGGGGCACTTTGTGATGAGGCGGTGAGAAGCGTCGCGCGAGAGCGGACGATACGTCCGATTACTCCTGATCGCCCTCGCGGCAGATTGCTCCCCGGGCACCCGAGGTCATACGGTCAGGGATCGGCCCCGTCATCCCCTCGCACCCTCCGCAGGAGCCCAGCCCGTGCCCTCCGCAGGCCTCGCACCCCGCCGCATCGCGCAGTTCTCCGCGCTGTTCGCGATGTTCGCACTTTTCACGGCCCAGATCGTCTCCGCGCTGCTGCCGAACATTCCCGTGTTCGTCGTCGCCAGCGCGGCGGGCCTCGTCCTGGACACGTTCTTGCAGTACCGGGACCCCGGACTGCTCGCGACGCTGGGCAAGGTCCGCTTCGACGCACTGGTGCGCCAGTTGCTGCGCGACATGCTGATCCTGGTGGGGCTGCTGCGCATCGACGGCATCGACCCGCTGCGCGAGCAGGCCCCCCTCCTGGTCGGCCTCTGTGTCTTCTACGTGGTGCACTTCACCTGCCAGGCCGTCTCGGTGCTGGTACGCCGCACCCGGACGCTGCCGATCGTGACCCGCAACATCGACGCCTCCGAGCTGCGTCTGAGCGCCGCCCCGCCGCGCGTCCTGGCCCGCCGCCAGGCCCACCGGCTGCTGACGTTCTCCCTGCCGGTCACCGCCGGTCTGGTGCTGACCGCGGCCACACAGGACGTCCTCTGGGGCGCCGTGGGCCTCGGCACCGGCCTCGTCGCCCTCGCCCTGGGCACCGCGTACCTGGCGACCTGGCTGCTGCCGAAGAAGCGGGCCAAGAGCGAGCAGCAGGTCATGGAGTGGCTGGACCGGTGGCTGGCGAAGTACCAGCCGACCACCGCGATGTACTTCTCCGGCGGTACGACGTCGGCGTACCAGGCGAACATGTGGCTCTCCACGCTGTCCGAGTTGGAGAAGCCGCTGATCGTGCTGCGTGAGCGCTTCATGGTGCAGAAGATCGACGCGACGGACGTCCCCGTCATCTGCTTCCCGAAGGTGTCGACGATGTTCTCCCTGGAGAACTCGACGCTGAAGACGATGCTGCACCCGGCCAACGCGGCGAAGACCTCGCAGGTGCTGCGCATCCCCACCATCAAGCACGCCTTCATCAACCACGGCGAGAGCGACAAGCTCTCCTCCTGCAACCCGTACGCGAAGGCGTACGACGAGGTGTGGGTCGCCGGTCCCGCCGCGCGCGAGCGGTACGCGCTCGCCGAGGTCGGCGTAGAGGACAAGGACATCGTCGAGGTCGGCCGCCCGCAACTGGCGCCGATCCGCCCCTACGCGGGCCCCCCGACCGGCACGTACACGACCGTCCTCTACGCCCCCACGTGGGAGGGCTGGGACGGCAATCCCGGTAACACCTCGGTGGTCCTGGCCGGCGAGAACATCGTCCGCAAGCTGCTCGCCGACGACAAGGTACGGCTGCTGTACAAGCCGCACCCGATGACCGGTTCGGTCGACCCGCGCGCGGGTGCCGCCAACGAGCGCATCAAGGCGATGATCCGCGAGGCCGGCGCCAAGCGCTCGGGCGCGCGGCCGGGCCCCGAGGCCGCCGCCGAACTGACGCGGCGCACCGCCGAGCTGGACAGGCTGACCTCCACGTCGTTCCGGGCCAGCGCGGACGAAATGGAGCGGATGCTGCTGCAGGGCACGCCCGGCGGAGACCGTGAGGCGGCCATCGCCGAGGCCACGCTGGCCTGGGAGAAGGCGTACTGGGCGTCGTTCCCGGAGTGGGAGCACCGGATCATCACCGAGGCGCGGCCCTCGATCTTCGCCTGTTTCAACGCGTCGGACCTGCTGATCAGCGACGTCTCGTCGGTGGTGTCGGACTGGCTGTCCAGTGAGAAGCCGTACTCGGTGGCGAACACGTCCGGGCTGCCGGAGACGGCCTTCCGGGCGGCGTTCCCCACGGTGTCCGCCGGTGTCGTCCTCACGCCGAAGGCGGGCGGTGTCCCGGCCCTTCTCGACGCGGTCCGCAACCCCGAGAAGGACCAGTTCACCAAAGCCCGCGCGGAACTGAAGGAGCAGCTCCTCGGGCCCTCGGACCCGCCCTCCCTGGTCCGCTTCGACTCGGCCGTCAAGGCGTTGTGCGCCAAGGCCGACGAGCGGCGTGTGCGGATGGAGTCCCGCCTCGCCAACGAGATCCCCTCGCCTCGGGAGGCGGGGGACGAGGTGCCGGAGGGCGAGCCGAGCGATTCGCTCCGCTAGGAACGGGGGAAGGGCCCCGGAGGTGTCTGCCTCCGGGGCCCTTCTTCGTCGGTCGGGGCGGATGGATGCGCCCAAGGGCTCGGGGGCGCGATGGTACGGCGACTGCGGGTGGTGCGTGGCTGGTCGCGCAGTTCCCCGCGCCCCTTACGGGGCGCCGCCCCGCCGCCTCCTGACTGCGGACAGTCGTGCCGCGAGGCGGCGCACAGGAACCCGGCAGGCCTTAGAACGGCTCGAAGTCGTCGTACGCCTTCTCGGCCTCGTCGCGCTCGGCCTGGCGGTCCCGGCGGCGCTGGGCCGCGGGCCGGGGCGCCTCGAAGCGGTGGTCCTCGCCGCGACGGCCGAGCATCTCCGCACCGGCCATGACGGTCGGCTCCCAGTCGAAGACGACCGCGTTGTCCTCGGGGCCGATGGCGACGCCGTCGCCGGAGCGGGCGCCCGCCTTCATCAACTCCTCCTCGACACCGAGGCGGTTGAGGCGGTCGGCGAGGTAGCCCACGGCCTCGTCGTTGTTGAAGTCGGTCTGACGGACCCAGCGTTCGGGCTTCTCGCCACGCACACGGAAGAGCCCGTCCTCCTCCCGCACCACCGTGAAGCCGGCGTCGTCGACGGCCTTCGGCCGGATGACGATCCGGGTGGCCTCCTCCTTCGGCCTGGCGGCGCGCGCCCCGCCCACGAGGTCGGCGAGGGCGAAGGACAGCTCCCTCAGCCCGATGTGGGCGACGGCGGACACCTCGAAGACCCGGTAGCCACGGGCCTCCAGGTCCGGCCGCACCATCTCGGCGAGGTCCTTGCCGTCGGGCACGTCGATCTTGTTGAGGACGACGATCCGGGGCCGGTCGCCGAGCCCGCCGTACTGCCGCAGCTCCTCCTCGATGATGTCGAGGTCGGAGACGGGGTCGCGGTCCGACTCCAGCGTCGCCGTGTCGAGGACGTGGACGAGGACGCTGCAGCGCTCGACGTGGCGGAGGAATTCGAGGCCGAGGCCCTTGCCCTTGCTGGCGCCCGGGATCAGGCCCGGCACGTCGGCGATCGTGTAGACCGTGTCGCCGGCCGTGACCACGCCCAGGTTCGGGACGAGCGTCGTGAACGGGTAGTCCGCGATCTTCGGCTTGGCGGCGGAGAGGACTGAGATCAGCGAGGACTTGCCCGCGCTGGGATAACCGACGAGCGCCACGTCGGCGACCGTCTTGAGCTCCAGGACGATGTCGCCCATGTCCCCCGGCACGCCGAGCAGCGCGAAGCCGGGCGCCTTACGACGGGCGGAGGCGAGAGCCGCGTTACCGAGGCCGCCCCGGCCGCCCTGTGCGGCGACGAAGGAGGTGCCGTGGCCGACGAGGTCGGCGAGGACGTTGCCCTGCCTGTCGAGCACCACCGTGCCGTCCGGAACCGGCAGGACGAGGTCCTGGCCGTCCTTGCCGGAGCGGTTGCCGCCCTCGCCCGGCTTGCCGTTGGTGGCCTTGCGGTGCGGGGAGTGGTGGTAGTCGAGGAGGGTCGTCACGGACTGGTCGACGGTCAGGATGACGTCGCCGCCCCGGCCGCCGTTGCCGCCGTCGGGGCCGCCGAGCGGCTTGAACTTCTCCCGGTGGACGGAGGCGCAGCCGTGGCCTCCGTTACCCGCGGCGACATGCAGCTCGACGCGGTCCACGAAGGTGGTCATGGTGAGGGCCTCCAGAAACGTACGGGTTCAGTTATTGGGTAACACGCGAAAGGCGGACCCGCCTTCCCGAACGGGAAGTGAGGTCCGCCTCGCGAAAGACTGTCCGAAGACTTTCCGATCAGCCGACCGGAACGATGTTCACGACCTTGCGCCCACGGGCGGTGCCGAACTCGACCGCACCGGCGTTCAGCGCGAACAGCGTGTCGTCCTTGCCGCGGCCGACACCCGAGCCCGGGTGGAAGTGCGTGCCGCGCTGGCGGACCAGGATCTCACCCGCGTTGACGACCTGACCGCCGAAGCGCTTCACGCCGAGGCGCTGAGCGTTGGAGTCACGACCGTTACGGGTGGACGATGCGCCCTTCTTGTGTGCCATCTCTCCTCAGTCCCTTACTTCGCAGCCGCGGGGATCTCAGTGACCTTGATCGCCGTGTACTGCTGGCGGTGGCCCTGACGACGGCGGTAGCCGGTCTTGTTCTTGTAGCGCAGAATGTCGATCTTCTGGCCCTTGTGGTGGTCCACGACCTCGGCCTGGACCTTGATGCCGGCCAGTACCCACGGGTCGCTGGTCACAGCGTCGCCGTCGACAACGAGCAGGGTCGAGAGCTCGACCGTGTCGCCAACCTTGGCAGTGGAAATCTTGTCAACCTCAACGATGTCGCCGACAGCAACCTTGTGCTGGCGACCACCGCTGCGCACGATGGCGTACACGCGGATCTCACTCTCTCGCTCGGGAACGGCACCCCCGCAGTCCAGCCGCCCGACACGCGAACGGCCTCTTCCACGACGCCCGGCGCCCGGAAGGATGAGGTTTACGGGGATGTGGCGCGTCCGAGGCGGCATCCGAACGGATACCTGTGGACACGCCGACGGTCAAGGTTACGGGGCTACGCCCGAAGGGGTCAAACCGAGCCCCCTCCCCCGCTGTCCGGTCGGCTTCTCGCCGTCTGCGGGCAGCGGCTTCACGCCCTTGCACAGGTCGGTGGTGTCGGCCCTGCCCGGGTAGGCGACGGCGATCACCCTGTTGAAGTGGGCCTTGTACATGTCGTGCACGGCGTCGTCGTCGACCTTGACGATCGACTCGTCGTTCTCGCGCAGCGCGGGCCCGGTGTAGTTGCCCGACCCGGTGAAGCTGATCTTGTTGCGCACCCCGTCGTACATGCCTTCCACGAGGATGTACTTGGAGTGGATGATGTACGGCGTGGTCAGCTTCTTCCCGGGGTTGAGCGGGTCCCGCTCGTCGTTGTAGCAGCGGACCGTGGGCCCGCCGGACGTGTGCATCTTCTCCCACGTCCCCTTGGTCCCCCCGCTGCTCTTGGCGCTGTCGGACTCGGCGTACACGATGCTCACCTCACAGCCGGCCTTCTTCAGGGCGACCAGCTTCTCGGCGATCGCCAGCCGCGTGATCTTGAAGATCGCGACCCGCACCCAGGTCTTCCGTGTGACGCCCGCGCCGTCCTTGTAGGAGCACCGCACGTTGTTGAGCACCGAGTACACCGTGTCGGTGGCCCGCGTGTTCCCGGCACGGGGGAAGAAGTACGCCTTGTACAGGCCGTTGCTGACGGTCCGGTACTCCCAGGACCCCCAGTCGCGGGCCACCATCGTGTCGAAGTAGTCCGCGTACGCGTCGTGCATCGTCGGGTTGTTCGGCAGCAGCAGCGCGTCGTTGAAGAACTTGGTGTGCGCCGACGGCGTCGCGTTCGACGTCGTCTGCACGACCACGTTCGTGGCGCCCTCGACCGCCGAGAACAACCAGAACTTGTTGTGCATGATCGACTGCCCGTACTTGGGGTCGCCGAGGCAGGATTTGTCGACGGGGCAGGTCGCTATGTACGAGCCCTTCGTACGGTCGGTGCCGAGCGCTGCGGCGAGCGTGCCGTACGCGGTGTTGGCCGGGCGGTCGCTGATGCTCGACTCGTCCAGCAGGATCCGGACGTTCACCCCCCGGTTCTTGGCCGCCACGAGCGCGTCGACGACGGGCGCCTCCCACACGTGGTAGACCGCGACCTTGATGGTCGAGCCGGGCAGCGCGGCGGCCGTCAACTCGATGAGCCGTGTGCGTATCGCGAGTTGTTCGCTCTCCTCGCCCAACGGGTAGTTGAAGAGGGGGCCTTCGGTCCAGGTCGGGGCCGCCTGCGCGGTCCCCGCGGACATCGCCGTCTGCACTCCGACCGCCGACAGCACGGTGACCAGCGCCACGGCCCCGCGCCCCAGGCGCACTCCCGCCATGCGATCCCCTCCCCGTTCCCCACCCATGCCACTGCTACGTACGACTACCCGAGTTTTACAGGTATCTGACCGTGCTCATGGGGAGGGGGCGCCGAAAGGTGAACAAGGGGCGCCCGACATGACCTTGCTCTCCGCCCGAGGCGAAGCCGCTGCCCCCGCACACACCGGTGCCCCTGCCCGGCGGTGAAACCACCCGGCAGGGGCACCAGTTGGAGCGGACCATGTGGCCGCCCCGGGGGCTCAGCTCTCGTCGGTCGAAGCCGTCACCGTGGCCGACGTCTGCTCGGCGGCCACCGTGGTCTTCTTCGTGGCCGTCTTCTTGGCCGCCGCCTTCTTGGCCGTGGTCTTCTTCGCGACCGTCTTCTTGGCCGCCGCCGTCTTCTTCGTGGCGGCCTTCTTCGCCGTCGCCTTCTTGGCCGTCTTCCGCGCCGTCTTCTTGGCGGGCGCCTCGGACTCGGCCTCGGGCTCGGCCTCCTCAGCGGCCGCGGCGGGCTCCTCGGCAGGACCCGACGGAACCACGACCACAGCGTCCTCGGTCGAAGCGGTGGGCGCCGTCGCCTTGCGCACGGCACGCCGGCGCGGACGCGCCGGAGCCGCGCTCTCCGCAACGGCCTCCTCGGACTTCTCGGCCACCGGCTCGGCCACCGGCTCGGCGGCCTTCTCGGCCACGGGCTCGGCCACCGGCTCGGCCGCGGGCTGCACGACCGGCTCGGAGACCGTCACCACGGCCTCCTCCGCGGCGACCCCGGCAGGGGCACCAGCGGGGGCGGACACCTTCCGGGTCGCCCGACGACGCGTACGGCCCTTGGGCGCGGCCTCCTCGGTGCTCGGCGCGGCGGCCGGCATCTCGACGACCGGATCCTCCACCGCGACGGGCTCCGCCTCGGCGGCCTCCCGGGACATCGGGGCACGGTCCTCGGAGACGGTCGTGGTCACGACCTCGCGGGGCTTCGGGGCGCCCGAGGGCGCGGACGCCCGCCGGGTCGCACGACGGCGCGAACGGCCGCGGGTGACCGCCGCCTCGGCTTCCGCGACGCTGCTGTACAGCTCCTCGTCCGGCTCGAACTCGGGGGCCGGCAGCGCGACGGGCTCGGCGACCTCGGCGGCCACCTCCGCCTCGACCAGCTCCGCCGACTCCACCGGCTCGACAGCCTCGGGAGCGGACACCTGCTCGTGGTCGTGCTCGGCACCGCCGCGTCCGCGCTTGCGGCGCTTGCCGCCACCGCCGACGGCCGTCGGCTGGTCCATGTGCACGATCACGCCGCGCCCGTTGCAGTGGACACAGGTCTCGGAGAAGGACTCCAGCAGGCCCTGACCGACCCGCTTGCGGGTCATCTGCACCAGGCCCAGCGAGGTGACCTCGGCGACCTGGTGCTTCGTACGGTCGCGTCCCAGGCACTCCAGCAGACGGCGCAGCACCAGGTCCCGGTTGGACTCCAGCACCATGTCGATGAAGTCGATGACGACGATGCCACCGAGGTCACGCAGCCGTAGCTGACGCACGATCTCCTCGGCCGCCTCCAGGTTGTTCCTGGTGACCGTCTCCTCCAGGTTGCCGCCCTGGCCGGTGAACTTGCCGGTGTTGACGTCGACCACGATCATGGCCTCCGTCTTGTCGATCACCAGCGAACCACCACTGGGCAGCCACACCTTGCGGTCCAGCGCCTTCATCAGCTGCTCGTCGATGCGGTACGTCGCGAAGACGTCGACCTCGGAGGTCCACTTCTGCAGACGCTCCGCCAGGTCGGGCGCCACGTGCGAGACATAGCCGTGGATGGTCTGCCATGCCTCGTCGCCGCTGACGATGACCTTGGAGAAGTCCTCGTTGAAGATGTCGCGGACGACGCGGACGGTCATGTCGGGCTCGCCGTACAGCAGCGTCGGCGCGTTGCCGTTCTTCGCCTTCTTCTGGATGTCCTCCCACTGCGCCTGCAGTCGCTCGACATCGCGGCGCAGCTCGTCCTCGCTCGCGCCCTCGGCGGCGGTGCGCACGATGACGCCCGCGTCCTCGGGGACGATCTTCTTGAGGATGGTCTTCAGCCGGGCCCGCTCGGTGTCGGGCAGCTTGCGGCTGATGCCGGTCATCGACCCCTCGGGGACGTAGACCAGGTAGCGGCCGGGCAGCGAGACCTGGCTCGTCAGACGCGCGCCCTTGTGCCCGATCGGGTCCTTGGTGACCTGGACGAGCACGGACTGCCCGGACTTCAGGGCGGACTCGATCCGGCGCGGCCCGTTGGCCATGCCGAGCGCCTCGAAGTTGACCTCACCGGCGTACAGGACGGCGTTGCGGCCCTTGCCGATGTCGATGAAGGCGGCCTCCATCGACGGCAGCACGTTCTGCACCTTGCCGAGGTAGACGTTGCCGACGTACGAGGTCGCCTGCTCCTTGTTGACGTAGTGCTCGACGAGCACGTTGTCTTCCAGGACGCCGATCTGGGTGCGCTCACCGCTCTGGCGGACGACCATGACCCGCTCGACGGCCTCACGGCGGGCAAGGAACTCGGCCTCGGTGATGATCGGGACGCGTCGGCGTCCCTGCTCGCGGCCTTCGCGGCGGCGCTGCTTCTTGGCCTCCAGACGGGTCGAGCCCTTGATGGACTGCACCTCGTCGGACAGCTCGGTGTCCTTGGCACGCCGCTCACGCGGCTCACGGACCTTGACGACCGTGCGCTCGGGGTCGTCGGACGTCGGCTCGACCTCGGTGCCGGAGTCACCGGCGCGGCGACGACGGCGACGGCGCCGACGGCTGCTGCTGGAGCCGGACCCGGATTCCTCGCGGTCGTCGGCCTCGTCCTCGGCGTCCTCGTCCGCCTGCTCGGCGGTGTCCTCGGCGTCCTGCGCGGCCTGCTCGGCGGCGATCTCGTCGCCCTCGGCGGCGTCGTCGGCCTCGGCCGACTCGCCCCGGCGACGGCGGCGGCCACCCCGGCGGCGACGGCGCCGCGACCCGGTGGACTCCTCCTCGCCGAACTCGTCCCCCTCCACGGCGTCCTCGCCCGTCTCCTCGGGCTCCTCGGGCTCCTCGGGCTCCTGCTCGTCCGCCACGACTGCGGCGGCCACGGGCTGCTCCGCCTCGGTGGCCTCGCCCCGGCGGCGACGGCGACGCCGCGACCCGCCGGTGCTCTCCTCCTCGGCGAACCCGCCGAAGTCGGGGGCCGCGACGGTCTCCTCGACCTCCACGGTCTCGGCCTCCGCCTCGGCGGCGGCCTGCGCGGCTGCCCGCTCCGGCGTCTGGAACATGGGCTCGGTGAACACCGGCGCCTGGAACACGGCCACGGCGGGCCGCGCGGGCCGGGCGGGCGCCTCCTCGCCGACCGGCGCGGCGGGCTCGGAGAATCCACCGGCGGCCTTGCGCGTGGCACGACGGCGCGTACGACGCGGCCCGGCCTCCTCGGCCTCGGCCTCGGCGACAGCGACTCGCGGCGCCTTGACGGACTCACTCTCGGCTGCGGGGGCCTGCGCGGCCGGGGCAGCGCGGGTCTCGGCGGCAGCGGCAGGGGCCTGGGCGGACGCGCCCGGATCGTTCACGGCGGCGGACGCCTGAGCGGCCTGGGCCGACGCGGGCTCGGCGGCCGCGCTCTCCGCGGCCTCGTCGACCGCGGCACCGGCGGGCGTGGACACCCGCCGCGTGGCACGGCGACGCGTGCGGCGCGGTGCGGTCTCCTCGGCCGCTGCCTCGACGGGCGCGGCTTCCTGGGCGGCGGCCGGCTTCGCGTCCTGCTCGACGGCGGGGGCGGTCTGCACGGCCTCGGCCGGAGCCTCCGCGGTCTCGGCGGCCTTGGGCTCACCGGCCGGTGCGGCCGCGCGGCGTGTGGCCCGACGACGCGTACGCCCGGCGGGCGCGGTCTCCTCGACGGCAGGAACCTCAGCGGCGACGGGGGTCTCGGCGGCAGCCTTGTCCTCGCCGGAGGCCTCCGGTTCGGCCGACGCGGCAACCGCGCTCTCGGCGGCCTCGGCCGCCTGGGGCGCTCCGACCGGGGCGGACGCCCGGCGGGTCGCACGACGACGCGGACGACCGGCCGACGGGGCCTCCTCGGCGGTGGGCGTCTCGACGGCAACGGCGGTCTCGGTCACTTCGGCGCCGGCGCTCTCACCGGTGGCGGCGGGCACCACCGTCTCGGCGGCCTCGGCCCCCTTGGGCGTACCGGCGGGCGCGGAGGCGCGGCGGGTCGCACGTCGGCGCGTACGCCCGGCGGGCGCCGCGTCCTCGGCGGCGGGCACTTCGGCGGCAGCGGCGGTCCCGGCCTCTTCGGCGTCCTCCCCCTCCGCGGTGGCCTGGTCCTCGGCCTCAGTACTCACGGCGTCCTCGGTGGTCTCGTCCGCGATGGTGGGCTCGGTGGCCGCGAGGTCTTCGGACTCGGCGGCCGCCACGGCCGGAGCGGTGGTCTCCGCGGCCTCTTCGGACGCGGCGGACGGGGGTCCTGCGGGGCGGGACGCGGCACGGCGGCGACGGCGCGGCGGCAGCGTGTCGCTCGGCGTGTTGTGTTCGGAGCCCTGTGCGGGCTCTGCGGGTTCGATCGTTTCGGGCATGCGGGCGTTTCTCCCGTCAGGCTCCCGGGCGCCGCACCCGGTCCGGCGTGGCCGGTGACGTCCGCGGCTCGCGTCGTGCGCGACTGCCGCCGTCCGGGGCGCGGGCGCCGCACGGGAGCTCTCTGTGTCCTGTCTCGCCGGTTCCGTACGCCATGTTGCGTACGGCCTGGCGAAAGTCTTGTGGTCGGTGCGCTGCCCGACCCAGGTGGCTCCCGGATCCGAGGGCGGCGCTACGACATCCGTCCCTACGCGGGGCCTACCGGCGCCGACGCCTTCGCGGCGGCAGCGGGTTCGGCCGTTGAGAGGGCCGGCGCTGCCTCGCGGTCGGGCGCGAGCGGGTCGGTCACCGTGCCGGTCTCTTCATCGAAAAGCCCCTGCGCCAGCCTGGTCACCGCTGCGGGGACCGGCGGCGCCAGGTCGGCCACGGCGCGGAGACCGGACAGGACGTCGTCGGGTCGTACGGCAGGCGTCACGTGCCGAACAACCAGCCGCAGTATCGCACAGGGCTGGTCCGTCGGCCTATCAGCCTGTGGACCGTGCGTCTCGGAACCGTCGAGAACGTCGAGGTCGACGACCGCGGCACGGGCGTCGAAGGTCCGTACGCCGTTCTTTGTCCTGCGCTGGACCTCGACGAGGTCCGCCGCCTTGAAGGCCTCGACCGCGCGCGCGGCGTCCGCCGGGTCCACGCCGTCCAGGCGCAGCTCCCAGACGGAGGCCGTGAGCCGGTCGGCGAGCCCGGAGGTCCGGGCCTCGACCGCGTCGACGATGTCGAGCCCGGTGGGCAGGGACTCGTCGAGGAGGATCCTGAGCTTCTCCGGGTCGCGCGCGTCGGTGAGCGCGATCTCCAGGTACTCCGCCTCACTGCCCGTGCCGGTGGGTGCGGCATTGGCGTACGACACCTTCGGATGCGGCGTGAACCCCGCCGAGTACGCCATCGGCACCTCGGCACGGCGCAGCGCACGCTCGAAAGCGCGCTGGAAGTCACGGTGGCTGGTGAACCGGAGGCGGCCGCGCTTGGTGTAGCGCAGTCGGATGCGCTGCACCGCGGGTGCGGGCGGCGGGCCTTCGGGCTGTCGCTTGCCCAGTGTCGTTCAGTCCTTCGTGAGAGCCGTCGTACTTCTACCAAGAGTACGTGTCTCGGCGCCCGCCGGTTCCCGCCGGGCGACCGGCTGTGGTTCCGCCGGGCGGCCGAAGAGGGCCCACCGCACACCGGCACGGGCCTGGCGGACGGATTCGCGGGCGGCGGCGAGGGTCTGACGCGTGGTGCGGCCCACGGCACGGGCGACCTCCACGGCCGGCTTCCACACCACGTCCCGGACGAAGTGGCCGGCGGGCGTGAGGACGGTCCGGTACACCCAGCGGGTCGGCTCGACGAAGATCCAGCGGAAGAGGTTGGCCAGGAAGCGTCCGACGACCAGCGAAATCCGCCCGGCCACGCGCCAGGCGTGTCCGAGGGCGTCCAGGATTTCCCGGCCGAGGACGGCGAGGGCCCGGCCGACCGGGGTGAGCACCCAGCGCCACACGGCGAACGCGGGCAGCACGAGCAGGACGCGCACCGTCCAGTAGATCCCTAGCCAGAGCCCGATGAGGATCATCCGTACGAGCCACCCGACACCCCGGGCCACCCACGCGATGGCGTGCCCCACGGGCGTCAGCAGGTACTGGTACAGCCACACGGCCGGTACGACGAGGAGGTACCGCACCAGCCAGGCGACGCCCGTGAACAGCGCGAGCGCCAGGGCCGCGGTCCCGGCCCCGATGCCGCTGGCCAGCCAGGCGACACCCCGCCCGAGCGGCACCAACGTCCACCGGTACAGCAGGACGAGCCCGGCCCAGAGTCCGGTGGCCACCCACACGACCCCGACCCACAGGCCGGCCGCCGCCCACACGACCCCGCCCCAGATCCCGGTGGCCGCCCAGACGATCGCCCGCCCCACGGGCGTCAGCACGTACCGGTGGACCCACACGGCCGGCACCACCAGCAGCCGATACCCGAGCCACCCGAGCCCCTTGGCGATGGGCACGACCGCGTACCGCCACAGCGCCACCCACGGCCACACGAGGACGGCCTCGGCGAGCCACAGCAACACACGCCCCATCGGCCGCAGCACGGCATGCCCAAGGAACCGGCCGACCACCACCAGCGCGTCCCACACCATCCGCACCGGCACGACCAGCACGAGCACCACGATCCGCACGGGAATCCGGATCGCGACGGTGAGACACCCCTCGGGCGCCTGCGCCACCGGGGCCGTCCGCCCCGCCTGTGCCGTCTGCCGCCGCTCGGGTTCCCGCGCGGGCCGCTTCTCCAGGTCCATGAGGCGTAGACGCCTCAGCGCCCCGTACGGATCCCGTCACATGCCCGTGACTTCTCGCCCGGCCCGCCTCGCACCCTCCGCCGTCACTCGGCCGACTTGGCCGACTTCACCGCCTTGACCGACTTGCCGGACTTGCCGGACTTGGCGGCCCGAGCGGTTGGCCGATCCGTACACGCGCAGAAGCCGCCCCTGAGGAGGCGGCAACGCGCGAGTACACCGGGCCGGCGGCGCGGAAGCTGTTCTCAAGGCGTGAGGTAGTCCCCCCAGCCGAACGTAGCCACGTACGCGCGCCGCACGGCGTTCCAACCACGCCAATCGCGCAGATACGCAACCAGCAACGCCATGGAGTACCAGGCACCGAAACAGTCCACGACCATCCATGCCCGTCCGGGACTTCCAAGGGTGGCGACGACAACCACCGCAATGGCGGTCGCCACCAAGCCGATGTGAGCACCTCGAACATCGACCCTCATCGCACGGCGCACCGACCGGCGGTCCGCAGGTGCATCCCGCGCGGGGCGGCGCCCCGCAGCAGCACCATCACCCTCGAAGTCAGCACCGCCCGTCACGGGCACCTCCGGAACGCTCGGTCACCGGCACCGTCCCCTCCCCACTCCGCCACCTCGGGCAGAACCCGCGCGGAGCCCACAGGAGGCGGCAACGGCGTCGCCCGGAGCCGGTTACTTGACCGACAGCGGCAGCAGCTTCTTGCCCGTCGGGCCGATCTGGATGGACGTGTCCATCTGAGGGCACACGCCGCAATCGAAGCAAGGGGTCCAGCGGCAGTCCTCGACCTCGGTCTCGTCGAGGGCGTCCTGCCAGTCCTCCCAGAGCCAGTCCTTGTCGAGGCCGGAGTCGAGGTGGTCCCAGGGCAGGACCTCCTCGTAGGTGCGCTCGCGGGTGGTGTACCAGTCGACGTCGAGGCCGAAGCCGGCGAGGGCCTTGTCCGCGCAGCTCATCCAGCGGTCGTAGGAGAAGTGCTCGCGCCAGCCGTCGAAGCGGCCGCCGTCCTCGTAGACCGCGCGGATGACGGCGCCGATGCGGCGGTCGCCGCGCGAGAGCAGGCCCTCGACGATGCCCGGCTTGCCGTCGTGGTAGCGGAAGCCGATGGAGCGGCCGTACTTCTTGTCGCCGCGGATCTTGTCGCGAAGCTTCTCCAGACGCGCGTCCGTCTCCTCCGCGGAGAGCTGCGGGGCCCACTGGAACGGGGTGTGCGGCTTGGGCACGAACCCACCGATCGACACCGTGCAGCGGATGTCGTTGGAGCCGGAGACCTCACGGCCTTTCTGGATCACTCGGGTCGCCATGTCGGCGATCTGGAGGACGTCGTCGTCGGTCTCGGTCGGCAGGCCGCACATGAAGTACAGCTTCACCTGGCGCCAGCCGTTGCCGTACGCCGTGGAGACCGTCCGGATCAGGTCCTCCTCCGAGACCATCTTGTTGATGACCTTGCGCATGCGCTCGGAGCCGCCCTCGGGCGCGAAGGTCAGACCCGAACGCCGGCCGTTGCGGGTCAACTCGTTGGCGAGATCGACGTTGAAGGCGTCCACGCGGGTCGAGGGGAGGGACAGACCGATCTTGTCCTCCTCGTACCGGTCCGCCAGGCCCTTGGCGATGTCGCCGATCTCGCTGTGGTCGGCGGAGGAGAGGGAGAGGAGGCCGACCTCCTCGAAGCCCGTCGCCTTGAGGCCCTTCTCGACCATGTCGCCGATGCCGGTGATGGAACGCTCGCGGACCGGACGGGTGATCATGCCCGCCTGGCAGAAGCGGCAGCCGCGGGTGCAGCCGCGGAAGATCTCCACCGACATGCGCTCATGGACCGTCTCGGCCAGCGGGACGAGGGGCTGCTTGGGGTAGGGCCACTCGTCCAGGTCCATGACGGTGTGCTTGGACACCCGCCACGGGACACCCGACCGGTTCGGTACGACACGGCCGATACGGCCGTCCGCGAGGTACTCGACGTCGTAGAACGCCGGGATGTAGACGGAGCCGGTCTTCGCGAGGCGGAACAGGACCTCCTCACGCCCACCCGGCCGGCCCTCCGCCTTCCACGCGCGGATGATCTCGGTCATGTCGAGCACGGCCTGCTCGCCGTCGCCGATGATCGCCGCGTCGATGAAGTCGGCGATCGGCTCGGGGTTGAAGGCCGCGTGGCCGCCGGCCAGCACGATCGGGTCGTCGAGCGTGCGGTCCTTGGACTCCAGGGGGATCCCGGCGAGGTCCAGGGCCGTCAGCATGTTCGTGTAGCCCAGCTCCGTGGAGAAGGACAGGCCGAACACGTCGAAGGCCTTCACCGGGCGGTGGCTGTCTACGGTGAACTGCGGGACGCCGTGCTCCCGCATCAGTGCCTCCAGGTCCGGCCAGACGCTGTACGTGCGCTCGGCAAGCACACCCTCGCGCTCGTTCAGCACCTCGTAGAGGATCATGACGCCCTGGTTGGGCAGACCGACCTCGTACGCGTCCGGGTACATGAGCGCCCAGCGGACGTCCGAGGACTCCCAGGGCTTGACGGTGGAGTTGAGCTCACCGCCCACGTACTGGATCGGCTTCTGCACATGCGGGAGCAGGGCCTCGAGCTGTGGGAAGACCGACTCGACAGACATCGCGGGGATTACCTTCGTGAGCTGACAGGGGTGACCATCTAGCCTAACGCCCCTGGAGGCACCCCTCGTACGCCCGGCTTCCGGCCCCGCCCGGCCGTCAGAGCGGCATGTCGGCGCTGATCTTCGCCCAGGTCTTCGGCAGCGCGCCCTCCGCCAGCTCGGCCCGCCGCTCCTCCCTTCCGTGGAGCAGCCCGTACGTGAAGGCGCTCTCACCCGCCTCATGGGCCTGGAAGGCGAGGTCGCGCAGGGTTTCGCGGGCCATCACGCTGTCCTGGTGGTCGCCGAGGAGGCTCTGCAGGGACTTCATGTCCTTGACGATCCCCTTGGCCGTCTTGCCGAGGACAGGCTCCGCCGCCTCGGCCGCGTACCGGGTGCGCTTGGTCTTCTTGCGGGCCTCGTGCATGGCGACGTCCCGGTCGGTGCCGGCCGGCTGGGCCAGAGCCTCCTCCACCAGGGCCGCCACCTTGGCGTAGTCCTTCCTGACCGCCTTGGTGATCACCTGCTCGGGGTCGCCCCCGGCGGCCTCGAGCAGTGGCGGATCCGCGATGACGGCGTCGAGGGCTTCCAGGAGATCCAGGTAACGCCGCCCGTCCAGGGCGTCGATCAGCTCGCGCCGGGGGCCCGCACCGCCGTCCCGCTCCGCCCAGGTGCGCAGCCGCGTGCGGACCGGGCCCGCGATCAGGTTCTCAGGAAGATCGTCCAGAGCTTCGGTGAGCCGTTCCGTCAGCACCTCCTGGTCACGGTCGACTCCCAGTTCCCCCGCCAGCCACTTCAGCTCCTCACCGATCGGATCCGTGACGGCCCGGTCGAGCACCTTCCCGAACGACTTGAAGGTGCTTCGCAGCCGGCGTGTGGCCACCCGCATGCTGTGCACGGAGTCGAAGACGTCCCGGCGCACGGCAGGATCGAGCTCGACGATCGCGTCACGCTGGACACGGACGTACGCGAGGACATGGTCGCCGGGGGTGACGGGCTCGCGTTCGCCCGCCTTCTCGGCCTTCCCCTGCTTCTTGCCCTTCCTCCCGTCCTTCTTCCCCTTCTTGGGCGCGGTCTCCTTCAAGGCCCTGGCCAGCTTCGACGGTGACTCGGACGGCCGTACGCCCGCCTTGCGCAGCTTCTTGTCGATCTTCTCCAGGAAGGCGGGGTCGCCGTCGTCGGCGAGTTCCACCTCGATCTCCGACCACTGGGCCGTCCGGCCCTCGTCGGTGAGGCGTTCGGCGACCACGGCGTCCACGCTGACCTCCGCGAGGAGGGTGCCGTCCGCGTCGAGCAGATCGCTGACGTCGCGCGTGGAGAGGAGACGGACCAGCGGGACCAGCTCGGCCTTGCGGACCCGGGAACGCACGAGCCCCGCGAGATCGTCGGGCAGCGTGTCGGAGAGCGGGGCGCGGATCTCGTCCCGTACGCCCGAGGAGACGGGGATTTTCAGATGCCAGCCCGCGTCCTTGCCTCCGGTACGGCGACGCAGGGTGATGGAGGCGGCGGCGAGACGTTCGTCACGGGTGTCGTAGTAGACGGCGTCCAGCTCCGCCACACCCTTGTCGAGGACGGTCGCCACCCCGGCCACCCCGGTGAGGTCCGGCAGGCCGCTCTCGTCGGATTCGTACTTCCGCTCGATCTCACGCTTGGTCTCCGCCATGAATCGAATCTAGTCCTCCTTGCGACAAAGGGGCAGACCACCGCCTCCGGGGGGGAGCGCGGCGGCCTGCCCCGGAGGGCCGCGGTGCCCTACGCCGACATGGGGCGCTGGACCCGGATGGACTGCAGCAGCCCCACCGCCACCCACACCGCGAACATCGACGAACCGCCGTATGACACGAAGGGCAGGGGCAGGCCCGCCACCGGCATGATGCCAAGGGTCATGCCGATGTTCTCGAAGGCCTGGAAGGCGAACCAGGCGATGATGCCGCCGGCGACGATCGTGCCGTACAGCTCGGTGGTCTCGCGGGCGATCCGGCAGGCCCGCCACAGGACCACGCCGAGCAGCAGGATGATCAGCCCGGCTCCCACGAACCCCAGCTCCTCCCCCGCCACCGTGAAGACGAAGTCCGTCTGCTGCTCGGGCACGAACTGCCCCGTGGTCTGCGAGCCCTTGAACAACCCGGTGCCGAGCAGCCCACCCGATCCGATGGCGATACGGGCCTGGTTGGTGTTGTAACCGACGCCGGCCGGGTCCAACTCGGGGTTGGCGAAGGCCGCGAAGCGGTTGATCTGGTACTCGTCGAGCACCCCGAGCTGCCAGACGGCGATCGCCCCGATCGCTCCCGTGCCGATGAGGCCGAAGATCCACCGGTTGGACGCGCCGGAGGTGAGCAGGACGCCCAGCACGATGACCACCATGACCATGACCGACCCGAGGTCTGGCATGAGCAGCACGATCAGTATCGGGACGGCGGCGAGCCCGAGGGCCTGGACGACCGTGCGGTGGTCGGGGTGGAGTTTGTCGCCCGCGTCGACCCGGGCCGCCAGCAGCATCGCCATACCCAGGATGATCGTGACCTTCACGAACTCGGAGGGCTGCAGTGAGAACCCACCGCCGACGACGATCCATGCGTGGGCGCCGTTGATGGTCGCGCCCATGGGGGTGAGCACCAGCAGGATCAGCAGCACCGAGATGCCGTACAGGATCGGCACCGCCGTGCGCAGGGTGCGGTGACCGAGCCAGACCGTGCCGATCATCAGGGCGAAGCCGATGCCGGTGTTGAGCAGATGCCGGAGCAGGAAGTAGTACGGGTCGCCCTGGTTGAGCTCGGTGCGGTTGCGGGTCGCCGAGTAGACGAGGGCAGCGCCGATCAGGGAGAGCGCGATGGCCGAAAACAGTATCGGCCAGTCGAGCCTGCGGGCGAGCGAGTCACGGGCGAACAGCCGGGTCCAGCCGGAGCGTTCGGGCCCGTACCCGGAGACGGAGAAACTGTTGCCGGTCATACGGCCCTCCTCCGCCTCTCGCCGGTCATACGACCGCGACTGCCGCTGCCCCTACGCCGTCGGCCCCGGCAGTCGGTGCGCCTCCTCGCCGCTCGATTGCCGCTGCCGCCGCGTGCAGGGACGATTGCCGGCTGCTCGAAGGACACCGGCTGGGCCTCCGGTCCCGCGGCGATCGTCTGGGCCTCCTCGGCGGCCTTCTCCTCCGCGGTCTTCTTCGGCGGGTACGACTCCAGCTTCGGGGCATCGATCGAACCGTCGGACTCGATCTTCGGCAAACCCTTCTGCGGAGTCGGCAGCAGCGCCTTCTTCTTGTCGATCTTGCCGTCCTCGGAGACGCCGTAGAGCGCGTTGTAGAGCTTGCGCACGGCGGGCGCCGAGGCGCCGGAGCCCGTACCACCCTGGGAGATCGTCATGACGATCGCGTAGTCCTTGGTGTAGGTGGTGAACCAGGAGGTCGTCTGCTTGCCGTAGACCTCGGCCGTACCCGTCTTGGCGTGCATCGGGATCTCGTCCTGCGGCCAGCCCTGGAAACGCCAGGCTGCCGTACCACGGGTCGCGACTCCCGCGAGGGCTTCGTCTATCTCGGCTCGCGTCTTCTGCGACATCGGCAGCTTGCCGTGCGACTTGGGTGCGAGCTCCTGGACGTTCTTCCCGTCGGCGCTGATGATCGCCTTGCCGACGGTGGGGTCGTAGAGGGTGCCGCCGTTGGAGATGGCCGCGTAGATGGTGGCCATCTGGATGGGGGTGACGAGGGTGTCGCCCTGCCCGATGGAGTAGTTGACGGAGTCACCGGCGCGCAGGCGGTTGCCTTCGAGGCAGTTCTCGTAGGCGATCTGCTCGGCGTACGAGCCGCCCTTCTTGCCGTACTTGCACCAGGCGTCCTTGTTGGCCTCCCAGTACTCCTGCTTCCACTGGCGGTCGGGGATGCGGCCGGTGACCTCGTTCGGCAGGTCGATGCCGGTCTCGGCGCCCAGGCCGAACTGATGGGCGGTCTTGTAGAACCAGTCGTGGGCGCCCTTCTTGGGCTTGATGCCTCCGTCGCGCTTCCACTCCTCGTGGGAGAGGCGGTAGAAGACGGTGTCGCAGGAGACCTCCAGCGCCTTGCCGAGGCTGATCGCGCCGTGGCTCTGGGACTCGAAGTTCTTGAAGACCTGGCCGCCGATCGAGTACGAGCTGGAGCATTCGTAGGGGCCGTTGAAGGAGTAGCCCGCGTTGACCGCGGCGGCCGTCGGGATCACCTTGAAGACGGAGCCGGGGGCCGACTGGCCCTGGATGGCGCGGTTCAGCAGCGGGTAGTTGGACTTCTTGCCGGTGAGCTTGGCGTAGTCCTTGGCGGAGATGCCGCCGACCCAGGCGTTCGGGTCGTAGTCCGGGTTGGAGGCCATGGCGACGACGCGGCCGGTCTTGGCCTCCATGACGACGACGGCACCGGAGTCGGCCTTGTAGTGCGTCCCGGTGTTGCGGTCCATCTGCTTGCGGGCTTCCTTCATCGCTTCGTTGAGTTCGTACTCGGCGATGCGCTGCACACGGGCGTCGATGCTGGTGACCAGGTTGGCGCCGGGCTTCGCCGGGTCGGCCTCGGCCTCACCGATGACCCGGCCGAGATTGTCGACCTCGTAGCGGGTTACGCCGGCCTTGCCGCGCAGCTCCTTGTCGTACTGGCGCTCCAGGCCGGAGCGGCCGACCTGGTCGGAGCGCAGATAGGGAGAGTCGGTGTCCTGGGCCTTGGTGATCTCCTCGTCGGTGACCGGCGAGAGATAGCCGAGGACCTGCGCGGTCTGGGAGCCGCCCGGGCCGGCGTAGCGGCGGACGGCCTGGGGCTCGGCGGTGATGCCGGGGAAGTCCTCGGAGCGCTCACGGATCTGCAGGGCCTGTTTGGGCGTGGCCTCGTCGGTGATGGGGATCGGCTGGTAGGGCGAGCCGTTCCAGCACGGCTGCGGCGTCTCGGAGTCGCAGAGCCGGACCTTGTCCATGACGTCCTTGGGCTTCATGTCCAGGACGCCGGCGAGCTTGGTGAGGACGGCCTTGCCGTCGTCGTCCATCTTCAGCAGGTCGGTGCGGGAGGCGGAGACCACGAGGCGGGTCTCGTTGTCGGCAATCGGCACTCCGCGCGCGTCCAGGATCGAGCCGCGCACGGCGGGCTGCACGACCTGCTGGACGTGGTTGCCGGAGGCCTCTTTGGCGTAGGCGTCGCCCTCGCGGATCTGGAGGTACCAGAGGCGGCCGCCGAGGGTGCCGAGGAGGGAGAAGACGAGGATCTGGATGATGACGAGCCGGATCTGGACCCGTGGGGTCCGCCCGGTCTCCGGGATGTTGGTCACTGCCTGTCTCCCCCTCTCAGTACGTGTGCGGGCGGTGCACGTGCGGGTGGTGCGTGTGCGGGTGGTGCGCGATGTGCTGGTACATGCTGTGCGCAGTGTGCTGGTACATGGGGTACACCGCTCGGCGGTGATCGGTTCCCACCTCGGCCCCGGGCGGCGGCCAGGCAGGCGCGCTTCGCGTGGATTCCGGTGTCGTGTGCCGTGCCGTCACAGCCGCTTGACCCCCTTGATGCGTCCCGCCCTGGCCGCCCGTGAGCGCGCGGCCCTGATGCGGAGTCCGCCGCGCTGGCCGCCGATGCGCAGGCCGGTGCCGGAGGAGAGCCAGCCGGAGGAGACGTCGGCCGCCTTGGCTTTGTTGGTCTCTGCGAGCGGGTCGTTGTCGGCACGGCGGGCGAGGGCCATGACGCCGGGGACGACGAAGGGCGCGAGCAGCAGGTCGTAGAGCGCGGCGGTGAACAGCAGGCTGGGCAGGCCGACATGACGGGCCGCGTCGTCCCCGACGAGGGCCCCGACACCGGCGTACAGGAGTGTGGAGCCGAGCGCGGCGACGACGACCACGGCCATCGGGCCGGTCGCCGACTTGAGCCGGCCCGTCTCGGGCTTGGCCAGGCCCGTGAGATAGCCGATGACGCAGAGGACCAGGGCGTACCGTCCGGCCGCGTGGTCGGCGGGTGGCGCGAGGTCGGACAGCAGCCCGGCGCCGAAGCCGATCAGGGCGCCGCCGACATGGCCGTAGACCAGGGCGAGGCCGAGCACGGTGAGGAGCACCAGGTCGGGTACGGCGCCCGGGAGATGGAGTCTGGCGAGGACACTCACCTGGATCACCAGGGCGACGATCACCAGGGTGGTGGAGAGCAGCATCCGGTTGAAGCGCATGAAGGGGTCAGCTCCTACTGTCCTACGTCTACTGCTCTGGTGACTGTCCGTCGGCGCCGGCGCCGGGTTCGTCCGCGCCCGGTGTGACCGTCACCGTGACGGTCGGCGTGGGCGTGGCCCTCGGCTTGTCCGGCAGGACGGTGTCACGCGGGTCCTTGCGGGGTGGCTGGACGACGACACCGACGATGTCGAGCTGTGTGAAGGCCACGAACGGCTTGACGTAGACCGTGCGGGTGAGGTCGCCGCCTGAGGGGTCGACGCGGGAGACGACACCGACCGGGACCCCGGGGACGAACGGTTTGTCGGCCTGCGAGCCGAAGGTGACGAGGCGGTCGCCCGCCTTCACCTTCGCCTTGCCGTTGAGGAGTTCGACGCGCAGCGGGCGGTCGCCCTGGCCGGAGGCGAAGCCGAGTTCGTCGGTTGCCTCCATGCGGGTTCCGACGGTGAAGTCGGGGTCGTTGGCGAGGAGGACGGTCGCGGTGTTCGGTCCGACGGTGGTGACGCGTCCGACCAGCCCGTTGCCGTTGAGGACGGTCATGTCGCGGGTGATGCCGTCGTTGGTTCCGATGTCGATGGTGACGGTCCAGGAGAAGCCCTGGGCCGCTCCTATGGCGATGACCTCGGCGCCCTTGATGCCGTACTGGCCGTGCGCGGCGGTCTTCAGCATCTTGTCGAGCTGTTCGACCCTGCTGCGGTTGCGGTCGTCGCTGCCGAGGGACGCCTTCAGTTCGGCGTTCTCCTTCTCCAGCGCGGCGAGACGGTCGTGGCGGGAGCCGGAGTCGCGGACGGCGCTTATGGCGTTGCCGATCGGGTCGACGGCGGTGGACACGCCGTCCTCGATCGGGCCGAAGACGGTCGCCGCTCCACGTCGGGCACCGTCGACCGGTGAGTCCTCCCCGCCCCGGATGTCCACCGTGATCAGCGCGAACGCGACGGCGACCAGCAGCACCAGGAGCAGCCGGCTCTCTCGTGTGTCCCTCACGTGCGGCGGCCGTGCCTTCCTCATAGGAATTCGACAGGAATTGGGGAATTCGGATAGCCCCTGGAATCCCGTGAAGGGGAACCACAGGGGCGCTTTGTGGGAGCTTGTGCCTCTATATCAACGATCCGCCGCACGAGATGAGAACGTCCCGTACGGCGGAATCGAAGGATGACGTCATCTGCGCGGCTGGGCGTCGAGCACCTGCTGCAACGCCTCGAACTCCTCGACACACTTACCGGAACCGAGTGCCACGCTGTCCAGCGGGTCCTCGGCGATATGGATCGGCATTCCGGTCTCGCGCCGCAGCCGTTCGTCGAGACCGCGCAGCAGGGCGCCACCGCCGGTGAGGACGATGCCGCGGTCCATGATGTCCCCGGACAGCTCCGGCGGGCACTTGTCGAGGGTCGTCTTGACGGCGTCGACGATGGCGTTGACGGGTTCCTCGATCGCCTTCCGCACTTCGGCGGCGGAGATGACGACGGTCTTGGGCAGCCCGGACACCAGGTCCCGGCCGCGGATTTCGGTGTGTTCGTCAGCGTCGAGGTCGTACGCCGAACCGATCGTGATCTTGATCTGTTCGGCCGTCCGCTCACCGAGGAGGAGCGAGTACTCCTTCTTGATGTGCTGGATGATCGCGTTGTCCAACTCGTCGCCCGCGACGCGGATGGACTGGGCGGTGACGATGCCGCCGAGGGAGATGACCGCGACCTCCGTGGTGCCGCCGCCGATGTCCACCACCATGTTGCCCGTGGCCTCGTGGACCGGCAGGCCGGAGCCGATGGCCGCGGCCATGGGCTCCTCGATGATGTGCACCTGACGGGCGCCGGCCTGGGAGGACGCCTCGATGACGGCGCGACGCTCGACACCGGTGATGCCGGACGGCACGCAGACGACGACCCGAGGACGGGCGAGATACCGCCGCTTGTGGATCTTCAGGATGAAGTAGCGGAGCATCCGCTCGGTGATCTCGAAGTCGGCGATGACGCCGTCCTTCAGCGGACGTACGGCAACGATGTTGCCCGGGGTCCGCCCGATCATCTTCTTCGCCTCCGCGCCGACCGCGAGGATGCCACCGGTGTTGGTGTTGATCGCGACGACGGACGGCTCGTTCAGTACGATCCCGCGACCCCTGACGTACACCAGCGTGTTGGCGGTCCCGAGGTCGACAGCCATGTCACGGCCGATGAACGACATTGAGTTCCCCATCAGGATTCGTCTGGCCTTCCCACTGGAGCCCTGACGGCTTTTGAGGGCGTTTCAGGGCTTTTCAGGGTCGGCGAAGTGGGTGCTGTGACGTGAAGGCTTACATCGTAGTCTCGCCCGCACGAACACTGCGCGAGGGTCTTCGCCATTGTGGGCATGCGATGCGCCGCCTCGCCTCTGGAGACGATCCATCGGTGGTGCGCGTTCCCCCGATCGCCGCGCATATGCCGTTGTACGGCCGGATTTTCGCGGGTTTGGCTGGTCAGGCGGGGTAGGCCGTGTGGGTGGTGGCCGTGTTGCGAGAAGGGTAAGGGCAGCGGGGGCGGGCGAACCCACCGGCCCCCGCCGTCGTGAACGCCGTCGTGAACGCCGTTACGCGCGCCCGGGGAAGAAGATTTTCAGCTCGCGCTCGGCCGACTCCTCGGAGTCCGAGGCGTGGATCAGGTTCTCGCGCACGATCACACCGTAGTCACCGCGAATGGACCCCGGTGCGGCGGCGATCGGGTCGGTCGGACCGGCCAGCGCCCGCACACCCTCGATGACGCGCTCGCCCTCGACGACCAGCGCGACGACCGGCCCGGAGGCCATGAACGCGACCAGCGGCTCGTAGAACGGCTTGCCCTTGTGCTCGCCGTAGTGCTGCTCCAGCGTCTCCTGGTCAAGGGTCCGCAGCTCCAGCGCGGTGATCTGCCAGCCGGCCTTCCGCTCGATGCGGCTGATGATCTCGCCGGTCAGACCGCGCCGGACGGCGTCGGGCTTGAGCAGGACGAGGGTGCGCTGGCTCACGGTGGTGACTCCTTCAATTCACAAGGGTGCGGAGCTCAGAGGCTACAGGGCGAGTCCGACGCCGAATTACGCAGCGTCAGGAAAGCATGGGCTACGAGGGGCGGCGCCGGCCCGCTCCGGACGGGGACGCGACTGGGGGGAGGCTGCGGCCGGAGAAGGCTGGGGCGGAGGGCTGGGGCCGGATAAGGCCGGGCGGGGAGGCTGGGGCCGGAGAAGGCCGCGGCCGGGAGAGGCTGCGGCCAGGCCCCGGTCTCAGGAGGCTTCGGCGCCGGCCTCGGTGGAGGCCTGCGCCGCGAACCGGGCCTTGGCCTCGTCGACCTTGCGCCCGAAGTGGACGGAGGCCCACCACAGGGCGGCGAAGACCGCGCCCATGAAGAACATGGTGGGGACGAAGAACCCGGAGGCGATCAGCCCGATCTGCAGCGCCCAGCCGAGCTGGACACCACCGGGTCGGGTGACCAGACCGCACAGCACGACGCACAGGAACATGGCGATGCCGCTGACCGTCCAGACCGTCGTCATGGACAGGTCCGGGTCCTTCATGGCGACCAGGCCGGCGAAGCCGATCACGAAGAACTCGCCGATCAGGGTGGACGCACAGAGAGTACGCATGGTGGGAGACTCAGCCCTTCCCCAGTAGCAGCCGGGCTTCGCCGACGGTGATGACGGAACCGGTGACGAGGACGCCGCCGCCCGCGAACTCGCCCTCCTCCTCGGCGAGTGTGATCGCCGCCTCCAGGGCGTCGGGCAGCCTCGGCTCGACCTGCACCCGCTCCTCGCCGAACACCTCGACCGCGATCCCGGCCAGTTCGTCGGCGTCCATCGCGCGATGGCTGGAGTTCTGTGTGATCACGACTTCGGCGAAGATCGGTTCGAAGGCCTCCAGGAGACCCCGTACGTTCTTGTCGCCGCTGGCCCCGACGACGCCGATCAGCCGACTGAAGTCGAACGCCTCACCGACCGCCTCGGCCGTGGCCCGCGCGCCCGCCGGGTTGTGGGCGGCGTCGAGCACGACGGTCGGGGACCGCCGTACGACCTCCAGCCGGCCCGGCGAGGAGACGGCCACGAAGGCCTTGCGGACCGTGTCGATGTCGAGCGGCTCGGGCCGCTGCGAACCGACGCCGAAGAACGCCTCGACCGCGGCGAGGGCGACGGCCGCGTTGTGCGCCTGGTACGGGCCGTGCAGCGGGAGGTAGACCTCGGGGTACTCGCCGCCCAGGCCGCGCAGGGTGAGCATCTGTCCGCCGACGGCGACCTGGCGCGAGACGACGCCGAACTCCAGGCCCTCCCGGGCCACCGTCGCGTCGACCTCCACGGCCTTCTTCAGCATCACCTGCGCCGCGTCGACCGGCTGCTGCGCCAGGATCACCGTCGCGTCCTGCTTGACGATCCCGGCCTTCTCGACGGCGATCTCGGCGGGCGTCGAACCCAGGCGGTCGGTGTGGTCGAGGTCGATGGGGGTGACGACGGCGACGTCCCCGTCGATGACGTTCGTGGCGTCCCAGCTGCCGCCCATACCGACCTCGACGACGGCCACGTCCACGGGCGCGTCCGCGAAGGCGGCGTACGCCATGCCGGTCAGCACCTCGAAGAAGGAGAGCCGGTACTCCTGGCCGGCGTCGACCATCTCGACGTACGGCTTGATGTCCTCGTACGTCTCGATGAACCGCTCCGCCGAGATGGGCGCGCCGTCGAGGCTGATCCGCTCGGTGATCGACTGGACGTGCGGGGAGGTGTACCGGCCGGTGCGCAGTTCGAAGGCGCCGAGGAGGGCCTCGATCATGCGGGCGGTGGAGGTCTTGCCGTTGGTGCCGGTGATGTGGATGGAGGGGTACGTGCGCTGCGGCTCACCCAGGACGTCCATCAGCGCGGCGATCCGCTGGACCGAGGGCTCCAGCTTGGTCTCGCCCCAGCGGGTCGCGAGGTCCGCCTCGACCTCGCGCAGGGCCTTGTCGACCGCCGGGTCGGTGGGGCGCGTCGGTACGTCGCCCTGCGGAGCGCCGCCCTGGGCACGCAGGGTACGGCTGCCGGCCTCGATCACCGCGAGGTCCGGATCCCGGTCGGTCTCCGCGGCGATGATCTCCTCGAACGGGTCGATCGGCTCGGGCTGCTGGTCACTGCGTTCGCTCACGGGGTCAGTCTACGAGTCGGGCTCCGCCGAACCTCGGGCGCCTCGTGGGTCGGGGGTGCGCGTTGTTGGGCGACTGCGGGTGGGCTGTGGCTGGGCGCGCAGTTCCCCGCGCCCCTTGCCCTTGCGGGCCCCGACCCGCCGTACTCGACTACGGGCAGTCGTGCCGGTGAGCGAAGCCCAGTGCTCTCAGCGGCAGGCCCCCGGTGCCCAGAAACCCAGAAAACGCCGGGGGCCTTCAGCGGGCGTGCCCGGAGGGTTACGCCTTCGGCAGCCGGTCCAGCTGCGCGGCGATCCGCGCGATGTCCTCGTCCGCCTTGGCGAGCCGTCCGCGGATCTTGTCCACGACCTGGTCCGGGGCCTTCGCGAGGAACGCCTCGTTGCCGAGCTTGGCCGTGGCCTGGGCCTTCTCCTTCTCCGCCGCGGCGAGATCCTTGGCGAGGCGCTTGCGCTCGGCGGCGACGTCGATGACGCCGGAGAGGTCGAGGGCGACCTCCGCGCCCGCCACCGGCAGGGTCGCTGTGGCCGCGAAGCCCTCGCCCTCCGGCTGGAGGCGCAGGAGCTGACGGATCGCGGCCTCGTGCGGGGCCAGCGCCGTGCCGTCGAGCGTGAGGCGGGCCGGGACGCGCTGGCCGGGCTGGAGACCCTGGTCGGCGCGGAACCGACGGACCTCGGTGACGACCTGCTGGACCAGCTCGATCTCGCGCTCGGCGGCGTCGTCGCGGAAGCCGCTGTCACCGGGCCAGTCGGCGATGACGAGGGACTCGCCGCCGGTCAGCGTCGTCCACAGGGTGTCCGTGACGAACGGGATGACCGGGTGGAGGAGGCGCAGGGTGACGTCCAGGACCTCGCCCAGGACGCGCTTGCTGACCTCGGCCGGCTCGCCGCCCGCCTGGAACGTCGTCTTGGACAGCTCGACATACCAGTCGAAGACCTCGTCCCAGGCGAAGTGGTACAGCGCCTCGCTGAGCTTCGCGAACTGGAAGTCCTCGTAGTACGCGTCGACCTGCTCGACCGTCTCGTTGAGGCGGGCGAGGATCCAGCGGTCGGTCGCCGAGAGCTTCGACGCCTCCGGCAGCGGCCCCTCCACCGTCGCGCCGTTCATCAGCGCGAAGCGGGTGGCGTTCCAGATCTTGTTGGCGAAGTTGCGGGAGGCCTGGACCCAGTCCTCGCCGATCGGGACGTCCGCCCCCGGGTTGGCGCCCTTGGCGAGGGTGAAGCGGACGGCGTCGGAGCCGTACGCGTTCATCCAGTCCAGTGGGTCCACCGCGTTCGGGTTGGACTTGGACATCTTCTTGCCGAACTCGTCGCGGACGAGACCGGTCAGGGCGATGGTGTGGAAGGGGGCGACCCCCTCCATGGCGTACAGGCCGAACATCATCATCCGGGCGACCCAGAAGAAGATGATGTCGTGGCCGGTGAGCAGGACGTCGGTCGAGTAGAACTTCTCCAGGTCCGGGGTCTGCTCCGGCCAACCCAGCGTGGAGAAGGGCCACAGGCCGGACGAGAACCAGGTGTCGAGGACGTCCGGGTCCTGCTTCCAGCCCTCGGCCTCGGTGCCGGGCGGCTCCTCGTCCGGGCCGACGCAGACGACCTCGCCGTCGGGGCCGTACCAGATGGGGATGCGGTGGCCCCACCACAACTGACGCGAGATGCACCAGTCGTGCATGTTGTCGACCCAGTCGAAGTACCGCTTCGACATCTCAGCAGGGTGGATCTTCACCCGGCCGTCGCGGACGGCGTCGCCCGCGGCCTGCGCGAGCGGACCGACCTTGACCCACCACTGCATGGACAGCCGCGGCTCGACCGTGGTCTTGCAGCGCGAGCAGTGGCCGACGGAGTGGACGTACGGACGCTTCTCGGCGACGATCCGGCCCTGCTCGCGCAGGGCACCGACGATGGTGGAGCGGGCCTCGAAGCGGTCCAGGCCGAGGAAGGGGCCGTGGACGGTGATGATGCCGTGCTCGTCCATGACGGTCAGCGACGGCAGGTCGTGGCGCTGGCCGATCGCGAAGTCGTTCGGGTCGTGCGCCGGGGTCACCTTGACCGCGCCGGTGCCGAACTCCGGGTCGACATGGGTGTCGGCGACGACCGGGATGGTGCGGTCGGTCAGCGGCAGCTTGATCTGCTTGCCGATGAGGTGCCGGTACCGCTCGTCGTCCGGGTGGACGGCGACGGCGGTGTCACCGAGCATCGTCTCGGCTCGCGTGGTGGCGACGACGAGGGAGTCGTCCCCTTCTCCGTACCGGATGGAGACCAGCTCGCCGGCGTCCTCCTGGTACTCGACCTCGATGTCCGAGATGGCCGTCAGACAGCGCGGGCACCAGTTGATGATGCGCTCGGCGCGGTAGATCAGCTCGTCCTCGTAGAGCCGCTTGAAGATGGTGAGGACGGCCTTGGACAGCCCCTCGTCCATCGTGAACCGCTCACGGTCCCAGTCGACACCATCACCCAGCCGACGCATCTGGCCGAGGATCCTGCCGCCGTACTCCTCCTTCCACTGCCAGACGCGCTCGACGAACTCCTCGCGTCCCAAGTCGTGGCGGGACTTGCCCTCTTCGGCGAGCTGCTGCTCGACCTTGTTCTGCGTGGCGATACCGGCGTGGTCCATGCCGGGGAGCCACAGGGACTCGTAACCCTGCATGCGCTTGCGGCGCGTGAGGGCGTCCATGAGGGTGTGCTGGAAGGCGTGCCCGAGGTGCAGGCTGCCGGTGACGTTCGGCGGGGGGATGACGATGGTGTATGCGGGCTTGTCGCTCTTGGCGTCAGCCGCGAAGTAACCCTTGTCTACCCAGCGCTCGTACAGCGTCCCCTCTACATCGGCCGGCGCGTACTGGGTCGGCAGATCGGTGGCGGGCGCTGGTGGCTGCTGCTGAGCGTTCTCGGTCACGCGCTCAGTTTAGGGGTGTTACGGGGCGGTCCCGAAACTCGATTCTTCGGTAACGGTGTGACCCCCGGTGCTTCCCGCACGTCATGGCTGCGTCAGGATGTCGGAACCACATAAGCATCTGGAGGGGAACCCAGAAATGAGTCACAACCAGCCGGGCCCGTACGGCGGGCAGCCCCAGCAGCCCGGGCCGTACGGTCAGCCTGGCGGCCAGCCCGGCCCCTACGGCCAGCAGCCGCCGCAGGCCGCCCCCCAGCCCGGCTACGGCTACCCGCAGCAGGCGCCTCCGCAGCAGCCGGGCTACGGGTACCCCCAGCAGTCCCCCCAGGGCGTTCCGCCCCAGACCCCGCCCTACGGCCAGCAGCAGGCGTACGGCCAGCAGTCCCCGTACGGCCAGCAGCAGCCGGGCTACCCGACAGTGCCTCAGCCTCCGGCCGCCTCCGGCGGTGGCGGCAAGAAGGTCGGCATCATCCTCGGCGCGGTGGCGGTCGTGGCCGCGGTCGCCGTGGGCGCGTACTTCGTCTTCGGCGGCGGCGCCGGCGCGGACATCGCGGACGACGGCCCGCACAAGCTGACCACGCCGGCGGCGGTGCTCAACGACGAGTTCAAGAAGTCCGACAGCTCCGACAGCAGTGGCTTCAACGAGGACGACATCAAGGAAGCCGAAGACCACGGCGTGAAGAACGCCAAGGACGTGGGTGCCCAATACCAGGCCGGGGATGAGAGCAACCCGTTGGCCGCACAGATGATCAACTTCATGGGTGTCTACGGCGAGATCGACGACCCCGAGTCGGTCGTCGACGCCATGTTCGCCGACATGAAGAAGGAAGCGAGCAAGGACTCCTCCAAGACGGGTGAGCTCGTGGGCAGCCCCGAGGCGTTCACGCCCAGTGCCCTGGACGGCGCGGTCCTCAAGTGCCAGGCGACCAAGATCAAGGGCGACTCCTCGTCCGGTGGTCCCAGCGAGATGAGCATGCCGGTGTGCATCTGGGGCGACCACAGCACCCTCGGCGTCTTCATCTACGCCGACCTGGCCTCCGCGATGGCGGGCAAGAGTGCCGACCTGAGCGGCGCCGCCGACAAGGCGGCCAACTTCCGTAAGGACGTGCGCGTCAAGGCCTGACGTTTTCGTCGACACCGAAGGGCCCCGGTCGGCTGACCGGGGCCCTTCAACGTGTGGCTGGTACCGAGGAGTTACGCCGTCTTCTGCTCCCCCGGGCCCCGCCCGCGCGCGTCGCGGGGAATAAGCGTCGGGTTCACGTTGGAGTGGACGACGTCCGCCGTGATGACGACTCGGGCCACGTCCTTGCGGGACGGGACCTCGTACATCACGGACATGAGGACTTCTTCCATGATGGCCCGGAGGCCTCGGGCGCCCGTCTGCCTCAGAATCGCCTGGTCGGCGATGGCCTCCAGGGCCTCGCGCTCGAAGTCCAGCTCGACGCCGTCGAGTTCGAAGAGGCGCTGGTACTGCTTCACCAGGGCGTTGCGGGGCTCGATGAGGATCTGGAGGAGGGCCTCGCGGTCCAGGTTGTGGACCGAGGTGATGACGGGCAGGCGGCCGATGAACTCCGGGATCATGCCGAACTTCACCAGGTCTTCCGGCATGACGTCCTCGAACTGGTCCTTGGACTGCAGCTCGCGCTTCGAGCGGATCGTCGCGCCGAAGCCGATACCCTTCGCGCCGGCCCGGGACTCGATGATCTTCTCCAGGCCCGAGAAGGCGCCGCCCACGATGAACAGGACGTTCGTCGTGTCGATCTGGATGAATTCCTGGTGGGGGTGCTTGCGGCCGCCCTGCGGCGGGACCGAGGCCGTCGTGCCTTCGAGGATCTTGAGGAGGGCCTGCTGTACGCCCTCACCCGACACGTCGCGCGTGATTGAGGGGTTTTCGCTCTTTCGGGCCACCTTGTCGATCTCGTCGATGTAGATGATCCCGGTCTCGGCCTTCTTGACGTCGTAGTCGGCCGCCTGGATGAGCTTCAGCAGGATGTTCTCGACGTCCTCGCCGACGTATCCCGCCTCCGTCAGCGCCGTCGCGTCGGCGATGGCGAACGGGACGTTCAGCATGCGGGCGAGGGTCTGGGCGAGGAGGGTCTTGCCGGAGCCCGTGGGACCCAGCAGCAGGATGTTGGACTTCGCCAACTCGATGGCGTCCTCGCGGCTTTGACCGCCGCCGTTCTCGCCGGCCTGGACCCGCTTGTAGTGGTTGTACACCGCGACGGAGAGAGCCTTCTTGGCCGCCTCCTGGCCGACCACATAGCCCTCGAGGAACTCGTAGATCTCGCGGGGCTTCGGGAGCTCCTCCCAGCGCACCTCGCTGGTCTCGGCGAGCTCCTCCTCGATGATCTCGTTGCAGAGGTCGATGCACTCGTCGCAGATGTACACACCGGGCCCTGCGATGAGCTTCTTGACCTGCTTCTGGCTCTTGCCGCAGAACGAGCACTTGAGCAGATCGCCGCCGTCACCGATGCGTGCCACGGTGTGCTTCCCCTTCGCCTGGGAGACGCCTGGACAGTTGCTGTCCAACGACTCCTGGTGCTGCCTTATGTCGACGGTACCTTGCCGGGCCCCCCGTTCGGGCCCCCCTTGGCACGGTTCGCTTTGACGTGCACCTTGTCGTGCACTGGGTCGAACGATGTGAACCATGCCAAGGGGCGGCAGACAATACAGCCTTTACCGCGTCAGCGGACGTCGGCGTTGTTCATCTTCCGGGTGGAGATGATCTGGTCGATCAGGCCGTACGACAGGGCGTCCTCGGCCGTGAGGATCTTGTCGCGCTCGATGTCCTCGCGGATCTTCTCGATCGGCGTGGTCGAGTGCTTGGCCAGCATCTCCTCCAGCTGCGCGCGCATCCGGAGGATTTCGTTGGCGGCGATCTCCAGGTCGGAGACCTGACCGCGGCCCGTCTCGCTGTACGGCTGGTGGATCAGGACACGGGCGTTCGGCAGCGCCATGCGCTTGCCCGGCGTGCCGGCGGCCAGCAGGATCGCGGCGGCGGAGGCCGCCTGGCCCATGCAGACCGTCTGGATGTCGGGCTTCACGAACTGCATCGTGTCGTAGATGGCCGTGAGTGCCGTGAAGGAGCCGCCGGGGCTGTTGATGTAGACCGAGATGTCCCGGTCGGGGTCCATCGACTCCAGGCACAGCAACTGTGCCATGACGTCGTTGGCGGAGGCGTCGTCGATCTGGACGCCGAGGAAGATCACGCGCTCCTCGAAGAGCTTCGCGTACGGGTCGTACTCGCGGATGCCCTGGGAGGTGCGCTCGACGAAGCGCGGGATGACGTAACGGGACTCGGCCGTCGGGCCCGAGTACTGGGCGCGTGCGCTTTCGTAGAGGCCGCTGCCGGGGATGTCGTTCACTAGTGTCTCCTGGGAGCCTGAGAGGGGCTGAGGCGGTCGGCTGAGGGCGTTACGGGGGTATGCGTACCGGCGGGTGCCGTCACGCCTGCCCGGCCCCGGTGCCGCCGCCGCCCGGCATGCCCGCCGCGGTGGCGATCACGTCGTCGATGAGGCCGTACTCCTTGGCCTCGTAGGCGTCGAACCAGCGGTCGCGGTCCGAGTCGCGGGTGATCTGCTCGACCGACTGTCCCGTGTGCTGGGAGGTGAGCTCGGCCATGCGCTTCTTGGTGTGCAGCAGCCGCTCGGCGTGGATCTTGATGTCCGAGGCGGAGCCGGCCAGGCCCGCGGAGGGCTGGTGGATCAGGATCTCGGCGTTCGGGAGCGCGAACCGCTTGCCCGGGGTGCCCGCGCTGAGCAGGAACTGTCCCATCGAGGCCGCGAGACCCATGGCGATGGTCACCACGTCGTTCTTGATGAACTGCATGGTGTCGTAGATCGCCATACCGGCCGTGATCGAACCGCCCGGGCTGTTGATGTAGAGGTTGATGTCCTTGTCCGGGTCGGCGGCAAGGAGCAGCAGCTGTGCGGTGATCCTGTTCGCGATGTCGTCGTCGACCGGCTGGCCGAGGAAGATGATCCGCTCGTTGAGCAGCCGGTTGTAGACATGGTCGCCGAGGCCACCGCCGATGGAAGGCTCGCCGGCGGCGGAGGGCATCAGATTCGTCACGTATCCACCTGCTCGTCTTACGACGGCGCCGGGCCGTCTTCACGTTTCCCTTCCGGGGGCCGAGCCGTTTCGCCGACGGCTCCGCCCTCGTATTCATGGACCCTAACGCGGTGGCTCCGCCGGTGAATCCCGCAGAGGGAACTGTTCGCTGTCAGCGCATGTGCTCCGCCGGGTTGAGCAGGGGTGCCTGGTCGCCACCGGCCGCCCTCCCAAGGGGGTGCGGGGAACTGCGCGACCGGCAGCCCTCGCCGGGTGGGGGGGGCGACATGCGCTCGGACCACGAACGCGCCGCACTCGCCGACGCACCTGGCGTGGCAGACGCGTCTGCGGCTCGTACGTGGCTGGTCGCGCAGTTCCCCGCGCCCCTTCGGGTAGGCCGACGGGCCCCTGGGTCACAAGTGATCCAGGGGCCCGTCGAAAGCCATCCACCGACTACCGGGGGTGATCAGGCCTCGTTCTTGTCCTCGGCGGCGGCCTCGGGGGCCTCCTCGGCGGCCTCGGCGGCGGCCGGGGTCTCCTCGGTCTGCTCGGCGGAGTCGGACTCGTCCTCCTCGTCGTCCAGGTCGACGAGGACGCCGTTGGTGTCCTTCACCGTGGAGGACTCGACGACCAGGGCCAGGGCCTTGCCGCGGGCGACCTCGCCGACGAGGAGCTGGACCTGGTTGTTCTGGACGACGGCCTGGGCGAACTGGTCCGGGGACATGCCGGAGGAGGCCGCGCGGCGCATGAGGTGCTCGGTGAGCTCCTCCTGGTTGACGTTCAGCTTCTCCTTGGAGACCAGCTCGTCGAGGACGAACTGGGTCTTGATGCCCTTGACGGCCGCTTCCTTGGTCTCGGCGTCGAACTCCTCGACCGTCTTGCCCTGGATCTCGAGGTACTTCTCGAGGTCGAGACCCATCTGGCCGAGCTGGTGGTGCTCCAGGTTGTGCTTGCGGGTGTTGATCTCGTCCTCGAGCAGCTTCTCGGGGACGGGCACCTCGACGAGCTCCAGCAGCTTCTCCAGGACGCGCTCCTGGGCCTGCGTGGCCTGGTCGTACTGCTTCATGTTCTCCAGGCGCTTGCGGCTGTCCGCCCTGAGCTCCTCGAGGGTGTCGAACTCGGAGGCGAGCTGCGCGAAGTCGTCGTCCAGCTCGGGCAGTTCGCGGGCGGCGACCTGGGAGACCTTGACGGTGACCTCGGCCTCCTTGCCGGCCGCGGAGCCGCCCTTGAGCTCGGAGCCGAAGGTGGCCTCGCCACCGGCCTCCAGGCCCTTCACGGCGTCGTCGATGCCGTCGAGCAGCTCGCCGGAGCCGATGGTGTAGGAGACGCCCTCGGCGACGCCGTCCTCCAGGACCTCGCCGTCGACCTTGGCCTCCAGGTCGATCGTCACGACGTCGCCGTCCTCGGCGGCGCGCTCGACCGGGGAGGTGGAGGCGAAGCGCTCACGGAGCTGCTCGACCGCCTTGTCGATGTCCTCCTCGGTGACCTCGACGGCGTCGACCTCGACCTCGATGCCGGAGTAGTCCGGGATCTCGATGGTCGGGCGGACGTCGACCTCGGCGGTGAAGTTCAGCGTCTCGCCGTCCTTCAGCTCCGTGATGTCGACCTCGGGCTGGCCCAGGACGTTGAGCTCGGCCTCGTTGACCGCGTCGGTGTAGAACTTCGGAAGCGCGTCGTTGACCGCCTCCTCCAGGACCGCACCGCGGCCGAACCGCTGGTCGATGACGCGGGCCGGGATCTTGCCCTTGCGGAAGCCCTTCACCGTGACCTGCTGGTTGATCTTCTTGTACGCCGCGTCGAGGCTGTCCTTGAGCTCCTCGAAGGGCACCTCGATGCTGAGCCGAACCCGGGTCGGGTTCAGGGTCTCCACGGCGCTCTTCACGGTTCGGTCTCCTTGGGGGCTGACTTCTTGGGGTTCTGCGGGTCCCTGCCCGATGCGGCAGGGGCCTCAGCGGATTAGCGGCCCTTGAGAGACGTGGAAGTGCAGACACACGGGCGCGCAGCTTGCATAGTAACCGCAGGCGGTACACGCCCCAAAAGGCGATCTTGCCGGTGGCGGCGCGCCGTCCGGCACGGTGGTCGGGGTGGCGGGATTTGAACCCACGGCCTTCCGCTCCCAAAGCGGACGCGCTACCAAGCTGCGCCACACCCCGTCTGGTGCGACACGTAGGGTACATGCCCGCAGGCCGTACGGTTGCCGCATTTACCGACTGCTACGACTGCCACCGCTTGCGCGGACGCGCGCGACGTCGCAGCGACGGGCGCGGCCGGGAAGGGGTGTGCGGCGGAGGCGCCCGACCCGCTACGATGCCTTCTGTGCCGCGGTCCAGCGACCTGCGGCGCGAGCTGTGCGGGCGTAGCTCAATGGTAGAGCCCTAGTCTTCCAAACTAGCTACGCGGGTTCGATTCCCGTCGCCCGCTCCAACGGCCTCCGGCCCGGCTTCGAGGGACCCCTCGGACCGGGCCGGAGGTTTTTCGTGCGCCCGGCTCCCCGGCGGCGCCCTGCGGCCCGGCGCCCGGCTGCCGCCGACCCGGCTCACGGAGCGCGGTCGGCAGGTCACAGGACCGGTCGCTAGAACTGGATGGAGTTGATCGTCTCCGCTATCGAGTTCAGGAAGCGCTGGATGTCGTCGGCCATGCCGGTCGAGGCCAGGAAGAAGCCGAAGAGGATGGCGACGACGGCCGGGCCGGCCTTGATCGTCCCTCCTCGCATCAGTACCACCAGGACGATCCCCAGCAAGAGCACCACTGACAGCGAAATGGCCACAACAGATCACACCCTCGGTCGGTCCGCACTCCCGGCCCGGGGCGCCGACCCCACGCGCACCCCGCCAGAACCATCGTGCCACCAACCAGGCCTTCGTATGCGGCTGGTGGGACAACGTCGGCCACTGCGACGCACGCGTCCCGCGTTCACCGTCGGCCAACGGGAGGGCGTCGCGCGCGAATTCACCGTGATCGTTTCCATGCACACACACCGCGTCCGCAGGTAATTCGAATTGTTGCCACAGACACACCGGCCGTCTCGCCCGGACAGGCAGTCAACCGGACATTCCACCGGAGTCGCCCGCGCACGTTATGCACCATTTAGTCGGGATGAATGCGGACAGAAGGGTCGCGGACCGTCGCTCGTTATCCCCCGTCATATGCCCTCCGGTGTACGCACGGTGATGCTTTGCCCGATGACGACTTCACGGAATCCTGGGTACTCGCAGGTGACACGTACCCCTCAATACAGGATTCACGTCGGTGGTTTTACGAAATCGCACAGCCAACGCTAGGGTGCCTCAGATGTTCACCGCTGCCTCGTCCCCCACTTGCGCAGCGAGTGCTCGGACCGTCCTCCGGAGTCTCCGGCGGGAGGGTCTGTGACGAACTCGCTGCGACCGCACGGCGGGCCCAGGGCGCCGCTCCCCCCGGCACACGCACCACAGTCGCCGACGGACGGAGTGCCGAGTCCGCGCTCGCTGAAGTCCTCGTCCCCCCACCCGAACCCGAGTGTCGCCTCCCCGGAGGCCAGACCGGCCAAACAACGTGACGCGTTCTTCGACAACGCCAAGTACCTCGCCATCGTGCTCGTAGCGATGGGGCACGCGTGGGAGCCGCTGACCGACCACAGCCGTGCCGCCGAGGCCCTGTACATGGTCGTGTACACGTTCCACATGCCGGCGTTCATCATCATCTCGGGCTACTTCTCGCGCAGTTTCGACATGCGGCCCGACCGGCTCCGGCGGCTGATCACCGGCATAGCGGTGCCGTACGTCCTCTTCGAGGTCGCGTACTCCCTCTTCAAGCGGTACGCCGACAACGACCCCTCGCACCCGATCAGTCTGCTGGACCCCTGGTACCTCACCTGGTTCCTGATCGCGCTGTTCGTGTGGCGGCTGACGACACCGCTGTGGAAGGTGGTGCGCTGGCCGATCCCGGTGGCGCTCGGCATCGCGGCGCTCGCCTCGGTCTCGCCCGACATCGGCGACGACCTGGATCTGCAGCGCGCGCTGCAGTTCCTGCCGTTCTTCGTGGTCGGTCTGTTCATGAAGCCCGCGCATTTCCAGTTCATGCGGCGGCGTGAGGTGCGGATCCTGTCCGTGCCGGTGGCCGCGAGCGCGTTGGCGCTGGCCTACTGGGTGGGCCCGCACATGAACTCCGCCTGGTTCTACCACCGTGACAGCGCGCAGGAGTTGGGCGCGCCGTGGTGGGCCGGGATCGTCATGACCTTCGCGCTCTTCGGCTGCTCCATGGCGCTCACCACGTGCTTCTTCGCGTGGGTTCCCCGGCGGAAGATGTGGTTCACCGTCCTGGGCGCGGGCACGCTGTACGGCTATCTGCTCCATGGGTTCCTCGCGAAGGGCTCCCGCTTCTGGGACTGGTACGACGCGAACTCCTGGGTCTACCAGCCGCTCGGAGAGCTCTTCGTCACCTTCTTCGCTGCGGCCGTCATCACCCTGCTGTGCACCCCGCCGGTGCAGCGGATGTTCCGGTTCGCCATGGAGCCCAAGATGGAGTGGGCGTTCAAGCGGGACGCCGCCGAGCTGGCCCGTGAGCGCGGGAAGGTCGGTACCAAGGCCTAGGCCACGGCCCGGCCTCGCGGGGCGTGGCCCCGTTCACCGCTCTGGTCGCGTCACATCGCCTCCTCGGCCGCCGGTTCGTCCGGCAGGCCGAGGAGGTTTCGCATGTGGGCGTACTTGCGGGTCAGCCGGGTGCGGGTGGGTTCGTCCAGGACCGCGAGGCGGGCCGGGTCGGCGTTGTGCGCGAGGTCCGACTGCTTGACGAGGAGCGCGCCCGGGGTGGCGAGGATCCGGGCGGCGTACGCCTCCGGAGGCTCGCCGGGGCGTTTGGTGAGGGCCAGCACGATGGCCTTCGTGCGAGGGGTCAGGGGGGCCTCGGCCAACCAGTCCTCGGTGAGGGCGTCGTCCTCCACCGCGTCATGCAGCCAGGCCGCGGCGATCTGGTCCGGGCCGCCGCCGCGGGCGGCCACGCCGTGGGCCACTGCCTGGAGGTGCTCGGTGTAGGGGTGGCCGGCCTTGTCGGTCTGGGTGGCGTGGGCGGTTCTCGCGAGGGCCTCTACTTCGGGGAGGGAGAGGGGGGTTGGCATCGGGGTGGGCTCCTGTCGTGTGGGGTGGGTCACGGCCTGGATTGTCGCCCCCGCCGCCCCTGCCCGTCCCGTCCCCAGGGGCTGCCGCCCCTGGTCTCTCGCTGCGCATAAGAGCTCGGGGTGGTCGGTGTGTTGGTGTGTGCGGGTGGTGAGTGGCTGCTCGCGCGGTTCCCCGCGCTCCTTCGGGTCGCTGCCGGACCCCTGCTATCTGGTGGGCGTAGGGCCCTCTCGGCTGATCAGGAGGAGGGCCCTGTCGTCGTTGACGTCCTTGGCGACCGCCTCGATGAGGTGCCAGGCCGCGCCGCGGAAGCCGCCGGCGACGTAGCGGTCCGCCTCGCCGGTGAGGCGGTCGATGCCCTCGACGATGTCCCGGTCGGAGGTTTCGACGAGGCCGTCGGTGAAGAGCATCAGGACGTCGCCGGGGCGCAGGGATCCCTTGACCGGGTCGAACTGGGCACCGTCGTAGACGCCCAGGAGGGGGCCTTCGGCGGCCTTCTCCTCCCAGCGGCCGGTGCCGGCGCTGAGCTGGAGGCCCGGCGGGTGGCCGGCGGAGAAGAGTTCGTAGTCGCCGGAGTCCAGGTCGAGGACGAGGTGGATGGAGGTCGCGAAGCCCTCGTCCCAGTCCTGGCGGAGGAGGTAGCCGTTCGCCGCCGGGAGGAAGGCGTGCGGTGGGAGCGATCCCAGCAGACCGCCGAAGGCACCGGAGAGGAGCAGGGCGCGGGAGCCCGCGTCCATGCCCTTGCCGGAGACGTCGGTGAGGACGACTTCGAGGGTGCGGCCGCCGTTCGTACGGGCGGCCACGACGAAGTCGCCCGAGAAGGACTGGCCGCCCGCCGGGCGCAGAGCCATCTCGCGATGCCAGCCCTCGGGAAGCTGCGGCAACTTGCTCTGCACCCGGATGCGTTCCCGCAGGTCGAAGAGCATCGTGCCGCCTCGCCGCCAGGGGACGCCGACGCGGCTGCGGAACTGGGCGATGAGCAGACCGAAGAAACCGCAGGCGGCGACCACGAGCACTATGCCGGGTGTCACCCGCGCCGGGCCCTCGGTGTAGGGGCCGAGCTGCACCGACTCCACGATCAGCGCGGTCGCGGCGGCGGCGTACAGACCGAGAAGGCTGGCGGGGCGGAGCAGCAGACCGCCGGCGACGATGGGCAGGACGAGGACGGCGGGTGAGAACCACACCTCGTTGACGATCGTGAAACCGGCGATCAGCGGGATCATCAGCAGCAGCCCGGCCAGGGCGATCCAGTCGGAGCCGTCCCCGCGGAAGTAGTCGACGGCGGATTTGCGCACGCCGGTGCGGGCCCGGTGAACCAGCTTCTTCATCCGGGCCGTGAACGTATCGGCCGCCGCGCGCCGCTCTCGTCCTGCTGCCATTGTTCGGGACCTTATCCATCGGACCAGCCCCTGTGCACAGGAGGTCCTACTTGTCCCCCTTCCGAGGGCCGGTTCACGACGAATCTCACACAGATCTCACACCGGAACGCGCCCTGCCGCCCCTGTGCGCCCTCCGTGCGGCACCTGGGAAGGATCCCACGCCACCGCGCGAGGTGCGGGGGTAATTCACTCGCTCGTACCGGACGGCCCTGCTACGCATGGTGTATGACGACTGAGCTGCGGCCGCTGCGCGAGGAAGACTGGAACGTCTGGTACGACAACCTCATCCGCGCCTTCGGCGGAGCCCCCGAACCGGCGGAGGAACGGGAGTTGTGGCAGGCGCTCACACCGTACGACCGCTCCCTCGGTGTGTGGGACGGCGAGCAATGCGTGGGTACGGCGGGGGCGTTCGACTTCCGCCTCACGGTTCCGGGCGGTGCCGTCGTCCCGGCGGCCGGCGTCACCATGGTCGGCGTCGCGGCCACGCACCGACGACGCGGGGTCCTGACGTCCATGATGCGGCGGCAGTTGGACGACATCCGTTCCTGGGGCGAGTCGCTGGCCGTCCTGACCGCGTCCGAGCCGGTGATCTACGGCCGGTTCGGGTACGGCATCGCCACGCACCGGATCAGAGCCGACATCGACACCACGCGGGTGCGGCTGTCCGTACCGCCCGGCACCGATGACGTACGTCTGCGGTACGCGGACCCCGCCGAAGTCCTCGACGTGTGCGAGGGGGTGTACGCCCGTCGGGTGACGGAGCGGCCCGGGATGCTGGAGCGGCGGCCCGGCTGGGAGCGGGTGGGCCTGCTCGACACGGAGCGCCACCGCGACGGGGCGTCACCGCTGCAGTGTGTGGTGGCCGAGCGGAGCGACGGTGACGGTTTCGAGGTGGTCGGGTACGCGCGGTTCCGGATCAAGCCCGACTGGGGGCCTGCCGGGGCGGAGGGTGTCGTCCTGTTGAGCACGCTGGAAGCCGTGGATCCCCCGGCACACGCCGCGCTGTGGAGGTTCCTCTTCGACATCGACCTGACTTCGCGTGTCGTCGCCCACCGGCTGGCCGTGGACGAGCCGGTGCTGCATCTGGTCTCGGATATCCGCCGCTGTGGGCTGCGGGTGCAGGACGATCTGCACGTGCGGCTCGTGGACGTCGGCGCGGCTCTGCGGGCGCGGACCTATCAGGCACCGCTGGACGTGGTGTTCGAGGTCGAGGACGCCTTCTGCCCCTGGAACGAGGGGCGTTGGCGACTCACCGGCGACCCGAAGGGCGCGACCTGCGAGCGGACCGCCGACGCCGCCGATCTCTCCTTGTCCGTACGAGAGTTGGGGGCGGCCTATCTGGGTGGGGTGAGCCTGGCGTCCCTGGCGGCGGCCGGACGGGTGCGGCAACTGCGGGAGGGGGCGCTGGCGGAGGCGTCCACGGGCTTGCTGTCGTCGGGGCTCGCGCCCTGGCTGCCGCACGGGTTCTAGGGGCAACGCCGTTCGGTAGGGGTCTGTCGTCACCTGGCCGTCGTCGGCCGCGAGGCAGGCGGGAATGCGGGGACAGGCAGACCCCAGGACGCCGGGGCGGGAACGCGCGGGTTCAGCGCTGTTGGCAGGACGGGCACCAGAAGAGGTTGCGGGCGGCGAGATCGGCGGTGCGGATCGCGCCGCCACACATGTGGCAGGGGAGGTCGGCCCTGCGGTACACGTACACCTCGCCGCCGTGGTCGTCGACGCGGGGCGGACGGCCCATCGCCTCCGGGAGGTGTTCGGGGCGGACCGTGTCGATGCGGTTGTGGCGTACGCCCTCGCGCATCAGGGCGACGAGGTCGGCCCAGATCGCGTCCCACTCCGCCGGGGTGATGTCCTTGCCCGTGCGGTAGGGGTCGATGCCGTGCCGGAAGAGGACCTCCGCGCGGTAGACGTTGCCGACGCCCGCGATCACCTTCTGGTCCAGGAGGAGCGCGGCGATCGTCGTACGGCTGCGGGAGATCCGGGCGTACGCGCGGGCCGGGTCGGCGTCGGGGCGGAGTGGGTCCGGGCCGAGGCGGGCGTGTACGGCCTGCTTCTCGGCGTCCGTGATGAGGGCGCAGGTCGTCGGGCCCCGGAGGTCCATGTAGGACGTGTCGTTGCGCAGCCGGAGGCGGACGGTGTCCGTGGGCGGGGGCGCGGGGGCGGGGCCGAAGGTGACCTTGCCGAAGAGGCCGAGGTGGATGTGGACCCGTTCCTCGGCGGCCGCGTCGCCGAAGTGCAGGAAGAGGTGCTTGCCGTGGGCCTCGGCGGTGTGGAGGGGGGTGCCGGTGAGGAGGGCCGCCGCGTCGGCGAACTTGCCCTGGGGGCTGGTGACGTGGACGCTTCGGCTGCCGTCGCCATCACCGGCGCCATCACCGCCGCCGCCGCCGAAGTGGGTGCGGCAGTCTTCTGCGAGGCGGTGGATGGTGTGCCCCTCCGGCACGGTGTCCTCCGGGGGTTCGGCAGGTGGTTGGGGGGATGGGGGTGCGTTTTCGGGTGCGGGTGCGTGGGGGTTGCTCGCGCAGTTCCCCGCGCCCCTGAAAGACCAGGCCCTGCGGGCCTGAAAGACCACGGTCGTGCGGGCTTGAAAAGCGTGCAGCCTTACCTGGCCGCAGCCGCCTACGAGCCCGGCAGCCCGAGCTCGTAGGCGGGACGGGGCAGGGCGGAGCCTACGGCTGCGGGTGGTGGGCGGGGATCGGCGGCAGGTCGCCCGTCGTCTCGTAGGACGCCAGCATGTCGATGCGGCGGATGTGACGCTCGTCACCGGAGAACGGGGTGTTGAGGAAGGTCTCGACGAACTTGGTCGCGTCTTCCTGGGAGTGCATACGGGCGCCGACCGCGACCACGTTCGCGTTGTTGTGCTCACGCCCGAGCGCGGCGGTCTCGGCGCTCCACGCGAGAGCCGCGCGGACGCCTGCCACCTTGTTCGCGGCGATCTGCTCTCCGTTGCCGGAGCCGCCGATGACGATGCCGAGGGACCCGGGGTCGGCGGCCGTACGCTCCGCCGCGCGGAGGCAGAACGGCGGGTAGTCGTCCTGGGCGTCGTAGATGTGGGGCCCACAGTCGACGGGCTCGTGACCGGCGGCTTTCAGCCACTCGACGAGGTGGTTCTTGAGTTCGTAGCCGGCGTGATCCGAGCCGAGGTAGACGCGCATGGTCCGAGTGTGACACGCGCGTTTCGGCGCGGCACGACGGGGTGCGGACCCAGTAAACCGTGAGCCACACCACGGAACCTCAAAAAAACCTCAAGTGGCGGTCTGGATTCAAAGGTTCTGGAATCCTTTTGCCTCAGATTCACTGGACCGATCTTTACAGCGGCCCTCAAGGCCCCCTCTGTCGACTTGCGTGTCCCGCTCTCACGAGAGTCATCGGGGCACCGCTGGGCAGACGCACGGAAGTCCCCACAACGGCGCAAAGGAAACCTCCCCCCATGACCTCGCAGCCGACACTGCCGTCCCAGGCAGACACCCCAGGCTCCTCCTCTCCCCCCTCCCCCGGTCTGCACGCCGGCCTCAAGAACCGCCATCTGTCGATGATCGCGATCGGTGGTGTGATCGGCGCCGGCCTGTTCGTCGGGTCGAGTTCCGGTATCGCCACCGCCGGACCCGGCATCCTCCTGTCGTACGCGCTCGTCGGCACGATGGTGGTGCTGGTGATGCGGATGCTCGGTGAGATGTCCGCCGCCAACCCGACGTCGGGCTCGTTCTCCGCACACGCCGACCGGGCGCTCGGGCGCTGGGCGGGGTTCTCCATCGGCTGGCTGTACTGGTTCTTCTGGGTCGTCGTGCTCGCGGTCGAGGCGACCGCGGGTGCGGTGATCCTGGAGGGCTGGATCCCGGCCGTTCCGCAGTGGGGCTGGGCGCTGATCGTGATGGTGGTGCTGACCGCCACCAACCTGGTGTCGGTCGGGTCCTACGGTGAGTTCGAGTTCTGGTTCGCCGGGATCAAGGTCGTCGCGATCGCCGCGTTCATCGTGGTGGGTGGGCTCGCGGTCTTCGGGGTGCTGCCGGGGGTCGACTCCGAGAAGGCAGGGCTGGCCAACCTGACCGACCACGGCGGGTTCCTGCCCAACGGCGCGGGCGCCATCCTCATCGGCGTCCTGCTGGTCGTCTTCTCCTTCATGGGCAGCGAGATCGCCACCCTGGCCGCCGGCGAGACGGAGAACCCGCAGAAGGCGGTCACAAAGTCCACCAACAGCATCATCTGGCGGATCGGCGTCTTCTACCTCGGCTCGATCTTCGTCGTGGTGACACTGCTGCCGTGGAACGACCCGTCGATCAAGGAGAAGGGCTCCTACGTCGCCGCCCTGGACTCCCTCGGCATCGCGCACGCCGGGCAGATCATGAACTTCATCGTGCTCACCTCGGTGCTGTCCTGTCTCAACTCCGGTCTGTACACGGCCTCGCGCATGGCCTTCTCCCTCGGTGAGCGCGGGGACGCGCCGCGCGCGTTCGGCCGTACGAACGGGCGTGGCGTGCCGATGGCCGCGATCCTCTCCTCGGTCGTCTTCGGCTTCGTCGCCGTCATCTTCAACTACTTCTTCCCCGAGGGCGTCTTCCTCTTCCTGGTCAACTCCTCCGGTGCCGTCGCCCTGTTCGTCTGGCTGGTCATCTGCTTCTCGCAACTCCGGATGCGCCGCATCATCGAGCGGGAGACGCCGGAGAAGCTCGTCGTGAAGATGTGGCTGTACCCGTATCTGACGTGGGCCACCATCGGCCTGATCCTCTTCGTCCTCGGCTACATGCTGACCGACACCGAGCACGGCAACCGCGAGATCCTGCTTCTCTCCCTGTTGGTCGCGGCGGTCGTCGTCGGTATCGCGCTGGTGAAGGAGAAGGTCGGTGGCGGGCGTACGGGCACCGCGGCCGAGGTGTCCGACAAGGTGCGCTGAACTCGGGGCGGGCCGGCTCGCCTTCGAGGCCCGGGGTCCGGTGGCGCTTGTGCGCCGCCGGGCCCCGTTCGTCGTTCCGGAGGCTCACAGCGGTCACCGGGGTCACCGGGGTCACCGGGGTTATGGAGTCACAGGGGTGTGAAGCTCTTTTCGACCTTCTCGTAGATCGGCAGGGCCCGGTCCTCGATGTCGGGGTGGTACCAGGTGGTGAGTTGATAGGACTTGCCCCCGGTGTTGAAGCCCAGGGAGCGGACGCGCCAGGGCAGTTCCTGGGCCGTGACGGCGTACTCCCACACGACGGCGGGCTCACCCCGGAACTCCGTCTCCTCCAGACGGATCCGTTCGTACCCCGGCCCCTCGCTGGTGCTCTTCTCCTTTTCCCGCCACTGCTCCATCAGGTCGCCGCGCGCGAGGGAGGCCTTGCCGACGATCTCCTGCCGCGCGTCCGGCGAGGTGTAGTGCACCTCCGCGCCGGCGTGCACCTCGCGCGAGAACCCCTCCGGCGGGACCCAGGCGAAGACACCGGCCTCCGTGCGGGCGCCGGGCGGGAGCGTGGGCGGGCGGGAGGTGCCGGCGACGGTCGGGGAGGAGTCGGAGGCGGAGGGAGACGGGGAGGGCGAGACGGAGGAGGCCGCCTTGTCGTCCCTGCCGGCCCTGTCGCCGGGCCAACCGCCCGTCGCCGGTACGACGATCGCAGCCACGGCAAGCGCCACGACGGCTGCGGCGGTGGCCGCCACGAGGTCCGTGCGGCGCCTGTTCCGCCGGGGCTCTCCATGACCCACGCCGGCCAGGAGCGGCGATTCCGCCGGTGGCACCCGGCCGGGACTGGGCTGCGTCGGCAGTTCGCTTCTGGCGGGGCCGGGAGACGAGTCGGGTCGGGTGTGCGGCTGGGGGGCGAGGGCGGGGCGGGTCCGTAGCGTCGGGGTCGGTTGTACGGGGGCGGGGGTCGGTCCGGGCTCGGGCAGGACCGTGTCGGGGTACGAGGGCGGCTCCGGTGCGGGGCCGGTAACCTCCTCCGCCGCCGCTTCTCCGGGTCCCCCCGCCTGCCCTTCGGGCTCCGCCTCCGCCTCCGGCGTCGCCGTCCCCGTGTCCGCCGGGGGGCCGGTGGCGATGGTGCGGAGGGTCTCGGCGAGTTCGTCCAGGCCTGGGCGTGCTTCCGGCTGTTTCCTCAGCAGGGCGGCGAGGACGTCGTGGAGGGGACCCGCGGCGGCGGGGAGTTCCGGCTCCTCGTAGAGGACGGCGTGCAGGGTGGCGAGGGTGGTGGAGCGGGAGAAGGGGGAGCGGCCGCCGAGGGCGGCGCAGAGCGTGGCGCCGAGGGACCAGAGGTCCGAGGGCGGGCCCTGGGGGCGGCCCGAGACGCGTTCGGGGGCCATGTAGTCGGGGGAGCCGACGAGCATGCCGGCCATGGTGAGGGCCTCGGCGTCCTGGATGGCGGCGATGCCGAAGTCGGTGAGGACGGCCCCGTGCGTGCCCGTGCGCTTGATCAGGACGTTGGCCGGTTTGATGTCGCGGTGCAGGACGCCCTGGGCGTGTACCTGGCCCAGCGCGTCGACGAGTTCCAGACCGATCCGGGCGGTGCCGCGTGCGTCGAGGGCGCCGTCCTGTGCCAGCAGGCGTTCCAGGGAACGGCCGTCGACCAGTTCCATCACGATCCAGAGGCGCTCGCCCTCGTCGACGACGTCGTAGATGCGCACCACATGGGGGTGGTCGATGCGGGCGGTGGCCCTGGCCTCGCGCAGGGTCCGCTCGCGTCGGGTGCGGGTGTCCTCCGGGTCGAGGCCGCCGATGCGCATTTCCTTGACGGCGACCTGCCGGTCGAGTATTTCGTCGGCTGCTCGCCAGACCCGCCCCATTCCGCCTTGGCCAATGATTTCGACCAGACAATAACGGTCGGCCACCATGAGACCTGGAACACCGCCCCGCGTTATTTCCGACACCCCCGTGCCCCCCTTCAACAACTGATCGCTCACGCCACAGAAGAACCAAAAAGTCGCGCATTGGTCACACTTCGTGCCGCACCAGCATAGTGCCGAGAAATCTTGTGGTACCTCTTCATAGGCCGTGAATTCAGGCACGGCCAGGGGGACGCAAGGGGGATGGAACATGAGTTCTCGTCGCAGGATGTCCAGGAACGTCGTCGTGGGTTCGCTGCTCACCGCGTCGTTGTCGTCGGTGATGGTCCTCGGCTTCACGGCATCGGCCGATGACGAGGGGGGATTGAGCGATCACGGCGGAAAGGCCGTGGACGCGGCGTCGGCGGGAGTGAAGCTCTCGACGTTGCTGTCCAAGGAGATCGAAGTCGACAACAAGTCACAGGAAACCGAGATCACCGGTGTAGTGAAGAACGAGGGAAGCAGGGCCAGCGGGGAAATCCGCTTGCTCGTGGTCGGTTTTGACGGCATGACGGTCAAGAACGTCGAAGGTTGTTCGGAAATCACCGAAGGGGATCTTCCCGACGGCGCGAACAGTGGTTTCGCCTGCGCGATCGACGATCTGGCGGCCGGAAAATCGAAGAACTTCGCGATCGACGCCACGTACGACCTGGGCAAGCAGGGAAAGATCTGTCTGCCGGTGCAGAACTCCGACGGTTCGAAAACCTATTGGCAGCAGGGTCCGGTGCCGTTCGGTACGACCAACCCCTCGCCCAACGAGCCCGCCACCCCGCTGCTGCTCGGCACCGACAACAGCCCGGTCACCCCGGGCACCGACCCCGGTGACCGCGGCGGCGACAGCAGCGGCGACAGCGGTGGCGGGAAGGACGGCAAGCCGGACGAGCTGCCCCGGACCGGTCCGGCCGACCATGTCCTGCCGCTGGGCACGGCCGGAGCCGCGCTCATCTCGGCCGGCGCGGCGGGCCTGTGGTGGAACAACCGGCGGGCCAGGTTCGAGAAGGGTGCCTCAGCGGCTCGATGACGGCGGCCGGGAGGCTCCCGCGACCAGGATGCTCCCGCGATCGGGCCGAAGGGCCGGACAGGTGTGGGAGACGTGGAAGAGGCCCGCCGTGGTGCGGTCGGAGTACGACCCGGCGAGCCTCTTGGGCGGACGGCTACGGCGTCACTTGTCCAGGAGCTTCCAGGCCGTCGGCAGCAGACCCATGGCCAGGGCGGCCTTGATGGCGTCGCCGATCAGGAAGGGGGTGAGACCGACGGCGACGGCGGCGGAGAAGGAGATGTGAGCGGTCGCGGCGAGGTACGGGACACCGACGGCGTAGATGATCGCCTCGCCGACCAGCATCGTGCCGGCCATGCGCAGGGTGGAGCGATCGCCGCCGCGCCGGGCCAGGGCGCCCACGGCGGCGGTGGCGAGGATCATGCCGAGGATGTAGCCGAAGGAGACGCCGACGCCGGAGGTGCCGTTCGCGAACCACGGCACGCCCATGAGGCCGACCAGCGCGTACAGGGCGAGGGAGGCGGCGCCTCGGCCCGCACCGAGAGTGGTGCCGACGAGCAGCGCGGCGAAGGTCTGTCCAGTGACCGGGACCGGGGAACCCGGCACGGGGACGGCGATCTGGGCGGCGAGTCCGGTGAGCGCGGCACCGCCGACCACGAGCGCGATGTCGCGGACGCGGGAGGCCGGGAGGAGGTCGGCCAGGACCTCGCCGGAGCGGGCTGACGTGGCGGCGGCGGTACTCATGGCGGGGCTCACTCCGGCGGGTGGAGACGGCGGGGACAGGAGTGACGCTATCCCAGGCACCTGACGCCGGACACCGTCAGCGCTCGACAAAGCGTGCGATGGCGGCTTGGGAGACTTTGAACAAAGGATGCTGGTTACACCTGGTGAGACGTGACACCGGTCACTGAGGTGACATGGCACCGGCCATGCAGGGGTCGCCAGGGCGGATCTGTAGGGTTTCACCAATCGGGCGGACGGGATGGACGGTCACCGTCTCGCCCGTCGGTCGCCGTCCGGGGCAGCGGTGGGCCAGCTTCCCGGCATCGAGCGCATGGCAGCCGCCCAAGCCCGGAACCTCTCGTCGCGTCGCCGGTCGACCTGCGACGCGCGGGCACGGCCACCTGCCGCCGCCCGGGGCGAGGCGGCTTCGGCTCCTCACCTTCTGGACGGCGCGGTGTCGGACCGGTTCCCGAGGATGATCACCCATGCCCCCTTCGGTAGCGGCGTAGCCACACGTCCTGACACCGCCGACACGCTCATCCCTCAGGGCCCTCGCGCGCAGGACGGACGGTCGGTTCGCGCGAGGGCCTTTCGCATGCCTGGGCATGCCACTCCAGTCTCTTACTACGCCTCTTGCTGCTAGCGTGCACTTGCAAGTAATTTGCAATAAGAGGTCGGAGGGGACCCCCATGCCCGTCTACACGCTGCCCGAACTGCCGTACGACTACTCAGCGCTCGCACCCGTGATCAGCCCCGAGATCATCGAGCTGCATCACGACAAGCACCACGCGGCGTACGTCAAAGGCGCCAACGACACGCTGGAGCAGCTCGCGGAGGCGCGGGACAAGGAGACCTGGGGCGCGATCAACGGCCTGGAGAAGAACCTGGCCTTCCATCTCTCCGGGCACATCCTGCACTCCATCTACTGGCAGAACATGACCGGTGACGGCGGCGGCGAGCCGCTGGAGAAGGACGGTGTGGGTGAACTGGCGGACGCCATCGCCGAGTCCTTCGGCTCCTTCGCGGGCTTCAAGGCCCAGCTCACCAAGGCGTCGGCGACCACGCAGGGCTCGGGTTGGGGTGTACTGGCGTACGAGCCGCTGAGCGGGCGGCTGATCGTCGAGCAGGTCTACGACCATCAGGGCAACGTCGGCCAGGGCTCCACGCCGATCCTGGTCTTCGACGCCTGGGAGCACGCCTTCTACCTCCAGTACAGGAACCAGAAGGTCGACTTCATCGACGCCATGTGGGCCGTCGTCAACTGGCAGGACGTGGCCAGGCGTTACGCCGCCGCCAAGGAGCGGGGCGACAGCCTCCTGCTCGCGCCGTGAGGCCGTAACACCCCGCAGACATCCTGCTCGTGATCGTCTTCTCAACCTTCACCGGGCAGGCGGAATAAGGAGAACCCCCGCGAGGATGTGACTCGCGGGGGTTCTCCCGTTCCCCGGCGGCCGGAAAACACCACGGCGGGACGCGTTCCGGTCGGACGATTTACCGAGCTTTCGCCCTATGCTCCCGTTTTCCGGCTGGATTCCCGATCCGGCCGCCCCGGACCGGGAGGTCGTATGTCGGACACCAAGCACTGCCCCAACTGCGGTGGGCTCGAGCAGCACCCGTTCCACAAGGCCGTCAAGGACGAGCAGAAGTACATCGAGTCCCAGGGGCACAACCCGGCCGGCTGGTGGCGCTGCGGCAACCGCGGCGAGAAGGGCCGTTGCCTCTGGGTGCAGCCGTACTTCAACCAGGGCGCCGGTCTGACCCTGCCCGAGTCCTTCAGGTGACCGGGGCCCGTCAGACCAGGTTGCTGAAGTCCGGGCCCTTGGTGCGGGAGCGCTTGATCTCGTAGAAGCCGGGGACCGAGGCGACGAGGAGGGTGCCGTCCCAGAGCCTGGCGGCCTCCTCACCCTGGGGGGCGGGGGTGACGACGGGGCCGAAGAAGGCGATCTGCTCGCCGTCGGCGCCGGGGACGGCGATGACGGGGGTGCCCACGTCCTGGCCGACCTTGTCGATGCCTTCCTTGTGGGAGGCGCGCAGTTCGGCCTCGTAGGGGGTGGAGTCCCAGTGGTCCATGAGGGAATCGGGCAGCCCGACGTCCTTCAGTGCGGCGGCGACCGTCTCCTTCTCAGGGCCCTCGCCCTGGTTGTGGATCCGCGTGCCGAGCGCGGTGTAGAGGTCACCGAGCACCTCGGCGCCGTGTTCCTGCTGGGCGGCTATGACGATCCGGACCGGCCCCCAGGCCTTGGTCTGCAGCAGCTCGCGGTACTCCTCGGGCAGCTCGTCGATCTTGGGCTCGTTCAGCACGGCGAGGCTCATCAGGTGCCAGCGGACCTCGATGTCCCGGACCTTCTCCACCTCCAGGACCCAACGCGAGGTCATCCAGGCCCAGGGGCACAGGGGATCGAACCAGAAGTCGACAGGGGTCTTGCCGGAGGACTGCGAGGGCTGCGAGGACTGCTCGGACATGCTTCTCCTCGGAAGGCGGTGATACACGGTCGGTTTACAGCGCAACAACGCGGCAACGCCCGGTACCGCCCCTGCCATTCCCGCGGCACATGGCAGGATCGGGCTGTCCGCATACTGAACACCACCCTGAGGGAGTGCCGCCCGTGCCCGGTGAGAATCTGTCCCGCGACGAGGCCCAGGAGCGGGCCGCGCTGCTGTCCGTCGACGGTTACGACATCTCCCTCGACCTGCGGTCCGCCGTCGGCGGTTCCGGTGACCCCGGTCACGATCCGCGCACCTTCCGCTCGGTGACGACGATCCGCTTCCGCTGCGCCGACCCGGGCGCCGGCAGCTTCGTCGATCTGATCGCGCCGAGTGTGACGGCCGTCTCCCTCAACGGCAAGGACCTCGACCCGAACGAGGTCTTCGACGGCTCCCGGATCGTCATCGACGACCTGGCCGCGGAGAACGAACTGGTCGTCGACGCCCAGTGTGCCTACTCCCGCACCGGCGAGGGCATGCACCGCTTCGTCGACCCCGAGGACGGCGAGGTCTACCTCTACACCCAGTACGAGCCGGCCGACTCCCGCCGGGTCTTCGCGAACTTCGAGCAGCCGGACCTCAAGGCCCCCTTCCGCTTCGAGGTGCGCGCGCCGGAGGGGTGGGTCGTGTGGAGCAACGGGGTCGGTGAGCGGACGGACGGCGTGTGGCGGTTCGCGGAGACCAAGCCGATCTCGACGTACATCACGGCGGTCGTCGCGGGCCCGTACCACTATGTGACGGACACTTACGAGCGGACCTTCGAGGACGGTACGCGGCTGGAGATCCCCCTCGGCGCGATGTGCCGCAAGGGCCTGGCCCCCTACTTCGACTCCGACGACGTCTTCCTGATCACCAAGCAGGGCCTGGACTTCTTCCACGACCACTTCGACTACCCGTACCCGTTCGGGAAGTACGACCAGGCGTTCGTGCCCGAGTACAACCTCGGCGCGATGGAGAACCCGGGGCTGGTCACCTTCCGCGAGGAGTTCATCTTCCGGGGCAAGGTCACCCGGGCGTCGTACGAGCGGCGGGCCAACGTCATCCTGCACGAGATGGCGCACATGTGGTTCGGTGACCTGGTGACCATGGTGTGGTGGGACGACCTGTGGCTGAAGGAGTCCTTCGCCGACTTCATGGGCTCCTTCTCGATGGTCGAGGCGACCCGCTTCACCAACGGCTGGGTCACGTTCGCCAACAACCGCAAGTCCTGGGCGTACCGAGCCGACCAGCTGCCCTCCACGCACCCCATCACGGCCGACATCCGTGACCTGGAGGACGCCAAGCTCAACTTCGACGGCATCACCTACGCCAAGGGCGCCTCCGTACTGAAGCAACTGGTGGCGTACGTGGGGCGCGAGGCCTTCCTGGAGGGCGCCCGGCGGTACTTCAAGCGGAACGCGTACGGCAACACGAAGCTGGGTGACCTGCTGTCGGTCCTTGAGGAGACCAGCGGACGCGACATGGCCTCCTGGTCGCGGGCGTGGCTGCAGACAGCGGGCGTGAACTCCCTCACTCCGCAGGTGCTTCTCGACGCGGAGGGCCGGATCGACGAGCTGGCCGTGGTGCAGGAGGCGGCGGAATCGCACCCCGAGCTGCGGCCGCACCGGGTGGCGGTCGGCCTCTACCGGCGTACCGGAGGCGCTGGGGCGTTGGAGCGGTACGCGCGGGCCGAGGTGGACGTCGACGGGCCGCGTACGGTCGTGAACGAACTGGTCGGGGCCGAGGCGCCCGAGCTGGTACTGGTCAACGACGACGACCTGACGTACTGCAAGATCCGTTTCGACGCGGGGTCCCTGGACACGCTGCGCGGCGGGCTCGGGGACGTCTCCGACCCGCTGGCGCGGGCGCTGTGCTGGTCGGCGCTGTGGAACCTGACCCGGGACGCGCTGCTGCCGGCGCGGGACTTCGTGGACCTCGTCCTGCGGTTCGCCGGGCGGGAGTCCGACATCGGGGTGCTCCAGATGCTGCACGCGTGGGCCAACTCCGCGCTCACCCACTACGCGGCGCCCGAGTGGCGGGAGACCGGGGGCCGGCTGCTGGCGGAGGGCGCGCTGCGTGAGCTGCGGGCCGCCGAGGCGGGCAGCCAGCACCAGTTGACGTGGGCCCGTTTCTTCGCCTCGGTCGCGTCCGGTGAGACCGATCTGGCGGTACTGCGGGGGCTGTTGGCCGGGACCGAGAAGATCGACGGGCTGGAGGTCGACCAGGAGCTGCGCTGGGCGTTCCTGGAGCCGCTGGCCACCTACGGGGACGCCGACGAGGGGGTGCTGGCGGCCGAGTTGGCGCGGGACGACACGGCTTCCGGGAAGCGGCATCAGGTGCGGTGCCTGGCGGCGCGGCCGTCCGCCGCGGTCAAGGCGCAGGCCTGGGCTTCGGTCGTGGAGTCGGACGCCCTGTCCAACGCGTTGGTCGAGGCGACCATCGCGGGGTTCGCCCGGCCGTCCCAGCGGGAGTTGGTGGCGCCCTACGCCGCCAAGTACTTCGAGGTGATCGAGCGGGTGTGGGCCGAGCGGTCGATCCAGATCGGGATGGATGTGGTGCGGGGGCTGTTCCCCTCGCTCCAGGACTCCCAGGACACGTTGGACGCGACGGACGCGTGGCTGGCCGCGCACGCGGGGGCGGCGCCGGCCCTGCGGAGGCTGGTGCTGGAGGCGCGGGACGATCTGGCCCGGAGCTTGCGGGGGCAGGCGTGCGACGGCGCCGCAGGGCGGTGAGTGCCGCTGGGCTCCTGGGTGTTGCGCACCCGGCGGCTGCCGCTGGGGGGCAGGTGCGCGACTCGGCGCCACGAGGTGCCGCTGCGCCCACCCGTGCCGCCCCAGCGGCACGACTGCCCGCAGCCAGTACGACGACGGGGGCGGGTTCGCGTTACTGAATTCGGGTAATCGGAGCCGTAACCTTTTCCGATCCCCATCCGGACCAGCGACTATCGGCACTCGAACGCACGTACTTTAGTGCGGTATTGTCCGGATTTGTCGACGAGCGTGTAACAGCGGTTCATGGGCGGCCCCGGAGCGGGAACCTCCGGGGCATGACCCACAACACCCCGCTCTCCCCCCGCCCCCTCCGTCGCCTCTCGGACAGCACGCGCCGGGTGCTGACGGCCGCGCAGCTGCGCGCGCAGGGTGTCACCGCCGCCGAGACGAACGAGCAGTGCCGGCCCGGTGGCTCCTGGCAGCAGATCCTGCCGGGTGTGTTCCTGCTGCACCCGGGTCCGCCCACCTCCGAGGAGCGGCTGCACGCGGTGCTGTCGTACGCGGCCCGCTCCTCCTTCCGTGAGACGCCCGCAGGGGCGACCGGCGCTGCGGGGGTTGCCGGCGTGCCCGCGCAGCCGCACGCGGACGAGCCCCGCCCCGCCCCCCGGTACACGGACGCGGTGATCACGGGCCTGGCCGCCCTGACGCTGCACGGGTTCTCGTCCGCTCCGCCGCTCCCCTCCCTGGACACGATCGACGTCCTGGTCCCGCGCATGCGCCGGCTGCGGACCGTGGGCTGCGCGCGGATCGTCCGCAGCGCCGCCATGCCGACGCCGTCGTACGTGACCGGTCTGCCCGTCGCCCCCGTGCCGCGCGCGCTGGCCGACGCGGTGGGCGAACTCGCCGACGCGGGCGCCGTACGCCGGCTGCTGACGGAGGCGGTGCGCGGCGGTCACACCGAGCCCGCCGCCGTGGTGCGGGAGTTGACCCAGGCGCGGCTGCTGAACCGCCCGCACGTCGTCGACGCGGTGGACTCGTTGCTCGCCGAGGGCCGGGCGATCGCGGAGGACCACCTGTACCGGATGGTCCGCGAGTACGCCCTGCCCGACCCGGTCTGGAACGTCGATCTGCGCCTTCCCGGTGGTCCTCACCTCGGCGGTCTCGACGCGTACTGGCCGGAACAGGCCGTCGCGGTCGAACTCGACACCCGGGCGCCGCGCCAGGAGGACGACGCGCTGTGGTCGGAGTACGCCCGCAAGCGCGAGATGTTGGAACGGCTCGGCATCACGGTCGTGCACCTCACCCCGAAGAAGCTGCGTGACTCCCTGGAACAGCAGGCGGCCGTCGTACGCACGGCGTTGATGGCGTCCTGCGATCGCGATCCGGCGGCGTATGTGGTGGTGCTTCCCCGGTAAACGGGTAACTCGGGCACCAGGAGGGGAGAGGAGGGGGCGCCGACTCGGCGCCCCCTCCTCGTTGCTGCCGACATGAGCCCCGTGGGCGGAGTCCTTCCGAAGGCTCCGCCCACGGGCGCGTCAGGTGCGTCAGGTGCGTCGGTTGGTCAGGTGCGTCAGGTGCGTAGTGCCGTTCCTACTTCTCACAGAATTCCGCCTCCACGATCGCCTCGCTGTCGCCGGTCCAGTCGCTGTTGAAGTTGAAGGCGAGGGAGTGGCTGCCGTCGGTGGTGGTGACGGCCTCCGAGATCGAACCGTGGATGCCGCCGCCGTGGCCCCAGACGGTGACGCCGCAGCTGAGCTTCCGTTCGATCAGGCCCAGCCCGTAGCCGGCGTCGGGGAACTCGTCGATCTTGATCGTGGTCTTCATCTCGGCGAGCTGCTTCGGCGGCAGGAGCCTGCCCTTGAGCAGGGCTGTGTAGAAGCGGTTGAGGTCACCGGAGTCGGAGATCATCTCACCCGCCGCGTAGGCCAGGGAGGGGTTCAGCTCCGTGACGTCGTACGTCGGTCCCGTCGTCGTCTCGGCCAGCTTGCCGTAGGCGCGGCTGCTCGGCTTCGGGACCTTCGGGTAGGTGCCGGGCACGAGGGTGGAGCGCAGGCCGAGAGGTTCGATGACGCGGGCGCGGACCTCGTCGCCGTACGGGTTGCCGGTGACCTTCTCGATCACCATGCCGGCCAGGACGTAGTTGGTGTTCGAGTAGTTCCAGTCGGTACCGGGGGCGAAGTCCGGCTTGTGCCTCATGGCGATCGCCACGAGTTGTTCCGGCGGCATCGTGTCGTAGCGGTGCTTGAAGAAGCCGTCCTTCAGGAAGTACGTGCGGCCGAACTCCTCGTCGGCCGTGACGTTGAAGATTCCGCTGGTGTGGTTGAGGAGTTGGCGGAGCGTCACCTTGCTGCCGTCGTGGCCGTGGCCGCGCACCAGGCCCGGCAGCCACCTGTCGACCTTGTCGTCCAGGGACAGCCTGCCCTCCGCCTCGAGCTGGAGCAGGACCGTCGCCACGAAGGTCTTGGTGATGCTGCCGACGCGGTAGCGGTCGTGGGCGGAGCGGGGCTTGCCCGTCCTGAGGTCGCCCACGCCCGAGGTGGCCTTCCAGACCCCGCGCCTGTCCTTGGCCTGCAGGGCCACGCCGACCACGCCGTCCTTGACCGCCGCTGCCGCGGCCGCCCGGGTCGGACCGTGGTCGGTTCTGACGGACGCGGGTGCGGCCACCGCGGGCGCGGCCAGCGCCACCGTCGCGGCCACCGCGGTCGCCGCCACCAGAGCCGTACGCACTGTGCGTGCTGACATGTGACATCCCCCTTCGCACCGTCGTTCTCGGCGGCTCCGAGAACGTTCGGTCGCCAAGGGGGACACCCCGGTCGGCGGGGTGGTTGAACGGGTGCGCGCCGGTTGAGCCGTTCTCAGCCCTTTCGGAGGACGAGCTCCGTGTTGCGGTCCCCGGCCGTGCCGGTCAGTGTGTCGCGGCGGCCGGGAGCGTTGTAGGAGAGCTCGCGGTAGAGGGCGGCGAGGCCGGTCTGCGAGAGGTCGGTGAAGTCGGTGGCGTGCGGGGCGGCCGATTCGATCAGGGTGGTGAAGACGGAGATCGTTCCGTCCTTGTTGTCCACCAGCTCGATGACACGCGCGAGTTGGGGGAAGTCGATGTGCGAGGCGGTCGAGATCTCCCAGAAGGAGCCGCCGTTCGTGGACGAGTGCGGGGTGATCCGGTTGCGGTGACTGTGGCCGTTCACCCAGGCCAGGACATTGCGGTGGCGGCCGAGCAGGGACAGCACCTCGTCGCCGCCGTGACGGGCCTCGCCGGGGCGGGAGGGGTCCTCGCGGAGGTTCCGCATCGACGTGCTGGTGTGGTGGCTGAAGACGACGGCGTACGAACCGTCCTTGGCCGCCTCCTTCAGCGTGCGGTCCAGCCACTTGAGCTGCACCGTGCCGAGCGAGCCCTCGTAGTGGCCGCCGGGGTCGGTGGAGTCGAGGCTGATGCCGATGACGTCGTCGGCGATGCGGAAGGCGTAGTACTGGGTGCGGGCGTCGAGGTTGGCCCGTGAGTAGCCGTGGCCGACCGGGCCGGGGCCGGTGTGGGCCGGGTCCAGGTGTGCCTTCAGGTACTCCAGCGGGGTGAAGGGGGCGCGGTTCTCGTCCGGGGTGACCGAGCGCATCCTCTTCGCCTGGGCCTTGAGCACGGCCTTCCAGTCGGCACCCCGGGGGTCGCCGCCGCTCTTGACGTTGTCCCAGAGGGCCTTGCCGATCTGCTCGTCCAGCGTCATCAGCTTCTTTCCGCCGACCGCGAAGTCGGCGAAGAAGGAGTCGCCGGGGGCGTAGCAGCCGCCGGGGAGGGAGTCGTGGTTTCCGACCGTGGAGTACCACGGGACGTTCAGGCCGGGGCTGTTGACCTCGCGGATCGCGGCGGCCAGGAAACCGTCGAGGCGGGGGAAGCCGAGCTGCTTGTCGGCGTCGCGCAGGGCCGCGTCGGGCTGCCAGTAGAGCTTGAGGCCACTGTCCTGGACGCCCTCGTAGCGGCGTGGGTCACCGGAGTTGGGGGTCACCCGGCCGCCGCTCATCACCTTCAGGAACCAGTCCAGTTCCGTCTTGGAGTTGTTGTCGGTGTTGTCGCCGGTCGTCATGACGAAGTGGAGGGGCGAGCCGGTCACGGGGGCCCCGCGCAGCGCGTTGACCCGCTCGACGAGCGAGACCGCGCCGGCCACGGACAGGGCCTCCTGCGGGCGCCACGCGCTCGCGGTCCGGGCGCGCAGGTACTCGTAGCGCAGGGGGTGCTGGACGTCGACCACGTGCAGGTCGGTGAACTGCACGAACGACGCGAGGGCCGTACGGCGCTTCTCGCGGCCGGACTTGGGGGCGGCCAGGTCGCCGCGGACGACCCGCTTCCAGGCGGGGCCGTCGCCGAGGCGGCGGTAGCCGGAGGCACCCCGGGGGGCGGCGACCGAGGCGAGGGTCGTGCCTCGGGTGTACGGGGCGAGCGGGGCGGCCGGGGCCGCTCTGTTCGAGAGGTTCGCCAAAGGGACCTCGGCCGCCTTGTCGGCGGTGGTGGCGGCGTGGGCGTCGGTCTCCGGCCGCAGGGCGAAGCCGGCTCCCGCAGCGAGGCCGACGGCGCCGGTGGCGGCGAGGAAGGCCCTGCGGTCAGGGTGGGTGGCGGCGGCAGCGACTGAGCGTATGCGCGGCATGGCGCGGTCTCCCCGATTGCGAACGCGTCGGAAGTGGTCGCGGGGCCGCTCCGCGGTGGGGGCCGGAGTGGGGTTCCCGCTCTTCCTTGATGCTTGGCAGTCGGGGTGACCTGGACGTTAACGACGTCGCAACGGGTGGCGCCGATCACCGTACGTGGATCTTCGGGGGCGGTGCGCGTTCACCGGGGGTTCCCGAATGTGAGGGGGAGGGAAGGGAAGGGGTCACTCCTTGTTCATCTGGTGGGGTACGGCTTGTTCGTCTGGTGGGGTACGGCACCTGTTCGCCGTGGGGGCTTCGGTGATGCGGTGCGTGCGGGTGCGTCGTGGCTTCGCGCGCCCCGCGGCGGTAGCCACATGTTCAGCACTGCCCCGCGCCCCTAATGGTTCAGCGACGGCGTCAAGTGGCCGTCCCGCGGGCGTTCGCGCCAGAGGCGCAGGCCGATGTCCACCAGCTCCACCCGTTCCAGGGCCGGGATCTCGTCCAGGGGGTGCCAGGCGGCCATGTCCGTGGAGCCGTTCGTCTCGTGGCGGAGGTCGCCGCCGGTGACGCGGGCCTCGTAGACGATGCGGAGCGCCTGGTGGTCGGCGCGGGTGCCGAGGCGGCGGGGGTAGGTGCGGCGGCCGGTGTCGATGCCGAGGAGGGCCGTGGGCTCCACGGTGTAGCCGGTCTCCTCCGCGGCCTCGCGGACGACCGTGTCGTACGGGTCCTCGCCGTGGTCCATGCCGCCGCCGGGCAGGGTCCACTTCTTCTCGCCGTCCCGGGAGACCCAGCGGGCCAGCAGCATGTGGTCGTCCCGTACGCATACGGCGTAGGCCGCCACCCTCAACTCCTCGCGCATGCACAGACGTTAGCCAAATTGTCCATTCCTGCGCGGCCATCGCGCCCATGGCGGGTGGCGGGTTTACGCCATGACACAATCCCGCCTCGGTCAACTCTCCCCAGGCATGGGTCACTTGGGTAAGGCTGAGCGACCATCCGGGACCGCATAACGGACCGGACCGATCCGAACCCGCCGCTCGGATCATCAACGCTCGTTTTCACCTGCTTCCTTCAAGGGATGTCGATGACCCTCACCCCCCAGCCCGGCCCCCGGCCGGGTGCGAGACGCGTGGCGCGCATAGCCGTGGCCGCGGGACTGGTCGCCGCGCTCTCCGCTGCCGGGCCGATACCCATGGCCTTCTCGGCGGACGACCCGTCCAGCGCCGTCCCGACGGACGGCGGCGTCAAGTCCGCGCACGACAAGCTCGGTTCGACCGACGCCGATCTGCTCGCCGAGGCCAAGGCCGACGGCGACAAGAACGTCACGATGATGATCGCCACCGCGCCCGGCAAGACCGAACAGGTCGCCGAGCAGCTGGACGCGGTCAAGGGCGGCTCCGTGGGCCGTACCTACGACAAGCTCGGCTACGTCCGCGCCACGGTTCCCACCAAGAGCGCCGACGCCGCCATCTCGGCCGCCACGAAGCTCTCCTCCGTGCACGGCATCGACCTGCGCCAGGAGATCGTCCTCGACGACCCGTCGCCGGTCGCGGACGGCGCCAAGGGCACGCAGTCGCAGGCCACGGCGGCAAAGACGTATCCGGGGCCGAGCAAGAAGACCCCCGCCGAGAACCCGTACAACCCGTCCTTCGAGACGGGCGCCGTCGACTTCGTGAAGAAGAACCCCAAGGCGGACGGCCGGGGCATCACCATCGGCGTCCTGGACTCCGGTGTCGACCTCGGGCACCCGGCGCTGCAGAAGACCACCACCGGCGAGCGCAAGATCGTCGACTGGGTGACCTCCACCGACCCGATCGTCGACGGCGACGGCAGCTGGCGTCCGATGACCACCTCGGTCTCCGGCCCGACCTTCAACTTCGGCGGCCGGACCTGGAGCGCGCCCACGGGCTCGTACTCCGTCAACACCTTCCGCGAGTCGATCACGGCCGCCGGCGACGCGGCCGGCGACGTGAACCGCGACGGCGACACCACCGACGCCTGGGGTGTGCTCTACGACGCGGCGGCCGGCACGGTCACCGTCGACGTCAACCAGAACTTCGACTTCACCGACGACAAGCCGATGAAGCCGTACAAGGACGGCTACCAGATCGGCTACTTCGGCACCGACGACCCGTCGACCGAGGTCGCCGAGCGCCAGCCGTTCGTCGTGGAGTACCGCAAGGACGTCCCGATGGACCCCTTCGGGGGCGACTGGGTCGGCAAGAAGGCCGACTTCGTCAACATCGGTCTCATCTCCAGCGAGCACGGCACCCACGTCGCGGGCATCACCGCCGCGAAGGGGCTGTTCGGCGGCAAGATGAACGGCGCCGCCCCCGGCGCGAAGATCGTCTCGTCCCGTGCCTGCGAGTTCGGCCCCGGCTGCACCAACGTGGCGCTCACCGAAGGCATGATCGACCTCGTCGCCAACCGCGGCGTCGACATCGTCAACATGTCCATCGGCGGCCTCCCGGCGCTGAACGACGGCAACAACGCGCGTGCCGAGCTCTACACGCGCCTCATCGACACCTACGGCGTCCAGCTGGTCATCTCGGCCGGCAACTCCGGCCCCGGCGCCAACACGATCGGCGACCCCGGCCTGGCCGACAAGGTGATCTCGGTCGGCGCCTCCATCTCCAAGGAGACCTGGGCGTCCAACTACGGCTCGCAGGTCACCAAGGACTACCAGCTGTTCAACTTCTCCTCGCGCGGCCCGCGTGAGGACGGCGGCTTCACGCCGACCCTGGTGGCGCCCGGCGCCGCGGTCAACACCGCGCAGACCTGGCTGCCGGGCGTCATCGCCCCCGAGGCGGGCTACACGCTCCCGGCCGGCTACCAGATGCTCAACGGCACCTCGATGGCCTCCCCGCAGGCGGCCGGCGCCTCCGCGCTGCTGCTCAGCGCCGCGAAGCAGAAGGGCATCGACCTGACGCCCGCGAAGCTGCGCACCGCGCTGACCTCGACCGCCGACCACATCAGCGGTGTCCAGGCGTACGCCGAGGGCGCGGGCCTGATGAACATCGTCGACGCGTGGAAGTCGATCAAGGAGGGCGCGACCGCCCACGACTACACGGTCAAGGCCCCGGTCGACACGGCGCTCGACTTCGCGCTGAAGACCCCGGGCTTCGGCACCGGCGTCTACGACCGTGAGGGCGGCCTGAAGGCCGGCCAGAAGAAGACGTACGACGTGACCATCACCCGTACGTCCGGCGCCGACAAGGCGATCCGCCACGAGCTGCACCTGGAGAACAACCGGGACAACACGTTCCGGATCGTCGGCGACGACGAGGTCTCCCTGCCGCTGAACAAGCCGGTCACCGTGAAGATCGCCGCCAAGCCGGAGAACTCCGGCATCAGCAGCGCGATCCTGGAGGTCGACGACCCGAGGACCGAGGGCATCGACAAGCTGGTCCTCAACACGGTGGTCGTCTCCGCGCCGCTGAAGTACACCCACTCGGCGTCCGGCAAGGTCCAGCGCAACTCCTTCAAGTCGTACTTCGTCACCGTCCCCGAGGGTGCCAAGACCCTTGAGGTCGCGATCAGCGGGCTGAAGGACAAGAGCCAGACCCGGTTCATCGCCAACCACCCGTACGGCCTGGCGGTGGAGAGCACCAGCTCCCTGACCTGCTACAGCAACTTCCAGGACGGCGGGGGCTGCAAGCCGGACGTGCGCTCGTACGCCAACCCGCAGCCCGGTGTCTGGGAGATCGAGGTCGAGTCGCGCCGGACGTCGCCGCTGCTCGACAACCCCTTCAAGCTGAACTTCGCGGTGTACGGCGCGAACTTCGACCCGGAGGTCGTCACCGTCCCCGAGGCCAAGGTCGGCACCCCGACCCCCGCCTCCTGGAAGGTGACCAACAGCCTCGCCCCCGTCGACGGGAAGCTGGCCGGCGGCCCGCTGGGCTCGGCCAAGACCGGTCGGCCGACCATCGCCACCGGTGAGACCCAGACCTCCACGGTCGAGGTGCCCGCGGGCGCCGAGTCCCTGGACGTCGCCATCGGCAGCACGTCGGACACGGGGGCCGACCTGGACCTGTTCGTCTACGACGCCGCGGGCACCCAGGTCGCCAGCTCCGCGGACGGCGACTCCGAGGAGTCCGTCTCCCTCCCGAAGCCGGCCGCCGGTACGTACACGATCCAGGTCGTCGGCTACGCGGTTCCGGCCGGGTCGACCGCGTACGACTACCGCGACGTGTACTTCTCCTCCGCCCTCGGCGAGGTGAAGGTCGCGGGCACCGCCGTCAAGCTCGGCACGGGTGCCTCGACGACCGTCTCCGGTGATGTCGTCGCGGCCGCCGAGGCTCCGGCCGGCCGGGAGTTCTTCGGCCAGGTCCAGCTTGTGAACGCGCGCGGCACCGCCGCGGGCACCGGCAGCGTGCGGATCGAGAAGGTCACGCCGTAGTGCGCCGGTAGTGCGCGAACGCGCCGACAGCGCGTGAACGACCTGAGGGGCGGGTGTCCGGCGGGACACCCGCCCCTTCGGCGTTCAACGGGTCACTCGCACGACAGGCTCCTCGCCCCCGGCAGCGCCCCCTCGATCCAGGCCCGGTCGCGGGCGATGTCCGCCTCGTCCGTGCTCCAGATGTCGGGCTGGGCGCTTTCCTTCGGGATGCTGACGAAGACGTGGTCGCCCTTCCTCAGCCGGGGGTCGACATCCTGCTCCATGGGGAAGACGATCTGGTCCGCGCCCTTGTCGGGCTTGAGCCAGCGGCCCACGGCGACCGTGATCCGGTCCTGCCCGGTGCTGGGCACGGGTTCGACGGCGGTGACGGTGCCCTCCACGATGAGACGGGCGCAGGCCACGTACCCCTCCCGGCTGAGCGAGGCGCCGCCGTTCTCCTGCTGCGGGTCGACGTCCCCCTGGCTCTCGTCGCTCTTGGCGCCGTCGCGCGCGTCGGACGACGTCATGTTCGTCACGCCACCGGCCTGCACGACGGCCCGGCCCACGCCGAAGACCGCGGCGGCGGCCACGGCGGCGGCGAGGGTGCCCAAGGCGACGTTCAGGGCGCGGCGCCTGCGGGCCGACCGCGTCGGCAGGGGCCTCACCGGCGCGACGGGGGCCTGCGCGGGCCCGGACAGCCGCCCGGGGTCCGTCTCGGCACCGGCCGCGTCCCCCGTCCGCGCGGCCACGAGTCGCCCCGGCGGGACTCCGGCCACGGCGTCCTCACCCGTCGCCGCCAGCGCGTCACCGATGAGCCCGAGCTGCTCCCGCAGCAGAGCGACATCGGCGGCCGCCGCGTCCCGGGACGCCATGAACTCGGCGTCCTCCAGGGCCTCTTCGGGCAACGGATCGTCCAGCAGCGCGGCCGTCAGCGCGTCCATGCCGCCGTACACGGGCCCGTCGTACAGCCCACCGTCATCACCGACTCCGGCCCGGTCGTCGTACCGCCCACCGTGGCCATTGAGCCCCGCGCGGCCGACGTACCGGCCACCGTCGCCGGCGAGCCCCGCGCGGCCGACGGCACCACCGAGGGCGGGATCACCGCGTTCACCACCGTCGAAGGCGGCGCCTCCACGCCGGCGCCCCTCGCGCGGGTCACGCGGGAGGCCGTCACGCGGGAGGCCGTCGCCCTCCGAGTCCTCGCTCGCGAGATCACCGGGCTCGGCGCCCCCGCTCGCACGGCCACCGCGCTCGGCGCTTCCGTGCTCGGCGCTTCCGTGCTCGGCGCTTCCGTGCTCGGCGCTTCCGTGCTCGGCGCTTCCGTGCTCGGCGCTTCCGTGCTCGGCGCTTCCGCGCTCCGCACCGCTCTGTGCCAGGCCGTCGTGCTCGGCGTCCCCCCGTGCGACGCCCTCGTGCTCGGTGTCACGTCCGCTGTTGTCCCGGGCGGTCATGTCACACCACCTCGTCCTCATGCAGGCGGGTGCGCAGGGCGCGGACCGCCGAGTGGAGCCTGCTCTTGACCGTGCCCTCGGGGATGCCGAGCTCGTCGGCGATCCCGCGCACCGGCAGGTCGGCGTAGAAGCGCAGGACGAGGACCTGACGCAGGGCGTCGGGCAGCTCGTCCAGACCGCGGGCGACCGCGAGCGAGAGCACGCTGGACTCCTCGCCGGAGGGGTGGGCCGCCGGCTGGCGCAGTGAGGCCAGCCGCTCGCCCAGGCGCTCCTGGCGGCGCTTGGCGCGGTGCCAGTCCATCGCCAGGTTGGAGGCGACCACCGCCGCCCACGCGGACACGTCCCTCGGTGCCTCACGCCCGCTCGCGGCCCGCTCCAGCAGCCGCAGCCGTACCTGCTGTACCCCGTCCAGCAGGTCCGACTGCGGCACACCGCCGAGCGCGAGCACGGCCCGCACCCGCCGCTCCTGGGCCGCGTCCAGCGGGTCGTCCGCCTCCGGAACGTCCTCGACGCCCTCGACACTCCCGACGCTCCCGACGCTCTCGACGACGCGCGTCTTTCTGCGCAGCACGGCCACCCCTCCCCTCCCGCGTTTCCCCTACGACGCCGGTGCGGCCCTAAACGTTCGGCCGCCTCGCCCGACTTTCCGACGGATCGCAGAGGCGTACGTCACACCTTCGCGTGCGCCCCGGCGCCTTGGGCAGGGTCGTGGCAGCACAGCTTGCGGTACGGGGCCGCCGTAGGGCGAATTTCTCCAGCTCAGCGGGGGTGACCGCCAAAGAAGCCGCCCCGTCGCCGCGGTCGGTCGCGTCCCGGTGTGCGAGCGTCCCGGTCAAAGGATTGGACAGGTGGGCCGGGGCTGACCGCATGATGGAAAGGCCTCGGCCATGCCGCAGACACAGACAAGCCACGTAAAAGGAGTCGCCGTGAGGGTCGGAATCGTCGGAGCCACCGGTCAGGTCGGCACGGTCATGCGGAAGATCCTCAAGGAGCGCGACTTCCCGACCACGGAGCTGCGCCTGTTCGCGTCCGCCCGTTCGGCCGGTTCGGTCGTCGACGGTGTGACGGTCGAGGACGCGGCGACGGCCGACTACTCCGGCCTCGACATCGTCCTCTTCTCCGCGGGCGGCGCGACCTCCCGGGCGCTCGCCGAGAAGGTCGCGTCCCAGGGCGCGGTCGTGATCGACAACTCCTCCGCGTGGCGCCGCGACCCCGAGGTACCGCTGGTCGTCTCCGAGGTGAACCCGCACGCGATCGCCGACCGCCCCAAGGGCATCATCGCCAACCCGAACTGCACGACGATGGCCGCGATGCCGGTCCTGCGTCCGCTGCACGAGGAGGCGGGCCTCGAAGCGCTGGTCGTCGCCACCTACCAGGCGGTCTCCGGCTCCGGTCTCGCGGGCGTCGCGGAGCTGCACGGCCAGGTCCAGAAGGTCGTGGCCGACGCGGACAAGCTGACGCACGACGGCGCGGCGGTCGACTTCCCCGAGCCGGGCGTCTACCAGCGACCCATCGCCTTCAACGTCGTCCCGCTGGCCGGTTCGATCGTCGACGACGGTCTGCACGAGACGGACGAGGAGCAGAAGCTCCGCCACGAGTCCCGCAAGATCCTGGAGATCCCCGGCCTCAAGGTCTCCGGCACCTGTGTCCGCGTCCCGGTCTTCTCCGGCCACTCCCTCCAGGTGAACGCCCGTTTCGCCCGCCCCATCAGCGTGGAGCGCGCGACGGAGCTGCTGGCCGGCGCGCCGGGCGTCGCCCTCTCCGACATCCCGACCCCCCTCCAGGCCGCCGGCCAGGACCCGTCCTACGTCGGCCGCATCCGCACCGACGAGACCGCGGACAACGGCCTGGCCCTGTTCATCTCCAACGACAACCTCCGCAAGGGCGCCGCGCTCAACGCCGTGCAGATCGCGGAGCTGGTGGCGGCAGAGCTCAAGGGCTGACGCGGGTCGCGTGCACCGAAGGGGTGCCCACCGGTCGACCGATCGACCGGTGGGCACCCCTTCGCCATGAGCGGAAGACGTCCCTGTTCGTCGACGGGAAAGGCACATCGCGTCGCACCTGGGTCCCGTGGAAGGATGACGGAACCCACACATACCGAGGAGATGACCGCGTGCCTGGCACAAACCTGACCCGCGAAGAGGCTCAGCAGCGGGCGGAACTGCTGAGCGTCGACTCGTACGAGATCGATCTCGACCTCTCCGGCGCGCAGGAGGGCGGCACCTACCGGTCCGTCACCACGGTGCGCTTCGACGTCGCGGAGAACGGCGCGGCGTCCTTCATCGACCTGGTGGCCCCGACCGTCCACGAGGTGACCCTCAACGGCGACGCGCTGGACGCGGCGGAGGTCTTCGCGGACTCCCGGATCGCGCTGCCCGCCCTGCTGGAGGGCCGCAACATCCTGCGGGTCGTGGCGGACTGCGCGTACACCAACACCGGTGAGGGCCTGCACCGGTTCGTCGACCCGGTCGACGAACAGGCGTACCTGTACACCCAGTTCGAGGTCCCGGACGCCCGCCGGGTCTTCGCGTCGTTCGAACAGCCGGACCTGAAGGCCACCTTCCAGTTCACCGTGAAGGCCCCGTCCGGCTGGACCGTCATCTCCAACTCGCCGACGCCCGAACCCAAGGACGACGTCTGGGTCTTCGAGCCGACGCCCCGGATCTCGACCTACATCACGGCGCTCATCGTCGGCCCCTACCACTCGGTGCACAGCGTGTACGAGAAGGACCGGCAGAGCGTGCCGCTGGGCATCTACTGCCGGCCGTCGCTCGCCGAGTACCTGGACTCCGACGCGATCTTCGAGGTCACCCGGCAGGGCTTCGACTGGTTCCAGGAGAAGTTCGACTACGCGTACCCGTTCAGCAAGTACGACCAGTTGTTCGTGCCGGAGTTCAACGCGGGCGCGATGGAGAACGCGGGCGCGGTGACCATCCGCGACCAGTACGTGTTCCGTTCGAAGGTGACGGACGCCGCGTACGAGGTGCGCGCCGAGACCATCCTGCACGAGCTGGCCCACATGTGGTTCGGCGACCTCGTGACGATGGAGTGGTGGAACGACCTGTGGCTGAACGAGTCGTTCGCCACGTACACGTCGATCGCCTGCCAGGCGGCCCACCCGGAGTCGCGCTGGCCGCACTCGTGGACCACGTTCGCCAACTCCATGAAGACCTGGGCGTACCGGCAGGACCAGCTGCCGTCGACGCACCCGATCATGGCCGAGATCAACGACCTGGACGACGTGCTCGTCAACTTCGACGGCATCACCTACGCGAAGGGCGCTTCCGTCCTGAAGCAGCTCGTCGCGTACGTCGGCGAGGACGAGTTCTTCCGGGGCGTGCAGGCGTACTTCAAGGCGCACGCGTACGGCAACACGCGCCTGTCCGATCTGCTGGGCGCCCTGGAGGAGACCTCCGGCCGTGATCTGAGGTCCTGGTCGAAGGCGTGGCTGGAGACGGCGGGCATCAACGTCCTGCGCCCCGAGATCGAGACGGACGAGCACGGCGTCATCACCTCCTTCGCGATCCGCCAGGAGGCCCCGGCGCTGCCGACGGGTGCGAAGGGCGAGCCGACCCTGCGTCCGCACCGCATCGCGGTCGGCCTGTACGAACTCGACGACGACAGCGGCAAGCTGGTGCGCGACGAGCGCGTCGAGCTGGACGTGGACGGCGAACTGACCGCCGTGGCGCAACTGGTGGGCAGGCGCCGTCCGGCGGTCGTCCTCCTCAACGACGACGACCTGTCGTACGCCAAGGTCCGCCTGGACGAGCAGTCGCTGGCCTTCGTCACGGAGCACCTCGGGGACTTCGAGTCCTCCCTGCCCCGCGCGCTGTGCTGGGCCTCGGCCTGGGACATGACGCGCGACGCGGAACTGGCGACCCGCGACTACCTCTCCCTGGTCCTCTCCGGCATCGGCAAGGAGTCGGACATCGGTGTGGTGCAGTCCCTGCACCGCCAGGTGAAGCTGGCGATCGAGCTGTACGCGGACCCGTCGGCCCGCGAGGCGCTGCTGACCCGCTGGACGGATGCCACTCTGGCCTACCTGCGGACCGCTGCCCCGTCCTCCGACCACCAGCTCGCCTGGGCGCGCGCCTTCGCGGCGACCGCCCGCGAGCCGGAGCAGCTGGACCTCCTGGAGGCCCTGCTGGAGGGCACGCAGACGATCGAAGGCCTGGCCGTCGACACCGAGCTGCGCTGGTCCTTCGTCCAGCGGCTCGCGGCGGTGGGCCGCTACGACGAGGCGGAGATCGCCGGGGAGTACGAGCGCGACAGGACGGCCGCCGGCGAACGCCACGCCGCGACCGCCCGTGCCGCCCGCCCCACCGCCGAGGCCAAGGCCGAGGTCTGGTCACAGGTCATCGAGTCCGACAAGCTGCCCAACGCCGTCCAGGAGGCCGTCATCGGCGGCTTCGTCCAGACGGACCAGCGTGACCTCCTCGCCCCGTACACCGACAAGTACTTCGAGGTCGTCAAGAGCATCTGGGACTCCCGCTCCCACGAGATCGCCCAGCAGGTCGCGGTCGGCCTCTACCCGACGATCCAGGTCTCGGCCGAGACCCTGCGCAAGACCGACGCCTGGCTGGCCTCCGCCGAGCCCAACGCGGCCCTGCGCCGCCTGGTCTCGGAGTCCCGCTCGGGCGTCGAACGGGCCCTCAAGGCGCAGGCCGCGGACGCGGCGGCCGCCACGGAGTAGCCTGCGGCAGCCGTACGGCGGAGGGGGCGCCCGGTGAATCACCGGGCGCCCCCTCCGTCTGACCGGTCCGAGAACCGGCGGGCCGGGATTCTCCGCTCAGGGCCTACCCGACACGGACCGCTCGGCACGGGTCGCCTCGGCACGGGTCGCCTCCGCGCGGACCGGGTCGGCACGGACCCGCTCAGCACGGACCGGGTCGGCACGGGTCGCCTCCGTGCGGACCGGCTTCGCGTGGACGGGCTCGGCACGGACCCGCTCCGCAGGGACCGGGTCGGCAGGGGTCGTCTCCGCACGGACCGGCTCAGCACGGACCGGCTCTGCACGGGCCGGCTCCGCACGGACCCGCTCAGCACGGGTCGTCTCCGCGTGGACCGACTCCACACGGACCCGCTCCACACGGACCGGCTCCACACGGGCCTGCTCCGCACGGGTCGCCTCCGCGTGGACCGGCTCCGCACGGACCCGCTCGGCGCGGACCGGCTCAGCGCGGGTCGGCGCGGGTCGGCTCGGCGCGGGGGCGCTCGGCGCGGGGGTGCTCGGGCCGCTTCATGGGGGCCGTCGGCGACGGCCTGCGCGGCTGGAGCTGGCCGAGGACCGTGGCGGTGAAGGCAATGGTCATGCCGAGGAGCTGGAGAGCGGTGAGGGACTGGTCGAGGGCTGCCCAGCCGACCACGGCCGCGGTCAGGGGGGAGAGGGGGCCGAGGAAGGTGACCTGCGTGGCGGACAGGCGGCCGATGCCTCGGAACCAGAGCCAGTAGGAGACGGCGGTGTTGCCCAGCATGAGGTACAGGTAGCCGCCGATCGCAGGGCCGTCCAGGGCAGGGGGCGCGCCCTCGACGATCAGGGCGAGCGGGGCGATCAGCAAGCCACCGGCGGTCAGTTGCCAGCCGGTGAGGGCGAGGGGGCCCACGCCCTCCGGGCGGCCCCACCGCTTGGTGAGCACCGTGCCGGTGGACATGGAGGCGGTGGAGGCGAGCGCCGCGACGAGGCCGACCGCGTCCAGCGCACCGGCCGCCTTCAGCACGACCAGGCTGACGCCGAGGGCGGCGGCGATCCCGGTGAGCAACGTGCGGGGGGTCGGCCGCTCCCCAAGCAGTACGGTCGCCAGGCCCGCGACCAGCAGCGGCCCCACCGAGCCGACCACCGCCGCCATGCCGCCAGGCAGCCGGTACGCGGAGAGGAAGAGCAGCGGGAAGAAGGCCCCGATGTTCAGCGCGCCCAGCACCGCGGCCTTCCCCCACCACACCCCGCGCGGCAGCCTGCGCGAGATCGCCAGGAGCACCAGCCCCGCGGGGAGCGCCCGGACCAGTCCCGTGAAGAGAGGACGGTCGGCCGGCAGGAACTCCGTGGTGACGGCGTAGGTGGTGCCCCAGGAGATGGGAGCCAGGGCGGTCAGGGCGATGAGAGGGAGACGGTTCGCGGTGTGCGCGCTGTGCGCTGTCATGGGACGCGTCCTTAGAGGCGGGTAGGCGGCCTGCGGGCGTACGTTGAAGTACCCGATTAGCTTGCTCGCAATTAGCTTAGCGCTAAGCAACTTTCCGTCAAGCCACTTTCTTGCGGTCGACCCATCTGCCCCCGGATACTCACCTCATGAACGCGCGCCCCGAGCCCGACAAGCCCCTCCGCGACCCCGTCGACGCGATCATCGACCAGTGGGCGCTCGCGCGACCCGACCTGGACACCACCGCGATGGAGGTGTTCGGACGCGTCTACCGGATCTCGCGGTCCCTCGGCGACCGGATGGAGAAGGCGTACGCGCGGTACGGGATCTCGCGCGGGGAGTTCGACGTGCTCGCGACCCTGCGGCGGTCCGGCGAGCCGTACACCCTCTCACCCCGTCAGCTCTCCGCGACCCTCATGCTCACCACCGGCGGCATGACCGGCCGCCTCGACAAGCTCGAACGCGCGGGCCTGATCCGCCGCTCCCCCGACCCGCACGACCGCCGCGCCCTCCAGGTCACCCTCACCGCCGAGGGCCTGAACCTGATCGACCAGGCCCTCGTCGCGGGCCTCGCCGTCCAGACCGAGGCCCTGTCCCCCCTGAACGAGGAACAGGCCGGCCAACTGGCCGACCTGTTGAGACTGCTGGTGGTGGGGACGGGCTCCTGACACGTCGAGGGCACCCTCCGCACATGCGTGCGGAGGGTGCCCTCGAAGGACGTGCTGAGATCCGCGCGGGGCGGGAGGGGTCAGACCCTCGCCTTGGCCTTGGGCTCGCGGTCGGTCGACCGGTCCAGGACCATCACCAGTCCGGTGATCACCGCGAACAGCACGAGCGGCGCCACGACGAAGAGGCCGAGCGTGTCGATCACGCTGAGGCCCGGACCCGGGTCGTCGCCGTCGTCGGGGATCAGCGCGAGCGCGGGGGACGACATGAGCAGCATCATCAGCGTCGTACCGGCGGCCAGGGCGCCGGCGCGCAGGGCGTTCTTCTTGTCCACGCGCTAAAGGTAACGAACCCGCGTGCGCTTGGCTTGGCCGGGGGTGCCTAAGGGGTCCTTTCACTATGAGCGTCCGATCAGGTCGCGTGGTCTGGTGCCGTGCATCGCAAGGCGCCGGAGAGCCCTCGTAGCGGAGCTACTAGGGCTTTTCGGCAACGCGGCGAGGTGCGGTGCCAGACCACGCGACCCGGACGGGCATAGTGAAAGGACCCCTAAGGGGTGGGGCCGCGGGTTGTTCGGCGGCTGCCGTCGGGGTGGGGGCCGATCGCGCAGTTCCTCGCGCCCCTCGAAAGCAGGGGCTGCGCCCCGCCTTGTCGGGCCGCAGGCCCGAAAGGGGCGCGGGGAACTGCGCGAGCAACCACGAACCACCCGCACCCGCCGACGAACCCGCACCCCCGGGCTATGAGACACCCCGAGCTATGAGGCGCCCCGCAGAACCTCCACCAGCGCATGCAGCCGAGGGGACGCCGCCAGGTCCTCCAGCGTCACCGGGCGACCGGCCGCGTCGGCGATCGGGAGGCGCCAGTTCGGGTACTGGTCCCACGTGCCGGGGAGGTTCTGCGGCCGGCGGTCGCCGACCGTGTCGGGGAGCCAGAGGCCGATCATGCGGGCGGGGGTGCGCAGCAGGAAGCGGTGGACGGCCTGGATCCGGTCCTCCTCGGAGGCGGTGGAGAGGCCTCCGCCCGCGCCGTCGAGCAGGCCCAGTCGGGCCAGGAGGGCCAGCCATTCGGCGGTGTCGGCGGCGGCCTCGGCGCGTTCCTCGTCCAGGGAACGGGTGAGCAGGCCGAGGCCGTGGCGGAGCTCGACGTGGTCGCAGGTGAGCCGGGACGCGGTGGGCGGGAGGTCGTGGGTGGTGGCGGTGGCGAGGCAGTTCGCGCGCCAGCGTTCGGGCGGGAGCGGGCGGCCGGTGCCCTCCCAGTCGCGTTCGAACCAGAGGACGGAGGTGCCCAGGACGCCGCGTACGTCGAGGGCCTCACGGACGCCCGGCTCGACCGTGCCGAGGTCCTCACCGATCACCAGGGCACCGGCCCGCGAGGCCTCCAGGACCAGGATGGCGAGCATGGCGTCGGCGTCGTAGCGGACGTATGTGCCCTCGGTCGGCGCCTGGCCCTGGGGGACCCACCACAGGCGGAACAGGCCCATGACGTGGTCGATGCGCAGGGCACCCGCGTGGCGCAGGAGGGCGCGCAGGAGGCGGCGGTAGGGGGCGTAGCCGGACTCGGCCAGGCGGTCCGGCCGCCAGGGCGGCAGGCCCCAGTCCTGGCCCCGTGAGTTGAAGGCGTCGGGGGGCGCGCCGACGGACATGCCGGCCGCGAAGTACTCCTGCTGGGCCCAGGCGTCGGCGCCGCCGGGGTGGACGCCGACCGCCAGGTCGTGGACCAGGCCGATCGGCATGCCGGCGTCGCGCGCGGAGCGCTGCGCGGTGCCGAGCTGGGCGTCGGTGAGCCAGGCCAGGCGGGTGTGGAAGTCGACGCGGTCCATCAGCTCACCGCGTGCGCGGGCGGTCTCGGCGGAGCGCGGGTCGCGCAGGCCCTCCGGCCAGCGCTGCCAGTCGGAGCCGTACACCTCGGCGAGCGCGCACCAGGTGGCGTGGTCCTCCAGTGCCTCGCCCTCCTCGGCGAGAAAGTCCCAGTACGCGGCCCGCCGCCCGGGGCCGAGCGGTACGGCACGCACCAGCTCCAGGGCCTCGCGCTTGAGGTCCCACACCGCGTCCCGGTCGATCAGCTCGCCCTTGGCCAGGACGGATTCCCGCAGCCGCGCGGCCCGCTCCGGGAGCGCGCCCAGGCGGTCGCGGTAGTCGGCGGAGAGGCCCGAGGTGAGGGCGTACGCGTACTCCTGGACGTCCTCGACGCGCAGATGGACGGGGTCGGGGTAACGGCGGGAGGACGGCCGGTACGGGGAGGGGTCGGTGGGGGCGCCGGGGACGGCCGCGTGCAGCGGGTTGACCTGGACGAATCCGGCGCCGAGGGAGCGGCCGGCCCAGGCGGCGAGTTCGGCGAGGTCGCCGAGGTCGCCCATGCCCCAACTACGGTGTGAGAGGAGAGAGTAGAGCTGGACCAGCAGGCCGTGGGCGCGGTCGGGCGGAGCGGGCAGCCGGGCCGGGGCCGCGACGAGGTGGGCGTCGGAGGTACGGCCGTCGGGGGTGGTGGCGCGCAGGGCGTGCACGCCGGGGGGCAACTTCGCGATGCCGGAGTGGACTTCGCCCTGTTCGGTCTCGATACGCAGCCGGGTGCCGTCCGGGAGTGCGGCCAGGGCGGCGGGGGGCTCGCCGTCGGCCCAGCACACCACCGTCGGCGGCAACAGCCGTTCGGCCAACTGCCGTTGGCGTGCCGCGAGAGCGGCGGTGACGGCCTCGGGGGTGCTCGCGTCGACGTCCAGCGCGGCGAGGGCGGCCACGACCGCGCCGTCCGAGGCCGCGACCGTGCGGTCCGGGGAGGGGCTGTAGGAGGTGGCGACACCGTGGAGCGCGGCGAGCCGGGCCAGCGGGGTGTCGGGCATCGGGCTCGTACCCCCTGGATCTGCTGTCATCTAGACCCCCGAGGCGGCGCCGTGGGACGTGGGCTCGCTGGTGAGAGGGGCCGCGTCGGTCAGGGGCGGCTCGCTGGTGAGGGGTGCGGCGTCAGGGAGTGGGGGCTCGCTGGTGAGGGGGACGTCGGCGCAGGGGCCTTCGGCGCTGAAGACGCAGACATGCGGTTCGTTCAGCTCGAAGGGGTGCGCCTCGCGTTTGGAGCGGGCCTGGGTCGGGACATGGGCCGGTGCAGCCACGGGGGCCTCCTGGTCGTCGTACGGCGTCGGGGTGCTGGTCCGGGGTACTCCAGCCCTACCCAGTCGGCGCCGCCGCAGACGTAGGTGGACCGACATCGTGGTTCTGGTCACTTTCGTGCCGGTTCCGGCTCACGTCGGTCACCGCAGGACCCGGGTCCTGCGCATCGAGTCCTCTCCAGACCATTTCCCACCGCTTCCCCGATCACTATTCACTAAGTACATGTACTCAGTGCATACTGAGGGCATGAGCACTCGTCACATCCTGTTGGGGCTGCTCGCCGGCGGGTCGAGCCATGGCTACGACCTCAAGCGACGGCACGACGAACGCTTTCCGCAGGCCCGTCCGCTGGCCTACGGGCAGGTCTACACGACCCTGCAGCGACTGGTCCGCGACGGGCTCGCCGCGATCGACGGCACGGAGGCGGAGGGCGGTCCGGAGCGGACGATGTACCGCTCGACGGACGAGGGGGCACGCGAACTGGCCAAGTGGGCCGGAGAGATCACCCCGCCCGCGCCGTTCGTGGCGAACGAGATCTTCGCCAAGCTCGTCGTCTCGATCCTCGCAGGCGGCGATCCGGCCGGCTACCTACGGGCGCAGCGCACCGCGCACATGGCGCGGATGCGGGAGCTGACGGCCGTGAAGACCGCGCCGGGGGCCGATCTGTCGACCGTGCTCGCGGCGGACTACGCCCTCGACCATCTCGACGCCGACCTCCGCTGGATGAACACCACCACGGCCCGGCTGACCAACCTGACCGCGGAGGTCCACACAGCGTGAACGAGAAGAACACCCACAACGATCCCGGCCCCGTGCCGCTGCTGACGGCCCGTGGCCTCGTCAAGGAGCACGGCAGGACGCGGGCGCTGCGCGGCGCCTCGGTGGAGCTGCGCGAGGGCGAGATCCTCGCCGTCACCGGGGCAAGCGGCAGCGGCAAGTCCACGTTGCTGCACTGTCTGGCGGGGATCGTCCGGCCGGACGAGGGTTCGGTGGCGTATGCCGGGCAGCGGCTCGACCGGCTCCCCGAGAAGCGGCTCAGCGCACTGCGCCGGACGGACTTCGGGGTCGTCTTCCAGTTCGGGCAGCTGATCCCCGAACTGACGGCCGTCGACAACGTCGCGCTGCCGCTGCTGCTGGCGGGCGTGTCCCGCAAGGAGGCACGGGAGCGAGCCGGTACGTGGCTGGAGCGGTTCGGCGTACGTGGGCAGCAGGAGCAGCGGCCCGGCGAGATGAGCGGCGGCCAGGCGCAGCGGGTGTCGCTGGCGCGGGCGCTGGTGACGGGGCCGAAGGTGGTGTTCGCGGACGAGCCGACCGGGGCGCTGGACTCGCTGGCGAGCGAGCAGGTGATGGCGGCGCTGACGCACACGGCCCGGGAGTCCGGTACGGCGGTGCTGCTGATCACGCACGACGCGCAGACCGCGGCGTACGCGGACCGCGAGGTCTCGCTGAAGGACGGCGTCGTGGTCTCCGAGGCCGACCTTTCCCTGGAGGTGTCCCGGTGAGCGCCCCGGCGAACGAATTCCGCCTCGCCCTGCTCCTGACCCGGGGCTCCGACCGGCGCGAGTGGTGGCGGGCGTCGCTGACCGGGCTGGGGGCGGCCATGGCGACGGCGCTCGGCCTGTCGGCGGGCGTTCTGACCTCACTGGAGGGCCGGTACCGGGTGGACATGGCCGGTGGTCTGCTCGACGACACCAGTCATCGTTCCGGGGTGATCCTGGCCCTGCTGCTCCTGCTGGGCCCGGTGCTCGGGTTCCTCGGCCAGTGCACCCGGGTGGGCGCCGTCCACCGGGACCGGCGGCTGGCCGGGCTGCGGCTGGCCGGCGCCTCCGCGGGACAGGTGCGCCGGATCGCGGCCCTGGAGACGGGGCTGGCCGCTCTGGCCGGCTCCCTGGTCACCACCCTCGTCTTCGTGGTGTTCCTGCTGAGCGCGTGGCGGAGCCCCACCGTGGCGGCCTGGATCGTGATCACGCTGGTGGCGCTGGGCGTGCCGGTGCTGGGCGCGGGCGTGAGCGTGCTGGCGCTGCGCCGGGTGGTGGCCTCTCCGCTGGGATGGGTGCGCCGCGTCACACCGGCCACGGGTCGACGGCCCGGGTGGGTGTTCCTGGGAGCGGTGGGGCTGCTGGTGCTCGCGACACTCATGGCCGTCGCCGACACCGACGGAGGCGTGCCCGGATACAAGTCGGGCCGGGCTCCGCTGACCCTCTGCGGGGCGCTGCTCGCGGTGGGCGCGGGCGCGGTGCTGCTCTCCGGCGCGGTCTCCGGGCTCACCGGCCGGCTGCTCGCCGGGCGCACCGCAGACCCGGCGGTGCTGATCGCCGCCGAGCGGCTGCGGGACGATCCGTGGGCGGCGGCCCGCACCCACGCGGCCGTCCTCGTGGTGGCCGTCGTCGGCAGCGGGTACATCGGCGTACGGCAGGCGCTGCTCGCGGACGTCGCCGGGCCCAAGAAACTGTCAGAGAGCGACGCCTTCTACATCACCGGCCTGGACTTCGCCGCCGCGGCCATCCTCCTCGGCTTCGCCGTCACCCTCTTCGGGCTCGCCGTCGGCACCGCCGAGTCACTCGCCACCCGCCGCCGGGGGCTGGCCGCGCAGGCCGCCGCCGGGGTGCCGTACGAGGTGCTGGGCCGTGCGCTGCTGCTGGAGACCGCCCTGCCGCTGGGACCCGCGGTGCTGGTGGGTGGGGTCGGGGGCACGGCGATCGCCTTCGTCTACGCGCTCGGCGTGAGCGACTTCACGGTGGTGCCGTACGGGGCGCTGCTGGTGCCCGTCGCGGTGTACGCCGTCTGTCTGCTGGCGGCGGCCACATCGCTGCCGCTGCTGCGTCGGACCGTCCGGCCCGCCGAGCTGCGGTACGGGTAGGACCCCGGTCCGGCGTCCCAGGAGGACGGGGGTGCTCCTGGGGCGGGGACAAGGGGTCAGGAAAGAAAAAGGGGCGCCCGGAGAGATCCGGGCGCCCCCTGAGGGCGCACACCACCGCGTACGCCCTTGTGCGCTTCTCCGGCGCACCCGAAGGCATGGGCTACTTCGGCACACCCGACGGCGCGATCGGCGTGGCCCGCTCCGACTGGGGCGAGGTCGCGCTGGCGTAGACGGACGGGGCCGCCACGGCGGCCGTCGGGTCGGCGTCCTCCTCGGCCGCGAGGGCCGGGACGCCCCCGACGATGCGGATGTCGGCGGCGTCGAATGCCTTCTTGATGCGCCAGCGCAGCTCGCGCTCCACGGTGAGGGCCTTGCCGGGCATGGTCTTGGCGGAGACGCGGACGACCATCGAGTCCAGGAGCACGTCGTCGAGGCCGAGGACCTCGATGGGGCCCCAGAGCAGCTCGTTCCAGGGCTCCTCCTTGCTCATCGCCTCGCCGACCTCCAGCAGGGTGCGGCGGACCTTGTCGAGGTCCTCGTCGTGCCGGACGGTGACATTGACGCCGGCCGTGGCCCAGCCCTGGGAGAGGTTGCCGATGCGTTTGACCTCGCCGTTGCGGACGTACCAGATCTCGCCGTTGTCGCCGCGCAGCTTGGTGACACGCAGGCCGACCTCGATGACCTCGCCGGAGGCGACGCCCGCGTCGACAGTGTCGCCGACGCCGTACTGGTCCTCCAGGATCATGAAGACGCCGGAGAGGAAGTCCGTGACCAGGTTCCGGGCGCCGAAACCGATGGCGACGCCCGCGACACCGGCGGAGGCCAGCAGCGGGGCGAGGTTGATCTCGAAGGTGGCGAGCACCATCAGGGCGGCGGTGCCCAGGATCAGGAAGGACGCCACCGACCGCAGCACCGAGCCGATGGCCTGGGAACGCTGACGGCGGCGCTCGACGTTGACCAGCAGACCGCCCAGGGTGCCGCCCTCGACACCCGGGACGGAGCGGTTCATCCGTTCTATGAGCTTGGTGATCGCCCGCCGGACCACCACTCTCAGCACCACCGCGATCACCACGATCAGCAGGACGCGCAGACCGATGGCCAGCCATGTGGACCAGTTCTCCTCCACCCAGCCGGCGGCGTTGGTGGCGCTCTCCTGGGCGTCCTCCAGCGACGGCACGGCCGGTGTCGTCGACGTCTCCGACGGCGACGGCGACGGCGTGGCGGCGGCCGGTAGGAGGGGCAGGGAAGAAACGGACGACACGGCGGGTACCTCCAGGTGCGGTACTGCCCTCCGGTACGGCGGTCAAGATCCAGCGGGTCACGGAAAGGTCACCGGACGGGCAGACCCACCACACTAACGGGGCATCGCGTGGAGGTCGTGACCATGTTCGAGGGAGACAGGGCGCTCACCAGGGAGTGAAGGGCGCACGCGGCGGGGGATGAATGAGGTGTGGTCGAAAACACTCCCAGCCCGTTACCGGGACATGGTGGCGCTTCCACCAGGCCTGAGGAGAGACTGACTACGGATCGTCCACGGCGCGAGCCACGCGCCGCCGGCGTACAAGGAGGCATCCGTGCCGCACGTCCTGGTCCTCAACGCGTCGTACGAGCCACTCGGCGTCGTACCGCTCCGCCGCGCGCTCGTCCTCGTCCTGGAGAACAAGGCCGTCTCCCTGGAAGAATCCGGCGCCTATCTGCACAGCGCGACCGTCACAGTCCCCGCACCCAGCGTGGTCCGGCTCAAGCGATTCGTCCGGGTCCCCTATCGGGGGCCCGTTCCTCTCACCCGTCGGGCGCTGTTCGCCCGCGACGGGGGCCGGTGCATGTACTGCGGTGGCGTCGCAACCAGCGTCGACCACGTCATCCCGCGCAGCCGTGGGGGCAAGCACGTCTGGGACAACGTCGTCGCGTCGTGCCGCCGCTGCAACCACGTCAAGGCCGACCGCCATCTCGTCGAGATCGGCTGGCGGCTCCGACACAAACCCGCTCCGCCCGCGGGGCTGGCCTGGCGCATCATCGGCACGGGCCATAGGGACCCGCGCTGGCTGCCCTACTTGCAGCCGTTCGGCGCGGACGACGCGTTGGCCCGGATCGACGGCATCTCCGCCTGACGGTCCGGGTTTTTGCACGGCCGGGTGCCCCGCCTCGGGGCGGGGGCCAGCGTCCGGACGCCGTCGTCCGCATGACGGGCATCCGCATGACCGGCATCCGGACGACGGCATCCGGATGACGGCATGCGGATGACGGCACGCGGATGACGGCACGCGGATGACCAGTGCGTTCCTCACCGTCTTCACAGCCACCCCGCGTTCCCTCCACACGCATGATCGCCTACTCTCACCCCATCAGCGGGCCCTTGTTCTGGAGCGCAACGCCCAGGGGCCCGCTGCGAATGTGGGGACTCATGCGCAAGCTCGCCCTAGGCGCCGCCGTGTCCGGCGCCCTGGCTCTCACCTGCCTCGCCGCGCCCACCGCGCTGGCCGACTCACCGAACCTGACCTTCGGTGCCGTCACGGTCAACAACGGCAAGCCGATCGCGGTCGGCACCAAGGCCGCGGTGACCGTGCCGGTCACGTACAGCTTCACCCGGCCGGACGATCTCGTCATCGACTACAAGAACAACTTCCTGATCGTCGCCCTGTACCGGGGGTCGCTGGCGGAGAACGACAACGCCGTCGAAGCGGACTCGAAGCCCGTCTGCACCACGACCGCGACGACCGACACCACGGTGACCGAGTCCTGCGCGGCGAAGCTCACCATCGACCCGCGGGACAACCTCTACACGGCCGCGGACGCCACCACCTGGAAGGCCGCCGCGCTCTACAGCGAGACGGCGTTCGACCTCGACGAGTCCGACGACCACATCAGCGCGCACACCGGCCTCGACCTGTGGGGCAACCTCGGCACCGCGAAGCTCCAGCGGATCTCCAAGGTCACGGTGAACGCCACCCCGGAGCCGGTCGTCAAGGGCAGGACCCTGACCGTCAAGGGCGCACTCACCCGTGCCGACTGGAACACCGGCAGGTACGCGGGCTACAAGGGCCAGAAGGTCACCCTCCAGTTCAAGGCGAAGGGTGCCGCCGCCTACACCGACGTGAAGACGGTGACGTCCGGCACGGGCGGGGCCCTGTCCACCACCGTGAAGGCGTCGAAGGACGGCTCCTACCGCTACAAGTTCGCGGGAACGTCCACCACGGCGGCGAAGACGTCCGCAGGGGACTACGCCGACGTGAAGTAGCACCACCGCCCCGACGCGGGCACCGGCCCCCAGGCGACGACTCCGCCGCCCGGGGGCTTTCTCGTGGCCGGACGCCAGGACGGCGATCACCTTCTGGCACGCGTGGAGCGTGCCCGACGAGGTGAAGGCAACTACCGGCAGGTCCTGGACACCCAGGGCGCCCTGACCTGGGGAACACTCTGGTCCACACACACGCTCGGCACCGTCCTCACCGTCGTGTCGTCCGTCCCGGTGGCGTACGCGCTCGCCGTGTTCCGCTTCCGGGGCCGCAATGCGGCGCCGATGCCGGCCATCTCGATGATGACGCCGCGCTGCCGCCTCTGGTCGCCGTGAGCCCGATGTACCTGTTCAGGGCCAAGCAGCTGGACCTGTCCGGTTCCCCCGGAGTCCTTCGAAGCGCGCACCGCACCGACCGGAATCTCTGACCACGGCCGCGACACCGTGCTGGTCATGGCCCCCGTGCTCCTCGTGCTCCTCTTCGCCCAGAAGGCGTTGGTCGGGGCGTCACCCTGGCCGGAGTGAGGGGTTGATACAGCTATGAAACTCACCGTGGTCGGCGGAGGCTCGACCTACACACCCGAACTCGTCGACGGGTTCGCCCGGCTCAGGGACACGCTGCCGATCGAGGAGCTGGTGCTCGTCGATCCGGCCGCCGACCGGTTGGAACTGGTCGGCGGCCTGGCCCGCCGTATCCTCGCCCGCCAGGGGCACCCCGGGCGGGTCGTCACCACCGGCGACCTGGACCGGGGCGTCGAGGGCGCCGACGCCGTCCTCCTCCAGCTCCGCGTCGGCGGCCAGGCCGCCCGGGAGCGGGACGAGACCTGGCCCCTGGAGTGCGGCTGCGTCGGACAGGAGACGACGGGCGCCGGCGGCCTGGCCAAGGCACTGCGCACGGTCCCGGTCGTCCTGGACATCGCCGAACGGGTCCGCCGTACGAGCCCGGACGCCTGGATCATCGACTTCACCAACCCGGTGGGGATCGTGACCCGCGCCCTGCTCCGGGCGGGCCACAGGGCGGTCGGCCTGTGCAACGTGGCGATCGGTCTGCAACGGAAGTTCGCCGCGCGTCTCGGTGTGCCCCCGGCCGAGGTCCATCTGGACCACGTGGGCCTCAACCACCTCACCTGGGAGACCGGTGTCCGCCTGGGCGGCCCCTCCGGCGAGGACGTCCTGCCGAAGCTGCTGGCCGAGCACGGCGAGTCCATCGCGTCCGACCTGCGCCTGCCCCGCCCGGTCCTGGACCGCCTCGGCGTGGTCCCCTCCTACTACCTGCGCTACTACTACGCCCACGACGAGGTCGTGCGGGAGCTGGGGACCAAGCCGTCACGTGCCGCCGAAGTGGCCGCTTTAGAGCAGGAGTTGCTGGAGCTGTACGCCGACCCGGCGCTCGACGAGAAGCCCGCGCTGCTCGCCGGGCGGGGCGGGGCCTTCTACTCGGAGGCGGCCGTCGACCTCGCGGCGTCGCTGCTGCGCGACGGGGGCAGCACCTACCAGGTGGTGAACACCCTCAACCGCGGCACGCTGCCCTTCCTGCCCGACGACGCGGTGATCGAGGTGCAGGCCGCCGTGAGCGGGCGGGGCGCGACGCCGCTCCCGGTGCCGACCGTCGCCCCTCTCTACGCCGGCCTGATGGCCAACGTGACGGCGTACGAAGACCTGGCCCTCGACGCGGCGCTGCGAGGCGGCCGGGACCGGGTGTTCAGGGCGCTGCTCGCCCACCCCCTGATCGGCCAGTACGAGTACGCCGAGACCCTCACCGACCGACTGATCGCACACAACCGGGAGCACCTCGCGTGGGCGTGAGCGACGGCGAACGTGCGGGGGCGCGCACGGGCCCGGAGGCAGGCCGGCGCACGGGCACAGAGGCAGGCCAGCCCATGGGCACAGAGGCAGGCCGGCGCACGGGCCCAGAGACGGGCGGGCCCACAGGCCCGGAGAGGGGGCGGCGTGGGCCTGACGGCGGGCGTGGGAGCGTGCTCGCCGTCGACGCGGGCAACAGCAAGACCGACGTGGCCGTGATCGCGCCGGACGGGGAGGTGCTGGGCGCGGCGCGCGGCGGCGGGTTCCAGCCGCCGACCGTGGGTGTGGCGGCAGCCGTCGACGGCCTCGCGGAGGTCGTACGGCAGGCCTTCGCCGAGGCCGGGGCCAGGGTCGGGGCCGGGGCCGGGGTCGGGGTCGAAGCCGGGGTCGAAGCCGGGGTCGGCTCGGTCGACCATGTCTCGGCGTGTCTGGCCAACGCCGACTTCCCCGTGGAGGAGGAGCGGCTGGCGGCGGAGTTGCGCACGCGCGCGTGGGGCACGACCGTCGAGGTCCGCAACGACACCTTCGCGATCCTGCGGGCGGGAGTGGCCGAACCCCGGGGCGTGGCCGTGGTGTGCGGGGCGGGCGTCAACTGCGTCGGTATGCGCCCCGACGGCCGCACCGCCCGGTTTCCGGCACTCGGGCGCATCTCCGGTGACTGGGGAGGCGGTTGGGGCCTGGCCGAGGAGGCGATGTGGCACGCGGCCCGCGCGGAGGACGGCCGGGGCGGCCCCACGGCACTCACCGACACACTGCCCGCGCACTTCGGCCTGGACTGCATGTACGCCCTGATCCAGGCCCTGCACCTGGAGGACATCCCGGCCGCCCGCCGCCACGAGCTCACCCCGGTCCTGTTCGCCACGGCGGATGCCGGTGACCCGGTGGCCCGCGCGCTGGTGGACCGCATGGCCGAGGAGGTGGTGGCCATGGCGACGGTGGCCCTGACCCGCCTGGACCTCCTCGGAGAGGAGACCCCCGTCCTCCTCGGCGGCGGCGTCCTCGCCGCCCGGCACTCCCTCCTCGACGGCCGGGTCCGTGCGGCGTTGGCGGCCGCCGCGCCCAAGGCCGTGCCCCGGGTGGTCACGGCCGCCCCGGTGCTCGGCGCGGCGTTGCTCGGACTCGACCGGGTGGGCGCCCCGAAGGTCGCGCACGCGCGCGTGCGGGCGCATTACGAAAGAGGGTGCCCCTCCCTGAGATGAGGGCGCGCCCCCGCCGAGTCCGCCCGCGCCGTTTCCACGCGTCGCCGTTTCCACGCGTCGCCGATCCACGCGTCACCGTCCGCCCGTTCCCTCCCCGGACCTCCACCTCGAACGCGTTCGAACCCTAGGGAACCGAACCCGATCGATGCGCGTATTCATGGGCAGGGGGTGCTGCGGGAAGCCTTGTGCTGCGCCGGAATCGGACGCGTGCGGCACCTACGGACACGATCGGGGAACAAGATCGAGTCAAGGCCTGTCCGATGTCAGTCCCGGCGGCGATACTTGCGCCCGTGCACCTCTGTCCGTGCGAGCGGGCGGAAGTGATGGACGGATGACCAGGGGGAGGTCAGGTGACATACACGCCGGAGGGCAGCGCGGCGCCGTCGGCACCACCCGTGGGCCCGGGACCGGCCGTGCCGCCGCAGACCGCGCACGCGCCGAGGCCCCCCCTGCCGCCCCCGGCCCCGGACGGCGGCCCGCCCCGCCGGACCGCGTTCGCGGAGGGCCTCGACCAGGTGCGCGCCGCCGCGACGACCGAACCCGGCCGGCTCCGCATCATCGGCGCCGTCCTCGCCCTCCTGGTCGTCGCGTTCGGCTCCGTCACCGCCTGGCAGATGAACGACCGCTCGGCCGCCGCCGACGACGTACTGCACGGCAGTCAGCCGCTCAGCTCCGCGGCGGCGGAGATCTACAGTTCCCTGGCCGCCGCCAACACTGCGGCCTCCAGCGGATTCCTCGCGGGCGGGCAGGAGACCGAGCAGTCGCGCGAGGACTACGAGCGGGAGATGCAGGAGGCGGCCCGACAACTGGCTGTCGCGGCGACCGCGTCGGAGTCCGGCTCCGACTCCGAGAAACGCATCGCCAGACTGAACACCCTGCTGCCCGAGTACAAGGGCCTGATCGAACGGGCCCGCGCCAACAACCGGTTGGGCTACCCACTGGGCGGCGCCTACCTGCGCTACGCGAACGACAAGTCGCAGAAGATGCTCGAAGAGGCCCAGAGCATCTACGACAACGAGAACGAACGGCTCCGCGACGACTACGAGGACGCCACGTCGTATCCGTGGGCCGCGCTCGGCCTCGGAGTCCTCGCCATCGGAGGCCTCGTCTGGGCCCAGCGCCGCAACTACCGGCGCACCAACCGGGTGCTGAACCACGGCCTGGTCGCGGCGACGGCCGCCTCCACCGTGGTCCTGTTGTGGCTGGCCGGCGGTCACACCCTCGCCCGCGCGGGGCTGAACGACTCCTACGAACACGGTGTGCGGTCCCTGACCGTCCTCAACGACGCCCGCATCGCGTCCCTCACCGCCCGCGGCAACGAGAACCTGACGCTCATCAGCCGGGGGGCGCAGTCGATCCAGATCGTGGTCGACGGCGAGAAGAAGAGCGTGGACGAGTTCGACCACAACTTCGGGATCGAGATGCGCAACCTCGAACGCCGGTTGGCCGCCGCCGAGCGGCTGGCCGACGACGACAGCGGTGCCAAGCCCGTGAAGGCCGCCGGCCTCGGCATGGAGGAGTGGCGCGAGCGGCACGGCAAGGCCCGCGCCGCCGACGACAAGGGCGACTACCAGTGCGCTCTCGACCAGGTCATCGGGGGCAGGCCCACCGCCGACTGCCCGGACGGCGGCAAGTCGACCAGGGAGTGCTTCGACGAGGTCGACAAGAACCTGGGCATCGCCAGCAGGTACGAGAAGCACGAGTTCACGACGGCGGCCGAGAGGGGCCGTGGCGCGATGGTCGGGCTGCCGGTGGGCGCCGCCGTACTGGCCGTGCTGGGCGCGGCGGGCGCGGTGCTGGGCATCGGACGCAGGCTTTCGGAGTACCGGTGACGACGGCGGGAGGAGACACGGTGGAGGAGGGAGCGATGGATGCGGTACGACGCCTGCGGGCCGGTCTCAGGGGCTGGGGCGGCGTAGGTGCGATGGCGGTCCTCTGCGCCCTGACCCTGGTCTTCGCCCTGGTGCTGCCGGTGAGCGGGACGCGCGGCGACGGCAGCACGGGCACCGGGGGTCAGGGTGTGGCCCGGGGTACACAGACGCGGGCGGACGAGTGCGCCACGATGAAGGATCCGGAGAACCAGAGCCTCAGCCCCTCCTCCGACAACTCCGGCCCGACGATCAAGCGCATCAGGAACAACGGCGTCATCACGGTCGGCGTCGACCAGAACAGCTACCGCTGGGGCTACCGCGACCCGAACAGCACCAAGGACGAAGCCGTGCTGGAGGGCTTCGACATCGACATCGTGCACCGCATCGCCGAGGAGATACTCGGCGACCCGAACAAGGTGCGCTTCAGGGCGATTCCGACCAGCCAGCGCATCCGCGCGCTCCAGGACAAGGAGGTCGACATGGTGGTCCGCACCATGACGATCAGTTGCGAGCGCATGCGGGACGTCGCCTTCTCCCAGCCGTACTTCAGGACCGGGCAGCAGATCCTGGCCCCCAAGTCCTCGACGATCAAGGGCTATGACAAGACGCTGGCCGGCAAGAAAATCTGTACGGCGGCCACTTCCACCGCCCTGTCCACTCTCCAGGCCGGCAAGGAGTCGGGCAAGCTGGTCGACTCCGCCGACATATCCCTGACGGTCCCCAACCAACTCGACTGCCTGGTGAGACTGCAGCTCGGTGAGGTCGACGCCGTGGTCACCGACGGCGCCCTCGCCGCGAGCCAGGCGGCGCAGGATCCGACGGTCGATCTGAAGGGGGAGCCGTTCACCACCGAGTACTACGGCGTGGCGATGAACCGGGAGGCGGACGATCTGGTACGCCGGGTCAATCAGGTACTGGTGGACTACCTCAAGGACGGCTGGCAGGACTCGTACAGCACCTGGCTGTCCGGGACACTCGGCGACAACTCGGCGCGGTCCCGGCCGCCTTCCCCCCAGCAGTACAGCGACTGACGTACGAGGACCGCGTTCAGAGGCCGCATTCACAAAACCGCATTCAACTGACGGACACCGACAGCAGCGAGAGGTGATCGATGGGCGTGGCGGGATCCACCGGGCCGGTGATGGACCGGGACGAGGTGGACCGTGCGCTCGCGCGGCTCGGCGCGGAGCACGAGGCCATCGAGACCTCGCTGCTCGCCCTGCAGGACCACGCGGGCCGCAGGCTGCTCGAAGGCGCCGAGCTGACCGGCGTCACCAAGGAGCGCTGGACCACCGCCGAGGCGTCGATCACGCTGCTGTGGGCGTACTTCGACGCGTATACGGACGCGCTGCGCTTCGCCCGGGAGATCCGTTCGCGGCGCCGCTGGTCCAGCCGTGAGGACCTGGTGGAGCTGACCGAACTGCTGCGCGGCGAGGCCGTCACGGTCGCCGGCAGCGCCACGGCCATGGCGAACGCGCCGACACTGCAGGGCGCGGGCCGGCTGAGCGAACAGTTCTCGCTGGTCACCCTGGTGGACCGGATGAACGACCTGTACGCGTCCTCGCTGGACATGGTCGTGGCCGCCGACGCGGTGTGGTCCGCGCTGCCCGCCCGGATCGACCTCCTGGCCGCCGAGCTCCAGCGCACCCGCCGACTCGCGCACTCCGTGGGCGTACGCCCCGGCGAGCACCCGGCCGGCGACGACCTGGAGCGGATCACCCGCACCCTGACCAGGCTGCGCGAGCAGGTCGTCTCCGACCCGCTGGCCTTCTGGGTCCCCGCGCCGGGCAGTTCGGCGCCCGGCGGCGGCCGCCCGGACACCTCGACGTACGACCGTGAGGCGCGCGCCCTGGAGGACGTACGGCGGGAGATCGACGCCGTGCTGACGGTCCGCCAGGACGCGGAGGCGCGGCTGATGAAGCTGCGGGACGTGCTCAGCCGCGCGGACCGCACGCTCGCCGAGGCCCGCAACGCGCGGGGCGAGGTGCTGGCGAAGATCGCCGCGACCGAGGTGCCCGTGGTGAGCGGCCCGCCGACGGTGCTGCAGGAGCAGTTGGCGATGGCGGCCGAGTACCGCAGACACGCGCAGTGGCACCGGCTGTCCCCGCTCCTGGAGTCCCTGGAGCAGAAGGCGGACGACGAACTGCTGCGCGCCCGCGAGTCGTTGACGGCCGTCACGGCGCCGCTGGCGGTCCGCGCGGAGCTGCGCGGCCGGCTCGACGCTTACAAGGCGAAGGTCGCCCGGCACGGATTCGCGGAGGACTCGCTGCTGGTCGAGCGGTACGACGCGGCGCGCCGCATGCTGTGGAGCGCGCCCTGCGACCTGCGCGTCGCCGAGCAGGCGGTCCTGCGCTACCAGCAGGCGGCGGCCGAACTGCTGGGCACCTCGGTGCCCGTCCCGCGTGTGCCCCAGGACCGGAGGGAGGAGGAATCGTGAGTCAGACGGAGGAGACCCGGACCGGTGAGCCCGGAGAAGAGGGTCAGCAGTCGTGTCAGCGGCCCGGTTGCTCTGGATCGTACGAGGACGTGGGCGGCGGCGAGTTGTACTGCGACACCTGCGGTCTGGCGCCGGTCGTCTCGGCCGGCGGCATGGTCGTCTCCCCGCCCACCGGCATCACCGGGGGCGGTAAGGGCTCGCGTGGCTCCGGTTCCAGCAGTTCGCGCTCCGCGCGTACCTCCGCGCGCTCCGCGCAGTCCCGTCGCTCGGTCTCCGGCCGCCTCTCGCGCGCCCTGTCGGGCAAGTCGACGGGCCGCTCGGTGTCGGTGCGCAGCTCCGGCAAGACCGCCACCTCCTCGGGGCGGGCCCGGCTCGGTGTGGGCCTGGTCCAGGTCCCGGACGTACCGCGCCCGGACCCGCGCTCGATGGTCCTGGAGACCGCCGAGGTGCCCGAGCGGAAGCGGTTCTGCTCGCGTTCCGACTGCGGGGCACCGGTGGGGCGGGCGCGCGGTGACCGGCCGGGGCGCACGGAGGGCTTCTGCACGAAATGCGGCCACCCTTACTCCTTCGTGCCCAAGCTGAACTCGGGCGACGTCGTGCACGGCCAGTACGAGGTCGTGGGCTGTCTCGCGCACGGCGGTCTGGGCTGGGTCTACCTGGCGATAGACCGGGCGGTGTCGGACCGCTGGGTCGTACTGAAGGGCCTCCTCGACACCGGCGACCAGGACGCGATGGCCGCCGCGATCTCCGAGCGCCGCTTCCTCGCCGAGATCGAGCACAGCAACATCGTCCGCATCTACAACTTCGTCGAGCACCTCGACCAGCGCACCGGCTCGCTGGACGGGTACATCGTCATGGAGTACGTCGGCGGCAAGTCCCTCAAGGAGATCGCCAACGGCCGCCGCACGGCCGACGGGCGCCGCGATCCGCTGCCGGTCGAGCAGGCGTGCGCCTACGGCATCGAGGCCCTGGAGGCGCTCGGGCACCTCCACAGCCGCAACCTGCTGTACTGCGACTTCAAGGTCGACAACGCCATCCAGACCGAGGACCAGCTCAAGCTGATCGACATGGGCGCGGTGCGCAGGATGGACGACGACGAGTCGGCCATCTACGGCACGGTCGGCTACCAGGCCCCCGAGGTCGCCGACGTCGGCCCCTCGGTGGCGTCCGACCTGTACACGGTCGCCCGTACGCTCGCGGTCCTCACCTTCGACTTCCAGGGCTACACGAACGTCTTCGTGGACTCCCTGCCCGACCCCGACAACATTGAGGTCTTCCGCCAGTACGAGTCCTTCTACCGTCTGCTGGTCCGGGCCACCGACCCCGACCCGGCCCGCCGGTTCGCCTCCGCGCAGGAGATGTCGGAGCAGCTCACGGGTGTGCTGCGGGAGGTCGTCTCCCTGCAGACGGGCCGGGCACGGCCCGCTCTCTCGACCATCTTCGGTCCCGAGGTGAAGGTCACCGACACGGAGTTGTTCGCGAAGCTGGACGGCGATGTGTCCCGGCTGGGAACGCGTGTGGTGCCGGCGGGGAAGGGGCCGTGGCGAAGCAGAACGGGCACGGGGAACGGTGGTTCGGCTTCCGGTTCGGGCGTGCGGAACGGCGGTTCGGCTTCCGGCCCGCTCGCGGAGAACGGTGGTTCGGCTTCCGCGTCGGCCTTGGATAACGGAGGTTCGCTTTCCGGTACGGCAGCCCTGCTGACCGGCGGCGGCCAGTCCTCCCCCACACGGCTCACCAAGCCCCTGGACACCGCCGCCGCGGCCCTCGCGCTGCCCGTTCCGCGTGTGGACCCGGGAGACCCCAACGCCGGGTTCCTGGCCGGCCTCATCGCCTCCGCCCCCACCGAGCTGATCACGGCCCTGCACTCGGCGCCCAGCGGCTCGCTGGAGCTACGGCTGCGGGAGCTGCGGGCCCGCCTGGAGATGCGCGAGTTCACCGTCGCGCTGGCCACCCTGGACGCCCTGGAGCGGGACCACCCGGACGACTGGCGGGTGGTCTGGTACAGGGGCGTGGCCGCGCTCGCCACCGGTGACCACGAGAACGCTGCCCTGTCCTTCGACGCGATCTACGACGCCTTCCCGGGCGAGCCGGCCCCCAAGCTGGCCCTCGGCCTGTGCGCCGAGGTGCTCGGGCAGTTGGACAACGCCGCCGAGTACTACCGTCTGGTGTGGACGACCGACCCCGGCTTCGTCAGCGCCGCGTTCGGGCTCGCCCGGGTGCGACTGACCGCCGGGGACCGGCAGAACGCCGTACGCGTGCTGGAGTCCGTGCCCGCGGCGAACATCCACTACACCGCCGCCCGTGTCGCCGCCGTGCGGGCACGGTTGAGACACCGTACGGAAGCGACGCTCGGGCCCCCGGCCGCGTCGTCCGGGGCCGTCCCGGACACGACGTTCCTGGACGACCTGACGGCCGCCGCCGGGCAGGTGGAGGCGCTCGACCCCCGGCATCTGGACGCGGTGCGCCGCGAGCAGTTGTCCACAGAGGTCCTTGGCTGCGCCCTGGACTGGGTACTCTCCGGAAGCCGGGGTGCCGCACCCCCGACCGGTGAGCGGAGTCTGCTCGGCCGCGCGCTGGACGAGCGTGCCCTCCGCTTCGGACTGGAGCAGTCGTACCGCACACTGGCCCGGCTCGCTCAAGGCGGCGAGGAGAGGATCGACCTGGTGGAACGTGCCAACCGTTACCGCCCCCGGACGTGGGTGTAGTTCATGTCGCAGATGCCCCAGCCGACCGCGCTGACGAAGTGCCCGATCTGCGAGTGGCCCCTCGCTTCGGACGACCGCTTCTGCGGTGCGTGCGGCCATGACCTCTCGGCGGTGCCCGCGCCGCCGGAGGACCGGCCGACCATCACCATGAACGGGACGGCGGGCGAGCCTCCCACCGAGGCCGCGTCCGTGGACTGGCCCGTCGCCTCCGAGCCCAGCTCCGACACACCCCCGCCGGTGGTCCGTCCCACCGACATCCAGGGCACCGACTCGGGCGGCGGCGAACTGCCCGGCCCGGGTCAGGGGGGCGTACGGTTCGACCGGCCCCGTGAACCCGACGAGTACCCGCTGGCCGCCCCGCTGCCGCCGGACCCGCGCACCGCCGACCTGGCGGCGCCCCCGGCCGGCACGAAGGTGTGCGTGGCGTGCCGCTCGGGCCATGTCGACCGGGACGGCTACTGCGAGAACTGCGGGCACGCCCAGCCGCGCGAACGCGACCACATGGAACTGGAGTTGGGCGCGGTCGCCGCGGTCAGCGACCGAGGCCTGCGCCACCACCGCAACGAGGACGCGTTCGCCGTCTCCTCGACCGCGCTGCCCGACGGCTCCCCGGCGGTCGTCGCGATCGTCTGCGACGGCGTGTCCTCCGCGACCCGCCCCGACGACGCCTCGCTCGCCGCCGCCCGCGCCGCGAACGAGACGCTCCTCGACTCCCTGCCGCGCGGCACCCACCCGCAGCAGGCGATGCACGACGCGATCGTCGCCGCCTCGGGCGCCGTCAACGCCCTGGCCGAGGAGCCGGAGACGGCGCAGGAGCACGCCCCGCACCAGAACGCGCCGGCGTGCACCATCGTCGGCTCCGTCGTCACCCCCAGCCTCCTCGTCGTCGGCTGGGTCGGCGACAGCCGTGCCTACTGGGTCCCGGTGGACCGGAGCGCCCCCCCGGCCCGGCTCACCGAGGACGACTCGTGGGCGGCTCAGATGGTGGCAGCGGGACTGATGAACGAGGCCGAGGCGTATGCCGACGAGCGCGCCCACGCGATCACCGGCTGGCTCGGCGCGGACGCGTACGAACTGGAGCCGCACACCGCTTCCTTCAAGCCGGACCGGCCGGGTGTGGTGGTGGTGTGCACCGACGGACTGTGGAACTACGCGGAGGCCGCGGAGGAGATGGCCGGGGCCGTGCCCCTGGACGCGGCCGAGCGACCGCTGCACTGCGCGCAGGTCCTGGTCGGCCACGCTCTCGACGGAGGTGGCCACGACAACGTAACAGTGGCGGTCCTGCCGTTCCCGGCCCCTCCTCAGGGGGCAGGATCGGCCTGAGGGGCTCGCGGGCGGAGTGTCCGCGGGCGTCTCGTAGGCCGGACGGGACGGCCGACGGACCGGAGGGGACCGGTCCGGGACACGGGCACGCACAGTCATCACCCCACGTGCCGTGGGGCCTCTAGGGGGATCTGAGTAGGCATGGCCAATTTCTCGAAGTCGAACGTGCCGCAGTTCTCGGTCGATGTGTACCAGAACGAGTACCTGCCCGAGGACGGCCGCGAGGTCAACGCCATCGTGACGGTCAGCGCGACCGGCGGCGGCACCATCGGCAGCGCGGTCGCCGCGCCGCACCTCTACTCGCCCGGCCAGGGCCCGTCCGCCGCCGTGGCCCTCATGGTCGACTGCTCGGGGTCGATGGACTACCCGCCGACCAAGATGCGCAACGCCCGGGACGCCACGGCGGCCGCGATCGACACCCTGCGGGACGGTGTGCACTTCGCGGTGATCGACGGCACCCATGTGGCCCGGGAGGTCTACCCCGGCGGCGGCCGGCTCGCGGTCGCCGACTCCGCCACCCGGGACCAGGCCAAGCAGGCGCTGCGCAGGCTCAGCGCGGGCGGCGGCACGGCGATCGGCACCTGGCTGAAGCTCGCCGACCGGCTGCTCGCCTCGGCCGACGTCGCCATACGCCACGGCATCCTGCTCACCGACGGCCGCAACGAGCACGAGTCCCCGGAGGATTTGAGGGCCGCCCTGGACGCCTGTGCCGGACGGTTCACCTGTGACGCGCGTGGTGTGGGGACCGACTGGGAGGTGAAGGAGGTCACCCAGATCGCCTCCGCGCTGCTCGGCACCGCCGACATCGTCGCCGACCCGGCCGCCCTGTCCGCCGACTTCACACAGATGATGGAGACGGCCATGGGCAAGGAGGTCGCGGACGTCGCCCTCAGGCTGTGGACCCCGGTCGGCACGCGGATCAAGTTCGTCAAGCAGGTGGCGCCCACGGTGGAGGAGTTGACCGACCGCCGCACCGAGGCCGGGCCGCGCGCCGGGGACTATCCCACCGGCTCGTGGGGGGACGAGTCCCGTGACTACCACGTGTGCGTCGAGGTCCCGTCCGCGGCCCTCGGTCAGGAGATGCTGGCCGCACGGGTCTCCCTCGTCATCCCGCAGTCCGACGGCACCGCGCAGAACCTCGGCGCCCAGGGTCTGGTGAAGGCCGTGTGGACCGACGACATGGTCGCCTCCACCTCGATCAATCCCCAGGTCGCGCACTACACCGGTCAGGCCGAACTGGCACAAGTCATCCAACAGGGTCTGGACGCTCGCAAATCCGGCGATTTCGACGGGGCGACAGCCAAGCTGGGGCGGGCCGTTCAGCTCGCGAGTGCCTCAGGGAACGCGGATACTGCGAAACTGCTTGCGAAGGTGGTGGACGTGGTCGACGCGGCGACAGGTACTGTGCGACTGAAGGCGAAGGTCACGGAGGCCGACGAGATGACTCTCGAGACACGGTCGACAAAGACTGTTCGTGTAAAGAAGTAAGAGACACAGCACCACCACCACGACATACCGAAGCCGGCGAACCTGGCTCCCCCACCGGGGGTCCGGACAGCGGGACCCGGCCGAGAGGCCGGAAAGGAGAGGGGGAAGCGCCGACATGCCGACCTGCCCGAACGGACACCAGTCGGGTTCCGACGACTGGTGCGAGGTCTGCGGTCACCGTATGGCCGGTGCCGTACCCCCGCCGCCTCCACCGCCGCCGCCCCCGGGCGCCGGTTACGGATACCCGCCGCCCGGCTCGCCTCCCCCGCCTCCCGGCGCGGGGGGTCCCGGAGGCCCCGGAGGCCGACCGCAGTTCGCCGCCGAGCCGGAACTCTGCCCGCAGTGCCGCACGCCCCGCGAGGGCGGCGCGCCCTTCTGCGAGGAGTGCCGGTGGAACTTCCTGACCAACACGGCGACCACCTACACACCGGCCGCGCCGCGGCCTTCGGCGCCCGGACCCGGTGCGGGGCCCGGCGGCGGCCCCGGCCCCGGCCCCGGTCCCGGTGGGAACCCGGCGCTGCGTTTCCAGCAGCCCCCTCCGCCGTCCTACGGGGGCGGTGACGGGTACGACTACCAGACCTCGCGCCCCTCGCAGGTGAACCGTCCCGCCGAGCCGATCCCGCCGGGACCGCCCTTCGGCGGGGAGCCGTCGGGCCCGGGCGGGCCGGGAGGGCCGGGCGGAAACGGCGGGCCCGGCGGGCCTGGCGGCCCCGGTGGTCACGGAGCGCCCGGGGGTCCCGGTCGCCCGGGTGGACCTGGCGGTCCCGGCGGTCCGTCGGGGCCCGGGGGTTCTTCCGGGTTCGGTGGCGGACCGGCGGGTCCGCCCGGACAGCCCGGGCCGGGGCAGGGCGGCCACCCCGGCCAGCCGGCGTTCGGCGGCGACCCCTCACGCTTCGGCGGCGATCCCTCACGTCCCGGCCCCTCGGGCTTCGGCGGCGACCCCGCACGCCCCGGGCCATCCGGCTTCGGCGGCGACCCCTCGCGACCGGTTCCGCCACCTCCCGGGCCTACGCCCGGTGGGCCCGGTGGACCGGGCGGGCCGGGCGGAAGCCCCGGTGGACCGGGCGGTCCCGGCTTCCCGGGCGGACCCGGTGGGCCCGGCGGTCCCGGCCCCGGTGGTCACGGTGATCGCGGCCAGGGTCCCGGTGTCGGGCCGGGAGCCGGCGGGGCACCGCAGGCGTTCCAGCAGTCGGGGCCGTCGGCTCCGCCCGCCTTCCCCCAGGAGACGCGACGCCCGCAGCCCGGCGGCCCGGGTGGACCGGGCGGCCCCGGCGGCCCCGGCGGTGGGCCCTCCTTCGGTGGCGACGACGACTGGGTGATCTCCCCACCCTCGACGGGCCCCGGCGGTCCCGGTGGTCCCGGTGGACCTGCCGGTCCGGGCGGCCCCGGCGGTGCGGGTGCTCGCCCCGGTGGCTACGGCTACCCGCAGCCCGGCGCCACCCAGGCCCCGCCCGGCCCCGCGTACCCGCAGGCGCCGACGACCTGGAGCGCGACCATCGGTCCGGACCGCGACTACTTCATGGCGATGATGCAGCGCTCCGGCCCCGAGGCCGCGGGGCTGAACCTGCCCGCGTACTCCCCCGAGCAGCAGCGCACCCTCACCGGCGGCCAGATCACCATCGGCCGTCGCCGCCACTCCACCGGCGACACCCCGGACATCGATCTCTCGGTGCCGCCGGAGGACCCGGGCGTCTCCCACCAGCACGCGGTGCTGGTGCAGCAGCCCGACGGCGGCTGGGCGGTCGTCGACCAGAACTCCACCAACGGAACCACGGTCAACGGCTCCGAGGACCCCATCCAACCCTTCGTCCCGGTCCCCCTCCAGGACGGGGACCGGGTTCACGTGGGCGCGTGGACGACGATCACGATCCGACGGGGCTGACCGGCCCCGCGACACCGAAACGATCAGGGTCGGCCGAACAACCTTCGGTCGGCCCTGAGCCGTAGCCGGGTGACGCGGACCGCCGAGGGCTCACGGCAGCGGCCAGGCGTACGGTCCCTCCGGGTCGTCGAGCCAGGCCCAGGCGTGATCGCCGTGGACCGTGATGCCGTAACGCTCTCGGGAGGGCATGTCCTCGCGCTGCCACAGCGCGAGCGCCTCGTGCGGGTCGAGCCTGCCCGCCGTGAGAGCCAGCAGGAACCGGAAGAGCTCGTGGTCCCTGGCCCGGCGCGGCAGCCCGCCCAGGTGCGGATGGACCGCCTCCGGCTCGCTGCCCCCGCGCAACGGCACGAAGTACGCGGAGGTGTGCAGGAAGCGCCCCTCGGCGTGCTCGGCGTCGTCGACGTACAGCCGTACCAGCCCCGTGGCCAGCGGCGTCAGGATGCGTGCGCCGGGTGTGCACTGGGCGAGCCAGGGGCGGGGGATCGAGTGCAGGGTGCAGGTCGCGATGATCCGGTCGTACGGCGCCCGCTCGGGCACCCCGCGGGCCCCGTCCCCGGTGACGACGGTCGGGTGGTACCCGGCGGCGTCCAGATGCCTGCGCGCCGCCTCCGTGATGTCGGCGTCCAGGTCGACGGTCGTGACGAGGTCGTCGCCCAGCCGGTGCGCGAGCAGGGCGGCGTTGTAGCCGGTCCCGGCGCCGATCTCCAGCACCCTGTTGCCGTCCTCCACCTCCAGCTCGGCCAGCATCTTCGCCATCAGGGAGGGCTGGCTGCTGGACGAGATCAGCTCGCCGTCGCGCACCCGCGTGGCGAGCGGCACGTCCGCGTAGGCGCCCCGCACCCAGCGCTCACGCCGTCGGGGGTCGCGTTCCTCTCCCCACAGCCGTTCGAAGCCGCCCACGGCGCCGACGTAGTAGTACGGGACGAAGAGGTGCCGGGGAACGCTCTCGAAGGCCTTGCGCCATTCCGGGTCGGCGTCCCAGGCTCCGCTCGCCCCGATCTCGCGCACCAGCGCCGACCGGGCCTCGGCGGCGAGGCGTTCCAGGTCGTGGTCCACAGCGTGCGTGCCCATACCTCCACTGTGCGGCCCCATGCCGCCAGAGGCGAGCACCACGGCCGACGGGTCCGGAACGGACCGGTCCAGCGCTCCGGTTCCCCGAGGGTCCTAAGCCTTGAGTCCTCCGTCCTCGCGTCTGAGACCATGGGGACGTGAAAGAGATTCGGCGAGGCACGCTTCAGGAGCAGACCTTCTACGAGCAGGTCGGCGGCGAGGAGACCTTCCGGCGCCTGGTGCGCCGTTTCTACGAGGGTGTCGCCGAGGACCCGATCCTGCGGCCCATGTACCCCGAGGAGGACCTCGGCCCGGCCGAGGAGCGCCTTGTGCTGTTCCTGATCCAGTATTGGGGCGGACCGACCACCTACAGCGAGAACCGGGGCCACCCGCGCCTCCGTATGCGCCACGCCCCGTTCACCGTCGACCGCGCCGCCCACGACGCCTGGCTCAAGCACATGCGCGACGCCGTGGACGAGCTCGGCCTCTCCGAGGAACACGAGCACACGCTGTGGAACTACCTCACGTACGCGGCGGCCTCGATGGTGAACGCGCCGGGCTGAGCGAGCGGCTCCGAGCGGCAGCGGAACGCAGCGGGGACGTCAGCGCACGCTGACGTCCAACGTCCCGAGTCCCGCCCTACGCACGGCGATCGATCCGTACGGCGTGCGCAGCCTGAGCCACGCGCCCGACGAGAACAGACGCGGCGACGCCTCGTCGGGTGCGCCGGCCGTCCGCGCGGGGCGCAGGAAGCCGAGCGACTGGGCCGCGTGGACGGCCCGCACCGGCAGCCGCGTGTCTCCGACCGCCCGGGACCAGATCTCCCGCCCGATCCGGTCGAGCTCGGCCCGTGTGCGCCGCTCGGGCGCCAACTCCTCCATGCGGGACCTGAATTCACTGCGCGCCGCCGAGACCATCGTCCGCAACGCGTCCGGCGCGGGCAGGCCCGCCTCCGGGCGCCAGCCGCCGCGCGGGGGAAGCACTCCGGCCCACGGCGGCCCGGTCACCGCGCCGGGGACGACGGCCGTCCCCGCCTGCTCGTCGACGGCCTCCAGGAGTTCACCGGCCGACACGGTCTCGTCGAGCGTGACGTCCAGGCCGTTCTCGTACGGCTTGGCGAGGCGTACGGCCCGGATGGCCAGCACTTCGAAGGACGGTGGCCGGCCGAAGACGGCGAGCGCGGTACCGGCCGCCTGGAGGCGCACCGCGGCCCCACGGTCGTAGTGGAGCAGCCGGGAGAGGAAGGCCGCGAGATCCGCCGCCTCCCCCTCGTCGGCGAGGTGGAGCACCGTCATGCGGCGACGGCCTCCTCCTCGTCGTCCCTGTACTCCTCCAGGAACTCACGTTCCTCGGAGGTGATCCGGCGGGGCCGCTGCGTGGCGAAGTCGAACGGCACTATCACCGTCGAGGCCCGGACGTAGACCTGGTCCGGGTCCTTGACCTCGTAGGTGATCGTGAACGACGCCGCTCTTATCTCCGTGACCCACAGCTCGATGTCCACCGGCTGGTGCCGGTGGACCAACTGCCGCTTGTAGTCGATCTCATGGCGCGCCACCACGGACCCCTGCTTGAAGTCCTTCTCCGGGCGGAACAGGAAGTCGATACGGGCTTCCTCCAGGTAGCGGAGGAAGACCACGTTGTTGACGTGGCCGTACGCGTCCATGTCCGCCCAGCGCAGTGGGCAGCGGTAGATGTGCCGCAAGATCAGCCCCGGGTCAGCTTCTTGTAGGTGGCTCGGTGCGGACGGGCGGCGTCCGCACCGAGCCGCTCGATCTTGTTCTTCTCGTACGACTCGAAGTTGCCCTCGAACCAGAACCACTTGGACTCGCCCTCGTAGGCGAGGATGTGCGTGGCCACCCGGTCCAGGAACCAGCGGTCGTGGGAGACGACCACGGCGCAGCCGGGGAACTCCAGGAGCGCGTTCTCCAGAGAGGAAAGGGTCTCGACGTCAAGGTCGTTGGTCGGCTCGTCGAGGAGCAGCAGGTTGCCGCCCAGCTTGAGGGTGAGCGCCAGGTTCAGCCGGTTGCGCTCACCGCCGGAGAGCACCCCGGCCGGCTTCTGCTGGTCCGGGCCCTTGAAACCGAACGCGGAGACATAGGCGCGGGAGGGCATCTCGACCTGGCCGACGTTGATGTAGTCCAGTTCGTCGGAGACGACGGCCCACAGCGTCTTCTTGGGGTCGATGTTCTCGCGGCTCTGGTCGACGTAGGAGATCTTGACGGTGTCGCCGACCTTGATCGAACCGGAGTCGGGCTCCTCCAGCCCCTGGATCATCTTGAAGAGGGTCGTCTTGCCGGCGCCGTTCGGGCCGATGACGCCCACGATGCCGTTGCGCGGCAGCGTGAAGGAGAGGTCGTCGATGAGGACCTTCTCGCCGAAGGCCTTGCTGAGGTTGTTGACCTCGACGACCACGTTGCCCAGTCGGGGGCCCGGCGGGATCTGGATCTCCTCGAAGTCCAGCTTCCGCATCTTGTCGGCCTCGGCCGCCATCTCCTCGTAGCGGGCCAGACGCGCCTTGGACTTGGCCTGGCGGCCCTTGGCGTTGGAGCGGACCCACTCCAGCTCTTCCTTGAGCCGCTTGGCGCGCTTGGCGTCCTTCTGGCCCTCGACCTTGAGACGGGTCTGCTTGGTCTCCAGGTACGTGGAGTAGTTGCCCTCGTAGCCGATCGCGCGGCCGCGGTCGAGCTCGAGGATCCAGCCCGCGACGTTGTCCAGGAAGTACCGGTCGTGGGTGACGGCGACGACGGTGCCGGGGTACTTCGCGAGGTGCTGCTCCAGCCACTGCACGGACTCGGCGTCCAGGTGGTTGGTGGGCTCGTCGAGCAGCAGCAGGTCGGGGGCTTCGAGCAGCAGCTTGCACAGGGCGACGCGGCGGCGCTCACCACCGGAGAGGTTGGTGACGGGCCAGTCGCCGGGAGGGCAACCCAGGGCGTCCATGGCCTGCTCGAGCTGGGTGTCCAGGTCCCATGCGTTCGCGTGGTCCAGGTCTTCCTGGAGCTTGCCCATCTCGTCCAGAAGGGCGTCCGAGTAGTCGGTCGCCATGAGCTCCGCGACCTCGTTGAAGCGCTTGAGCTTGCCCATGATCTCAGCGGCGCCGTCCTGCACGTTCTGCAGGACCGTCTTGGACTCGTCCAGGGGCGGCTCCTGCAGGAGCATGCCGACGGTGTAGCCGGGCGAGAGGAAGGCGTCGCCGTTGGACGGCTGCTCGAGACCGGCCATGATCTTGAGGACGGTGGACTTGCCGGCACCGTTCGGACCGACCACACCGATCTTCGCGCCGGGCAGGAAGCTCAGCGTGACGTCGTCAAGGATGACCTTGTCGCCGTGCGCCTTGCGCGTCTTGCGCATCGTGTAGATGTACTCAGCCAAGAGAAACCGTCCGGCATATCGAGATCTGGCAGTGGGCAGTACCACCCATCTTGCCGCACGGCCAGCCCTCGACGGAAACCGGATTGCGGAGCCCCCCGGACGCGTGACGCGGCCCCGGTGCCCGAGGGGGCGTGCCGGGGCCGCGTCACACGCACATGTCACCGCGTGGTCACTCACTGTTGAGTTGCCAAGGAGCTCCTGCTCCGATCCGCGAGACTCACGGGTTCCGCTTGCGGAGGAGGATCATCACCGCACCGCCGATCACGACCAGGCCGATGGCGATGCCCCCGATCACCGGGGTCGCGCCGGAGCTGCCGGTCTCGGCGAGATCGGTGCCGGAGTCGGCGGCCGCGTTGCCGCCCACCGTCGCCGGGCTGGGCTCGCTCAAGGTCTGGACCGAGTCGCCGCCCGCACTCGCCTCGGTCTCCGTCCGGCAGTCGAGCACACCCTTGAACTGCTTGGTGAAGCCGTTCGGTCCCTTGATCGTGAAGTCGTACGCCTGGTCCTCCTGCAGCGGGATGGTAACCGTGCGGGTCTCACCCGCCTCGATGCTGTAGGTGATCCCCATCAGCTCGAAGGTGAAGGCCTTGTCGCCCTGGTTGGCCGCGGTGATGTCCAGGCCGCCCTCGGCGCAGTTCTTCTCGGCGGACAGTGCGGGTATCGCGCCCTTCTCGGCCCAGTGCGCGGTCGCCGTCGCGGAGACCGTGGACTCGCTGGAGCCCGCGAGGATCTGGGTCTGGCTGCGGGTCTCGGAGGCGAAGGCCCGGCCGACCGGCACGGTGGTCGAGGCCTGCACGGTCAGTTCGGCCGAGCCGTCCGCCATGTCCTCGGGCACCTCGAAGTACAGCTCGGCGCCGTCACCGGCCGAGGTCACGGGCTCGCCGTTCGCGTCGACGACCTGCACGCCGTCCGCGGTCACGTCCGAGGGCGGGGTCACGGTCGCGCCGTCCGCGTTGGTGCGCAGCGTGACCGGGCCGAGCCGCTCACCCGCTCGGCCCGAGACCGCCGGCGGGTCGAGGGTCAGCGAGGCCGTGGGCTCAGCGAGGTTCCGCGCGCTCTTCTCCAGGTAGTCCGCGAGCTTCTCGGCCTGCGGGTCCTGGGCGGTCACGTCGGACCCGTCCGAGTACCGCCAGATCGCCACCTGTGTACCCGTCGCCGCGTCCTGTTCGGTGAGGCCCTTGGCGCCGGCCTTGCCGGCGAGTGCGGCGAGGTCGTTCACCTGCGGGTAGGAGTTCTGCAGAATCCAACGGATCTTGCCGGCGTTCTTGTTGGCGCCCAGCGAGGTGCCGCTCCAGGGGGTTTCCTGGTACTTGGCGTCCTTCTGTGTCGGGTTCTGGACGTCGACGCAGTAGGTCTGCAGCGTGCCGCCGCCGTCGACGAACATCTCGAACAGGCCGGCGGGCACCTGATGTTCCTCGCCGTCGGTGCGGAGGACGGCTGTCCCGTACGTCTTCAGGCCGCCCATGGTCGCGGTCGCTCCGCCCGAGCTCTGCACCGTCTCGTCGGCGGCTGCCGGGGCCGCGGTGACGATCGCACCCGCGACGACGAGTCCGGACGCGAGTGACACGGCGGCGAGGCGGGCCGCCCCTCGCCTGCGCGCCGTGCGCTCCGACCACGCGGCGAACGACGCCGAGAACGAAGAAACCACTGAATTTCCCTTCGAGCAGGACCCGTTGACGTGGGGGGTGTGGTCCCACCAGCAGAATCAGAAGCCCCGTGGGCCATGCCCGGCATCCTAGGTACGCGACGCACCGCACTTCCCAGTCGTATCGTCGGACAACCGATCCGAATCGGAATCGTTATCGCCTACACAGCTCGCGAACAGTGCTTATCGACAAGTCGATGCGACTCGCACGAGGACCGATCACAACGCATTCGCCGATAAGCCGCGGTTCAGCCATGGCGAGGAATGCCGGGCGGGCGCGTCCGACCACCTGATGTCACGTCACCCCTACTGCCTCCGCCCGGAGTTCGGGCACGGGATCGAGCGGCCCTCCGGGCGGCGGTGTCTCCCAGGAGGGCTCCGGCCGGGACGGGGCCGGCACCCCTGTCTCCCCGCGAGGTGTGCGACGGAACGCGGACGTGCCCCGCGACAGATCGTGGCCGATCGCGATCGCGTCCACGTCCGCGGAGACCCAACTCTGTCCCTCCCGCTGCTCGGTGCGCACCTTCAACCGCCCCTGCACCACGACCGGATCGCCCAGCGTCACCGACGAGGCCACGTTCGCGGCGAGGGCGCGCCTCGACCAGACCGTGAAGAAGTTGGTGTGGCCGTCGGCCCACTCGCTCTTCTCGCGGTCCCAGTACCGCGAGGTCACCGCCAGCCGGAAGCGGGCCGACGAGCCCGTGGACGACTCACGGCAGACCGGCTGCGTCGCCACGTTCCCCACCACGCACACCATCGTCTCGTTCATCGCGCGAACCCCTCCTTCGCGCCGGCACCGACGCCGGTGCCGGCCGGACACACGTACGGGCCCGTCCCGTACGGCCGCTGCGGCTGTCGCTGTGATCGCCGCGAGTTCAGACTGCCGCCATCGGGCCGGGTCCGCTGAGCCCTGTGTGCTACCCGCCGGTTGTGGAAAACTCCGTCACCCGACGGGGTGAACTGCTCCTCCGAGAGCCACCCCTCACACCACCGGCGCCGTCCCCAGCACGCGCCCGTACTGCTCCCGCACCTCCCGGTAGCGCAGCAGCTCCGCCGCCACCGGATCCAGCACCCGCGCGCGGCCGCACCCGGCGGCCGCCTCCCGCAGCCGCCGTTCCGCCTCGTCGCCGTAACGTCTCGCGGGGCCCCGTGCCGCCAGCCGGCAGCCCCACTCGACGGCCGGACCGCCGACGATGCCGATCACCATCAGCACTACCGGAACCCCGAGGTTCGGCGACATGAAGCCGATGATCTGGCCCAGGAGCCACAGTCCGCCGAGGACCTGGAGGAGGGTCATGGCCGCCTGCGCGAGCACCGCCGCGGGCCACCAGCCCGGTCGCGGCGGCCTCCCCGTGGGCGCCCCGGCCCGCATCGCCAGCTCGTCCAGCGCCTCGGGCAACCCCTGCGCCCCGCGCACGGCCGCCTCGCGCACCGCCTGGGCCCAGGGCGCGGGCAGCCCCGTCGCGGCGCTCTCGGACAGAACGCGTACCGCGTGTTCGACGCGTTGCCGGGCGGTGGCCTCCTCGTCCACCGGCGCCTGCAGGGCGAGCCGCCCGGTCGGAGGTTCGCTCCGGTCCTGGTACCAGCGCCACAGCCGTAGCCAGGGCGTACCGCACGCGCGGTTGGCGTTGCGCAGCCAGGCGCGCTCGGCGGCCTCACCCGCCGCGGTGGCGCCGACGGCGTCCGCGAGCCGCGCGGCGAACTCGTCCCGGGTCCGCTCGCTGAGCCCCGCCCGTCGCTGATCGGCGTACATCGGCCACAACCGCGCGGCGGCGGCGTCCAGATCCGCGCGGACCCGGCGGGCCGGCGCGCCCCGCTCGGCCACGAACTGCTCCAAGGCCTCACGCAGTTCCCCGACGCCGTCCCCCGTGAGGGCGGACAGCGAGAGCACGGTGGCGCCCGGTTCGCCGTACTCCCGCAGCGCGACCCCGTCCTCGTCGAGCAACCGTCGCAGATCGTCGAGCACCTGGTGGGAGGCCTCCCCCGGCAGCCGGTCCACCTGGTTGAGGACGACGAACATGACCTCCGCATGGCCCGCCAGAGGCCGTAGATAGCGCTCGTGGAGGATGGCGTCGGCGTACTTCTCCGGGTCGACGACCCAGATGACCGCGTCCACGAGGGCCAGGATCCGGTCGACCTGCTCCCGGTGCTGCACCGCCGCCGAATCGTGGTCGGGCAGGTCCACGAGCACCAGGCCGCGCAACTGCGCCTCCGCCTCCGGGCTCTGCAGCGGCCTGCGCCGCAGCCGTCCCGGAATGCCCAGTCGGTCGATGAGGCTCGCCGCGCCGTCGCTCCAGCTACAGGCGATGGGCGCGGCCGTCGTGGGCCGGCGTACGCCCGTCTCCGAGATCGCCACGCCCGCCAGCGCGTTGAACAGCGTCGACTTGCCGCTACCGGTGGCGCCCGCGATGGCGACGACCGTGTGCTGCCCCGAGAGCCTGCGCCGTGCCGCCGCCTCGTCCAGGACCCGCCCGGCCTCCGCCAGGGTGCCGCTGTCCAGCCGTGCGCGCGACAACCCCACCAGCTCCCGCAACGCGTCCAGCCGTGTCCTCAGGGGCCCGTCGTACGCGAGAGGAGGCACCGTCTGCGCGGCCGGAGCCCTGGACTCCCCGACCGGCCCCCGCTCACCCCCGCCCGCCTCGCCGGCCCGCCGGGCGATGAGCCCGTCGTCCCAGGGGTCACCGGATTCCGTACGGGCGGAGGGGTCGCGGGGTCCCGTACGGGAACCGGACGAGGCGCCGGATCGACCCTTCGCACCGGGCGCGCCCTTCTCACCGACCATGCCCTTCTCGCCGGACGCGTCCCCTGCGCCGAACTCGCCGCCCACGCCGGGCGTGTCACGGCCGGGACCGCTGGGCACGCGCGTGTGGACGTCGCTCTCTCGCATCCAACGCCGCTCCAGGCTGTCGAAGCTCGAGGCGTGGCTCTCGAAGCTCGGGCGGCTCTCGAAGCTGGGGCGGCTCTCGAAACCCGGGCGGCTCTCGCCCCTTTCCCGCCCTTCGGGCTCCTCGGCGGGACGTCGCCTGTTCTCCCTACGAGGCCCGCTCTCGACGACGTCCCCCGAAGGGTCCTGCTGCGGTCCCTTGGGGCGTCCTCCGGCGGAGGCACCCTCCACGAGGCCGCGTCGCTCCCACCGCCCGTCCCCGGTCCCGTCGCCCGTCCTCTGGCCCGCCTTGTCACCCATCCTGTCAGCCGTTCGGTCGACTCTCTTGTCACCCGTTCTGTCGACCTTCGTCTCGTCACCCTTCTCGGGGACGCCGTCTCCGGTCTGATCCCTGTGGTCAGTGACGGCAGTCACGGCGGTCACCTCTCCTTCTGCAGTACGGACAGGGCGGCGATGAGTTCGGCCTGTGGTTCGGGACGGACGTCCAGCGCGTCGAGGGGCGCGAGGCGGCGGTCACGCTCGGTTTCGAGAGCACGCTCCAGGTAGTCGGTGAGCAGCCGCCCACCGCGGTCACGCAGCCGCAGCGCGCCGTGCGCCCCGATGCGTTCGCCCAGGCCCTCCCCCGCGGACCTGGCGCGTCGGCCGCCCAGCAGGGCGGTGGCGACCAGGGCGGCCACCACTTCGGCGTCCGGGGCGAAGCTCCGGTCGAGGTCACGCACCTCTTCCTCGGCGTACTCTTCCAGGACGCGTCGCCAGCGCCGTACGGTCATCCCGATCCGGTGCTCGACACTGTCCCGCCTCGTGTCGCGCTCCGTCAGCCCGGCCTCCACGGCGGCCGGCTCGCGGCTCCAGGCCTCGGTGATCCGCTCGTCGGCGGCGGTGACGGCGCAGAGCAGCAGCGCGCCGAGGCTCTCGACGAGGGCGTCCAGCAGTTCGCCGGCGGTGCAGTCGAGCGGATAGCTGCGCCATCGCTTGAGGGCGTCGCCCGCGAGCACGGCCCCCGACTGCAGACGCCCCTTCACGCGCGCGTGCTCGCTTTCGTACGCGGTGTCGACGGCCGCGGTGAGCCGGAGGGCGGCGGAGTACTGCCGGGCGGCCGCGCCGGCCAGTTCGGGCAGCCGGGACCTCAGCGAGTCGAGGGCCCCGTGCGCGGTGCGGGCCACCGCCTGGTGACGGGCAGCCGGATCGGTCGTCTGCTCGACGAGCCAGGTGCGCAGCGGTGCGACGGCGGTGGCCGGCAGCAGGCCGCCGCCCCAGGCGGACTCGGGCAGTTCGGGCACGGTGAAACGGGGTACGTCGCCGAGCCCGGCCTTGGTCAGCAGTGCCCCGTACTGCCGGGAGACCTCGGACACCACCTGGTGGGGCACCCGGTCGAGCACGGTGACCAGGGTCGCCCGGTGTTCCTTGGCGCTCCGCAGCAGATGCCACGGCACGGCGTCGGCGTAGCGGGCGGCCGTGGTGACCATGACCCAGATGTCCGCGGCGCAGATGAGCTCGGCGGCGAGGACACGGTTGTCGGCGATCAGGGAGTCGATGTCGGGCGCGTCGAGGAGGGCCAGACCGGGCGGAAAGCTGTCGGCGGTCTCGATGCGCAGCACGCGCTCGCCGTCCTTGCCGTCGTCCCCGCCCGGCGGAAAGGGGTCATCGCCCGGATCACGGCCGGGCTCCTGGGGCGGCATCCACGCGCGTGTGAGGTTGGGCAGGACGCGCATGCCGCTGAACCAATGGTGGTCCTCGGGATGGCAGACCAGCACGGGCGTACGGGTCGTCGGCCGGAGCACCCCGGCCTCGCTGACCCTCCGCCCCACCAGGGAGTTGACGAGAGTTGACTTGCCGGCTCCCGTCGAACCCCCGACGACGGCGAGCAAGGGTGCTTCGGGTTGCCGCAACCGGGGCACCAAGTAATCGTCCAGTTGCGCGAGCAGTTCATCGCGGTCGGCACGCGCGCGCGGGGCCCCTGCCAGGGGCAGCGGGAAGCGCGCGGCGGCGACACGGTCGCGCAGGGTGGAAAGCGCGTCGAGCAGCTGAGGCCGTACGTCCAAGGTCACCACATGCGAAGAATGCCCAATTTTGTGGACTTTCTGAAGCATATAAGTTCGTCTGCGCGCCGACAGGACGCACTGGACGGAGGGGGCGAGAGGGGCGCAGGCATAACGAGTGCACAACACCCGGGTCCCGAGGCGCCAAAAGAGGTGCACGATTCGTACCTGCCTGCGATTATCAGGACCGCTTCACTGAACCTCCACATTGAGCCACGGAGGCGAAGCAACAGGGACAAGGACCCGGGAGCCCTATCCTTGTCCCCGGCGACGTCACGGATCAGCCCACACCCGGGCACCACGACAGAGGCCACCACACCCGGCCCCCGTAGCTCAGTGGATAGAGCAGGCGCCTTCTAAGCGCTTGGCCGCAGGTTCGAGTCCTGCCGGGGGCGCACGTATACGCAGGCCAGAGCCTGCTTTAAGCCCTTCGCGAGATCACTCACGGAGGGCTTCTCGTAGCCCGCGAGGGCGTTTTGTCAGATCATGCACCCTCGATTGGATACTGCGTCCCACATGCGCCCCCCGTTGGGGCAACAACCTGCGCCCCGTTGCCACTGGCCTGAGAGTAACCGCTGGTCAGAGGCATGCTGCTGGACTATTAGGTAACAAGAGGGCAGGCGCCAAAACGGCACCTGCCCTCATCTTCGGGCTGGCTGGACCCGCCATCCCGCGGGAGTCCGCACGCGGCGGTGCGGAAGTACATGCAGGACCCCGGCGAACCGCACGATGCGGATGCGGCCGTTGGGCTACGCGAGGCACGGGGAGCCATGGGCAGAGCCTGGACTGTCCATGGGGGCCAGTTCGGGCAGGCCAGTTCGGGCAGCCGGTGCGCTTCGAACGGGAGGCGCGCTACTGGGACGGGGTCACCGCCAGCGCCAATGCATCCGGCACCCTCAGCTTCGGCGGTGGTGCCAAGGACTCCGGCGGCCGGGTGTCCCACGCGCTCCTCGGCCCGGCCACGGACCACGGCCGCCGGATCCGGGACTCGTGACGGAGCAGCACCCGCACAAGGCCCTACGCGATCCAAGGCGACGGACCAGGCCCTGTCTGGCACCCATCACCACGGCGGGGCGCCTTCACCTACACATGACCGTCCCCGCCGCGCCCACCTCACATGAGACCGGAGGACAGAGTGAACGCAGTTGAACCCCTCATGGACCCGGTCCGGGAAGAGGTCCGCCAGTCCATGGAGCCATACACGGATCCGTACCGGCGCCAGCGCTGACCTGCTGCGCCCCTCCCTGCCGCCCATCGGTGAACCTGCTGGTCAGCGGAGTTTGCAGCCGCATTGTCAGTGGCGCCTTCTACCGTGCATTCGTGGGTACTGAACAACCCGGGCACCCGACGGACATCTGAGGGCGGGGCACATGGCATGGAGTGCGACGGTGTGGTCCGGCTACGCAAGCACCACCCGGCGTGGCGGCTGCTGCGGGCGGAGAACGCGGCACTCATCCTCAGCTTCTTCAACAGGGTCTTTGGTCAGGCCCTCGGGCGGCCCACCCGCGAATGGTTGGGTCCGCTACACGTACCGGTAGACCGCGCTGTGGTCTTCCAGTTCCTCCGGAGTCACATCCCATGGCGGCATCTTCTCGTGCCTCGCGACGATCCGGCCGTGCTGGACGTCCTTCGGACCGGGCGGCTTCGAGGGGAGATAGCGGGCGTCCCGGTGCCGCCGCTGCCAGCGGGACCACACCAGGTCGACGAAGGCGTGGTGCATCCAGAAGACGGGGTCGTTGACGGAGGCGCCGCTCACCATGTGGCCGCCGACCCACCGGTGGACCCGGTTGTGATTGCGCCAGGACATGGCGCCGCGCCCCGGCCCCCAACCCTCCAGCTTGTTGCGGAACCCTTTGGCTGAGGTGGAGTTCCAGGGGGCCGTGTCGTAAACCGGGTCCGCGAGGGCGTCCTCAACGTCTTCGGCCGTGGGCAGAGCCATCGGGTCCCGGGAGCGGCCCAGGTCCCGCATGAGGTACTCGACGTCGGTGATCCCCTCCTTGATGTTCCACTGTCCGTGGCGGTAGGCGAAGGGGCCGGTCACTACCTGCCGGTCGGAACGCCGACCGGTGCCGCCGAGCAGGTCCTCGGTCCATGGCACGGCCGTGGAGGCGCGGTCGCGCGTCCAGTCCCAGTACGGCACGGTCACCGACTCGTCCACGCGGTGCAGCGCCCGCTCCAGTTCCAGCACGAACCTGCGGTGCCAGGGCAGGAAGGAAGGCGCCATGTGGGCCGTGCGCGGACCGTTCTCGCCGTCGGGAACGAAGTACTGGATGTGCATACGGACGAACTCGTCGTACTCACCGCGGCGTTTGACCTCGATCAGCGCGGTGACGAACCGGCGCCGCTCGGCAAGGGTGAGGGTTCTGACATCCCTACGCGTGTACACCATTTCGGTGATCCCCTTCGATTCCGTGACCGCCGTTCGGCGTACCGCCGTCGTCCGGGCGGCTGCCGGTTCTACTTGACGCGCCCAAGCGCGCGGTGGGGCCGAGTTCGTCCACGGCTGCGCGCGCCGCGGCGAGTGGCGTCGGATACGACTGGTAGTGATCGACCATGGTCATCCAACTGCCGTCGACGCGACGCATGAGGTGCAGCGGCCGCCCGTCCACAGTGACGTGCCACACTCCTGAGTCGTCGTAGTCCAACCGTCCGGCGTCGTCCACGATGGCGACGATGCGCCGTCCGCGGTACGTCTCGCGGAAACACGCTCCCTCCGTCCCGGTCGTCCCCGATGCCACCAAGAACGGGGCGAGCGCCATCCCGGCCACTGACGCGGACAACCCCCGCAGCATCCGCCTCCGCCCGGAGAACTCCCTGGAGTCGACGGCGAGCGGGGAGCAACCGACCGCGGTGTTCACTGATCCGGTCACTGCTTTTCCGGCACTCGATCCGAGATCCTCAGCATGGACTTCATACTCGACTCGCAAGCCAGCATAAGGAATTTTCCACCACATCCAACGCTCCCCCGAATTCCTCACACATCACCTGAACAAGGGATATCAGCATCGCAATTGCAGGCCCACCGGCAACGCAGAGGCCGACACCGCACACGCGGAATCGGCCTCTTCGGAGCAACCACCGGGAAAAGCCAGAACGCCAGGTCAGGGCGCGGCGGGCATCGCGGCCGGGGACGTTCTCACTTCTGCTGGGACAGACCGCCCAGCAGGGTGCCGTTGCCCAGGGCGGTGGACGTGCGATCGACCGTGGCCAGCAGCGCCTCCTTCTTCTCCTTGGCGTCGAGCACGTCCCCCTTCAGCGGCTGCACCTGGACGGGGCCGCTGTTGAGCGTCTTCACCGCGTTGTTGAGGCTCTTGTGCACCACCTCGGTGGCACTCTGGGCGAACGCGGGCGTGGCGGCACCGGCGAGGATCAGGGACCCGGTGACGACAGCAGCACCCTTCAGAGACTTCATGTGCGTTCCTTTCTTCGGCAAAGTGGGTAGCCGGGGCGGATTCTGACATCGAGCACAACGAGCACCGACCGGTCTGGAAACCCGCGTGCGGAAGATTGCCGAGTACTCATATGAAATCTCTGAAGGATTTGCCTCTGAAGTCGGGACGGCTCACCGAAAGAGCGGAAAGGAACAGCGCTGCGCCGAGGCGCTTCGGCCAGGGGATCCCCAACTCGCGCCACCGAGCCTGCCGACCTGCCGAGTCAGGCGGGAGCGATACACCGTAGGGGCAGGCCACCCATGGGGCCTGACTTCAAGCGGCACGGGCGCTGCAGCGGGTTGCCGACGTCACGTCAGACACAGCGCCTCCATGGATACCGCTGGTGGAATGAACCAGGAACATCACACAGTTCACCTATCCGACACACTTGCACCGTTTGACTGGTTTGCGCCCAATAGCGGCTAGAGTTTGCGCACGCCTTGACGCGTCCCTACAGCAGCACATCGCTTCTGACTCCCCCTGACACCTCCGCCTTCCCGAAAGGGCAACGCCGGTCATGCGCAACTCCCTAGCCCTTCTGCTGCGCCGTACGACGGTGGGCGCCCTCGCCCTCGCCGGGATGTGGGCTCCCACCGGTGCCCTGGCGGACGCGCCTGTCACAGCCTCCGCGCAGGAGGCCGGCAGTCTCCCCTTCGCCCAGCGGTACCGGGCCCTCCAGCACGGCGGGATCGTCCGTGCGGCCAACGTCTCCATCACCTGCCGTGCACCACGGGCGAACCACCGGTTCCTGCCGTCCACGGCGCGTTCCTGCCCAGCCGCCCGGGAGGGCGCGACCGGGGTGAACGGCGACTTCGACATGACGTACGTCGACGTCGACAAGGACCCGAACACCTACAACTCCTCCCGCGCGGAGGTCCTTGTACCCGAGGGCTCACGGGTCAGTTACGCACGCCTGTACTGGGGCGGCAACCTGCGCGTCGGCGAGCAGAAGCCACCCAAGGACAATGGACGGGTGCTGGTCGCCGAACCAGGCGGGGAGTACAAGGAGGTCCTCGCGGACACGGTCGTCGGCCACCGGGTGGCCCACGGTGCGGACGCGTTCCAGGCCTCGGCGGACGTCACCAGACTCGTGCGGGAGAGCGGGCCCGGTCTGTACACCGTGGCACAGGTCAATGTGGCGATGGGAAGGTCGACGGCCGGTGCGTGGGGTGGCTGGACACTGGTGGTGGCGTACGAGAACCCGGAGCAGCCGTTGCGGCACCTCGCCGTCTGGGACGGCTTCGACGCGCTGAAGTCCGGTGCGGGGCAGGAGATCCGGCTGCGCGGGATGCGTTTCCCGGCGGGCGCGGGCGGCCGAGCGGGCCTGGTGACGTACGACGGCGACCACGGCGCGACCGGCGATGCGCTCACCCTCACGACCACCCGCACGTCCTCCGGCCGACTGCCCCACCGCACCGAGGTCACCGCCCTCACCAACTCGGCCAATCCCCGCGACGACGTGCTGAACTCCACGATCAGCGAGCCGGGAGCGTCCGAGCCGAAGCGGGTGCCGACGTACGCCCACACCCTCGGCTACGACTCCGACGTGTTCGATCTCGGAACGGGCCTGCGACACGGCGGCGACCAACTGACCTTCCGCGTTGTTTCCCAGCGCGACGTGATCTGGGCCGGCGTGCTGTTCGCCGCCGTCGACGCCCAGCGGTAAGGCGCCCTCCTCCCGTCCCGAGCGTCACTGAGCGAGGACATCGCGCATGCACACGTCATCAACTGACCCCCGGTCGCGGGTCCTTCACCTCACCCAGCCCGTGGACGGCGGGGTGGCCCGCGTCGTGACGGACCTGGTGCGGGCGCAGCTCACCGCCGGCCTGGCCGTCACGGTGGCTTGCCCCGACGGGGCGCTCACCACAGCGCTCCGGCAACTGGGGGCGGACGTACGGCACTGGCACGCGACACGGTCACCGGGTCCGTCGCTCGTCCGGGAGGTGCGCCATCTCGCACGTGTGATCGATGAAGTGCGCCCCCATCTGGTGCACACGCACAGCGCGAAAGCCGGGCTCGCCGGGCGGCTCGCCGTCCGAGGGAGGATTCCCACCGTGTTCCAGCCGCACGCCTGGTCGTTCGAGGCCACCGGCGGGGCGGCCTCGGCGCTCGCGCGGGCCTGGGAACGGTGGGGGGTGCGTTGGGCCTCCCAGGTGGTGTGCGTGAGCGAGGCGGAGCGCTTGACCGGCCTGCACGCCGGGATCAGCGGACGGTGGAGCGTCATCCCCAACGGCGTCGACCTGCAACGCTTCCACCCCGCGCCCGTCGATACCGTACGAGCCGGGCTGAGGCCATTGCGCGAGGTCGATCCCGCCGCGCCGCTCGTGGTCTGTGTGGGGCGGTTGTGCCGGCAGAAGGGCCAGGCCGTTCTGCTGAGGGCGTGGAGTACCGTCGCCCGCAGGGTGCCGGGCGCGCGTCTCGTCCTGGTCGGCGACGGGCCGGACCGCGACCGGCTGCGGGCGCGCGCGCCGAAATCCGTGCTTTTCACGGGCGCCGTCGCCGACGTCGTCCCGTGGTACCAGGCCGCGGATCTCGTCGTCCTGCCGTCCCGTTGGGAGGGCATGGCGCTGGCCCCGCTGGAGGCGATGGCCTGCGGCCGGCCGGTGGTGGCCACAGAAGTCGACGGTGCCCGCGAGAGCCTGCCTCCCTCCCTCGCACCCCACTGCCTGGTCCCGCCCGAGAACCCGGCGGCGCTGGCCGGGGCCGTTGCCGACCTTCTGCTCGACGCGCCGCTGCGCGCATCGCTCGGCCGCCAGGGGCTCCAGTACGTCCTGTCCTCGCACGACGTGCGGCACACCGCCGAGGCGGTTTCGGACGTCTACCGCCATCTGATCGGCGTGCGACCCGATCCCCGCGTCGCACCCCCGCAGCATAGGGAGTCCACCCACTCGTGACCGCGGACAGCACCATCTCCTCCCCTGCCACACAGCCCCGGGAACACGGATTCTCGCCCGTCTCGGTCATGCCGTCGCGCGGTGCCGTCCCGAGTGCTCCGCCCCCCGCCGGCAGGCGGCGGCCCGTGGGATCGGCGTCGCCGGTACCCCTGCTCGTCGCGGACGGCACGGCCGCCCTGCTGGGTGCCCTGACACTGGCCGGGACTCAGCTCCGCCCGCTTCCCTTGGCCCTGCTGGCCGCGTTTCTGCTGCTGCGCCCGCATCGCACCCGCCCGCAAGTACCGGGCGTCCTCGACGAACTGCCCGCCATCTGCGGCCGGACAGCGGTGGCCTGGCTGACACTCGCCGCGCTGGTGGCGGCGTACCGGCCGGACCACGCACTGTCCGCCCGCACCCTGCTGGTGGGCTTCGCCGTGCAGGCGGCGGCGAGCTGCGCGCTACGCGGCACCGTGCACGCATGGTGCCGCGCCACGCTGCTGCGCAACCCCAGCACCGCGCTCGTCATCGGCCCGGCGGCGACCGCGCAGCGCGTGGCCGCCGCCGTGCTGCGCCACCCACGGTGCGGGGTACGGCCGGTGGGGATTGTGGCCGAACGGCAGGACGGCGGGGGCCTGCCGGTTCTGACCACCGGTGACGAGGTCACGAGGGCGGTCGTCCAGAACGGCGTTCGGGTGGTGCTGGCCGTCGACCCCTCCGTACGGGCCCAGCACGGACCGCTGCTGAGCGCGATGGCCGAGTGGGGCTGCGTGGTGTGGGAGGTGGACGCGAACTCTCCGTCGTACGCGACGAAGGACCGACTGGCCGGGTTCTCCTGTCGGCTTCTGGAGAGGTCCGCGACGCCACTCGCCAGCGCGGGGAAGCGGGCGCTCGACGTCCTCGTGTCGGCGACGCTGCTGCTGCTGGTCAGCCCTCTGCTGCTGGTGTGCGCGGTGGCGCTGCGGATCAGCGACGGACCGGGGGTGGTGTTCCGGCAGGAGCGCATCGGCAAGGACGGAAAGCCGTTCACGCTGCTGAAGTTCCGCACCCACCGTCCCCTCGACGAGCACGAGGCCGCGACCCGGTGGAGCGTGGCGAACGAACACGAGATGCGCGGGTTCTGCCGCATGCTGCGGCGCACCTCGCTCGATGAGCTCCTCCAGCTGTGGAACGTGCTGCGGGGCGACATGAGTCTGGTCGGACCTCGGCCCGAGCGCCCCTACTTCGTCGCACAGTTCAGCGAGTCCCATCCCGGCTACAGGGCTCGCCACCGGATGCGAACCGGCATCACCGGCCTCGCCCAGATCCATGGACTGCGCGGCGACACGTCCATCGAGGACCGCTTCCGGTTCGACAACGTCTACATCGACAACTGGTCGCTGTGGCAGGACGTGTGCATTCTGTTGCGCACCGTGGGCACGCTCACGCGTCCGACCGGAAGCTGAGCGCATGAGCCTCGCAGTGACGCCGCTCGTGCGCCGGGGCACCGTCCTGACGCCGATCCTTCCCGTGGTGGCCGTGCTCGCCCTGCTGGCGCTGCCGCTCGACCCGAGTAGCGAGGCCGGCCCGGGTCCGGCCGACGCGATGTCCGGATTCCTGGTGCTCTTCTGCGTGGTCCGCCTCGTGCGCCACCGGCGACGCCCCTTGCCACTTACGGCCGCCGTGGTGCTGGGCATGCCAGTGCTCGGGCTGGTCGTCTCTGCCCTGGGGGCATACTCGTCCGAGGCCGGGATCACCGGCATGGGCCGGTATCTGCAGATCTTCGTGCTCGTCCCGGCGGCGGTCCTGCTGTTGATCCGCGACCAGGGCGACTTCCGGCTACTGGCCTGGTCGTTCGTGGGGCTCGCGGGCTGGCAGGGGGCCGTCGGAGTGCACCAGTACGTCACCCGGACCGGCGCCTCCTTCCAGGGTGAGCCAGTCCGGGCCGTCGGCACGTTCGGGCCACAGGACGTGATGGGGATGGCAACGGTGGTCGGCGTCGGCCTCGTGTGCGCGTTCGCCCTCGCGCTCGGGCGGCCGTCCGTACGGGAACGGGCAGTCGCCCTCGCGTGCGCGCTGGCCCTGCTGCTGCCGCTCGCGCTGTCCTTCAGCCGGGGCGCGTGGATCGCGACGGCTGTGACCTGCACGGTGCAGCTGGTCCTGGCCGGGTTGCGGCGCGCGCTCACGGTGGCCGCGGCCGTAGTCGCGGCCGGTGTGGTCCTGGTGGGCGGTCTCGGTGTCGGCACGGCGCTGCTGGAGGAGCGGATCGACAGCATCACACAGGTCGCCGACGCCCCCGACCAGTCCGTCGCCGACCGGTACACGATGTGGGCGGCCGCGACCGACATGTGGCGCGAACACTCCCTGACCGGCGTCGGGTTGAAAGGGTTCCCCGAGTACCGGGACGCGTACGCCTCGCTGACGCTGTCGTCGAGCAGCGACACCGACGGCGCGGGGGCCGCGTACCGGAAGCAACCGCTGCTGTCACCGCACAGCATGTACCTGCTGGTGCTGAGCGAACAGGGCCTGCTCGGGCTGATGGCGTTCGCCGGGAGCTGGCTGGCGCTGCTGGTGTGTGCGCTGCGGGCGACCGTGCGGGCACGCGCGTCGGGGCCGCATGGCCTCGACTGCGGGCTGGTCGCCTGCGGACTGCTGGTCTGGCAGCTCACCGACTTCGCGTACGCCGACATCGGCGGCCCCTCCACCGTGCTGGCCGCCGTGGCCCTCGGGATGGTGGCGTGGTGGGCGCTGGCCGGGAACGACAAGGCGCAGGTCGCCCCGGCGGTTCCGGTACTCGCGAACGCGCCAGAGAGCGTGACACGATGTCCATGACACCGCCGCAGACTCCGCGTGCGCCCGGTTGCGGGACCGACGCGGCGGCCGTGCCCGCGGCACGGGCGGCCACGCAGGACGTGGCCGGTACCGACTCCTCTGCGGCCACCGGGACGTTCATCGCGAGGGCCACTCTGATCACGGCGTCGCTGTCGGTCGCCGGGGCGCTGCTCGGTCTGGTGCGGGACCAGGCACTGGCCCAGCTCTTCGGGGCGGGCATCGAGACGGACGCCTTTCTGGTCGCGTGGACCGTACCGGAGTTCGCCGCCACGCTCCTCATCGAGGACGGTCTGGCCTTCGCGATGATCCCGGCCTTCAGCCTGGCCCTGGCCCGGCGCGCCCAGGGCGTCTCCGGCGACCCGGTCCGCTCCCTCGTCACCGGCACCCTGCCCCGCCTGTCCCTCGGCTTCGTCGCCGTATCCGCGCTGATCATCGTAGGAGCCCCCTATCTGGTCGAGGCTCTGGCGCCCGGCCTCCCCGACCCCGACCTCGCCGCCGACTGCACCCGGCTGACGGCGACCTGCGTTCTGAGCTTCGGGCTCGCCGGGTACTGCAGCGCGGCTCTGCGGGCGCACCGTCGCTTCCTGGCTCCCGCCACGATCTACGTGGCGTACAACACCGGCATCATCACCGCGATGTTCCTGCTCGGCGAGAGCTGGGGCGTGCGATCGGCGGCGGCCGGTGTGGCGATGGGCGGCTGCCTCATGGTCGCGGCCCAGATGCCCTCCCTGCTGCGTCTGCTGAGGACTCGACGCTCAGCCGCTTCCGGCAGCGGCGTCGATGTACGCCCGCTGAACCTCGCCCTGATCAGCAGCGTTCTCATCTTCGCCATGTGCCGCCAGTCCCAGGTCCTGATCGAACGCTTCCTCGCCTCCACCCTCCCCGCCGGGGCCATCTCCCACCTCAACTACGCGCAGAAGGTGGCCCAGATCCCGATGACGCTGTCGCTGATGCTGTGCACCGTCACCTTCCCGGTGATCGCGCAGGCGCTCGCCGACGGCGACACCGACCGGGCTCGCGCCCGCGTGGAGCGGGACCTGGCCCTGGCTTGCCGACTGGTGCTCTTCGGCGCGGCCACGGTGGTCGCCTGCGCGCCGCAGATCATCGAGATCCTGTTCCAGCGGGGAGCCTTCACCGGGCAGGACACGGTGGTGACGGCGGGGGTCCTGCGCGTGTACGCCCTCGGGCTCCTCGGCCAGACCCTGGTGGGGGTACTGATCCGCACCTACTTCTCTGCCGGGCGGCCCACCTGGTACCCGATCGGTGCCATGACCACGGGTGTCGTCGCAACCACCTGGATCGGGGTGGCAACCGTGGACACCTGGGGCGTGTTGGCGATCGCCGCCGCCAACGCCGCCGGCATCACCGTCACGGCCGCACTGCTGTTCGCCGGCCTCGCGCGGAGGCGTGACGGGCGCGCGCGTGACGACAGCGCACCGCGAGCGGGAAAATCCGCGGGACCGAGCTCGTTGGTTTCCTCGACCTGGACCGCGGCCCGACGTCGTGCCGCGCAACACGGCGGGCAACGCGGGGTCCCCATCCGCACCCGAGATGTGCTGTCCGATCTGGGCAAGCCGCTGCGGGCGGCGGCGCTCGCCACGGCGGCGGGGGCGTTCACCTCCAGCGCGCCGGGGTCCCCGGTGCTGGGTTTCACGGTCGGCTGCGTGACCGTGACCGCCGTTTTCCTCCTGCTCGGACTGGCCCTGGACGCCCAGGGCCGCACATCCGCGCTCCATTCCGTAGGTGCCGTCACGCGGAGGCTGAGGCATGGCCGTTCCAGTTGAATCCGTCGGCACGGGCAGACGCCCCGCCGGGCGCCCCCGTCCCGTCCCCTGGGTGGCGATGTACCACTCCGTGGGCGACTGCTCCGACGACCCGTACCGCATCACGGTCACGCCCGAGCGGCTGGAGCAGCAGCTGGCCTGGCTGTGCCGGCACCGGCTGCGCGGCGTGTCCCTGCGCGAACTGGTCGCCGCCCGCGCCCGGGGCAAAGGGCGGCGCCTGGTCGGTCTCACCTTCGACGACGGATACGCCGACTTCCTGGCCAACGCTCTGCCGGCGTTGCGCCACTGGAACTGCGGTGCCACCCTCTTCGTCCTGCCCGCCCGGCTCGGGGGCGTCAACGCCTGGGACCCGCTCGGCCCCCGCAAGCCGCTGATCTCCGCGGACGGCGTCCGGCAGGCTGCCGACGCGGGCGTGGAGATCGGTTCGCACGGGCTGACGCACGTCGATCTCACCAGGGCCGACGACGCCACCTTGACGGCCGAGGTCGCTGGCAGCAGGGCACTGCTGACGGAGCTGATCGGTGCTCCGGTCGACGGCTTCTGCTACCCGTACGGCACGATCGACCGCCGTGCCGTCGCCGCCGTACGCGAAGCCGGATACACCTACGCCTGCGCCATTGACCCGGGCCCGCTGACCGGCCCGCACGCCCTCCCCCGTCTGCACATCGGTCAGAACGACACAGCCTGGCGGCTGCACCTCAAGCACCGGCTGCACCGGCTGCGCCGGCGCCGCGTGGAGGGTATGTGACATGAAAGCGCTGCACATCATCACCGGTCTCGGCGTCGGCGGCGCCGAACTGCAGCTCCGCCTGCTGCTGCGGCACCTCACCGTCCACTGCGAGGTGGTCGCCCTCACCAACCCGGGCGCCGTCGCCGACGGGCTCGCTGCCGACGGAGTCCGCGTGCACCACCTCGGTATGGGCGCCAACCACGACCTCTCCGCGCTCCCCCGCCTGACCCGCCTGATCCGCACCGGTGGCTACGACCTGGTCCACACCCACCTCTATCGCGCCTGTGTCTACGGCCGGTTGGCCGCCCGACTCGCCGGCGTCAGGGCCGTGGTCGCCACCGAACATTCCCTCGGTGACTCCCAGATGGAAGGCCGGAAACTGACGGCGGGCGTCCGCGCGCTCTACCTGGCCAGTGAGCGCCTCGGCTCCGCCACGGTCGCCGTCTCCCCCGCGGTCGCCGACCGTCTCGAACGCTGGGGCGTGCCCTCCCCTCGCATCGAGGTCGTTCCCAACGGGATCGACCTGGCCCGTTTCCACTTCGACGCGTCCCGGCGTCACCGCACCCGCCGACGCCTCGGACTGCCGGAGGACGCCTACGTCGTCGGCGGGATCGGCCGCCTCACCGCGGGCAAGCGCTTCGACGTCCTCATCCGGGCGATGGCCCGCCTTCCGGACGACCACTGGCTGGTGCTGGTCGGTGGCGGCCCAGAGGAGAGCATCCTGCGCCGTACGGCCCACGAGGCAGGCGTGGCCGACCGCGTCCTGTTCACCGGCGAGCGCCCCGACGTTCCCGACGCCTCCCCCGGCCCCGACGTGCCCTCGCTCATGTTCGCCATGGACCTGCTCGCCTCACCGTCCTCCGAGGAGGCCTTCGGGCTGTCGGTCGTGGAGGCCCTGGCGTCCGGCCTGCCGGTGCTCTACACATCCTGCCCGGCGATCGAGGACCTCCCATCGGAGGCCGCCACCGGTGCCCTACGCGTGCGTGGCGGCCCCGAGGCCTACGCCCATGCCATCACCGCGGTGCGCGCGGCCGGCCCTCAGTCCCGTACGGCCGCGGAGGCCGCGCACCACTACAGCATCGCCCACAGCGCTGCACGGCTCATGGACGTGTACACGGCAGCGGTGTGCAACTCAATGCCCCCCTCACCCCAGGAAGCCAGTTCGTCATGACCGACAAGCCCACTCGATTCCGCCGGCGGTCCGGCCAACCGGGCCGCACCGGCCTCATGCTGCCCTGGTTGCTGCTCGCGACCGGCACGCTCGTAGGCGGCCTGCTCGGCGGTGCCTACGGCACGCTCAAGGCCCCGACATACACGGCGACCAGCTATGTCGTCGCCGTACCCACCAAGAATTCCGACCCGGCCTCCGCTCTCGGCTTCGCACAGGCATACGGCCGTGCCGCCACGCAGCTCGCGGTGCTCGGGGACGCGCAGTCGTCGGCGGGCGTGTCGGCACGCACGCTGCGGCGGAACGTGCGGGCCGCCACCTCGCCGGACGCGCCGATGATCGCCGTCTCGGCCACTTCCCCACGCCCCGGCCTCGCCTCCGGCATGGCCAACGCCGTCACCCGCGCGCTGACCCGCCACGCGAACAAGACCAAGGGCAGCACCCACGTCGAACTCGTCCAGTTCTCACCGGCGGTGCGGCCGGCCGAGCCGACGTCCCCGTCACCGATGGTGACCGGTCTGGTCGGCACGAGCGCGGGCGGCCTGCTGGGCGGCCTGGCGCTGCTCGTGCGGCCGAAGCGAACGGAAAGCGACGACACCGCCCGCCCTGCGGCGGTGCCCGGCCCGGCCACCGCTGCCGACGTACATGGACAGCTGTGACGGCGGCGTACACGACGGAACTCGTCACCGACGCCCGTGCCTTCGCCGAAGTGGCCCCGGAGTGGGGGCGACTGTACGAGCGGTGCGGCACGGCGACCCCGTTCCAGAACCACGCCTGGCTGCACTCATGGTGGCTCTCGTACGGCACGCCCGGCCGGCTGCGGCTCGTGCTCGTGCGCGAGGGTGGGGAACTCGTGGCCGCCGCGCCCCTGATGCTCCGACGCGGCCCGGTGCCCAGGCTCGTACCGCTCGGCGGAGCGATCTCCGACTACGGAGACGTCCTCATCGACGACGAGCGCGCGGACCGGCCGGCCGCCATGCTCGCCGAGGCTCTGTCGGCCGCCGCCCGCACCGCGCTCATCGACTTCCGCGAGGTGCGGCCTGGCGGAGCGGTCGAGCACGTCTACGAGCGCTGGAGCGGGCCGCGCCTGCGGCTCCAGGACTCGCTGTGCCTGGAGCTGCCCGCCGTGCCCATGGACGAACTGGTGTCCCGGCTGGCGTCCGGCAAGGCCCAGAGGATCCGCGCCAAGCTGCGCAAGCTGAGGTCGCTCGGCGTGGAGCGGCACGTCGTACCACCGGAGGGGGTGGGCGCGGCGCTTCAGCGGCTGCTCGAACTTCACCGGCTGCAGTGGCAGGGCCGGAGCGTGACGCCGGAGCACCTGCAGACACGCTTCTGCGAACACCTGGTGCGCTCCGTGGGGCCGATGGTGAGTTCCGGCGACGCGGTGGTCACCGAGTTCCGGCTCGACGGCGACGTGGTGGCCGTGGACCTGACACTGCTGTCGCGGCGGCTCGCGGGCGGCTACCTGTACGGCGCCCACCCACGCTTGCGGGAACGCAAGGCGGACGTGGCGGTGATGCTCCTCGACGCCTGCACTCAGCACGCGGGGAACAGCGGACTGCGCACGCTGAGCCTGCTGCGCGGCGACGAGCCCTACAAACACCACTGGCGCCCCGAACCCGTCATCAACCGGCGGCTGCTACTGGCCCAGCGGCACACGGCCCCACTGATGGCCGCGGTGGCCGGCGACGTCGCCGCGCGGCGGCGGGGCAAGGCGTTGCTGCGTCGCTTCCGTGAGCGGGCCAGTGGCGGCAGGACCCGCGATGGCCCCGCCGCCGGTGGCCGTTATCGGGCCCGCGACCACCAGTCGAGACGCAGGCAGAGCCTCCCGCCGAGCCAGCGCTCGGCCCAGTCTCCGAGATTCAGCGGCGAGCAGCCCGTAGGGAGCAACGGTGCGGTGGGCACGGACGGCGTGGGCGAAGTCGTCGGTTCGTCGACGCGGCCGAAGAGTGCGGACCGGTAGATCAGCGACGATTTGGGATTGGCCATGCACTGCCAGACCCCGTGCGGACAGTAGTCGGTCAGCGTGTTGTACAGCGGCTTGTGCACATCGATCCAGTCGAGCATCCGCCGCATGTATTCGGCGTTGTCGCCGTTACGGAAGAGCCCCCATTCAGGATAGGAAATGGGCTTGTTATGGGATTTCGCGAAGTCCACTTGTGCTTGAAGTCCGTACGGCTCTTTCACCTGTTCGTCGAAGGAAACTCCTCGCGGCTGGTCGTACGAGTCCATGCCGATGATGTCGACCGTGTCGTCCCCCGGGTAGCACTGCGTCCAGGGCACGGCGTCGCGTCCCCGGCTCGGTGTGAAGTCGAACCGGAATTCCTGGCCCGGCACCGAACGCATGGTGGTGACGATCCTGTTCCAGTACGTCTTCCACGCCTGCGGGTCGGGGCCACAGCGATGGGTGTAGGTCGTGCCGTTCATCTCCCAGCCGAGCACCAGTACCGTGTCCGGCACCTTCAACGCGACCAGCTGCTCGGCGAGTGCGCGGAAGTGGTGATCGAAGTGCCCGGCCGCGCCCTGCCGCAGCAGCAACCTGACCTCGGCGTCGGAGACACCCTCCTCGTTGCGCTCCTGCATGGGCACGTTGAGGACGAAGATCCGGTCGTCCTTCGCCGTGCGCCAGCGCGCCCACCCCTCGAGGAAGCCGCGGGTGCCCTCGATGTTGCTCCAACGGTCTCCCGGCAGATAGGTGTGCCCGACGCGCAACTCCGCGCCACCCAGCCACCTGCTGAGTTTCGTCATGGCGTACACGCCCCGGACCCCGGAGTCGAGGAAGGCGCCGAAGGCGGGGCGCTCACCGCCGGGCGCCGAGGTCGACGGCGCTACGGAAGGATTCGTCGGGGCCGGTTTCGACGGCTCCGTGACGGGCGGGTCGGTGAGGTCCGGGGTGATCGCGGATGCCTGCGGCACCACCGATGGGGCCACCGCGGGCAACGTTGAAACCGATGGCGTCGTGGTGGCCGCCGACGGAGCGGGAGGGCCGGCGAAGGGCCCCATCCCCGCTGCGAAGCCGGTACCGGAGACCACCGCGGCCGAAACGGCGACCACGGCCGCGACGACCGCCAGCCGTCTGGTCCGGGCTCGACACCGCTGTAGAACCATGCCTGCTCCTTTCTCCGCTCTCCTGCTGTCTTCTACCTGGCGTTTCCGCTGTCGCTGTTTTACTTCCGTATCGCCTTCTGTTCCTGACACTCAGTCATTGAAGTCATTCACATGAAATGACACAACGCCACTACCGCTACGGCTTTCGAGTGCCTCGCTCGCCCGCACGAGTGAACCGATCCGAAGGAGTGAAGACCGTGCAACTGCTCGACACCCGCGTCCCCGCCGTTCTGCTGCGGATCGACCGGAATCCCTTTCACCATGGAACGCTGGGCGCCGTGCGTTCGCTCGGCAGAGCGGGAGTGGAGGTGCATGTGGTCGCCGAATCCGCGGGAAGTCCCGTAGCCAGATCGCGTTTCCTACGGGAAATGCATCCCCCACCGCCACCCGGGTCATCGCCCCGCGAGGTCGCCGCCGCGCTGCGCCGGGTGGCCACCCGGATCGCGCGCCCCGCCGTCCTGGTCCCGATGGACGACGCGAGCGCGGTGGCCGTGAGCCGCATGCGAGAGGAACTTTCGCCGTCCTATCTGCTGCCCGCCGGACATGGCGCACTGCCCGAACGCGTCGCCGACAAGGCCGCTCTGGTTTCCGTGTGCGCCTCCTTGGACATCGCGCACCCGGTGACCCTGGTCCCGGACAGCCCGGCGCAGGCCGCTCACGCCACCTGGCGGCTGGGACTTCCGCTGGTGGCGAAGTGGAGCCGCCCCTGGCTGGTGCCCCCCGGCAGCGGGCTGCACAGCACGGTCCTGGTGAACTCCGCTCAGCAGGCCCGGGAGCTGTATCTGCGCACCGAGGAGGCCGGCAGCCCGCTGCTGCTGCAGGCGTATCTGCCGCCGGGTCCGAACCGCGACTGGTTCTTCCACGGATACGCCGACTGTTCCGGTGTTGTGCGGGCGGGCGGACCGGGCCGCAAGCAGCGTGCGTGGCCACGCAGGGCGGGCCTGACCACCGTCGGCCGCTGGACGGCCAACCCACAGGTGCAGGCGCTCGCCGAGCGGCTCACCCGCGATCTCGGCTACCGCGGCATCTTCGACCTCGACTTCCGCCTCTGCGGCACGACGGGCCTCTATCACCTGCTCGACTTCAACCCGCGCCCCGGCGCCCAGTTCCGGCTCTTCTCCGACTCCGCCGGACTGGACGTCGTACGCGCCCTGCATCTCGACCTGACGCACCGTCCCCTGCGGGAGGCCGCACCGCTCCTGGGGCGGTCCTTCGTGGTGGAGAACTACGCACCGTTCGCTGCGCTGCGGCCCGCGCCGCGCGGACGCGAACTGGCCTGGCACACCCCGGACGACCCTGCTCCAGGCCGGGCGATGCGGTCCCTGTGGTGCCGCCATGTATCCCGCCGACTTCGGGAGCGGCTGCGCGCGGCCCCGCCTGCACCCGCACCGGCACGCGTGGTCCACCAGGCGGCCGCACCACCCCTCACCGACGACGAGAAAGCGAGCAGTTGCTGATGTACGACTTGCTGGTGGTGGGCGCCGGCCCATATGGCCTGTCCATCGCATCGCACGCCGCGGCCGCCGGGCTCGACCTGCGCGTCCTCGGGCGTCCCATGGCGTCCTGGCGGGACCACATGGCGCGCGGCATGTACCTGAAGTCCGAGCCTTGGGCCTCCAACCTCGCCGCCCCTGACGGTCGTTGGCGCCTGGACGCGTACTGCGCGGACTCGGGGCTCACCGCGCTGCACGCGGAGCCGATCCCGGTGGAGACATTCGCCGAGTACGGCCTGTGGTTCGCGCGCAACGCCGTGCCCCCGGTGGACGAGCGCATGGTGAGCCGGGTGGCGGCCGGGCCGGTCGGTTTCGAAGCGGTCACCGAGGACGGAGAGGTGCTGCGCGCTCGGACGGTGGCACTGGCCGTCGGCGTCATGCCCTTCACGCAGATGCCTTCCCCTCTGCGCGGCCTGCACCCAGGACTCGTCACGCACAGCAGCCACCACCGTGACCTCGGCCGCTTCCGCGGCATGGACGTCACGGTGATCGGCGGCGGCCAAGCAGCGCTGGAGACAGCGGCCCTCCTCGCCGAACAGGGCACTCGTGTACGGCTGCTGGCGCGGGCGCAACGGCTGCGTTGGAACGACGTGCCGCCGCCGCTGCAGCGCCCGTGGTGGCAGTCGGCCCGCAGCCCGCACAGCGGCCTCGGCTGCGGCTGGCGCAACTGGTTCTACGCCGAGCGTCCGGACCTCTTCCATCGCCGCCCCGAGGCGACCCGCACCCGTATCGTGGCAACGGCACTGGGGCCGGCGGGTGCCTGGTGGGTGCGGGACCGGGTCGAGCGGGTGGTGGAGACGATGCTCGGCCGCGAGGTCGTCGCGGCCCGTGCGGTGCCGGGCGGCGTACGGCTGGAGACGGTGAGCCGGGCTGGGGAGCTGAGCTCCGTGGATAGCGAGCACGTGATCGCGGCCACGGGGTTCCGCGCGACCCTGGACCGGCTCGATCTGCTCTCCGCCGAATTGCGCGCGAGCCTGACGACGACAGCCGACGGCTCCCCCGCTGTCGGACGGGACTTCGAGTCCTCGTGCCGCGGTCTGTTCCTGGCAGGTCTGTTGACGGCCTCCAGCTTCGGCCCCGCCATGCGCTTCGTCCACGGAGCGACCTTTACGGCGACAACGCTCGTACAAGGAGTACGCCACCGACTGCGCACCGCCGCCCCGCCCGCCCGAGTGATCCCCGCACCGGTGGGTCGGGGGCACGCCGTCGCACCCTGAAGGACACACCGTCGACCAGGAAGGCCAGGCGCCGGAGGCGCTTCCTCCGGCACCTGGCGGAGCGCTAACGACCGGACGCGACTCGTCCTCGCCGGTACAAGATGGCACCGCTCGTCAACAGCAGCGCGGCGATGCCCGACGCTGCCAGCACCTGCTCGTTGGCACCGGTCTCGGGTAGGGAGGGCGGTTGCTTCGGGGGTGAGGCCGGTGGTGTCCACGACGGGGTGCTGGGTGGGGAGGCTGGGGGCGCCGATGCGGGCGGTGACGTCACCGGGGGTCCCGGTGCAGGCGGTGACGTCACCGGGGGTCCCGGTGCAGGCGGTGACGTCACCGGGGGCGTGGTGGGCGGCGACGCCGGCGGCGTAGTGGGGGGCTTCACAGGCGGTGTGTCGCCGTAGCCGCCGTAGCCGTAGTCCTCGCCGTAACCGCCGTAGTCCTCGCCGTAACCGGTGTCGTCGCCATAGCCGGAGCCATAGCCGTCGCCGTACCCGCTGCCTTCGCCGTGCCCTCTGTTATGGCCTGGAACCTTTTCCAGGGCTTCGCGGATACTCTCGCCGGGCAGGGCAGCAGGCGTGTCGGACAGACGCGGAGAGCCCCCGGGAAGGTCCTCGGAGGCCGAGTCCGCGAAGGCCGGGACGGCGTACATGGACAGCACACTCGTCGCAGCGGCGGTCACGATCATTCCCCTGCTCAGGTTCTTTCGCAATCTTTTCGTCTTTCTGATCGATGTGGGAAGATCCGGCCGACGCAGCGGTCAAGTCTTTTTCCTCTTCCCACCATTACGCCGGGAAGCGATTTCACGCCTGCCGTAGTTTCGCCGCCATCCAATTTTTCGACTGGTCCAGTGATGAGATCCGGTGAAGTGCCAGTACCGGCATTCATAGCACCGGTAGATACGATCCGGAATCCTTTCCAGAAGCGGCTGCCTGACCAGCCAGGTTCTCGCCTCGGATTCAGTACGGAACGACGCCTTCCCTGTCTCCGGACAACGCGGCAGAATAATTACATCAGTCATGTCCCCTCCGAGGCACGGTTCGGCTCGAATTACCCTTCGGCAGAAGAATGGAATCGATGCCGCCTCAAAAGTAAACCTCGAAGCAAGCAAGCATCCGCCTTACGGATGAGTAGCCATCAAGCTTCACCCGAATAGCCCCTCACTGATGTGAATTTCACCGTTCGGATAGTATGCAGTGAACGCGCCACTTCTCCGGGCCTGAAAGACGAAAGCCTTGATATTATGAAAATGTCAGCGGCCATCGACAGGATGGCCGCTGACGTATCGGATCTATGCCTGCACAGCGCGGAGAGACCCGAAGCAATCAGTCCTCGATCCGCCTCAAGCCCTCAAGGATCAGCCGTTGCCGGCACCTTGAGCGACCTGCGTGCAGAAGTTACCGATGTTTGTAATGCTGTCGCCGAAGACGCTGACCGGCGCATTTACCTCGATCAGGGCGTTGGAAGTGAACCGTTGTTCACAGTTCAAAAACTGTGCGTTTTCGATGGCGGCATCGGCGGGCTGGTCGTCGCCGGCATCGTGAGCCTGAGCGACCCCGCTCCCCGCCAGGCCGATACTGCTGATGGCGGTGGTCACCAGCATGATCTTCTTGAACCCGTGCACGCGCAACTCCATGGGTTGGTTCACGGCCACTAGAACGTCGTGGCTCCCTACATAACGGCAAAGGAGATGTCGAGTGCTTCCTACGTCTCGACATCTCCTGTTCCGCGAATTACTGCCGCCGCCCCCTTCGATCCGGAACAGCCGGATCGCTCAGGGCGTCCCACGTGACAAGCATGGGAGCGACGAATTTCGCACCGAAGGCGCGAGACCCGCTTCCCCGCCGCACGTCGGTTCAGTCCTCGATGTTGACCGCCGAGCAGAAGTTTCCGATGTTCTGCTCGACATCCCCGCCGCCGACGGGGAGCACGGGGCTGGCAACGAAAGCAGTTCCGGCGTCGAACGCCTGCTCGCACTTCACGACCTGCAGGTTGTCGACGGCGAACGGGCCGTCGTATTCGTTGGCGCTGGCAACGCCGCTGCCGGTGAGGCCGAGACCGCCGACCATGGCAACTACGGCTGCAGTCTTCTTGAGCTTGATCATCACGTCTCCGGTTTCTTCACGCACACGGACCTCCTTACGGACCGTGTCCGACTCGTCACAGAAGGTATCACGAGCTTCTCTTGTTGCACCATTTCAGGCACGCCGGATGAAGTGAGGCCAATTAAGCTATGCACAGTTTTTACGGCAAGCGGAGTAGCCGAGTCGTAAATTTAGCCGCCGTGGAAATCAACATCTCCGGTGTGTTGCCATCCTGGCTCGCCTTGAAGACGAACCCGAGAAACCGGCGACACGGTTGACTTTCCTGGGAAACAGGTCGCGGCTTCCAGCTACGGGACGCGTCGCTCTGGTATGGGGCGACCGGAGGGGATCGAGGCCGTCCTGGCTGCGAAGTTCCAGGTGTTGTTGCCGCATCCGGACGAGCGTCAGCGTCGGCTGGTTATAGGGGCGGAAGCACTGCCGCTGGGGCTTGGCGCAGGATCGTCGCTGCCGCGGCCGGGGTTCGGGAGGGTCTCGCGCGGTGCTGCTCTGGAGTCTGCTCAGGCTGTGTTGGGCCGGTCCGTCGTCCTGGTGGGGGCCGGAAAAAGGCTGTGGCCTTGATCCGGGGCTGCGGCCGACCCTGCTTGCGTTGGTCGAGCCCGACGAGCGGGGCGATCCGATGTCGCCGCTGCGGTGGACGACGAAGTCGAACCGGAGGCCAGCAGCGGAGCTGACCTGGCAGGGCCACCGGGTCTCCGTCGACACGGTTGCCGGCCTGCTGCGGGAAGAAGGCTTCAGTCTGCGGGCCAACGCCAAAACCGTCGAGGGCGCTCAATACCCCGACAGCAACGCCCAGTTCCGCTACCTCGATGAGCAGAGACGAGACCATAGGGACGCCGGTGACCCGGTGATCAGCGTGGACAGCAAGAAGAAGGAGCTGATCGGCGACCACAAGAACGCCGGGCACGAATGGCGGCCCGCAGGGCAGCTTGCGAGGGGCAGGACGCACGACTTCCCCGGCCAGACCGAGACCCGGCTGGGTCGGCGTCGGCACCGATCACGACACCGCGGCGTTCACGGTCACCTCGATCCGGCGCTGGTGGCAGGCCCGCGGCTGGAAGACCCGGCTCGCCGGCCTCGCTGCCGAGACCGACCTTGCGATCACAGTGTGTCACCTTCCGCCCGGCACCTCGAAGTGGAACAAGATCGAGCACCGGCTGTTCTTCCACATCACAATGCACTGGCGCGGCAGACACCTGACCATCCATGAAGTCATGCTCCCCACCATCGCTCGCCGTGATCACCAGCCGCACCGGCCTCACCGTCCAGGGACAAACCGACTTCCCTCACGCGGCGTTCGCCCGAGGACCCGGAACTGACCGGGGTGACCCACCGACAGCTCAGCGAGCTCATCGACTCGTTGACGCCAGCGATGGAGGTTCATCGCGAGCAAGTGCTCCGCGCACGTCGAGGCCACGAGCGCCTGGTGGCCACCACGGCCATGACCATCAGCCGCGCAGTGAAAGACGTCCGCCCACTCCTGGAAGCCCATGGTTTCCATCTCCCAGCCTCAACCGCCCGTTTCGACACACGGGAAGACGTCGCCAGATCTTCGACGCCGACAAAATCAAGATCAGACCAACGTGTGTTGATTCCCGGCAAGTCCCAAGGCATAACGTGAGGTGCCTCCGGTGGGGGGTGAGCAAGGGCGTGTTCCTTGCTCACCCCCCACCGGAGGCACCTCACGTTCGCGCCCCGGAAGGTTGTCGACCCTCCGGGGCACCGGTCTTCATCAGGCGGCGACGCCGCCCCCAGGCACAGGAGCGCCTGACATCAGTCCTCGACGTTGACAGCCGAGCAGAAGTTGCCGATGTTCTGCTCCACGTCGCCGCCGGTGGTCGTGGGAACGGCGCCGAAGGCAAGGCCGCCGTCGAACGACTGCTCGCACTCGACGACCTGCAGGTTGTCAACGGCGAACGGGAACGGGTCGTCGTACTCGTGGCCGCCGTTGGCGCTGGCCACCCCGCCGCCGGCAAGGCCGAGACCGCCAACCATGACCGCTACGGCCGCAGCCTTCTTGAGCTTGTTCATCAGGTCTCCGATTTCTTCACGCACACGGGCCTCCTTACGGACCGTGTCCGACTCGTCACTGACGCTAACACATGCCTCTCTTAACGCATGATTTCCGGTACACCCGACTGAGTGAGACAAATCGAGTTATGCCCCTTTTAGCGCAACCGAGTTCACGGGATACCGAGAAGGAAAGGAGAGGCGGTCGCCGCCCGCTCGGATCCTGTTGGATCGCGGGACGAGCGGCGGCCTGTTCGCTCAGGCGGGTGCCGGCAGGGTGACCGCGGCAGGGGTGCAGACGGTGGTGCTCTGGCCGATGGCCGACAGCGTGATGCAGACCTGCGGGACCCTGGGCACCGTGACGGAAACCGTCTGCTGCACGTCGGCCTCAACGGCCTGTCCCAAACTGGCCAGTTCGACACCGTTCGCGGTGATCCTCATACCGACGATCTGCTTCTCCCGACAGTCGATACTGAGGGTGACCGTGCTGGTCGCCGTGCCGTCGATCTTCTCGACACCGAACTCGCAAGGCAGTTCCGGCTGCCGTGCGGCGGCCTGTGCCGGCGCGGCGGCCAAGAGCGGTGCGGATGCCAGCAGCAGGGTGGCCGCCGAGCGGAGCAAGCGGTGAGACAAAGGTCCTCCCAGGAACTGGGGCAGCCGCCAAACAAGCGACCAGCCCTCGATCGTGACACTCAAATGACCTTTAAGTGCCTTTCCTGGATGATGCGAACATAAGATCACCAGCTGCGCAAAGCGGGTGCGCCGTCCGGCTCGAAGATCCAGTCGGCCGGTCCGCAGGGTGTCAGCTGCGGTACAGCGCCTCGATCTCCTCCGCGTACGCCGCCGTCACCGCGTGACGCTTGATTTTCATCGACGGTGTGAGCAGGCCGTTGTCCTCGTTGAACTCGGCTTGCACCAGACGGAATTCGCGGATCGACTCGGCCCGGGAGACCGCCTGGTTGGCGTAGTCCACCGCTTTCTGCACGTCGGCGCGCATCCGGGGGTCGCGTACGAGCTCGGAGAGCGGGGTATTCGGGGACATGCCGCGCACGTGCAGCCAGTGGGACACGTCCTCAGGGTCCAGGGTGATCAGAGCGGCGACGTAAGGGCGGTTGTCGCCGACCACCACGCACTGCCCGACCGGGGGGCGGCTGCGCAGCCGGTCCTCCAGGACGGCCGGGGAGACGTTCTTGCCGCCGGAGGTGACGATGATGTCCTTCTTGCGGCCGGTGATGGTGAGGTAGCCGTCCTCGTCGAGCGCGCCGAGGTCGCCGGTGGCGAACCAGTCGTCGGTGAGGGCGGCGTCGGTGGCGACCGGGTTGTTCCAGTAGGTGCCGAAGACGATGCCCCCCTTGATGAGCACCTCGCCGTCGTCGGCGATACGGATCGCGGTGCCGGGAACGGGCTGGCCGACGGTGCCGGGGCGGGGCTTGAGGGGCGGGACGACGGTGGCGGCGGCCGTGGTCTCGGTCAGGCCGTAGCCCTCGTAGACGATGATCCCGGCGGCGTAGAAGAACAGGTTGAGGTCGCGGTCGAGCGGGGAGCCGCCGCTGATGGCGTAGCGCACCCGGCCGCCGAGTTCGCCCCGTATCCGGCGGTAGACCAGCAGGTCGTACAGGGCCCAGGCGGCGTACAGGCCGGGGGTCGGGCCGGGGCCCCGGTCCAGGAACTTGTCGAGGCAGGCGCGGGCGAAGCGGACGCCGAGGCGGTGGGCACGGTCGAAGGAGGCGCCGCGGCCGATGCGTTCGGCGGTGGCACGGCCGGTGGCGTGGATCCGCTCGAAGAGGTAGGGGACGCCGACGAGGAAGGTGGGGCGGAAGCTCTTCAGCGCGGGCCGCAGTTCGTCGGGCTTGATGCTCGGGCAGTGGCCGATCTCGATGCGGGCCATCAGGCAGGCGATCTGGATCGTACGGCCGAGGATGTGGGCGAGCGGCAGGAAGAGCAGGGTGGAGGCGGTCTGACCGCTGACCGCCATGAAGACCGGGTGGAGCAGTTCCACCGTGTTGGCGGCCTCGGCGTGGAGGTTGGCGTGGGTGAGGACGCAGCCCTTGGGGCGGCCGGTGGTGCCGGAGGTGTAGCAGATGGTCGCGGCCGTGTCGGGGGTGAGGCCGGCGCGGCGCTTGGTGACCTCGTCGTCAGGGACGCCCCGGCCCAGGTCGGCGAGTTGGGCGAGGGCGCCCGAGCCGCCCGCCTCGGCGGCGGCTGGTGCCGGCGTGAGCTGCCAGACACGCGGGGGCTGGGAGTGGCGGGCGGTGGCGGTGGCCACGGCGGCCGCGTTCTCGGGGGTCTCCACGACCACGAAACGGGAGCCGGAGTCTCGGATGATCCACTCGATCTGGTCCGGCGAGGACGTGGCGTAGATCGGCACGGACTGGCCGCCGGCCGCCCAGACGGCGAAGTCGACGACCGTCCACTCGTATCGGGTGCGGGACATCACCGCGACACGGCCGCCCGGTTCGAGTCCGGCGGCGATCAACCCCTTGGCGGTGGCGGTGACTTCGCGGGCGAACGCGGTGGCGGTGACCGGGTGCCAGGTGCCGTGGCGGTCCTCTCGACGCAGGACGACGGCGTCCGGGGCCTCCGTCGCGTTGACGAAGGGGAGGTCGGCGGTGCTGCCGCTCGTGGGGCGGGGGGCGAGGGCGGGTGTGCGTGCCTCGCGGACTACTCCCCGCGCGTCTTTGACGACCTCGACCTCGACCCGGTCGATCAGGTCGCCGCGCTGCTTCGCCTGGTTCAGGTCCTTGCGTACGCCCATCACGGCTCCCGAGGCCGACTCCTTCATTACTGGCGAGTCAACTTACCGGTAGGTAAGAAATTTTCAAGGGTTTCGGCCGACACCGGGGCTCGGGTGGGGGCGCGTGATAGGCGTGGATCATGCGCCTCCCTCGCCTCAGGCCCGTCCTGGTCTCCGTCTGTGTCTCGTCCGCCGTGGTGCTGACCGGTGTCGTACCGGCCGCGGCCGCCGAGTCCTCCTCCGCTCCCTCTCGTACGGTTGTGGGCGCCCGGTCGCTCACCGGGCTGACAAATCTGTTCGCCGAGCGGCTGCTCGTGGCGGACAAGGTCGCGGCGGCCAAGTACGGCACGACCGCGCCGATCGACGATCCCGTGCGGGAGAAGGCGATCCTGGACGATGTGGCGGCGCGGGCGGTGGGGCTGGGGCTCGATCCGGACGAGGTGACCGCCGTGTTCCGGGACCAGATCGAGGCGAACAAGCTGGTGCAGCGGGGGCTTTACGCCCGGTGGGACGCCCATCCGGAGGAGCGGCCCGTGGAGCGGCCCGATCTGGTGACGGAGGTGCGGCCGGTGCTGGACCGGATCACCACTCGGTTGCTGAACGCGCTGCAGGCGACGGAAGGGGCGCGGGACGGGGTGTCCTGCGAGCCCCGGCTGCGGGTGTCGGCCCTGCGGTCGGCGTACGAACACCGGCTGGACCGGCTGCACGGGGAGGGACTGGCGCGGGCGTTGCCCTCGGTGTGCGGGGACGGGGCCCGGAGCGACAGGCACTCGTCCGGCATCAGACACTAGGCCCTTCCCCCACGGAGTTCCGGCAGAAGGGCCCTAGCCCTGCCCTAGCCCTGCCCTAGCCCAGCAGCGCGTCCGCCGTTTCTATCGCCTCGGCCAGGTCGTACACGTCCCTGTCCTCGCGGGCCCTCGCCAAGGTCTGGGCCCGGGAGCCCAGTTCACCGAGGGAGGGACGGCCCGGGAGGTCGGACCAGCGCGTGTCGCCCTGGCGCAGGCAGTCGGCGAAGTAGGCGGCCACGGCGGCGACCCTCAGGCCGTACGGGGAGCCGGCCCACAGGTTGCCGTGCAGGTCCGAGGCCTCGATGCCGGCCGACTCCTCGTGCGGGGTGCGGCTGTGGGGGTCGAGCCAGCGGACGGTGGCGGTGGCGAGGTGGCCGCCTTCCGTGCCCTTCTTGACGCGGACGGCGTAGAGGGCGGTGACGGTGTGGCCGGGGCCGACCTCGCCGCCGTCGACGCGATCGTCACGGAAGTCGTCGTCGGCGACCTGACGGTTGTCGTAGCCGATCAGGCGGAACTCCTCGACCGTCGCCGGGTCGAAGGAGACCTGGGCCTTGGCGTCGCGGGCGGTGAGGTCGATGTTCCGCGGGAGTTCCTCGCAGAAGACCCGCTCGGCCTCCTCCTCGGTGGCGACGTAGGTGGTGTGGCCGTCGCCCCGGTCGGCGAGCTGCTCCATGAGGGCGTCGCCGTAGTCGCTGCCGACCCCGACGCCGAAGAGGGTGATGCCGTGTTCGCGGCGTTCGCTCGCGATGCGTTCGAGGATGGTGTCGGCGTCGGTGTCGCCGGTGTTCGCGAGCGCGTCGGAGAGAAGCACGACGCGGTTGGTGGCGCCCTTGCGCAGGCCTTCGACGGCGGTCTCGTAACCGGTCTCGACGCCCGCCGCGAGGTTGGTGGACTCGGTAGGCTCCAGGCTGTTGACGGCCTCGCGGATCTTGGACACGTTGCCCTCGACGCGGGTCATGGGCAGGACGGTCTCGGCCTCGTCGCTGAAGGCCACGATCGCCACCGAGTCGTCGTCGCGCAGCCGCAGCGTCATCGTGCGCAGGGCCTCCTGGGCGAGGTCGAGGCGTCCCGGTTCGGACATGGAGCCGGAGACGTCGATGACGAAGGTGAGGGCGGCGGGCGGCCGGTCGCCGTCCCCTTCGGCGGCGCGGGTGGCGAGGCCGACGCGGACGAGGGACCACTCCATGCCGGTCGTGTGGGCGCCGTCGACGGTGACCGAGAAGCCGTCGCCGTCGGGGCGTTCGTAGTCCTGGCGGAAGCTGTTGACGAATTCCTCGGGGCGGACCGTCGACGGGTCGGGCAGGCCGCCGTCCTCCAGAGTGCGGCGGGCGTAGCCGTAGGAGGCGGTGTCGACGTCGAGGGCGAAGGTGGAGAGGTGGTCGGGGGACGGGGCGATGTCGGGGGACCCGTCGTCCGGCTCATCGCCGCGTTGTTCGCCGGGGCCGGTGCCGTCGGGTGCCGGGGCCGGGAAGCCGTCGTCGGGGCGGCTGTCGGCTTGGCGGCCCTTCGAGGAGGAGCCGCCGTCCCCGCTCGCACCGCAGCCGGTGAGGAGCAGCGTGCCGGCCGTGCCCAGGGCGAGGAGTGCGGTGCCCAGCCGCCGTCGGGTCGTCGGCCTCGTCGTCGTCCTGCGGTACGTGTGCATCCGGGCCTCCTGGTCGCGTCACCCGCCGCCTTGGTGTGGGCGGCTGTTGTGACTGTGACGGCGCGGGGGGCACGGATGTGCGCTATGGGGAGTTGCGGATGCGTCTCGAACGGGCCACGGCGGGGGCCCGTCGAGACCGGTGGGTGATCCTCCGTTGACCTAGGAGACGACGTCCTTGCGGCCGAAACCCCGGAAGGCCAGGGCGAACAGCACCAGGGCGTACGTTATGGAAATCGAGACGCCCTGGATCATGTCGGTGTACTCGGGCTGCGGACGGACGACGTCCATCCAGGCGTACTGCCAGTGGGCGGGCAGGAAGTGGCGCCAGTCGCCGAGGGCGGTCACCTCGTCGAGGACGCTGCCGACGATGGTGAGGCCCACGGCGCCGCCGACGGCGCCGAGCGGGGCGTCGGTCCGCGTGGAGAGCCAGAACGCCATGGCGGCGGTGACCAGTTGGGACACGAAGATGTACGCCACGGTGATCACCAGTGCCTGGGCGGCGGCGCCCGCGGCGAGTTCACCGCCGGTGGGCAGCTCCAGGGGGCCCCAGCCGTACGCGGCCGTGCCGACGACGAGCGCGACGACCGGCAGCAGCACCAGCGCCGCCAGGCTGAGGGTGAGGCCGACCGCGAGCTTGGACCACAGCAGCCGGGCGCGGGGCACGGGCGCGGCGAGGAGGTAGCGCAGGGAGGACCAGCTGGCCTCCGAGGCGACCGTGTCGCCGCAGAACAGCGCGACGGGGATGACGAGGAGGAAGCCCGCCGCGGCGAAGAGGTTCACCGCGGCGAAGTTCGCGCCGGACGCCGTCGCCGTGTCCATCAGGTTGACCCGGTTGTTGCCCTCGCCGGGCGTGCCTCCGACCTGGAAGGCGATCAGCAGCACCAGCGGCAGGGCGAACAGGATGCCGCCCATGACCATCGTGCGGCGCCGCTTCAGCTGGCGGACCAGCTCGACCCCGAAGGGCAGGGTGCGGCCCGCGCGGTAGCCGTCGGCGACCTCGACGGGGTTCTTGTGCCCGGGGTGTCCGGGTTCTGCGTGCTCGGCACGCTCGGCCAGCGTGCTCATGCGGACTCTCCGATCAGGGTGAGGAAGGCGTCTTCGAGGCGGCGGTGGGGGCCGACCGACTCCACGGGGACCTCCAGCCGTACGAGTTCGGCGACCAGGCGCTGGGCACTGCCGTCGGCGCCGAGGCGGACGACCAGACCGTCGTCGGTGCGGACGGCCGAGTCGACGCCGGGCAGCGTGGCGATCTTCTCGACGAGCGGCTCGTCCACGGGCTCGGACGTGCCGACCAGCAGGGTGTCGCCGGAGCCGACGATCTCGCTCACGGGGCCCGCCTGGACGAGCTGCCCGTGGTCCATGACGACCAGGTGCGTACAGGTCTGCTCGACCTCGGCCAGCAGGTGGCTGGAGACGATGACGGTACGGCCGGCCGCCGCGTACCGGATCATGACCTCGCGCATCTCGCGGATCTGTGGCGGGTCGAGTCCGTTCGTCGGCTCGTCGAGGATCAGCAGGTCGGGCAGGCCCAGCATGGCCTGGGCGATGGCCAGGCGCTGGCGCATGCCCTGCGAGTAGGTGCGGACGGCGCGGGCCAGGGCGTCGCCGAGGCCGGCGATCTCCAGGGCCTCGTCGAGGTGGGCGTCCTCGGCCGGGCGGCCGGTGGCCCGCCAGTAGAGCTCCAGGTTCTCGCGGCCGGACAGGTGGGGGAGGAAGCCCGCGCCTTCGACGAAGGCGCCGACCCGGGAGAGCACCGGGGCGCCCGGCACGATCGCGTGGCCGAAGACCCGGATCTGGCCGCCGTCCGGCTGGATCAGGCCCATGAGCATGCGCAGGGTCGTCGTCTTGCCCGCGCCGTTCGGCCCGAGGAGGCCGAGGACCTGGCCCTTCTCGACACGGAAGGAGAGGTCGCGGACGCTGTAGCGGTCGCCGTTCTTGTACTTCTTGCTCAGGTCGGTGATCTGCAGGGGGACCTCGGCCAGCGCGGGGTCCGGGGCCGGGGGGACGATCCGGCGGCGGCCGGTGACGAGGAGGACGGCCGCGACCACGGCGCCACCGATCGGCATGTACCAGACCCAGGCGGGCAGCACGTCCGTGCGGTCGGCCCGGCCGAGCGGGGTCGGCACCTCCAGGTCGCCCTTGAGGGAGACGGTGTACGTCGCGGGGGTCGCCGGGGAGGCGTAGCCGAGGTCGGTGGAGGCGAGGACCAGGCGGAGACTGTGGCCGTCGTCGAGTTCGTGGTCGATGGCCGGAAGGGTGAGCTTCACGTCCTTGCCGGACTTGGCGCCCTCGACGCGGACGGGCTCGACGAGCTGGGACGGGAGGACCTGTGACCTGCCGTCCGGGCCGACGTCGTACACCTTGGCGAACAGGACGGCGTCCTCGCTGGTCGACCTGACGTGGACCGTCGCCGTGGGCGAGCCGGTGATCTGGAGGTCGTCGGCGACGGGCTTCGACTCGAACGCGGCGAACTGGCCGGGGAAGTCGAGGGAGATGCTGACGCCGAGCGAGGACAGCTGGGAGAGGCCGCCGACGGCGCCGAGGCCGGGCAGGGCCGAGATGCCGGGCGGATTGGCGCCGGCCGGGTTCTCGAAGCTCTGCTCGCGTCCCGTGAGGGCGATCTTCGTGGGGTCGCCCTCCAGGCCCGGGTAGGTGTCGTCGGTCGTACCGGCGAGGCGGGGCTCACCGTCGCCGGAGCCGGCGCCGAGGGTGCGGGTGACGCGGAACGCGGAGCCGGTGTCGGCCCCCTTGTCGCCCTTGAGATAGCGGTCGAACCAGGCGTGCGTCCGGGCCTGGACCCGGCTCGTCTCCATGTCGCCGCCGTCGTGGCCGCCGGAGATCCAGTCGACGTCCACGGGGGCGCCGTTCGCCTTGATCGCCTCGGCGGCGGCGTCGGCCTGGCCGAGGGGGAAGAGGGAGTCGGTCTGGCCCTGCATCAGCAGTGTCGGCACCTTGATGCGGTCGCCGACGGCTTCGGGGCTGCGCTCGTCCAGCAGCTTCACGGCCTCCGCGTCCGGCTGCCCCCTCTCGGCGACCCGCTGGTACATCTCGCACAGCCGCGGCTCGAACTTCTCGCAGCCGCCGCCGGTGTTGACGAAGAGGCCGGCCCACAGCTTCTTGAATACGCCGTTGGGGAAGAGGGCGTCCGCCAGGTTCCAGTACGTGATCGAGGGCGCGAGGGCGTCGACCCGGTCGTCGTAGCCGGCGGCCAGCAGCGCGATCGCCCCGCCGTACGAGGCGCCGGCGGCGCCGACGCGCGGGTCGCCGTCCTTGTCCAGTCGGACCTCGGGCCGCTCGGCGAGCCAGTCGATCAGCTTCGAGACGTCGGCGACCTCGCCCTTGGGGTCGTTCAGCCCGATCTTGCCGGTCGACTCGCCGAAGCCGCGCGCGGACCAGGTCAGCACCGCGTAGCCGTCGCGGGCGAGGTCCTCCGCCTGCCCGCGGACGTCGTTCTTGCTGCCGCCGAAGCCGTGCCCGAGCAGGACGGCGGGGCGGCGGCCGCCGGAGCCGGAGGTGAAGTACGAGGTGTCGATGCGTACGCCCTCGGCCGTGTTCAGGGCCTGGTCGGTGCGCTTCACCGGCGCCGCTTCGTCCGAGGCGGTGGCCGTCCAGGTGCCCGCGCCGGCGAGCACGACGACGGCTGCCGCGGCGGCGAGGGTGCGGCGCGGCCTCCGCCGCAGCGCCCCACGCAGTCGCGGTCCGGGGAGTCGAAGATCCATGCGTCAACGGTACGGGCCCCCGTCGGCACCCCGGGGCAGCCTCCGGTCGGAACAGTGGGCCATCCCACAGTCGTACGGGCGGATTTCGGCATACAGCGGTCGCGGTACACGGGGGCGTGGGACGGGCCTGACAGCAACCTGATAAGTCGGGCCTCGGGCGGACCCCGTCCGCCCGCAAATCCGGTGGCGGGAGTGTCGGTGGGCCCGGATAGAGTCGCCGCTCACAGTTGGCACACATGTCCGTGACAGGCATGGATCTTCGGGGTGGGGCATATGAAGCTGCGGCAGACCGCGGCCCGGGTGGGGGTCACGGCGGCGGCGCTCGTGGCGACGACGGCGTGCGGCGCGGAGACCGTCAGGCGGGCCGCCGAGACGGTCGACAAGTCCGACGCGATCATGGCGGCGCTGGCGCGGGCCACGGACCGGACCGAGAAGCTGGGCTCCGCCGAGGTCGAGGTGACGGCCGACACGGGCGACGGCCCGGTCACCATGGAGGGCACGTACTCCTGGGGCGACGGCTACGCCTACGACGTCGAGATGGACGCCGGGGCCGCCGGGATGCAGGACCTGACGGACGACCCGACCATCCACGCGCTCTTCGTGGACGGCGCGTACTACTACGACGTCGACCCGCTGACCTCCGGTCCCTACAAGGGCAAGGAGTGGTTGAAGGTCGACGGGTCGGTGGTGTTCGGCGAGAAGGGCTCCCGGGCCTTCAGCGGCGGCAGCGGGGCCAGCCCGGCGGCCTCCATGCGGAGTCTGAAGTACGCGAAGGGCTTCGAGGACCTCGGCCGGGAGAGCGTGGACGGGCGGACCGCCACCCACTACCGGGCCCAGCTCGGCAAGGAGCAGTTGGGCAGGTTCCAGGACGCCTACTCCGGTGAGGGCACCGTCGTGGACTCGGTGACCGGGGGCGTCGACAAGGTCACGATGGACGTGTGGGTCGGCGCCGACGACCTGCCGGTCCGGCTGCGGCAGAAGATGGGCGCCATGACCGTCACCATGGACTTCGAGAAGTTCGGCGCCACGACCGAGGTGAAGGCCCCGCCCGCCGGGGAGATCGCCGACGTCACCGAGGCGCTCCGGGAGAACCTGGGGCAGCGGGGCTGACCTGGGCCCGGACAGACGGCACCCCGCCCCTTCCCTCCCGGGAAGGGGCGGGGTGCCGTACGGCACGGCCTCAGTGGTTGCGCGGGAAGCCCAGGTCCACGCCCGTGGGGGCGTCGGCCGGGTCGGGCCAGCGGGTGGTGACGACCTTGCCCCGGGTGTAGAAGTGGGTGCCGTCGTTGCCGTAGATGTGGTGGTCGCCGAAGAGGGAGTCCTTCCAGCCGCCGAAGCTGTGGTAGCCGACGGGGACCGGGATCGGGACGTTGACGCCGACCATGCCGGCCTCGACCTCCAGCTGGAAGCGGCGGGCGGCGCCGCCGTCGCGGGTGAAGATCGCGGTGCCGTTACCGAACGGCGAGGCGTTGATGAGGGCGATGCCCTCGTCGTAGGTGTCGACCCGCAGCACTGTCAGCACCGGGCCGAAGATCTCGTCCTGGTACGCCTTCGCCGTGGTCGGGACCTTGTCCAGCAGCGAGATGCCGATCCAGTGGCCGTTCTCGTGACCGTCGACCGTGAAGCCGGTGCCGTCCAGGACGACCTCGCAGCCCTCGGCCGCCGCGCCCTCGACGTACGACGCCACCTTGTCACGGTGGACCGCCGTGATCAGCGGGCCCATCTCGGAGGTCGGGTCGTTGCCGGGGCCGATCTTGATCTTCTCGGCGCGCTCGCGGATCTTCTCCACGAGTTCGTCGCCGATCGCGCCCACCGCCACGACCGCCGAGATCGCCATGCAGCGCTCGCCCGCCGAGCCGTACGCGGCGGAGACAGCGGCGTCGGCCGCCGCGTCGAGGTCCGCGTCGGGCAGGACCAGCATGTGGTTCTTGGCGCCGCCCAGGGCCTGGACGCGCTTGCCGTTCGCCGAGGCCGTGGTGTGGATGTAGCGGGCGATCGGGGTCGAGCCGACGAAGGAGACGGCCTTGACGTCCGGGTGCTCCAGGAGGCGGTCGACGGCCACCTTGTCGCCGTGGACGACGTTGAAGACGCCGTCCGGGAGACCGGCCTCCGAGAGGAGTTCGGCGATCTTGACGGAGGCCGAGGGGTCCTTCTCGGACGGCTTCAGGACGAACGTGTTGCCGGTCGCGATGGCGATCGGGAACATCCACATCGGGACCATCGCCGGGAAGTTGAACGGCGTGATGCCCGCGACGACACCGAGGGGCTGGCGGATCGAGGAGACGTCCACCCGGCTGGCGACCTGCGTGGACAGCTCGCCCTTCAGCTGCACGTTGATGCCGCAGGCCAGTTCGACGATCTCCAGGCCGCGCGCGACCTCGCCGAGCGCGTCGGAGTGCACCTTGCCGTGCTCGGCGGTGATCAGCTCGGCGATCGCGTCGCGGTTGGCGTCGAGCAGCGCGCGGAACTTGAACAGGATGGAGGTGCGCTGGGCCAGCGAGGACTGGCCCCAGGTGGCGAAGGCCTCCTTGGCGGTGCGTACCGCCGCGTCGACCTCGTCCACGGTCGCGAAGGCGACCTTGGTGGTGACCGCGCCGGTCGCCGGGTCCGTGACCGGCCCGAACGTACCCGACGCGCCTTCGACGGCCTTGCCGCCGATCCAGTGGTTGACGATCTTCGTCATGCCGAGAGACTCCTTCTCACAGATGGCGGCGTCGGGTAGAGACGTGCCGGTCGTACTCCTCGCGTGCCCTGACCGCCGACGAGCGGGTCGCGGTCTCGGCCACAGGTACATCCCACCAGGCCTGCGCGGGAGGCGGGCCCGACACTGTGTCTGCCGTTTCGGTCTCCACGTAGACACATGTGGGAGTGTCGGCCGCCCGTGCCTCGGCGAGGGCGGCGCGCAGGTCACGGACCGTCTTGGCGCGCAGCACGCGCATGCCGAGACTGGCCGCGTTGGCGGCGAGGTCCACGGGCAGCGGGGCTCCCGTGAACGCGCCGTCGCCGGAACGGAAGCGGTAGGCGGTGCCGAACCGCTCCGCGCCGGTCTGCTGGGAGAGTCCGCCGATGGACGCGTACCCGTGGTTCTGGATGAGCAGCACCTTGATCGGCACGTTCTCCTGCACGGCCGTGACGATCTCGGTCGGCATCATCAGATACGTGCCGTCGCCGACCAGCGCCCACACCGGGCGGTCGGGGGCGGCCAGCCGGACGCCGATCGCGGCCGGGATTTCGTACCCCATGCAGGAGTAGCCGTACTCCAGGTGGTACTGGTCCCGCGACCGCGCCCGCCACATCTTGTGCAGGTCACCGGGGAGGGAGCCGGCCGCGTTGACGAGGATGTCGCTCTCGTCGACGATCTCGTCGAGGAGGCCGAGGACCTGGGCCTGGGTGGGCCGGGTGTCCGGCTCGTCGGCCTCGTAGCAGGCGTCGACGCGGTGCTCCCAGCGCTGCTTGTCCTCCGTGTACTCGACGACGTACGCGTCCGCGACCCGGTGCCCGTGCAGTTCGAGCGCCTGCGTCAGCTCCTCCAGTCCCGCTCGCGCGTCCGCGATCAGCGGCAGCCCGGAGAGCTTGTGACCGTCGTGGGGCGCGATGTTGAGGTTGAGGAAGCGGACGCCGTCGGCGGCGAAGAGGGTGCCGGAGGCGGTGGTGAAGTCCGTGTACCGGGTGCCGACGCCGATCACCAGGTCGGCGGTGCGGGCGAGTTCGTTCGCGGTCGCGGTGCCGGTGTGGCCGATGCCGCCCACGTCCTGGGGGTGGTCGTGGCGCAGGGAACCCTTCCCGGCCTGGGTGGACGCCACGGGGATGCCGGTGGCGTCGGCGAGTTCGGCGAGCGCCTCCTCCGCGCGGGCGTGGTGGACACCGCCGCCTGCGACGATCAGCGGGCGGCGGGCCTCGCGGACGGCCCGTACGGCGGCGGCCAGTTCGGTAGCGTCGGCCGCCGGGCGGCGGACGTTCCAGGTCCGCTCGGCGAAGAACTCCTCCGGCCAGTCATACGCCTCCGCCTGCACGTCCTGCGGGAGGGCAAGGGTGACCGCGCCCGTCTCCACCGGGTCGGTGAGGACCCGCATGGCCTGGAGCGCGGCCGGGATCAGGGCCTCGGGGCGGGTGATCCGGTCGAAGTACTTCGACACCGGGCGCAGCGTGTCGTTGACGCTGATGTCGCCCGCGTACGGGACTTCGAGCTGCTGGAGGACCGGATCGGCCGGACGGGTGGCGAAGATGTCGCCGGGGAGCAGCAGCACCGGGAGGTGGTTGATGGTGGCGAGGGCGGCGCCGGTGACGAGGTTGGTGGCGCCGGGGCCGATGGACGTCGTCACGGCGTGCGTGGAGAGGCGGTTCGACTGCCGGGCGTAGCCGACGGCGGCGTGCACCATCGACTGCTCGTTGCGGCCCTGGAGGTAGGGCATGTCGTCGGCGTACTCGACCAGCGCCTGGCCGAGGCCCGCGACGTTGCCGTGGCCGAAGATGCCCCAGGTGGCGCCGATCAGCCGCCGCCGCTCGCCGTCGCGCTCCGTGTACTGGGCGGCGAGGAAGCGTACGAGGGCCTGGGCGACCGTGAGCCGGGGGGTCTTCCTGGTCATCGGTACCCCTCCGTGTGGTCGGGGTGGAAGCAGATCTGCCACTTCCGCTCGGGGCCGGGGCCCGCCATCACGTTCAGGTAGTACATGCTGTGGCCGGGCTGCGCGATGGACGGGCCGTGCCAGCCGTCGGGTACGAGCACCGCGTCACCGGAACGGACCTCGGCGAGCACCTCGGCGCCGCCCTCGCGGGACGGCGAGACCCGCTGGTAGCCGAAGCCGTTCGGGCCGTCGATCTCGAAGTAGTAGATCTCCTCCAGCTCGGTCTCCTCCCCCGGCCGGTTCTCGTCGTGCTTGTGCGGGGGGTAGGAGGACCAGTTGCCGCCGGGGGTGATGACCTCGACGGTGATCAGCTTGTCGCATTCGAAGGCGTCGGCGGAGGCGAAGTTGCGCACCTGGCGGGCGCAGGTACCGCTGCCCCGGTCCTCGACGGGAACCTCCGGCGCGGGGCCGTAGCGTGCGGGGAGTCGTCGCTCGCACTTCGCTCCTGCCAAAGCGAAGCGGCCTCCCGCACCGGAGGCGATCTGTACCCGGGCGTCGCGGGGCGCGTACACGAAGTCGGAGACTCCGGCGAACACGCTCTCCCTGCCCAGGATCTGGAACTCTTCGTCCTCTTCCCGGCCCGATTCACCGGATTCGCCCGATACCCGCACCGTACAACCGCCATTGAGGGACAGCACGATCCACTCGCTGTCCCCGGTCGTGAACGTGTGCGTGCCGTCCGGCCCCAACTCCACGATCCGCAGGCTGCTGTGGGTCCATCCGGCCCGCTCGGGGTCGATGTCGACGACGTACCGGTCGCCGGCGGTGGCGCCCTTGGGTACGTACAGCTCGGTCTTCTGTTTCATGCGGCCCTCACAGCAGTCCTACGGCGGTGTCCACGGCGGCGGTCACGTCGTCGTCCGCCGGGTAGAGCAACGAGCGGCCGACCACCAGGCCCTGCACGGTGGGCAGTTGCAGCGCGCCCCGCCACTTCTCGTACGCGCCCTCCTGGTCCTCGCCGACATCGCCGCCGAGCAGGACGGCGGGCAGCGTCGAGGTCTCCATCACCCGGGCCATGTCGTCGGGGTTCTCGGTGACGGGCACCTTCAGCCAGGTGTACGCCGAACTGCCGCCTAGCCCGGCGGCTATGGCGATCGACCTGGTGACGGCGTCGGCGCTCAGATCGTTCCTGACCTTGCCGGTGGCCGGGTCGCGGCGGCTGATGAACGGTTCGACGAACACGGGGAGTCCACGCTCTGCCATGGCGTCCACGGCTCGGGCGGTGGACTCCAGGGTGGTGAGGGAGCCCGGGTCGTCGTAGTCGACGCGCAGCAGGAGCTTGCCGGCGTCGAAGCCGAGGCGCGCGATGTCCTCGGGGCGGTGGCCGGTGAAGCGGTCGTCGAGTTCGAACGAGGCGCCGGCCAGCCCGCCCCGGTTCATCGAGCCCATGACGACCTTGCCGTCGAGCGCGCCGAGGAGGAGCAGGTCGTCGAGGATGTCGGCGGTCGCGAGGACGCCGTCCACACCGGGGCGGGACAGCGCCAGGCACAGTCGTTCGAGGAGGTCGGCGCGGTTCGCCATGGCGAGCTTGCGGTCACCGACGGACAGGGCGCCGCGCGCCGGGTGGTCGGCGGCCACGATCATCAGCCGGCCGCTGTCCCCGATCAGGGGGCGCCGGGTGCGGCGGGCAGCGGCCTCGGCGATGGCCTCGGGGTGGTGGACACGGGTGCGGACGAGGGCGGAGACGTCGACGGGGCCGAGCGGGCTCACGGGTCGCGCGGGGCCGGTGGGGACGGCGGGGTGGGCGGTGGTCACAGGACCGCCCCCGCCGCGACGGCCGCCTCGATCTCGTCCACGGTCGGCATCGCCGAGGAGCACTCCAGGCGGGAGGCGACGATGGCGCCGGCGGCGTTGGCGTGGCGCATGGTCTTCTCCAGGTCCCAGCCTTCGAGCAGGCCGTGGCAGAGGGAGCCGCCGAAGGCGTCACCGGCGCCGAGGCCGTTGAGGACGTCGACGGGGAGGGGCGGCACTTCGGCGGACTCGCCCTTGCTGTTGACCGCCAGGACACCCTTGGGGCCCTGCTTGACGACGGCGAGTTCGACCCCGGCGTCGAGGAGCGCGCGGGCGGCGGCCCGCGGCTCGCGGACCCCGGTGGCGACCTCGACCTCGTCGAGGTTGCCGACGGCGACGGTCGTGTGCCGCAGGGCCTCCTCGTAGAACGGGCGGGCCTCGGCCGGGTCGGCCCAGAACATGGGGCGCCAGTCGAGGTCGAAGACCGTCGTGCCGGCCTTGGCCCGGTGGGCGAGCGCCGCGAGCGTCGCCGTGCGGCTGGGCTCCTCGCTCAGGCCCGTACCGGTGACCCAGAAGATCCGGGCCTCGGCAATCGAGTCGAGGTCCAGCTCGTGGGCGTCGATCTCGAGGTCGGGCGCCTTGGGCCTGCGGTAGAAGTACAACGGGAAGTCGTCCGGCGGAAAGACCTCGCAGAAGGTGATCGGGGTCGCGAGGTCCGGGACCGGGGTGACCCAGCGGTCGTCCACCCCGAAGTCGCGCAGTGCCTGGTGGAGGTACTCGCCGAAGGGGTCCTCCCCCGTGCGGGTGATGACGGCGGTGGAGCGGCCCAGACGCGACGCCGCCACCGCGACATTGGTAGCCGATCCGCCGAGGAACTTCCCGAAGGACGTCACCTGGGGCAACGGGACGCCCGTCTGCAACGGGTAGAGGTCCACACCGATCCGCCCCATGGTGATCAGGTCGTACGCCATCGAGTTCCCTTCACGCTGCCGGTTGCGTCAAGGTCTAGTCCCGCCGGAGCGACCCTGTCAATACTTTGTCCAGACATTCGGACGACCTATTGACACCCTCCGCCGGGAGGCTGAAGCTGACTCCCATGACGTCGTTGTCACCTCAGTCCCAAGTTTCCGGCCTCTCTCGCATCCGTGTCGGCTCTGCGCCCGACTCCTGGGGCGTGTGGTTCCCCGACGATCCCCAGCAGGTCCCCTGGCAGCGCTTCCTCGACGAGGTCGCCGCCTCGGGCTACGAGTGGATCGAGCTCGGCCCGTACGGCTATCTGCCGACCGATCCCGCGGTCCTCGCCGAGGAGACGGCGAAACGTGGCCTGAAAGTGTCGGCGGGCACCGTCTTCACCGGGTTGCACCACGGCCCGGACGTCTGGGAGAAGACCTGGGCGCACGTGGCCGACAACGCGCTCCTCGCGCAGGCCATGGGCGCGAAGCACCTCGTCGTCATCCCGTCCTTCTGGCGGGACGACAAGACGGGCAAGGTGCTGGAGCCCAGCGAACTGACGGTCGAGCAGTGGCGACACCTCACCCAGCTCACCGAGCGGCTCGGGCGGGAGGTGCGGGAGAGGTACGGCCTCCAGATCGTCGTCCACCCGCACGCCGACACCCACATCGACAGCGAGGAGAACGTCGTCCGCTTCCTTGACGGCACGGACTCCTCGGTCGTCTCGCTCTGCCTGGACACCGGGCACTACGCCTACTGCGGCGGCGACAGCGTCAAGCTGATCGAGACGTACGGGGAGCGCATCGGGTATCTGCACCTCAAGCAGGTCGACCCCGAGATCCTGGCCGAGGTGCGGGCGAACGAGATTCCGTTCGGGCCGGCCGTGGCCAAGGGTGTGATGTGTGAGCCGCCCGCGGGCGTACCCGCGCTGGAGCCGGTGCTGGCCGCCGCCGCGAAGCTCGACGTCGATCTCTTCGCGATCGTCGAGCAGGACATGTATCCGTGCGAGCCGGATGCTCCGCTGCCGATCGCCCAGCGGACCAGGGCGTTCCTGCGGTCCTGCGGGGCGTGAGCGCTCCGCCGGGAACCGGACACCGAGAAGCGCCGGGAACTGCGGGTCATCGGCAGGCTGCGTGCGGTTCGTGGCTGGTCGCGCGGTTCCCCGCGCCCCTTTCGGGACGCTGATGCATCACTCTTGCCACAAATAACCTCTTTCTGTCACGTATGTCACGTGTATGCGGGCCTTCCGTCACATGTGTTCCACGGGCCCTTGCCGGTGATCAGCGGGGGTCGTTGACCCGGCACAGGCTTGTGATCGCCAGCGCAGTGCCCGGCTCCCCCGACGGCTTTCCGGCCGCCGCCGTGGTGCGCGCAGGGAGGTGCCACTGATGACCGACCCGGAGTTCTGGTCGTACAAGGACATCGCGGCGCACATCCGTGTGCAGCCCGACACCGTTCGCTCTTACCGCAAACACGGGCTGCTGCCCCCGCCCGACCATGTGGAGGGCGGGAAGCCCTACTGGTACCCGGACACGGTCCGTGCCTGGGTCGCCTCCAGACCCGGCAACCGGGGGCGCAAGGTGGACTGATCCATTCCGTCCGCGCCGTGCTTATTCGTTTGTCCCCGGGCCCGTCCGCTGTCCAGGATCCGGGGATGAACTTCTCCGAGAAGCCCGTGCTCACCGGCGAGAGGGCCGTGCTGCGGCCGTTCACCGGGGACGACGCGCCGGTGATGGCGCGCATCCTGGACGATCCGCAGGTCGTGCGGCTCACCGGCAGCCCCACCGAGGCCATCGGTTCCGAGCGGCTGCGGTCCTGGTACGGCAGCCGCAGCGAGCAGACCGACCGCCTCGATCTCGGCATCGTGGACCGGGCGAGCGGGGAGCTCGTGGGTGAGGCCGTGCTCAACGAGTGGGACGAGGCCAACCGCAGTTGCTGTTTCCGGATCCTGATCGGTCCCGGTGGGCGGGACCGGGGGCTGGGTACGGAGGCCGTGCGGCTGACGGTCGGTCACGCCTTCGAGCGCGTGGGACTGCACCGTGTCTCGCTCTATGTCTTCACCCACAACCCCCGGGCCCTGCGCGCCTACGAGAAGGTCGGGTTCGTGGCCGAGGGGGTCGAGCGGCAGACGCTGTGGCAGGACGGGGAGTGGATCGACGCCGTGCGGATGTCGATCCTCGCGCCGGAGTGGGCCGCCCATCGGGGGCGGCCCGAGGGGGATCCCCGGCGGCCCGACAGTGATCACGGAGGACCCGACGGCGATCGGGTCAGCTCCACGGTTCGATGACCGTGACGCCGCTGCCCGGTGCCGTGTCCATCGCCGCCAGCGCCTCGGGGGCAGCGTCCAGGGGGATCGTCGAGGTCACCAGGAGGTCGGGGCGCAGGACGCCCGCCCGGACCAGCTCCAGCATCCGGGGGTAGGCGTGGGCCGCCATGCCGTGGCTGCCCAGGAGTTCCAGTTCCAGGGCGATCGCGCGGGCCATGGGGACGGGGGTGGTGCCGGCCTCGGAGGGGAGCAGGCCCACCTGGATGTGGCGGCCTCGGCGGCGGAGGCTGTTGACGGAGGCCGCGCAGGTGGCGGGCGAGCCGAGGGCGTCCAGGGAGAGGTGGGCGCCACCGCCCGTGAGGTCGTGTATCGCCGCGGCCGTGTCCGCTCCGGCTGACGCGTCCACGCATTGCGCCGCGCCGAACCCACGGGCCAGGTCCAGGGCCCGGGGGGATACGTCCACGGCGATCACCCGGGCTCCGGAGGCCGCCGCGATCATCACGGCCGAGAGGCCCACGCCGCCGCAGCCGTGGACGGCCACCCACTCGCCCGCCGCTACACGGCCCTGCGTCACGACCGCGCGGAACGCCGTGGCGAAGCGGCAGCCGAGGGAGGCCGCCGTGGCGTAGGAGAGTTCGTCCGGCAGTGCCACCAGGTTGACGTCGGCGTGGTCGAGGGCCACGTACTGGGCGAACGAGCCCCAGTGGGTGAAGCCCGGCTGGGTCTGGCGCTCGCACACCTGGTGGTCTCCGACCGCGCAGGACGGGCAGCTTCCACAGGCGCAGACGAAGGGCACGGTGACCCGGTCGCCGGGTCGCCAGCGGGTCACGCCCGCGCCGGTCGCCTCGACCACTCCGGCGAGTTCGTGTCCGGGGACGTGGGGGAGGGTGATGTCGGGGTCATGGCCCTTCCAGGCGTGCCAGTCGCTGCGGCAGAGGCCGGTGGACTCGACCCGGACGATCACGCCGGAAGGTGAGGGGGTGGGGTCCGCCACGGTCGTCACTCGGGCCGGGGCTCCGAATCGGTCGAACACCACCGCGCGCATGTGTGCCGCCTTTCGCGTTGAGGGATGCCAGGGGCCGCTGGGTGCCCCCTGGCCCCGTCAGCATCGCATCGTCGGTTCACCTCACTTGGATTTATACCCCTAGGGGGTATAAAGTGGGAGCCCTGAAGGGTTACTCGAACCCCACCCCACCCCGACGAGGAGCAACGACATGACCGCCGAGACCGACACTCAGGGTTCCGTCACCACCGTCTACAAGGTGAGCGGAATGAGCTGCGGGCACTGCGAAGGCGCCGTATCCGGCGAGATCGCGCAGGTCGCCGGCGTCTCCTCCGTGAAGGCCGTCGCCTCCAGCGGCGAGGTCACCGTGGTCTCGGCCGCCCCGCTCGACGAGGAGGCCGTGCGCGCCGCCGTCGACGAGGCCGGCTTCGAACTCGTCGGCCGGGCCTGAGGGACGAGCCGGACAGGGACGGCCCTGCTGGTGGGCACCGGCCGCGGCGCCCAGCTCGGCATCCTCTCGGCAGCCCCCTCCGCCCTCCTCAGGGGCTCGGGGAGGGGGCGGTCGAGGATCCGGCCCACCCGGACGTCGTAGCCCTCCATGAGGCCGCGTACGCCGTTGCCGGGCAGGTTCTCGAAGCGCTCGACGGGCGGCAGGGGGCCGACACGGTCCTCGGCGCCCGCGGTGATCGCCCGGCCCACCGGATGCTCGGAGGCGACGGTGTCGACGCGGTGGGTGGACTCCAGGACCTCGGCGTCCTTGAGGTAGCGAGGGGCACACCGCGGTCGTGGTCGCCCGCGACGGCGTGGCACTCGGTGTCGTCACGGCCACCGACGCGATCAAGGAGACCAGCGCCGAGGCCGTACGGCGGCTGCGGGCGCTCGGGCTCACCCCGATGCTGCTGACCGGGGACAACGAGCGGGTGGCCCGGTCCGTGGCCGCGGCGGTCGGCATCTCCCCCGGGCACGTGCTCGCCGAGGTGCTGCCCGAGGACAAGGTCGACGTCGTGCGCCGGCTCCAGGGCGAGGGCCGTACGGTCGCGATGGTCGGGGACGGGGGACGACGTGGCCGCGCTGCCGCCGGCCGCCGCCGGACTGCTCAATCCGATGATCGCGGGGGCCGCGATGGCCTTTTCGTCCGTTTTCGTGGTAACGAACAGCTTGCGACTCAGGACATTTTCGTGACCGTGGGGCAAAAGTCCCTCTAGAGTCCGGAAGCAGCCTCACATAAGCTCTTCACAAGGCTCGCGCATCTTCCTTACGCTGGGTCTCGATCGGCGAATCGGGCCTCTTGCGCATCTTCAGGACATGGGGCAAGAGACGCAGATCACAGTGATGTGAACGTAACCATCGAAGGGGTTCGTGAGTCTAAGTTGGCGATGTCAGAAGCGTCTTGGGGGGCGTGACTGACATCTGGGGATGTCTTGGGGGACGTTCCCGGAATTGCGTTGCCGGGGCACGTACACCGGGGAGCTTTGAGCGGCCCTCCCGTACGTACGGGTCCCGGCAGACCGCACACCAGTAGGACGAGTTCCGCTCGTTCAGTTCAGCGATTCAGGCGCTGGCCCACCAGACGCCCGGCCGGATCCCGTGGGGGGAATCCGCACCGGGACATGGGAAGGCGCCCTGCTCGCCGGCCCGTGGGGGGACCAGCGGCGCAGGGCGCCTTCTTCTATGCCTGTGCTTCTTCTATGCCTGTGCGAAACGAGTGCGGGGCACCCCGAGGGGCGCCCCACGAGGGCCGAAGGGCCGAAGGCTCGAAAGGGGCGCGGGGAACTGTGTGACCAGCTCCCACACGCCCACGGACGAAACGGCCCTACCGGCGGAGCTATCGGGCCTCGACGGGGACGAAGTCCCGCTCGACCACGCCCGTGTAGATCTGACGCGGCCGACCGATCCGGGAGCCCGGCTCCTTGATCATCTCGTGCCACTGGGCGATCCAGCCCGGAAGACGGCCGAGTGCGAACAGCACCGTGAACATCTCGGTCGGGAAGCCCATGGCGCGGTAGATCAGACCCGTGTAGAAGTCCACGTTCGGGTAGAGGCTGCGCGAGACGAAGTAGTCGTCGGAGAGCGCGTGCTCCTCCAGCTTCAGCGCGATGTCCAGCAGCTCGTCGGACTTGCCGAGGGCCGAGAGGACGTCGTGCGCGGCGGCCTTGATGATCTTGGCGCGCGGGTCGAAGTTCTTGTAGACCCGGTGGCCGAAGCCCATCAGACGGACGCCGTCCTCCTTGTTCTTCACCTTGCGGATGAAGGAGTCGACGTCGCCACCCGCGTCGCGGATGCCCTCCAGCATCTCCAGGACGGACTGGTTGGCACCGCCGTGCAGCGGGCCCCACAGGGCGGAGATACCGGCGGAGATCGAGGCGAACATGTTCGCCTGCGAGGAGCCGACCAGGCGGACCGTGGAGGTGGAACAGTTCTGCTCGTGGTCCGCGTGCAGGATGAGCAGCTTGTCGAGCGCGGAGACCACGACCGGGTCCAGGTCGTACTCCTGGGCCGGGACCGAGAAGGTCATGCGCAGGAAGTTCTCGACGTAGCCGAGGTCGTTGCGCGGGTAGACGAACGGGTGACCGATCGACTTCTTGTACGCGTACGCCGCGATGGTCGGGAGCTTGGCGAGCAGGCGGATGGTGGAGAGGTTGCGCTGCCGCTCGTCGAACGGGTTGTGGCTGTCCTGGTAGAACGTCGACAGGGCGCTGACCACGGAGGACAGCATCGCCATCGGGTGGGCGTCCCGGGGGAAGCCCCGGTAGAAGTTCTTGACGTCCTCATGCAGCAGGGTGTGCTGTGTGATCTCGTTCTTGAAGGTGGAGAGCTCGTCGACGGTAGGAAGCTCACCGTTGATCAGCAGGTACGCCACCTCAAGGAAGGTGGAGCGCTCGGCGAGCTGCTCGATCGGGTAGCCGCGGTACCGAAGGATGCCCTGCTCACCGTCGAGATAGGTGATGGCGGATTTATAGGCAGCGGTGTTCCCGTAGCCGCTGTCCAGGGTGACCAGACCGGTCTGGGCCCGGAGCTTGCCGATGTCGAAGCCCTTGTCGCCGACGGTGCTGTCGATCACCGGGTAGGTGTACTCGCCGTCGCCGTACCGCAGTACTACAGAGTTGTCGCTCACGTCATCCCTCACCGACGTAGTGCCTCTTCTTCGAGGTGCCCTGACTGTCTCTACCATCCCCCAATTGGCTCTGGAGAGTGCACTCGGGGTCGACCATCGGGCCCATTGGCGGCACTGAGTGCCGCCAACTTGCTCATCCTGCCCCTTCCGTCCGACATCTGGAAGGGCTGTGTGAGTTTTACGACTCGTTTGATCGATCAAATTTCACTCACGAGCTGCCGGAGCGGCACGAGAGGTTCCCCCGAAGAGGGCCCAGGGCTACAAAACCCGTGGCGCGAGCCGGAAGTCGAGGGCCGTGCACCGCCGACCGGCGGAGACCGTGCGGACCGCCTGACCGATCGCCTTGCGGGAACCGACGAGGACGACCAGCTTCTTCGCCCTGGTCACCGCCGTGTAGAGGAGGTTGCGCTGGAGCATCATCCACGCGCCCGTCGTCACCGGGATCACCACGGCCGGGTACTCACTGCCCTGGGAGCGGTGGATCGTCACCGCGTAGGCGTGCGCCAGCTCGTCCAGTTCGTCGAACTCGTAGGCCACCTCCTCGTCCTCGTCCGTCAGGACCGTCAGGCGCTGGTCGACCGGGTCGAGGGCGGTGACCACGCCGACGGTGCCGTTGAAGACGCCGTTCTCGCCCTTGTCGTAGTTGTTGCGAATCTGGGTGACCTTGTCGCCGACGCGGAAGACCCGGCCGCCGAACCGCTTCTCGGGCAGGTCGGGGCGGGCTGGGGTGATGGCCTGTTGGAGCAGCCCGTTGAGGTTGCCCGCGCCGGCCGGGCCCCGGTGCATGGGCGCCAACACCTGGACGTCCCGGCGGGGGTCGAGCCCGAACCTGGCCGGAATACGGCGGGCCGCGACGTCGACCGTGAGCCGTCCGGCCTCCTCCGTGTCGTCCTCGACGAAGAGGAAGAAGTCCTTCATGCCGTCGGTCAGCGGATGCTGCCCGGAGTTGATCCGGTGCGCGTTGGTCACCACCCCGGACTGCTGGGCCTGCCGGAACACCTTGGTGAGCCGGACCGCCGGGATCGGGCTGCCGTCGGCCAGCAGGTCACGGAGGACCTCGCCGGCGCCGACGCTGGGGAGCTGGTCGACGTCGCCGACGAAGAGGAGGTGGGCGCCCGGCGGCACCGCCTTCACCAGCTTGTTGGCGAGGAGCAGGTCCAGCATGGAGGCCTCGTCGACGACCACCAGGTCGGCGTCCAGCGGGCGGTCCTTGTCGTAGGCCGCGTCGCCGCCGGGCTTCAGCTCCAGCAGTCGGTGGACGGTGGAGGCGTCGGCTCCGGTCAGCTCGGCGAGCCTCTTGGCCGCCCGGCCGGTGGGGGCGGCGAGCACGACCTTCGCCTTCTTCGCGCTGGCCAGCTCCACGATCGAGCGGACCGTGAAGGACTTGCCGCAGCCGGGGCCGCCGGTGAGCACGGCCACCTTCTCGGTCAGAGCGAGGCGTACGGCCGCCTCCTGTTCGGGGGCCAACTCCGCGCCCGTACGCCCCCTCAGCCAGGCCAGCGCCTTGTCCCAGGCCACGTCGTGGAAGCCGGGCATACGGTCCTCATCCGTGCGCAGGAGGCGCAACAGCTGGGCGGAGAGGGAGAGTTCGGCGCGGTGGAAGGGGACGAGGTAGATCGCGGTGACCGGGTCGCCGCCGTCGGGGCCCGGCACCTTCTCCCGTACGACGCCGGGTTCGCCGGAGTCCTCGTCGGGCAGGGCGAGTTCGGCCAGGCACTCGATGACCAGGCCCGTGTCGACCTGGAGGAGTTTGACCGCGTCGGCGATCAGGCGCTCCTCCGGGAGGTAGCAGTTGCCCTGGTCGGTGGCCTGCGACAGGGCGTACTGCAGGCCCGCCTTCACGCGCTCCGGGCTGTCGTGCGGGATGCCGACGGACTGGGCGATCTTGTCGGCGGTGAGGAAGCCGATGCCCCAGACGTCGGCGGCGAGCCGGTACGGCTGGTTCTTCACGACCCCGATCGAGGCGTCGCCGTACTTCTTGTAGATGCGCACGGCGATGGACGTGGACACCTCCACCGTCTGGAGGAAGAGCATCACCTCCTTGATCGCCTTCTGCTCCTCCCAGGCGTCGGCGATCTTCTTGGTGCGCTTGGGGCCGAGGCCCGGCACCTCGATGAGCCGCTTGGGCTCCTCCTCGATGATCTGGAGGGTGTCCAGGCCGAAGTGCTGGGTGATGCGGTCGGCGAAGATCGGACCGATGCCCTTGACCAGGCCGGAGCCGAGGTAGCGGCGGATGCCCTGGACGGTGGCCGGGAGGACGGTGGTGTAGTTCTCCACGGTGAACTGCTTGCCGTACTGCGGGTGCGAGCCCCAACGGCCCTCCATACGGAGGGATTCGCCGACCTGGGCACCGAGGAGCGCGCCCACGACGGTGAGGAGATCGCCGCCGCCCCGGCCGGTGTCCACGCGCGCGACGGTGTAGCCGTTGTCCTCGTTGGCGTAGGTGATGCGTTCCAGTACGCCTTCGAGTACGGCGAGTCGCCGCTCCCCGGTCCCCTGCTGGGCCGTCTTCTGATCGGGCATGATCCGACCGTACCGCCAGGGTGTGACAGGGGGTGGGGGACCAGGGGATCGGTGAGCCCTGTACGGCCCGCCGTGCGCCGCGAGTGACGCGGTAGCGGTAATTGGGGGCTGTCCCCCCATGTCTCCGCACGGGCCGGCGTGGACGCTGAAGCCGTGCGCCGCCGCTTCAACCAGCGGTCGGCACGAGTGCGACATGAGCGTGTTCGACGACAGGAGCAGCATGGCTATGTCAACCCGCAGGGGATTACAGGCGGCAGCGACGGCGGCGGCGGGGGCGGCGCTGCTCGTACCCACCGGCACGGCGTCCGCCGCGACGGGGGCGGCGCAGGCAGGCGCGACGGTGGTGCAGGCCAACTCGGCGTTCATCTTCGTCAACGCGGCGGACGGGGAGCGGAACAGGATCTTCATCAACCCGACCGGTAGCACCGTCACCGTCATCGACAACGGGGCGTCCACTTCGGCGGGCGTGGGGTGCACGCTCAACAGTGACGGTTCCGTCTCCTGCCCGGCCGGCAACCGGACGATCATGGTCGTCGCCGGCGACCAACAGGACACCATCGCCCAGAGAACCGGCCTGCGCGCCTCGATCAACGCCGGACCGGGCAACGACACGGTGTTCGCCCAGGACGCCACCGCCCGTCAGTCCCTCGCGGGCGGAGAGGGACGCGACACCCTGCTGAGCGGCAGCGGCGACGACGTCCTCGTCGGAGGGCCGGGCGTCGACACTTTGAGCGGCGGGGTGGGCGACGACGTCCTGGACAACGTCGATCAGGCTCCGGGCGACTCCGCGCAGGGAGGGGACGGCAGGGACACCTGCACGTCGGACTCCGGGGACCAGGAGATCGGCTGCGAGTCCTGACCTGGTCTCTGGTCTCTGGTCTCCGGTCTCTGGTCTCCGGTCTCCGGTCTCCGGTCTCCGGTCTCTGGTCTCCGGTCCCGGTCCCGGTCCCCTGCGGGTACCTCCGGGCGGTGCACTTCGTGATGGGCCGTAACGTCGTGATGGGCCGTCGGCTCCGGCCGGCGGCCCGTCGCGTTTGGGGGCTTGCGGTGCGGTCGGCAGCGGGGGATGACCGGTGGTTGTCCGGATTACGCTCGGCCGGTGGTCTCGTCGTCGATGGCTCAGTACTCAGTCGATACAGAACTCGTTGCCCTCGATGTCCCGCATCGGGATGCACGCGTCCTGGCCGTCGTACAGGGTTCGTACGTGTACCGCGCCGAGCGGGACCAGTCGTGCGCACTCGGCCTCAAGTGCGGCGAGGCGCTCCTCACCCACGAGTCCGGTGCCGACCCGCACGTCGAGATGCAGCCGGTTCTTGGCGGCCTTCCCTTCGGGTACGCGCTGGAAGTACAGGCGCGGGCCCACGCCTGAGGGGTCAACGCAGGCGAACCATGCGTCCCGCTCCTCGGCCGGCAGCGAGCGCTGGTAATCGTCCCAAGTGGCGAACCCCTTCGGTGGTGGCGGCACGACGTACCCCAGCACCTCGCACCAGAAACGAGCAAGGCGCTCGGGTTCCGCGCAGTCGAAGGTGACTTGGAACTGCTTGATCGATGCCATCGGCCCATCATAGAGACGGCGCCCTTCGTCGCCTCCAAGGCCCGCCCCCGGCCAGGCTGCGGCGCCGCCCCTGCCCGGAGAGGCCTACACGCTCCTTCTCGACCTCTTGAGAGCGCCGATGAAGGCGGTGAAGGAGGAGGTGGAGAAGGTGAGGGTGGCGCGGGTCGGGGTCTTGGAGTCCCGGACGGCTGTGTGGGTGGGGGTGGTGGCTATCTCGACGCAGTTGTTGCCGTCGTCCGGGCCCGAGTGGGACGACTTCCGCCAGGTGTGCATGAGGCGCCTCAGCATGCCCGGGACGTACAGGATCGCCACTTCCCTCAGGAACTCAGCATGGTGTTCCAACTCGGCGAGATCCAGGAACGACGTGGGCAACAGGCCCCGGTACTCCTCCCACCAACCCCGCGTCCGGTCCGCGGCCATGGCGACCAGCGCGTCGATGAACTCCGTGTCGGTGCAGGCGTAGTGGGACGCGAGTCGACGCAGCCGCTCTTCGCTGACCCCGATGAGCCCCAGCTCCATGTGGCTCATCTGGACCCTGTTCGCCCCGAAAAGCGCCGCCGACTGGACGGCTGTAAGGCCGGCGGCCTCGCGGAGCCTGCGGAGTTCGATGGTGGAGTTGCGTGATCCGCGGATAGGGTCGTCGGGATCTCAGGGCTACCGCAGGAGGCGCCGCGACCGTGGGTAAGGCCCGCACACTCGCTGAGGTGTATCGGCAGTTCGGTGAGGTCGACGCCGCCGGGACATCGTCGCTGTACGAGCGCGTCGCCGTCGCCCTCAGTGAGTCCGACGAGGCGCTGCGCGCCATCGAGGCGGCGCCGGCGCGCAAGCGGCATCCCACGCTGATCCTGGCCGCCCTGCACGATCTCGCCCTCGCCGGACGCGCCCCGGCGCTGGCCGCGGCCTATGCGACCGCGGACGGCGACGCCGCCGCCGACGCGGCGATCGACACGCTGTCGCGGATGACCGACTCGGTCGTGGCCATCGCCGCGCGTCGGCGGACGCCAACCAACGGGAGCGAGAACGAGAACGGGCGCTGCGCCGTGCTGTACCCGGCCATCGCCGAGGCCGCGCGCCGGGTGGGCGCGCACACGGTCGGGCTGATCGACGTGGGGTGTTCGACCGGGCTCAATCTCCAAGTCGACCGTGTCGGCATCACGTACGGCGACGGGCTTTCGCTGGGCGACCCGTCGTCTCCCGTGCGGGTGTCGTGTTCGGTCGTGGGAGACCGGCCCGTCCCGGCGCGGGCGATGCCCGAGGTCGTCGCCCGGGTCGGCATCGACCCGGATCCGGTCGACGTGACCGACCCGGACGACGCCCGATGGCTGCGTGCCTGTCTGTGGCCCGATCAGCCGGGCCAGCCGGGTCAGCCGGAGCGGGTCGCGACGCTCGAAGCGGAGATCGTGTTGGTGGCGACGGCACCTCCGCTGCTGTTGCGGGGTGACGCCGTCGACGTGCTGCCCGACGCCTTCGCCCAGGTCCCCGCGGACGCCCTGCCGGTCGTCACCACGACGTGGGCGTTGTCGCGCCTTCCGTTGGAGAGCCGCCTGCGCTTCCTGCACCGCCTCGACGAAGCGGCGGCCGGGCGGGCGGTGGCGTGGGTGTCGGCGGAGGGGGTCGGAGTCGCACCGGCGATCCCCACGCTCGGCGATCGCCGCGCCTCCGGCCACAGCATCATCGGGTTGGCGGTGTTCGACGGGGCCGCCCTGCGGGCCGAGGCCGTGGGCCGCTGCTGGTCCCGGGGCCGCATGTTGACGTGGCTGGCGGACGCGTAGGTCCTCGTTTCGACTGTCGGGCCAGGCGCCGTCGGCCCATGGGTGGGGTCGGCGGCGGGGAGATGGACGGCCGGGCCGGATCTCTTACCGCTTCCAGCGGCCGGCTTCGTACCGTCACGCCCCCTCAGCCCCTCGGCACCCTTTCAAGCCCCCACGCCCCCTCCCACCCCTCGGTCACGATTGGATTTCAGCCACCTTTTCACCCTTGCTTCAGGCCTATGGAATCGATTCCAATCGGTCGTGTAATCGATTCCACGAGGAGGTGGAGCGGCGATGGCCGGCATCAAGGATGTCGCGGCCGAGGCGGGGGTGTCCGTCGCCACGGTGTCGCGGGTGCTGAACGACCATCCGTCGGTCAGCGCGGACGCGCGTACGCGTGTGCTGGCCGCCGTCAAGGCGCTGGGCTACCGCCCGAACGCCGTCGCCCGCTCCCTGCGCACCGACCAGACCCACACCCTCGGGCTGGTGATCAGCGATGTGATGAACCCTTACTTCACGGAGCTGGCGCGGTCCGTGGAGGAGGAAGCGCGGGTGCTCGGGTACAGCGTGATCATCGGGAACGCCGATGAGCGGCCCGAGTTGCAGGATCACCACGTACGGAATCTGCTCGACCGGCGGATCGACGGGCTGCTCGTGTCGCCGACCGACGGTGGATCGCCGCTGATGCTGGACGCCGTGCGGGCCGGCACGCCGATGGTGTTCGTGGACCGGTGGATTCCGGGGGTGGATGTGCCCGTCGTGCGCTCGGACGGGCGCGGTGCCGTGCGGGATCTCGTCGCTCATCTGTACGGGCTCGGGCATCGGCGGCTCGCGATCATCGCCGGGCCCGCCGCCACCACGACCGGTCGGGAACGTGTCGAGGCCTTTCGGGAGGCGCTCGCCGAGCACGGACTGCCGCTGCCCGACGACTACACGGGGCAGGGCGACTTCCAGGCCGAGAGCGGGCGGCGCGTGACCGAGGGATTCCTCGATCTGGCCGAGCCGCCCGAGGTCGTCTTCGCCGCCGACAACCTGATGGCGCTCGGCGCGCTGGACGCCATCCGCGCGCGGGGGATGCGGGTTCCTGAGGATGTCGGGCTGGCCGCCTTCGACGACATCCCGTGGTTCGTGCACACCGATCCGCCGATCACGGCCGTCGCCCAGCCGACGGGCGAGCTGGGGCGGGCCGCCGTACGCGCGCTGGTCGACCGGATCGAGGGGCGGCCCCCGCAGTCCGTCACCCTCCCGGCCCGTCTCGTCGCACGCCTCTCCTGCGGTGAGTCCTCCGCCCAGGCCTCTGTCGACTCCCCCATGGACTCCCCCATCGGCTCTCCCCTCGACTCCCCCGTCGAGTCCCCCGTGACGAACAGGAGCACGTCGTGAGCGACCCGGACGAGTTGCTGCGCATCGAAGGCATACGGAAAACCTTTCCCGGTGTGGTCGCGCTGGACGGCGTCGACTTCGATCTGCGCCGGGGCGAGGTGCACGTGCTGCTCGGTGAGAACGGCGCGGGCAAGAGCACGCTCATCAAGATGCTCTCCGGCGCCTACACACCCGACGCGGGACGGATCCTGGCCCAGGGCGAGGAGGTGCGCATCCATGGGGCGCAGGACTCCGAGCGGCTCGGGATCGCCACCATCTACCAGGAGTTCAACCTGGTGCCCGATCTGACCGTCGCCGAGAACATCTTCCTCGGGCGGCAGCCACGCCGCTTCGGGATGATCGACCGGAAGCGGATGGAGGCCGACGCCGCTGCCCTGCTGGAGCGGGTCGGGGTGAAGGTGTCGCCCCGCGCTCGGGTGCGTGAACTCGGTATCGCACGGCTGCAGATGGTCGAGATCGCCAAGGCGCTCAGTCTCGACGCGCGCGTGCTGATCATGGACGAGCCGACCGCCGTGCTGACCACCGAGGAGGTCGAGAAGCTCTTCTCGATCGTGCGCCGGTTGCGGGCGGACGGGGTGGGCGTCGTGTTCATCACCCACCATCTGGAGGAGATCGCCGCCCTGGGTGACCGGGTGACCGTCATCCGGGACGGCAGGAGCGTGGGGCAGGTCCCCGCCTCCACGCCCCAGGACGAGCTCGTACGGCTCATGGTCGGGCGCTCCATCGAGCAGCAGTACCCGCGGCAGCAGGGCGACTCCGGCGCCGGGGAGGCGTTGCTCGTCGTCGAGGGGCTCACGCGCGACGGCGTGTTCCATGACGTGAGCTTCGAGGTGCGGGCCGGTGAGGTCGTCGGTATCGCGGGGCTCGTCGGGGCCGGGCGTACGGAGGTCGTGCGGGCCGTGTTCGGCGCAGATCCGTACGACAAGGGGGCCGTGCGGGTCAGGGGCTCCGCCGTGCCCAAGGACGACGTCAACGCCGCCATGACCGCCGGGATCGGGCTCGTGCCCGAGGACCGCAAGGGGCAGGGGCTACTGCTGGACGCGTCCGTCGAGGAGAACCTTGGTCTGGTGACCCTGCGGGGCGCCACCAGGGGCGGGTTCGTCAACCTCAAGGGGCAGCGGGTGAACGCCGCCCGCGTCGCCGAGCAGCTCGGGGTCCGGATGGCCGGGCTGCACCAGCACGTGCGCACCCTCTCCGGCGGCAACCAGCAGAAGGTGGTCATCGGCAAGTGGCTGCTGGCGGACACCAAGGTGCTGATCCTCGACGAGCCGACGCGCGGCATCGACGTCGGCGCCAAGGTCGAGATCTACGAACTGATCAACGAGCTGACGGCCGCCGGTGCCGCCGTCCTGATGATCTCCAGTGACCTGCCCGAGGTGCTCGGTATGAGCGACCGGGTGCTGGTCATGGCCCAGGGGCGGATCGCGGGTGAACTGCCCGCCGCCGAGGCCACCCAGGACGCGGTGATGGCGCTCGCCGTCTCCCACCCCACCACCCTCGTGACGGAAACGGAGGCCCCCGATGGCCGCTGACACGCTCAAGAGCACGACGGGCGCGAGCGGCGCCTCGACAGCGACGGGGCTTCGCCGGCTCCTGCTCGACAACGGCGCACTGACCGCGCTCATCGTCCTCGTCGTCGCCATGTCGGTGCTTTCCGGCGACTTCCTGACGGCCGACAACCTGCTCAACATCGGTGTCCAGGCCGCCGTCACCGCGATCCTCGCGTTCGGTGTGACCTTCGTGATCGTCTCGGCGGGCATCGACCTGTCGGTCGGTTCGGTGGCCGCCCTGTCGGCGACCGTGCTGGCATGGAGCGCCACGTCGGAGGGCGTACCGGTCCCGATAGCCGTGCTCCTCGCCGTCGTCACCGGCATCGCGTGCGGTCTCGTCAACGGCTTCCTCATCTCGTACGGGAAGCTGCCGCCGTTCATCGCGACGCTCGCCATGCTGTCGGTGGGGCGCGGTCTGTCGCTGGTGATCTCGCAGGGCAGCCCGATCGCGTTCCCGGAGTCCGTCTCGCACCTCGGGGACAACCTGGGCGGCTGGCTGCCGGTGCCGGTCCTGGTGATGGTCGTGCTGGGCATCGTCACGGCCGTGATCCTCGGGCGTACGTACATCGGGCGTGCCATGTACGCGATCGGTGGCAACGAGGAGGCGGCCCGGCTGTCCGGGCTGCGGGTGAAGCGGCAGAAGCTCGTCATCTACGCGCTGTCCGGGCTGTTCGCCGCCGCCGCGGGCATCGTGCTCGCCTCCCGGCTCTCCTCCGCGCAGCCGCAGGCCGCGCAGGGCTACGAGCTGGACGCTATCGCGGCGGTCGTCATCGGCGGCGCCTCGCTGGCCGGTGGCACGGGCAAGGCGTCGGGGACGCTGATCGGCGCGCTGATCCTGGCGGTGCTCAGGAACGGCCTCAACCTCCTGTCCGTGTCCGCTTTCTGGCAGCAGGTCGTCATCGGTGTCGTGATCGCGCTGGCGGTGCTGCTCGACACCGTGCGCCGGAAGGCGGGAGCAACTCCGGCCGCGGCCGGTACCGGTGGCTCCGCGGACCGGAGGAAGCAGGCGGTGACGTATGTGCTGGCGGCGGTGGTCGCGGCGGCCGTCGTGGGCGCCACCTCCTTCCTGCACAGCGGGTCGTCGGCGGCGAAGAGCGAGAAGATCGGGCTGTCGCTGTCGACGCTCAACAACCCCTTCTTCGTGCAGATCCGGGCGGGCGCCCAGGACGAGGCGAAGAAGCTGGGCGTGGACCTGTCGGTCACCGACGCCCAGAACGACGCCTCGCAGCAGGCCAACCAGCTGCAGAACTTCACGAGCGAGGGTCTCGGCACGATCATCGTCAACCCGGTGGACTCCGACGCGGTCACCCCGGCGGCGAAGGCCGTCAACAAGGCGGACATCCCGCTGGTGGCCGTCGACCGCGCGGTCAACGGCGCGAACACGGCCGCGCTCGTCGCCTCCGACAACGTCAGCGGCGGCAAGCTCGCCGCCAAGTCGCTCGCCGAGAAGCTCGGCGGCAAGGGTGAGATCGTCATCCTCCAGGGCCAGGCGGGCACCTCCGCCAGCCGGGAGCGCGGCGCCGGCTTCGCCGAGGGGCTGAAGGCCTACCCGGGCATCAAGGTCCTCGCCAGGCAGCCGGCCGACTGGGACCGCACCAAGAGCCTCGACGTGATGACGAACCTCCTCCAGGCCAACCCCGACGTCGACGGTGTCTTCGCCGAGAACGACGAGATGGCGCTCGGCGCGATCAAGGCGCTCGGCGCCAAGGCCGGGAAGTCCGTCCAGGTCATCGGTTTCGACGGCACGGCCGACGGTCTGAAGGCCGTGGAGAACGGCACCCTGTACGCGTCGGTCGCGCAGCAGCCCGCCGAACTCGGCAGGATCGCGGTGCGCAACGCGGTGAAGGCCGCCGACGGCGAGAAGGTCCAGAAGTCGGTGATGGTGCCGGTGAAGGTGGTCACGTCCGAGAACGTGGCCGAGTTCAGCGGCTGACAGTCCGGTTCAGCGGCTAACGAAGGAGACCATTCATGTACGACTACGACCTCCTGGTCGTGGGATCGGCCAACGCCGACCTGGTGATCGGTGTCGAGCGGCGACCGGGGGCCGGGGAGACCGTGCTCGGCTCCGACCTGGCCGTGCATCCGGGCGGCAAGGGTGCCAACCAGGCGGTGGCCGCGGCCCGGCTCGGGGCGCGTACGGCGCTGCTGGCGCGGGTCGGTGACGACGGCAACGGGCAGCTGCTCCTCGACTCGCAGCGCGCGGCCGGGGTGGACACCTCGGGGGTGCTGGTCGGCGGGGCGCCCACCGGGGTCGCTCTGATCACGGTGGACCCGTCCGGCGACAACAGCATCGTGGTCTCGCCCGGCGCCAACGGGAAACTGACCCCCGGGGACGTGCGGGCGGCGGACGCGCTGCTGCGGGCCTCGCGGGTGGTCTCGGCACAGCTCGAGATCCCGTGGGAGACGGTGGTGGAGGTCGTACGGCGGTTGCCGGAGGGCACCCGGTTCGTGCTGAACCCGTCGCCGCCGAGGGAGTTGACCCAGGAGGTGCTGGCGGCGTGTGATCCGCTGATCGTCAACGAGCACGAGGCGAAGGTCATCGTCGGCGGGGAACTCGAAGGCTCGCCGGAGGACTGGGCGGGGGCGCTGCTGGCGCTCGGGCCGCGTTCCGTGGTCGTCACGCTGGGGGCGGCGGGGGCGCTGGTCGCGACCGCCGAGGGCAGTGCCCGGGTGGCGGCGGTGAAGGTGGACGCCGTGGACACCACGGGGGCCGGGGACGCGTTCACGGCCGCGCTGGCGTGGAAGGTGGGCGCGGGGGCCGGGTTGGCCGAGGCCGCCGGGTACGCGGCCCGGGTCGGGGCCGCCGCCGTCACCAGGGCTGGGGCGCAGGTGTCCTTCCCGACCGCGGAGGAGGTCGCGGCGCTGTGAAGCGGGCCGGGATACTCAACCGGCGTCTCGCGGGCGCCGTCGCCGAGTTGGGTCACGGGCACGGGGTGCTGGTGTGTGACGCGGGGATGCCGGTGCCGGACGGACCGCGGGTGGTGGACCTGGCGTTCCGGGCCGGGGTGCCGTCGTTCGAGGAGGTCCTGAACGGGCTGCTCGACGAGCTCGTGATCGAGGGCGCGACCGCCGCGCACGAGGTGCGTGCGGCGAATCCGGCGGCGACGGCACTGCTGGAGGACCGCTTCCCCGAGCTGGAACTGGTCCCCCACGAGGAGCTGAAGGAACGGTCGGCGGGGGCGCGGCTGGTCGTACGGACCGGGGAGGCGCGGCCGTACGCGAACGTGCTGTTGCGGTGCGGGGTGTTCTTCTGAGCCGGCTCGTTCCTTCCCGAGCTGGTGAGATGTTTCGAGGGGCCCGGTTCAGTGGACCGGGCCCCTCGGCTTTTCCCCTCCGTACCAGAACCCCCCGCGATCCCCCCGGATCCCCCTCCGAGAAGTCCTGATGCCACGTACGACCCGCGGGGTGCGGGGAGGGTTGCACGGGCACGTGGGATTTTTTTGGTAGGCCAACGGGCTGTAAGGCGGCCTCGCCACAGGGGTGTTCGAATTATGTCCCGATGATGTCACCTTGCGGGCAAGCGCGTTGCGGGTGCAACGCGTTGTGGGAGAGCATGTTCGAGACGTAGGTGACCCAGACACACGGGGGTGGACACGACGTGAAGTTCGACATGGGGTCGACGACCCTGGCGGAGCTCGGCAAGAGCACGGTCGGTTCGAGTGACGACCTCGGGACGCTGATCCAGTTGCTGATCAGCGCGGCCGAACCGCTGGAGGGCAAGTTCAACGGCGCGGGCAAGGCCGCGTTCGACTCGTTCAAGAACCGCGCGGACGAGATCACCGCCGATCTGAACGGCTCGCTCGCCGCGATCCTGGGCGGTCAGTCGGGCATGGACAACGCGTTCGGCACCGGTGACGTGGAGTCCCAGGACAACGCCAACCAGAACATGGGCCTGGCCAACTTCGACGCGGCCCGCTTCGGCGCACGATAAGCAGGAACGAGGGGGAAGTCACCATGGCTCAGAACCAGGACCGCCGTTCGTACGACACCGGTGCCTCGGGCGAGGTGCAGACCGCGCTCGGCACGATCGTGGGGCAGTTGGAACGGGTGCTCAGCGACCGCGACGCCGCCGTGAAGGCCGCGATGACCGACTTCCAGGCCGACGGTGTCTCCGACGACTACCACGGCAAGGAAGAGCGCTGGAAGAAGGCCGCGGGCGAGGTCCGCGAGATCATCCGGCTGGTGCGCACCACGCTGGAACAGAACGACGGCACCGCGCAGTCCACGCTGGCCAAGGCCCGCGCGGCGGTCGACCAGATCGGCTGACGGAGGTCTACCGCTCCGGCGACGGAGGTCGACCGGATCGACTGACGGAGAAGGAAACGAGGTCCCGTAGCCGTGGCGGCGCAGGATTACGACAGCCAGTTGCTGGAGTCGGTGTCGGTGCGCCGTCGACGGCTGCGGGACGCCCTGTTGTTCGGGGCGCAGCGGCAGCGGCGCTCGGTGGACGAACGGATCGGGAAGGTCTTCGCCGGGATCGTCATCGCGGCGGTGCTGTGCGCGGGATGTGTGGGGTGGTCTTTCGTGTCGAACCGCATCATCGGCAAGAGCCCGTACGGGGGTTCCGTGCAGCCCTCCGTCACGCCCTCCCCGACCGTTTCCACAGCCCCGACCAGCACTTCTACCCGATGATAGGTTCGAACGCGTGATGTCTACGGGGACCTTGGGGCAGAGCACGGACGGCGGTCGTACGGCGCTCAGCCGCGTCACGCTGGTGGGCGAGCGGCGGCGCGTGGATCTCGTGCTGCCCTCCCGGGAGCCGGTCGGGCTGCTGCTGCCGGAGGTGATGCGGCTGCTCGACGACCGGGTCGGCGAGCGGCCCGAGTTGCGGCACCTCGTCACCGCGGACGGCTCCGCACTGGCCCACGACAGCACGCTGGAGTCGGCCGGGGTCGCGGACGGCGCCGTACTGCGGCTCGTGCGGGCCGAGGACGCTCCGTCGGCGCCCGTCGTGCACGACGTCACGGACGAGGCGGCCGAGGATCTCGACGCCCGTGGCTGGCGCTGGCGGCCGGCCACGCGCCGGGTCACGGCCGGGGCGGCCACGGTCGGCTGGGCCCTGGCCGCCGGGGTGTTCGCCCGGACCGCGTACGAACCCGGAGCCGTCGCCGGGGCGTTGCTCGTCGTCGCGCTGGTGGCCGCGCTCGCGGGTGCGCTGCTGGGGCGGGCCGGGAAGCGGGGACTGGCGGCGACCCTGATCGCGACGGCCGGTGCGCTGGGCCTGCTCGGCGCCTCGACGCTGGCGGAGGCCCAGGACTGGACCGCGGCCCCGCAGGTGGCGGCCATGGCCGGTGCCGGGGTCGTCACGCTCGTGCTCCTCGGGCTGTTCACTCCCCTCGGGCGGGGTGGGCTGGTCGGGGCGGGGGCACTGGCCGGGGCCGTGGTGTGCTGGCTGGGGGTCGCCGCGCTCGTGTCGGGCACGGGGGCGGCCTCGGTCACGGAGCAGGCCGAGGCGGGGGCGGTCCTCGCGGTGGTTTCCGTGGTCGTGCTCGGACTGCTGCCCCGGCTGGCGCTGATGGCCTCGGGCCTCTCCGGCCTCGACGACCGGCGCTCCGCCGGGGCCTCTGTGAGTCGCTACCAGGTGGCCGCGGCCCTCTCCGCCACGCACCGGGGGCTGGTCCTGGCCACGGTCACCATGGCCGTCTCGGCGGTCGTGGCCGGGGTGTTCGTCCTGCGCGCGCCCAGCAAGTGGACCGTCCTGCTAGCGGTCCTCACCATGGTCGTACTCGCCCTGCGCGCACGGGCGTTCCCGCTGGTCGCCGAGGTCGTGGTGCTGCTCGGGGCGGCCGCCGTGCTCGCCGTCCGGCTGGTCGCGGTCTGGCGGGACCACTCCGGCGACACCGCCGGCCCGCTCGCCGTCCTCGCCCTGCTGGCCGCACTGCCGCTGCTGGTGCTCGCCGTCCAGCCCGCCGAGCACGTACGTGTACGGCTGCGGCGTCTCGGCGACACGTTCGAGTCCATCGGCGTCATCACCCTGTTCCCACTGCTCATCGGGGTGTTCGGGGTGTACGGACGACTGCTCGACACCTTCGCTTAGGAGCTGGGGGCCACACATGGCGCAGGCAGGGGACTGGCAGCGGGATGTGCTGCGCGAACTGGGGCGGGAGGGAGCCGGGGCCGGGGCCGGGGTCGGGGCCTCCGGCGAGGGCACCGAGGAGGGCCGCGCGTCCGGTGCGGGTGAAGGCGGCGGGGCCGGTGTGGGCAAGGGCAGCGGTTTCGGTGCGCGTGGAGTCGCTGCTTCGGATCCGGGGGCGTCCGGTGCGGGGGCATTCGGTGCGGGGGCGGACAGGGGCCCCGGTGGGGCCGGGAGGCCCGAGGCGCCGGCCCGTCGAGCGGAGCCGACGCTCAGGCTGGTGCGGTCCTTGCCGTCCGAGCCGACGGAGGCTCCGGGACCGGCAAGGCCCTCGGAACCGGTGAGGCCTTCGGGACCGGTGGGACCGGTGAGGCCTTCGGAGGAGGGCGGGAGCGAGCGGCCCGTACGTCCGGTGCCCGTGCAGCCGGTGCCGGTTCAGCCGCCGCCGGTTCAGCCGGAGACCTCGCGGCCGGCGCCGGCACAGCCGGGCCCCGTGCGGCCAGACCCCGTCCAACCGCTGCCGATGCGGCCGATGGCCGACGGTCGGCTTCCGGCGCAGCCCGCCGCACCGCACCCGTCGCACTCCGTCGAACCACCACCGGCCCAGCCCAGCCCCGTCACACACGGCCCCGTCGCGCCCGGCCCCGTAGGGTCCGCCCCCGACCCCCGTACGGGTCACCCGCAGGCCGCCGCGCAGTCTCCGGGCGCGCCCGGGGATCCGGCGCGCCCCGGCCGACCCGGCGATGGTGCCCGCCCGGCCACCGGCGCCTCCTCTTCTCCGGGCGCCTCCCCGGCACCCGGCGCCTCCCCCGCGCCCGGCGTGAACCCCGCCGCGCCCGCCCGTCGTGGCTCCCGTGCACCCGGGACCCCCATGCGGGCGCCCGACTCGGTGCCGACGATCGATCCTCGGCTCGCGCATGCGCTCGGACGGCCGCAGCACGGGGACTCGGTGGCTCGGCGGACGGGGCGGTCGATCCGGAAGCTGACCTCGTCGGCCGCGCAGGACGTCGCGGAGGAGACGCGGATCGCCCGGGAGTTGCAGCAGCCGGTGACGACGGGGCGGGTGATCGCCGTGACGTCGATCCGGGGCGGGGTCGGCAAGTCGACGATGGCCGCGCTGCTGGGGCGGACGTTCAACCACTACCGGCACGACCCGGTGCTCACCCTGGAGGCGGACGCGGCGCTCGGCACGCTGCCGGTGCGGATGGGCGCCGACTCGGTGCGCTGGGCGGCGGCCGACCTGGCGGAGATCCTGAACCCCGCCATGCAGCTCACCGATGTCACCGGCTACCTGGTGCCCGTGTCGGACGGCGGCTGGCTGCTGCCCGCCAGTCAGGGCCGCGTCGGGGCCCCGCTGGACATCCGTACGTACCGCACCGTGACCCTAGCGCTGCGGCGCTACTTCGCGGTGACCGTGGTGGACTGCGAGACGCTGCCGGGCGAGGTGGCCCGTACGGCGATGGACACGGCGCACGCGCGCGTGGTCGTCGCGCCGATGACCGCCGAGGGCGTCAACGGCACCCGCCAGGTCCTGGACTGGCTCGGCCAGTTGCCGCACTCCGCGCTCGCCTCGACCGTCGTCGCGCTGACCGCCAACTCCCCCGACATGACGCTGGACCGCAAGACGGCCGTCGCGCACCTCAAGGAGTCCGGCGTCCATGTCGTCACCGTCCCCTACGACCGCCACCTCGCCCAGGGCGGCCCCATCCGGACCGCCCTGCTGGGCCAGGAGACCCGTGACGCGGCGATCACGCTGGCGGCGGAGGCGATGACCCGCGCGGTGAGGATGCGATGACCACGGCAGCCACGCGAGCGAGACGAGAAGGGGTCCGTCCGTGACCCAGCAGTTGATCCACCGGCCCGCGCGGAGCACCCGTCCGCTCGGGGCCGCCGGGGCCCGGACGATCGAGCCGCCGCCGAACCTACCGGAGGGCAAGGCGGGGACGGCGGCGACGGCGCTGCTGCCGATGGCCGGTGTCATGGGCTCGGTCGTGATGATGACCGTGATCCGCAACAGCCAGTTCGCGGCGCTCGGCGCGATCGTACTGGTGTTCGCCCTGCTCGGTGCGGTCGCCCTCTTCCTCTCCCAGCGTGGCAAGGCCCAGCGCACCCGCCGTACGCAGCGGGAGCGGTATCTGGAGTATCTGGAGGAGCTGCGCGAGGAGTTCGGGACACAGGAGCGGGAGCGGCGGCGGCTCGCACGGGTGTTGAATCCGCCTCCGGAGGCGCTGTACGACCTGGTGCGCGACCCCGCCCGGCTCTGGGAGCGGCGGCGGCAGGACGCGGACTTCCTGCGGGTGCGGGTCGGCACCGGTGACGTGCCCGTGGCGGATCTGGCCATCGGGCAGAACCAGGGCGGGGTGCTGACGCCGCCGGACCCGTTCATGCTGAACGAGGCGCGGGCACTGCTCGCCCGCTATTCCGTCGCCAACGACTGCCCGATAACCGTGCCGTTGGACCGGGCGGGCAACGTCAGCGTGGTCGGTGACCGGGAGGGCGTCCTGCGGGTGGCCCGCGCGCTCCTCGTGCAGGTCGCCGTCTCGCACGCGCCGGACGACGTGGCCGTGGCGCTCGGGGTGCCGGGTGAGCGGCTGGCCGACTGGGAGTGGGCCAAGTGGCTGCCGCACATGCTGGACGGGCAGGAGCACGACGGCCCGGTGGCGGCCCGCCGGATCGCGCCGAGCCTGCCGCAGCTGGCCCGGCACTTCCGGCACGAGCTGGGCCGGCGTGCCTCGTACGCGGCGGAGGTGCGCCGGGGCCTCGCCGACCGCAAGGCGCTCAGGCTGGCGTCCCGGATGCTCGTGGTGAGCGACGAGTACGGGGACACGGCCGCCGAACTGCCGCGTCCCGACACGGCGGTGGGCCTGCCGGACATGGGGGTCACCGTGCTGCATCTGCTGGAGGAGCAGGTGCACGAGCCCGACCAGGTGTCGGTGCGGATCACCGTGCGGGGCGACCAGGTCGCCGTGGAGGACCTCCGGGAGCCGCAGGCGGCCGAGGGGAGCACCACGGGTGGGGTCGCCCACGGCACCTCCGACGAGGTGACCGCCGCCGGCGCCGAGGGCCTGGCCCGGCTGCTCGCGCCGCTACGGCTGTCCGCCGAGTCGGCGGCCGAGGGCACCCCGGTCACCGGCCCCGTCGACTTCCCCGGTCTCCTCGGCATCGACGACCCGGCGCTGCTGAATCTGGCCGATCTCTGGGCGCCGCGCGGTGAGCGTGAGTTCCTACGCGTGCCCATCGGTGTCACGGACCGGCACGAGCCCGTACTGCTCGACCTGAAGGAGTCCTCCGAGCTGGGGATGGGACCGCACGGGCTGTGCGTCGGCGCGACCGGTTCCGGCAAGAGCGAGCTGCTGCGCACGCTCGTGCTGGCGCTCGCCGCCACCCACTCCCCCGAGGACCTGGCGCTCGTCCTGGTCGACTACAAGGGCGGTGCGACCTTCGCGCCCTTCACCGAGCTGCCGCACGTGGCCGGTGTGATCACCAACCTGGAGAACCAGGCCGGGCTCGTCGAGCGCGTGCACTCCAGCCTCGCCGGCGAGGTCAAGCGCCGTCAGCAGGTGCTGAAGGACGCGGGGAACGTGGCCGACATCGGGCACTACGCGGCCCTGCGCGCGACCCGTCGCCCCGATCTCGAACCGCTCCCCCACCTCTTCGTGGTGATCGACGAGTTCGGTGAACTCCTCACCGCGAAGCCGGACTTCATCGACCTGTTCCTGTCCGTCGGCCGCATCGGCCGCTCCATCGGCGTCCATCTGCTGCTGTCCAGCCAGCGCATCGAGGGCGGCAAGCTCAAGGGGCTGGACACCTATCTCTCGTACCGGCTGGGGCTGCGCACCTTCTCCGCCGACGAGTCGCGGACCGTCCTCGACACCACCGACGCCTTCCACCTCCCGCCGCTGCCTGGCTTCGGCTATCTGAAGGTGGACACCTCGACGTACGAACGGTTCAAGGCGGGGTACGTGTCGGGCGCGTACCGGGGCCCGGCGCTCGTGGCGCAGGAGGACGACACCCCGCTGGTCCGGCCGTATCCGACGTACAACACGCTCGGTAGCGCGGCCCCTTCGGGGGAGGCCGTCGAGGAGCCCAAGGCGACCAAGCGGGAGACGGGGCCGACGGTGATGTCGGTGATGGTGGACCAACTCGCCTCCGCCGCACGGCCGGTGCGCCGGATCTGGCTGCCACCGCTGCCGGACGCGATCACGCTGGACGCGGCGGCCGGACCCGTGCAGGTGGACGAGCGGGGTCTTCGACTGACGGCGTCCGAGGGCCCGTTGCGGGTGCCGCTGGGCGTGCTGGACGATCCGGCGAAGCAGTGGCAGGGCCACTGGGTGCTCGATCTGACGGTCGCGGGCGGGCACGCCGCGGTGATCGGCGGCCCGCAGTCCGGCAAGACGACGCTGCTGCGGACCCTGGCGCTGTCGCTGGCGACCACCCACACGCCCGCCGAAGTCGCCGTCTACGGCCTCGACCTGGTCGGTGGTGGTCTCTCGGCCCTCTCCGGGCTGCCGCACGTCGGCGGAATCGCGGGCCGGGCCGACCGGGAGCGGGCCGCGCGGACGGTCGCCGAGGTGCGGACGATGCTCGTCGAGCGGGAGGAGCTGTTCCGCGAGCACGGGATCGACTCCGTCGACCAGCTGCGGCGTCTGCGCGGGCGGGGCGAGCTGCGGGAGCTGGGGTCGACGGACATCGTGCTGCTCATCGACGGGTTCGGCGCGCTGCGCGACGAGTTCGCCGAGCTGGACGACACGGTCGTGGACCTGCTCAAGCGCGGGGGCGGCTACGGCATCCATGTCGTCGGCGGCATGCTCCGCTGGAACGACGTACGGATCGCGACGCAGTCGATGTTCGGGACGCGGGTGGAGCTGCGGCTCAACGACCCCAGCGACTCCAGCGTGGACCGCAAGCTCTCCGAGACCCTGTCGCCGGACACTCCGGGGCGCGTCCTGACCGACGGCAAGCTGTTCGCGCAGGCCGCCCTCCCCCGTCTGGACGGGCGGCCGTCGACGGGTGACCTCGGTCCGGCGCTGGAGGACGCGGCCCGCTCGATCCGCTCCACCTGGCACGGCGAACTGGCGCCGCCCGTACGGGTGTTGCCCACCCGGCTGCCCGTCACGCAACTGCCGTCGCTCGTCGCCGAGCCGCACCGGGTCCCGATCGGCGTGGACCAGGACGCCCTGGCGCCCGCCCTCCTCGACCTGTTCGGCTCGGACCAGCATCTGCTGATCCTGGGCGACAACGAGTGTGGCAAGACGAACCTGTTGAAGCTGATCGCCGCGCAGCTCGTGGAGCGGTACTCGGACGAGGAGCTGGTCTTCGGCGTCTTCGACCCCCGGCGCGGGCTGCGGGGCGTGATCCCGGAGCCGTACCGGGGTGGGTACGCGCACAACGCGAAGCTCGCGGCGGGCCTGTCGGCGGGCATCGCGAGCGAGCTGGAGAAGCGGATGCCGGAGACGGCGGACCCGGACGCGCTGAGCGACGAGCCCGCGTTCAAGGGCCCGCGGATCGTCATCCTGGTCGACGACTACGACATCCTCACCACCGCCGGCCAGCAGCCGCTGTCGCCCTTCCTGCCGTACGTCTCGTCGGCGCAGGACATCGGGCTGCACTTCGTGATCACCCGCCGGGTGGCGGGCGCGTCCCGGGCGATGTACGAACCGCTGCTGCAGACCCTCCGCGAGACGGGTACGGCCGCGCTGCTGATGACCGGCGAGCGCAGCGAGGGCCAGCTCTTCCCCGGCCTGTACGCCTCGGCCCAGCCGGCCGGCCGGGGCACGCTGGTCCGCCGGGGCCGCGCCCATCAACTGATCCAGACGGCACTTGACACGGCACTCGACAGCGAGGAGGGCCACCGCCCGTGACCAAGGACGTCATCGCCCTCACCCCGAAGATGCCCAACGTCTGGGCCCTGATGGCGAGTCTGTACGCCGGTGGCGCGGACCTGGACCTGTCGGCGGCGGCCGACGGCGCGGTCGTCCAGCTGCACGGTCCGGGCGGGCGCCCTTTGGTGTCCGTGGAGTCGCCGGTGCTGGTGCAGGTGCCTGGCGAGGCGGAGCGGCTGCTCGGGCAGCGGGTGGAGGCCCCGTTCTGGTGGACGGAGGCACGGGCGTCCACGGCGGTGCCGGAGGCGGAGAAGCTGGCGGGGGTGGTGTGCGGGCGGCTCAACGCGCTGCTGGGCGGTACGACCTGGCCTCCGGAGGCGGCGGGCACGGAGATCGTTGACGTGTCCGCCGTGCCGTCGGCGGGGTCGGGACAGCCCGCCGTGGACGTGGTGACCGACCACGCGGCCGTTGTCCTCATCGACCGGCCGGTGGTCGCCCTGACCAGCTGGCTCGCGGAGATCATGCGCACGGCCGTGGCGTCCCGGCGCTCCCTGCAGATCGTCACCCCGGCCGGGGTGCGTCTGACGCCGGCGGCCCGTACGACGCTCGCCCGTGTCCCCAACCGCTGGGTCGTCCAGGACCCGGAGTGCGGGTACTACGACGGGCTGTCGGGGGCGGTGCTGCGCTGGCGGGACGAGGCGTTCTCGCCCGTGCTGTCGGAGGACGGGACGGGAACCGTGGCCGCCGCCTTCACCCGCCCGGTGCGGGAAGCCGCGGGCCGGCAGCTGATCGTCGCCCTCCGTACCGGGCACAGGGCGGACGAGCGGCTGCTGCTGGGCGGCGCGCTGGAGGCGGCCTGGAAGACGCTGACGGGTACCGCCCCGGCGGGCTGGGGCCCGGCCGAACCGGTCAACCTGCCCTGGTCGCCCCGGCAGTTGACCGATCTGGCCCGGGAGCGGGCACCCGAGCCGTCGCAACTGATCGTGGTGGGCACCCCGGACCGGCCGGCCATGGCGACGCTCCGGGTGACCCGGACGACGAAGGGTGTGGAGGAGGACGCCGTCCTCACGGTCGGGTACGCGGCCGGTGAGGGCCTTCCGCTGGACCGCCTCCAAGAACTGGCCGAGACCCTGGTCAGGGAGCACGGGCTGCGCACCATGCTGGCCTCGGTGCGCGTGGGCCGTGCCGACCTCACGACCCCGCCCCGGCTGGAGGGCCCGCCGCTGCCCGCGACCTTCACACTCGGCCCGGACGACGTGCACACCATCGGCCTCGACCACGCCCGCCGGCCACCGGTCGAAGTCCAGCCGGTGGGATTGGGCCCGACCACCCGCCCGGCGCTGCACTACCCCCTCGGCGACGGGGAGGACGCGGCGGCGTGGGGTCGGCTCCAGCAGCTCACGGCCCATCTCAAGGGCGATCGTTCCCAGCCATCCACACCTGCTCGACAGGGGTGACTCGCGTCACTAACTCAACGACCAATACGAGCAGTAAGAGCTCTGACGGGTGAAGCATTTACCGGCCTGACCTGGGTCCATAACCTCCCGGCAACAGCTGCCAGAAGGCACGCGCCAGGAGGAGAACCATGGCCAGATCCAGCCACATCGGCACCGGGTACACCGTCGGCCCCTTCGACGGACCGGCTCCCGCGTACCGGCGTCCCGTCCGTCGCCCCCTCGCGGCGGCGGTCGCCGCGACCCTCGCGCTCGGCACGCTGGCCGCCTGCGGCGGTGGCGGCGACGACGCGCCGAAGGTGGCGGAGAACAAGATCTCGGCGGGCCAGGTGCCGGACTACTACCCGGCGGACTACGCGGACCTGATCGAGGCCGCGAAGAAGGAGGGCGGCAAGCTCACCGTCTACTCCAACCTGGGCGACGAGAACATGGCGCCGATCGTCCGGGACTTCAAGAAGAAGTACGACTTCATCAAGACCGTCTCCGTCAACGAGCTGGACAGCGACGAGCTCTTCCAGAAGACGCTCTCCGAGAACGCGGCCGGTTCCTCCCCTGCGGACGTGCTGATCTCCAGCGCGGCGACCGCGTGGGCGGACTTCTCGGCCCGGAAGAACACGGTCCTGGAGTACAAGTCGCCGGAGCTGGAGGAGCTGGGCGAGAGCGCGGAGCTGCTGCCGAGCGTGTACTCGGTGTCGCAGGACCCGATGACGATCGCGTACAACACGTCGCTGATGGAGACCCCGCCGACCACGCTGACGGACTTCGCGAAGATCGTGACGTCGGACGAGGGCAAGTACAAGAACAAGGTGACGGTCCGCGACCCGGAGGGCTCGTTCGGCTTCACCGTCACGCGGGCGCTCACCGAGGGCAACCCGGAGGCGTGGAAGGACCTGGAGAAGATCCTTCCGCTGACCCGTCCGGAGACCTCCTCCGGCACCCAGCTGGAGAAGATCGTCGCCGGTGAGTACACGGCCGGCTTCCTGATCAGCGCCTCGCCCGCCTACCCGGTGGTCGAGGACAGCGCGGGCCTGGTGAAGATCGTCTTCCCGAAGGACGGCACGGTCGTCCTGCCGCGCGGGATGGGCATCGCCGCCGAGGCGCCGCACCCGGCGACCTCGAAGCTCTTCATGGACTTCGCCCTCTCCGAGGAGGGGCAGCGCGCGGTCGCCGAGGGTGGTCTGGCCTCGTACCGCGAGGGCGTCAAGGGCGAGGGTCTGCACACCTACCAGGAGGTCGTGGACGCGGTCGGCGAGGAGAACATCATCCACGTCAAGTACGAGCCGGTTTCGAAGGACGACGCCGCCGCCTGGCAGGAGCGCTTCGACGGACTCCGCAAGTAGTCGTCCGTAGTCAGGCAGCCTTCCGGGACGATCGGAGTCAGAGCAGATGTCAACCCTCACCCAGCCACCCCGCACACCGGCGGACGAGACACCCGCGGAGTCGTTCGAACCGCCACGCTACCGCCGCTTCCGCGGCATCGGACGGGACACGGTCGTCCAGTACGCGGTCCTGGCGTTCCTCGCCGTCCTGGTGCTGGCGCCGATCGTCCCGACCCTCTACCAGAGCATCCGCAACCGCCCGCTCTACGAGGCGGGCGGCGCCTTCACCCTCAGCGGCTACAGCAACCTGTTCACCGAGGCCGGCTTCGGTGAAGTCGCCCTGAACACCCTGCTGTTCGCCTCCCTCACCACCATCCTGAGCCTGGCCATCGCCATCCCCATGGCGATCGTGGTGGTCCGTACGAAGCTGCCGGGCGGACGGCTGGTCGCGCTGGCGATGCAGTGGCCGTTCTTCATCTCGTCGCTGATCCTGGGCTTCGGCTGGATCATCATGTACGGCCCGGCCGGGTTCGTCAGCGTCAAGGTGCAGCAGATCTTCGGCGCGGTGCCGTGGAACCTGTACTCGATCCCCGGCATGGCGCTCACGGAGGCCGTGGCGCTCGCCCCGATCGCGTACGTCTTCTGCGCCAACGCGCTCCGCCAGTCGGACGCCTCGCTGGAGTCGGCCGCCCAGGTCTGCGGCGCGGGGCCGTTCAGGATTCTGGCCCAGGTCATCGTGCCGCTGCTGCGGCCCCCGATCGTCTACTCGGCGATCCTCGTCTTCTCCGTCTCCATCGAGACGCTGAGCGTGCCGCTGCTGTACGGCCAGCCCGTCAGCATCGACGTGTTCTCGACTTTCCTCTACCACAACGGACTTCAGTCGGTGGACCCCGACTACACGATGCTCGGCGCCGCCTCCACGGTGATTCTCGTGGTCACGCTCAGCCTGGTCGCCGTACAGGCGAAGCTGTTGAAGGACGCCGCCCGGTTCGTGTCCGTGCGCGGCAAGGTGACCCGGCCGCGCAAGCTGGACCTGGGCTGGCTGAAGTGGGTGAGCGTCGCGTTCATCTGGCTGTACGTCATCCTCGGGGCGCTGATCCCGATCGCGGGCCTGGTGATGCGGTCCTTCACCCTCGTCTTCACCCCGCTGCAGTCGCCGTTCAAGACGGTCACCACGAAGAACTACGAGCTGGTCTTCGACTCCGACAACTACGTGCAGTCGCTGTGGAACAGCCTCATCGTGGCCGGTGTCGGCTCGGTGACGGTCAGCGCCCTCGCGGTGTTCGCGGTGATGGTGGCCCGGCGGTCGACCTTCAGGTGGGGCAGGGCGGTGGAGTACCTGGCCCTCATCCCCCAGTCCCTCCCCGGCATCATCATCGGTATCGGCTTCTTCTGGGCCTTCGCGCTCGCCCCGTTCGGGATGGGTTCCGTCCTGCAGGGCACGATCTACGCCGTCATCATCGCCTTCGGCATGCGGGCCCTGCCCAGCGCGTTCGGCTCGGTCGCCCCGGCGATCATGCAGATCGGCGGTGAGCTGGACAACGCGGCCCGGGTCTCCGGCGCCGACTGGCTGATGACCTTCTTCCGCGTCCTGCGGGCCCTGATCACGCCGGCGTTCGCCGGGGCGCTCATCCTCACCTTCGTGATCATGCTCAAGGAGTACTCCCCGGCCGTCTTCCTCTCCTCGGCCGACAACAACATCCTCGGCACCACCATGCTCAGTCTCTGGACGCAGGGCAGGGCCGGATCCGTCGCCGCGCTGGCCACCCTCCAGATCGGCATCACCGCGGTCTTCGTCGCACTCGCTGGACTGCTCATGAAGGGAAAGCACCATGCCTGAGGTGACCGTCAAGAACCTCGCCAAGACGTTCGGCGACAACTCCGTCCTGCGCGATGTCACCTTCACCATCAAGGACGGCGAGTTCTTCACGCTGCTGGGCGCGAGCGGCTGCGGCAAGTCGACGACGCTGAACTGCATAGCCGGGTTGGAGCAGCCGACGGAGGGCTCGATCTCGGTGGGCGGGAGACCGTTCGTGGACGCCGGGGCGGGTGTCTTCCTGCCCCCCGAGGAGCGCAACCTCGGCATGGTCTTCCAGTCGTACGCGCTCTGGCCGCACATGACCATCGCGAAGAACCTCGCGCTGCCGCTCAACATCCGCAAGGTGCCGAAGGAGAAGCAGAAGACGCTGATCCACGACGCGCTCGACAAGGTGGGTCTGGCCGCGCTCAGCGGACGTTACCCGCACCAGCTCTCCGGCGGCCAGCAGCAACGCGTCGCCCTGGCACGGGCCTTGGTGTACTCGCCGACGGTCCTGCTCCTCGACGAGCCGTTGTCGAACCTCGACGCCAAGCTCCGCGAGCAGGCCCGTGCCTGGCTCAAGCGGCTCCAGGAGGAGCTGGGCATCACCACCGTCTACGTCACCCACGACCAGGACGAGGCGCTGGCGCTCAGCGACCGCATCGCGGTCATGGACGGCGGCAACATGATCCAGATCGGCACGCCGCACGAGATCTACGAGAAGCCCGCCGCGCCCGCCGTCGCCGCGTTCGTCGGCCGCTGCAACTTCCTCACCGGCAAGGTGGTGAGCGTGGACGGCACCCGGCACACCGTGCTCCTCGACGCCAGCGGGGAGGTTGTACGGGTCGACAGCGACCAGCGCGTCCCGACGGGCGACTCGGTCACGGTCGCGGTCCGCCCCGAGCGCCTGGAGGTCGTGGCCTCGGCCGATACCCCGTCGGGCATGAACCGCCTCGACACCCAGGTCATCACCAGCTCCTACGTCGGCTCCCGCTACGAGTACGACGTCCGTCTCGGCGACCAGGTGGTGCAGGTGCTGAGCGGCAACGGAGGGCTGGCGGGCGAGGTGGCGCTGGTCTTCGACCCGGGTCACGCGCTGCTCTATGCCGACAAGGTGGAACTGCCGGAGGACCAGCGGGACCTGCTGACGGTCACGTCGTGACGGACGCCGCCTGACCGGAGTTGACCGGAGCGTGACTCCACGCCTGAGAGAGGAAGCGGGCGGCGCGTTCGCCGCCCGCTTCCCTTCGCTGTCCGGGCCGTCAGCGGTTCATGTCCATGAAGCCGACCCCGAGCCCTGCGTAGGGGCCTGGCTCCACCGTGGCGATCAGCCCGCCCATCGGAAGCATCTGGTTCGGCCTCGCGGCATGGACAGCGGCCGAAGTGCTCTGTGCGATACCCGCCCGCCCCAGCTCGGCGATGGTCACGGCCATCGCGTAGTCGTCGTCCAGGACATGAAGTACGTCCACCAGCACACCGACGTGGTCGACCATGCCCGCACGGCGGCGCTCGGCTTCCAGGAGACACAGGACAGGCACCCAGAGGCGCACGTCATCGCTCGCCGCCGCGGCATGGACGAGGCCGGACACCTGCTTGTCGCCTCCCAGCGCCAGGAGGGTCGGCGTGTCCAGGACGTAGTGCTCGGTCTGGCTCAACGGGACGACTCCGCTTCGGCGAGGGCCGCCCGATGAGCGGCTGTGGCCTCCCGCATCTTCCGTCGCATCTCGGCGGACTCCTCGTCGGAGACGTCGTGTCCGAAGCGCTCGGCAAGCAGGAAGCGGGTCCGGTCGGCACGCTCCCTGATCTGCTCGGGTGTCAGCGTCTGGGCGGCTATGTCCTGCATGAGGGCACGAAGACTGGTCCCCCGGGCCTCGGCCACGGCTGCAAGCTGGTCACGGACTTCGGCGGGCACGCGGATCATGACGTCGGCCATGGGGCGAGTATACGCTGCGTATACGCCTTGTGGGGTCGTCGTCTCGCCGCGGCGCTCAATGGTGTTCATGGTTGCGGCAGACGTCTGACCAGGGACAGCCAGCGCGGCAGGTCGATCTCGGCCAGTACGGTCTTGCCGGGCGGAGTCCGCTCCTGGACCTCCCAGCGGTCGGCGAGGGCGTCGACGAGGACCAGGCCGCGCCCCGAGTCGCCGAGGGGATCGGCCGGGTGTACGGCATCGGGGCCGGGCGGCAGGCGTTCGGCCCGGGTGTCGGTGACCTCGATGCGGAGGGAGCCGGCGGGGAGGGAGAGGCGGAGTTCGAAGTCCCGGCCGGGGACGCGGCCGTGGGTCACCGCGTTGGCCGCGAGTTCGGCCACCACCGCCGCCGCCTTCTCGGAGGCGGCCGAGCCGTGCGGGATGCCCCAGGTGTGCAGCTGGGTGAGGGTGAGCTGTCTCGCCAGGCGGGCGCCCAGCGGGGTCGAACTGAAGCGCTGAGCGAACGCGTGTGCGGTGACGGGGAGTTGTCGGGCGGGTGGTGCGGTCATGCGGCCAATGTGGCCGCCGCGAGGCCCACTTCGCCAGCTCCTCGCCGCGTACGCCGCACGCGCGTACGCGGTCACTTTCTGGACCGTACCCGTCACGTGCCGTAATCATGGGCGTTGACGGGTGTGGTCCAGCAGGGCGGGTGCGCGGGAGGTGGCCGATGGGGGCCGACAACGGCGGCGTGGCGGGGATGGGCGGGGGCGGCGAGCCGGAGGCCTCCGACAGTCTGCGGACGTTCGGGGCGATGGTCCAGGCGTTGCGCGAACACGCGGGGCTGGGCCGGGAGGAGTTGGCCGACGCCATCGGTTACTCCAAGCACACGGTGGCGTCGGTGGAGCAGGGACGCCGGCTGCCGGACGCGGCGTTCGTGGAGGGGGTGGACCGGGCGCTGGGGGGAACGGGGGCGCTGGTCGCGGCGGCTCGGCATCTGGGGCGGCAGCCGGGGTTGGCGGCTTGGTTCAGGAAGTGGGCCAGGTTGGAGGCTGCGGCGATCACGCTCTACACGTACGAGTGCCGGTTGATTCCTGGGCTGTTGCAGACGGAGGCGTACGCGCGGCAACTGTTCGACGACGAGTTGCCGCCGCTCAAGGACGAGCAGATCGAGGCCCAGTGGACGGCGCGGGCTGAGCGCCAGCGATTGCTGCGAGACCGCCCGAACACCGCGTTCAGCTTCATCATCGAAGAGCAACTGCTGCTTCGGCACACAGGCGGGACAACCACCACACGAGAACTCATCGATCACCTGCTGGACATCTCCGAACTTCGGAACGTCGAGATCCAGATCATGCCGCTGGTCCGTGAATCCCATGCCGGACTGCACGGTGCCATGCAGCTGCTGGAGACCTCGGAGAACAAGTGGTTCGCTTATACAGAGGCCCCCGAGAGCGGCCAGCTGATCGCCGACCGGAAAGTGGTCAGTGTGCTGCAGGGGCGATATGCCAGGATGCGCTCACAGGCTCTTACCATCCCAGACTCTGTGAGCCTGTTGCGGCGGATGCGAGGGGACCTATGAGCACGTCCGAACTGTCCTGGTTCAAGAGCAGCTACAGCGGCGGCGACGACTGCGTCGAGGTCGCCCTCTCCTGGCACAAGTCCAGCTACAGCAGCAGCGGCTCCGGCGACTGCGTAGAAGTTGCCGCCTGCCCCTCCACCATCCACGTCCGCGATTCCAAGAACGCGGCCGGCCCTCAGCTCGCCCTCTCCCCCACGGCCTGGGCGGACTTCGTCGCGTACGCCGTTCGGGACTGAGCCTCGGCCGCTGCAGGAGGGGCCGTCAGCCCGTGGTGGCCGATGGACGGCCGGCAGCGCGCTGGAGGCGGAGTTGGCCAATTTCCGCGGCGTTCTTCATCAGTTCCGCGTTCACCCAGGCGACCAAGTGCGCCACGGTGTGCCGGGCGTCGTTCTGCCAGGGCAGCGAGGTGGTCGACTCCAGGTCGGCGTCGGTGAGCCGGTCCACCGCCTCCAGCCAGTCCGCGCGGATCGCGCGCAGCCACTCAACGGCCGGCGCGCCCGCGCCCGGCCAGGTGATGTCGCTCCGGTCGCGGGGCGTTCTGCCGTGGGCGTGGTCGCAGGCCACGCTCCACCACCAGCCAATGTGCCAGCTCAGCCAGCCGACGGTCGGCACGGGAACGGGGTCGGGTTCGGTCTCCGCCCAGTCCGGTACCCAGGTCCCGTCGTCGGCCCGGCGCATCGTCCAGCAGAGGTCGGCGGGCTCCCACAGGAAGTCGTCGGGTTCGATTCTCTCCAGGTGGTACTCGAACAGCGACCAGGTCAGGTCGAACTGCCAGCGCAGCAGATCGAGCGCGTTCCGCGAGACGGGTTCGTTGCGAGAGACAGTCACCGGCCGACCCTCGCACACCGTCGACGCCGTTGAGAATCGAGTATTCGGCAGCGCGGCGACCGCCCGCGCAGCCGCCGGAACCTTCTAATAAAAGTTCTGCGATGTTCGGCGACGGCCGGGGCGACCGGGCGGTCGCGTGAGTGGCACCTGGGTTCTCGGCGCCGCCCGTGAACGGGACGTCCGCGTGATCACCAGCGCGGCCACGATCGTCGAAGTCGACCCACAGGGCACACACACCGCCCGTCTCGCCTGGGCCCTCTCCCGACTCGTCGTGGAGCCGGTCACCAAGGACACCGCCGACGTCACCGCCCGAGCCCCCGCCTCCGGCGTCGCCAAGAGGCTGTCGCGCGTCTGAAGGACAGTGGCAGGACCGGCGGGCACAAGTACGCGCGGGACGCGATCGTGGCCGCCACCGCCCGCGCGGCACAGCCACCGGTGACCGTCCTGACGTCCGACTCGACGATCTGAGGCCGCTCTGCGGCAAGCAGGTCGAGGTGAGACAGGTCTGATCCCGGCGGAGGCGCCCCGAAGCGGGCTGTCCTGCGCCGACTCCGAGGAGTCGGCGACCTGTCCACGTGCCATGGGGGCCGTGCCCGGCCGTCGGGCTCGGCCCCCGGCACTCACTCCGCCCGTGCCCCCGCCTGCCGGGTGACCGCCCGCAGCAGGGGACGGCTCAGGGCTCCGGCCGCCAGGATTCCGCCGACCCCGGCGGCGCAGCACACCGCGAGGACGAGCAGGCCGCGCGCGTCGAACGACGAGTCGCCGCCCGCCAGCACCATCGATCCCCCGCACAGCAGCCCCGCCGCGAGAGAACCGCCCGCCAGCACCGTGAGCGGGATCAGCGTCTCCCGGCTGCGGGCGGCGTCCAGGACCCTCAGCGGGGTCCCGGCCAGGTGCAGCAGGCCGTAGGTGCGGCGGCGGTCCAGGACGGCGGCGGCCGCGGTGATCCCGGCCGAGGTGATGGCGATGGTGAAGGTGATCACGAGCACCACCCGGGTGATGGTGGTGAAGTCCCGGGTGAACCGCGCTTCGGACCAGCTCACGTCGACGGTGGTGAGCGGGTACTGGTCCGGCGTCAGGCCGGTCAGCGCGGTGCGGGCGCGGTCCAGGTCGGCCCCGCCGCCGGAGACGGTGGCGGTGATCTGGCGGCTGTCGTACGGGCTCGTGGCCACGAAGCCGTCGTCGACGCCGACCACGGCGCTCACTCCGGCGGCGTGCAGGCGCTGTTCGGCCTGCTTCCGCATCTGGCTCACCTTCTTGACCGGGGCGGAGATGGCGAGCTGGTCGGGCCGTCCTCCCCACGGGGAAGCGGAGTCCAGGGTGAGCAGGGCGAAGAACCCGGCGACGAAACCGGCCAGGGTGAGCCCGGAGACGATCCGCCAGGCGGCCTTCGGGTCGTCCAGCAGCCGGCGCCCCGCCAGCAGTGTCGCCGGCCGCCTGGCCAGCGCGGTGACGATCCTGCCGAGCAGCCGGACCACCCAGGGGCCGATCACTGCGAACGCCAGGAAGAGCACGGCGAACGCGTACAGCGCGAGGGAGTCGTCGCTGCCGTACCTCTTGCTGATCAGGCCGTATGCGGCGACGACGGCCACGAAGACCACCGCTCGTACGGCGCTCGCCCCGCGGCTGCGGGAGCGGCGGGCCACGCCCAGCGGGCCGACGACCACCTGGCGGAGCCCGGCGAGCGCGCTGACGACGACCAGCGCGATCACCCCGGCGGTCACCGCCAGCAGCGGTCCCGCGCCGATCCACAGGTCTGCCGGGTACCAGGCGCCGCCCGCGAGCGGCAGGCTCGCCGCCGCCGGCAGCAGCACGGCGTATCCCAGGGCGCCGAGCAGCGCCCCGGCCGTTCCGGTCAGCAGCGCCTCGGCGGCCGTCAGCCCGGCGATCCGGCCCGGCGTGGCGCCGATCAGGCGCAGCGCGGCGAGCCGCTCGTCGCGTCGGGAGACCGACAGCCGCGCGGCGGAGGCCGCCAGCACCAGCAGCGGAACGATGACGAGGATCGTGGCGACCCGGGTCACGGACTCGTACGCCTTGCCAATGCCGTCTGTCAGCGGCGCCCCGGTGAAGGACGCGATGTTGGTGGGGGAGGCGATGTCGCCGACCCGGCGCGGGTCGGTGGCACGCTCGGCGGTGACCGCCGGGTCGCCGGGGCGGTGTCCGATCACGGCGACGAGTTCACCGGGATACGCCAGTGCCGCGCGGCCCAGGGTGCCGGTGGGTGTGCCGGGGACCGGGTGGCGGTCGGCGGGCAGTTTGTCGAGCAGGGCGCCGAGTGCCGGGGAGACCCACAGTTCGCCGGGGGCGGGGAAGCTGTCGAGGCCGGGCGGGGCGGGAGCGGTGTGTCCCGGCAGCCGGGCGACGTCCACGACCGTGACGGGCACGCCCTGCGTGAACGTCGTCGCGACCGCCTGGACGGCCACCGGGCGGGAGGACTCCACCGGATTGCGCCAGTCGGTGCGGTCCGAGCGGTGCTGGAAGCCCAGGTTCATCGCGACGCTCAGCAGGAGCAGGGTGGTGGACACGGCCGCCGCGGCGACCGCGAGTCCGGTGGCGAGCAGGCCGGTGCGTCCGCCGGCCCGGGTGAGCCGCCAGGTCAGCGCCCAGGTGGTGCGGTCCAGTGCCCTCATCGCCGGTACCCGGCCTTCGACCCGGCGCCGGTCTCCGTGCCGGTTCCCGTCTCCGTGCCGGTGTGCGCCTCGGCCAGCCGGCCGTCGCGGACGTGCACCGTGCGGTCGCACCAGCGGGCCACGTTCGCGTCGTGGGTGACGACTACCAGGGCGGCGCCCTGGCAGCGGCTGACCTCCGTCAGCAGCTGGATCACCTCCATGCCGGTGGCCTGGTCCAGCGCGCCGGTCGGCTCGTCCGCGAAGATCACCTTCGGGCGGCCGACCAGGGCCCGGGCGATCGCCACCCGCTGCGCCTGCCCTCCGGACAGCTGGCCGGGACGGCGGCCCTCAAGACCTTGCAGACCCAGCGGCCCGAACCACTGCCGGGCCTGCGCGACGGCCGCCCGGCGGGCCGTGCCGCCGAGCATCAGCGGCAGGGCCACGTTCTCGTCGGCGGGCAGCTCCGGCAGCAGCTGCCCGGCCTGGAAGACGAAGCCGAACGCGGTGCGGCGCAGCTCGCTGCGGGCCGGTTCGTCGAGCTGGTCGATCCGCGCGCCGTCCAGCAGGACCTCACCGGAGTCGGGCCGTTCGATCCCGGCCAGGCAGTGCAGCAGGGTGGACTTGCCGGAGCCGGACGGGCCCATGACCGCCATCGACTCACCGGCCGTGACGCCGACGTCGACGCCGGCCAGGGCGCGGGCCATGCCGTAGGACTTGAACAGACCGGTGCCGGTCAGGACGGCGGAGGAGGTGTTCATCGGGTGCTCTCCCCGAGGGAAGCGGTGATCAGCGGGTACATGCCGTCCACTTTCGGGGCGCTCGGCGACCGGCGGTCTCGGCCGGACGGCCGGTTGTGGCTGCCGGACATCGGCCATTCGGCCGAGCCCGCTTGGAATCGCCGCTTCCGTATCCTGCCGGGCGTGAACTCCGAAACTCCGATGCGCCGCCGGGCGCTGCTCGCCGCCGGCTGGATCCTCCTCGGCCTGCTGGGGCTGCTCGACTTGTTCGCCAACGGGGTGCCCGACGCCCGCTGGACGAGCTTGCTGCCGACGGTGTCCGGCCCGCTTGTCTGCATGGCGCTGCTGTCGCCCGCTCGGCGGCCGAGCGTGCAGGTACGCGCCGTCCTCGTCGCGGGTGGCTCTCTGGTCCTCACGGCCGTGATGGCCACGTGGGCAGGCCCGGACAGCGTGGTGACGTTCGGGGTGCTGGAGAGTGTCGCTTCCCTGGTGCTGCTCTCCCGCGTGGTGGGGGTGGTGCCGCGCCCGAGGATGGGGGCGGTCGCGGCGGCCGCACTGGCTGTGGCGATCATCGCGATCCCGCAGCGCCTCCTGCCGCCGGACAGGTACTACGACGACGAGAGCGCCATCACCGGGTCCCTGGTGCTGACGCTCTGCGTCGGGCTGGCTCTCGCCTGGGGTCTGCGCGCACGGCTGACGGAGGAGCAGCGGGCCCGTGACATCGCCGCCGTCCGCCAGCACCAGCGCCTGGAACTCGCCCATGACCTGCACGACTTCGTCGCCCACCACGTCACCGGCATCATCGTCCAGGCCAATGCCGCGCTGACCCTCCAGCACACCGCACCGGAACAGGTCGGACCGCTGCTGGAGAACATCAGCCGGTCCGGATCGGAGACGCTGGACTCGATGCGCCGTCTGGTGCGGGTCCTGCGCGAGGACGACCACGGGGGCGTCCGGCCCGGCGAGGTGTGGGGGGAGCTCGCCCGGCTCGTCTCCGTGTTCTCGGAAGACGAGACGGACGTCCAGCTGTACGTGGCCGCGGCGGCCCGCGAGACGCGTCTCGCTCCCGAGGTGGAGACCTCTGTCCACCGGGTGGTGCAGGAGGCGTTGACCAACGTGCGGCGGCACGCGCCCGGCGCCTCGGTGGCCGTACGGGTCGACGTGGACGGGCACCGGCTGCGGGTCGAGGTGCGCAACACGGCACCGGCCGCGCCCCACCCCGGCCCGGTCGGCGGGCGCGGCGGTTTCGGGCTGGTCGGCCTGCGGGAACGCGTCGAAGCGGTGGAGGGCACGCTGACCGCCGTTCCCACCGGCGACGGCGGCTGGCGGGTGACCGCCGTCTTCCCGGCGCTGGCCCCTGTGGCAGGATCACCGGCGTGAGCGACACGGCGATCCGGGTGCTGATCGCGGACGACCAGGAGCTGGTCCGCATGGGCTTCCGGCTGATTCTCGGCGCCCAGCCCGATATCAAGGTGGTCGGTGAGGCCGGCGACGGCGCCGCCTGCGTGGAACTGGCCCGCCGACTGCGCCCGGACGTGTGCCTGGTCGACATCCGGATGCCGAAACTGGACGGCTTGGACGTCACCCGGGCCCTGGCGGGCCCCGGCGTCCACAACCCGATGCGGATCGTGGTGATCACCACGTTCGACCAGGACGACTACGTGCACACCGCACTGCGCAACGGGGCGTGCGGCTTCCTGCTCAAGGACGCCCCACCCGGGCTGCTGATCGAGGCGGTGCGGGCCGCCGACCGCGGGGACGCGCTGGTCTCCCCCGCCGTCACCGTCCGGCTGCTGAAGGACCTGTCCGCCACGCGGCCCGATCCGGACACCGACTCCCCGCTGACCGAACGCGAACTGGACGTGGCCCGGCTCGTCGCGGTGGGCCGCACCAACCAGGAGATCTGCGACCAGCTCGTGGTGTCACTGTCCACCGTCAAGACGCACCTGGCCAACATCCAGCAGAAGATCGACGCCCGCAACCGGGTCGAGATCGCCGCCTGGGCGTGGGAGCGCGGCGTGGTGCGGGAGCGGTAGGAATGGCCGCGCACGCGAACGCCTCGGCACGGTAACCCTCACCGGAGGCCTTCGGCCGTGGGCTCGGTCGATCACCAGCCAGGTGAGGCGTGCGCGGACGGTGTGGATCGTCGGTGCGGTGTTCGTGGTCAGGGTGCTGTCGATGACATGGCAGCCGTGCCGCTGGGCGGCCGCCGCCATGACCAGGTCCGCAATGAGGTTGCCGCGGTCGGGTTCCCGACGTCGGGTTGCCGACGTCGGGTTGCCGACGTCGTGAAGTTCTCGCCGAGTTGGCGTCGACCACGTGGAGGCGTCCGCCGGACGTCTTGCCCGTGGTCGGCGATGCGGCGCCCGGCACGTCGGTGGTGCCGAGAACCTGTCAGGTGGTCACTGACCGCGAGAGCTTCACTTGGGCAAACAGTTACCCGAACGTAACTTACGCATCCGCTGTGGACTTTAACTAACGGTGCTAGTTTTTCGCCCACCCTGCAACGAAGCAGCGCGAGGAGTGACCTGTGAGCCGTTCCAGAACCCGTCCGCGTTCCCCGTTCCCCCGTCTGACCGCCGCCGTGATCACCACGGCGGTCTGCGTCTGCGTCAGCGCGTCCACGGCCGACGCCACCGATGCCGCCACCGAGGCCGCGACCGAGGCCGCCACCGGCCCGGTCGTGTCCCGGGGAGTCACCATCCCGGCCTTCTACACCCCGCCTGCCCAACTGCCCACCGCAAACGGCAGCCTCATCAGGCATGAGCCCCTTCCTCTGGGGATTTCGCTGCCGGGCCTCGACGGCCGCCCCCTGCCCGGCACGGCCACCCGTCTGATGTACAAATCCACCGACTCGAGCGGCAGCCCGGTCGCGGTGACCGGCGCCTACATCGAGCCGTCGGCGAAATGGGAGGGCGACGGACCCCGACCCCTGGTGGCCGTGGCCTCGGGAACCATGGGCCAGGGCGACCAGTGCGCGCCCTCCTTCGCCCTGCAGCACCCGCTCACCGTCAGCGGGGAGACACTCTCCGTCGGCTACGACAACCTGGCCGTCTACCGCCTCCTCGCCACCGGAGCGGCCGTCGTCGTCACGGACTACGTCGGCCTGGGCGCCACCGACCGTCTGCACACCTACGTCAACCGCCTGGACGCGGGGCGTGCGGTGCTGGACGCCGTCCGTGCGGCGCGCGCTCTTCCCGGCACGTCCCTCACCTCCGGCTCCCGCGTCGGCCTGTACGGCTACAGCGAGGGCGGCGGTGCCACCGCGTCGGCGGCCGAACTCCAGCCCGCCTACGCGCCCGACGTCCCACTGGCAGGCACCTACGCGGGCGCGCCGCCCGCCGACCTGACCGCCACCATGAAGGGGATCGACGGGAGCGCTCTGGTCAGCGCCCTGGGCTGGTCGACCAACGGCTTCGTCCAGGCCTACCCCGAGGTGCGCGCCCTCCTCGACGCGAACCTGAACGACGCCGGGCGCAAGGCGCTCGCCGACACGTCGACCATGTGCGTCGGTGAGGCGATCATCAACTACGGCTTCAGCCGGAGTACGGCGTGGACGACCAGCGGCAAACCCATCGCCGACGTCATCGCCGCCGAACCCCGCGCCCAGGCCGTCCTCGACGCGCAGCGCATCGGGACGCTCAAGCCCGCCGGTCCCGTCCGTGTGGCCACCGGCGTCCACGACGACATCGTGCCGCACGCGCAGGCCCGCCAACTGGCCGTGGACTGGTGCCGCAAGAACGGCAACGTCACCTACGAGGCGGTCAATCTGCCCAACCTCGGCAACAGGATTCTCACCAACCACCTCGCCCCCCTCATCACCGACCAAGGGGAAGCGATCTCCTGGCTCACCGACCGTCTGGAGGGCAAGCCGGCCACCTCCAACTGCTGGACGATGCCGTTCCAGCGCTGAGGAAGCCATCGCACGCCCCCACCGGCGCTCTTCCGGCCCTCTTCCGGCGCTCCTCCTACCGCTCTTCCGGCGCTCAGAAGGCGTAGCGCACGCGCAGCCATGGTGCGTGGCGGTCGATCAGGGTGCGCAGGGTGCGCACCGCGTCACCCTTGACCTTGTTGCGGTAGCGGATGTTCAGGGCGCCGTTCTCGGAGCGCTTGGCCTGCTGGAGGTCCGGCCGCCACAGGGCATCCTCGGCACGGGGATGCCAGCCGAGGTTGACCTGGTGCAGCTCCTGGTTGTGGGTCAGCATGATCACCTCTGCGGCGGCCTGCTGTCTCACCCGCCGTGGCAGGACGTCGTCGAGATGCAGGAGCAACTCGGCCCAGGCGTCCTGCCAGCCGGGGCGGACGACCACGGGCGAGAGGTTGAAGTGCACCTCGTACCCGGCGTCCAGGAAGTCCGCCGCGGCGCCGATCCGCTCGGCGACGGGCGACGTACGCACATCGAGCAGCCGGGCGTCGTCCGGCGGCATCAGAGAGAACCGGACGCGGGTGCGACCACGCGGGTCGAGACCCAGCAGGTCGGGGTTGACGAACTTGGTGGCGAAGGACGCCTTGGCGGTGGGCCACTGCCGGAAGGCGCGCACGACATCCGCGGTGTTGTCGCAGATCAGTGCGTCCACCGAGCAGTCGCCGTTCTCACCGATGTCGTACACCCACGCCTCGGGGTCGCACTGGTTGGGCTCGGTCTTGGGCCCCTGTCGCGCCACATGCCGGGAGAGGTACGCGATGACCCGGTCGATGTTGGTGAAGACGGTGATGGGGTTGGCGTAACCCTTGCGCCGGGGCACGTAGCAGTAGACGCAGGACATGGCGCAGCCGTTGGAGGTACCGGGAGCGATCCAGTCCGCGGACCGGCCGTTGGGGCGTGCGGTGAGGGTCTTCTTCTCCCCCAGGACCAGCGTCTCCCCCTTGATCCGCACCCAGCGCTCGATGTTGCCCTCGTTGCCGTGCAGTCCGGGGATGCGCCAGTGGGACTCCACCATGGTCACCCGCGCGTCGGGGAACCGGGCGCGGATCTGCTGCCCGCGCGGCGACGCGGCAGCCGCGGGTTCGGCGTAGATCTCCCGCACGGGCAGCAGCCGACGGGCCACGGCGGAGGTACGGAAGGAGGAGTCCGCGTCGGCAGCGGCGGCTGGAGGGACGAGGGCGTCGAGCCCGAACAGTGCGTCGGAGGCGTCGTCCGGGCTGCCGGACGGGTGGTGCATGAGTGCTCCCGTACGGATCGATGCGGATGGTGCGGATCAGTGCGATCGACGCAGATCAGTGTGATCGACGCGGATCGCTGCGGATCAGTGCGGATGGTGCAGATATAGGTGGATCGGTGCGAGTCTGGGCGGATCGGCGCATCGGGCTCGTGGAGGATGAGGGCCGACCACCGGGCCTTGTCGCTGAGAGGCCGGTGCCGGATGCGTTATGGGTTCGCCCCGACGGGTACCGCCGACGCCGCTGAACCCGGCGGCGGGTGCCGCCGATGCCGCCGGGTTCCCGCGGCGCGGGGCCGACGTCAGGGCCGGTGACCGCGAGGCGCTCGCCGCGATCATCTCCGTGGCCACCTCGGTCTCCCGGGTGAGGGTTGCCACCCGTGCCGGGCCGACCTCCTCCACAGTCTACCGGCGCGGTACCCAGCAGAGCCGGGACGGGGACGGGACGGGGACCGGGGACGGAGACCGGGGGCCGGGACCGGGACCGGGGACGGGGACGGGACCGGGGAGCGGGACCGGGACCGGGACCGGGACCCGGAGCGGGACGGGGCCGGGCCAGGCTCTACCCGTCGTCGCGGACGAACCCGGAGAGCAGCAGCAGAGTCAGCAGCCCTGCTCACGGTGCGCGTTCGCCTCGGTCAGGGTCCGCGCCGGGGCGTGGGGCCCCTGAACCGGCGGACGGTGCGGGCCGCGCAAGGCCCTCGGCCTCCATGATCGCCGCGGCGACCGGATCGTGGCGTGGCGCCGCTCCGTCTCGCCACTCGGTCACGGACCACGGCTGCCGGGCCGCCGCGGTCCGGCCGCCGGGCCGCCTGCCCGCCTGCCCGCCTGCCCGCCTGCCCGCCTGCCCGCCTGCCCGCCTGCCCGGCGGCCCGGCGGCCCGGCGGCCGGCCTGCCGGGCCGCTCTGGCTACTACTGCCAGACGTACCAACGGCAGTGGTACATACCCGAGTCGTCCCAAAACCGTCTGCTCGTTGGATCGCGCCGCGTGCCGCAGAGTGGATGCCGTACCCCACCGACGGCCCGGTGAGCGGCGGCCGATCGTGCTCTCACCGGCCGCCGTGCTCCTCCCAGGCCGGTGGGCGGACTTGCCCTCCGCGGTGCGGACCGTGTCCCGGGACGCCGGCCACCACCGGCACCGCCGGGGACCCGGCAGCCATGACGCGCCCGGCGCGACAGCCACACCAGCGGTCGCCCTTGCCTCCCCCCACCAAGGAGATCCCTCATGTCCCGCCGCTTCCTCTTCCTCCTCGGCAGCCACCGCAGCAACGGGAACACCGAGTTACTCGCGCGCCGGGCCGCCGCGCAGCTGCCCGCCGACGTCGAGCAGGAGTGGATCTCGCTCGCCGAGCATCCGCTTCCCGACTTCGACGACCTGCGGCACGGCTCACGGCACACCGCGCGGCCCTGGGAGGGCAACCTCGCCCTGCTCCTCGACGCCACTCTCGCGGCGACCGGACATCGTGATCGCCTCCCCCGTCTTCTGGACTCCCTGTCCTCCCATGCCAAGCGCTACCTGGACACCTGGACGTCCTGGCTGTACACCCCCGATCTCGACTTCGGGGCAGCCATGGCCGGACGGACCATGTGGGGCGTCACCACCTCCGCGGGCGACCTGCCCTGGCTCGCCGAACCGCTGGTGAGCAACGTCAACAACTGGGCCGCGTACATGCGGATGAACTTCGGTGGCGTCCTGCGCGGCAACGGCACCGCACCGGGTGACGTGCTCAACGACGCCGACGCGCTGGCGTCGGCGAAGACGTTCTTCGCCCAGGACGCGCCGCCCGCCCGCTTCCCGGGCGGCTACACACGGCCCGACTCCGACACGGAATCCGCCGCATAACCGCTCGCGGCACCACGCGGTGCCGTCACCCGTCCTCCGCCGACCGAGAGAGTGGACATGTCCATCGAACCCCCCGCGTCAACAGTCGCTCCGCCCGAAGGATCTCCCGAGGGATCGCCCTCGGCGCCTTCGTCCGACCCGTCCCGGCGTACGTTCATCGCGACCACCACCGTCGTCGGCGGAGCGGTCGTCGCGGGCGGCCTCATCTCGGGGCCGAACGTGTTCGGCGCCGAGACCGCGAACGCCGCCGAGGCAGCGCCCAGGAGCCGTGTCTCCCTGACGGTCAACGGCGAGCGCCGCACCGTCACGGTCGACAACCGGACCTCGCTGCTGGACCTGCTGCGCGAACACCTGGGGCTGACCGGTTCGAAGAAGGGCTGCAACGCCGGTGCCTGCGGCGCCTGCACCGTCCTGGTCGACGGCCGCCGGGTCAACTCCTGCCTGACACTGGCGATCCGGCTGGAGGGCGCCGAGGTCACCACCATCGAGGGCCTGGCCAAGGGCGACCGGCTGCACCCGCTCCAGCAGGCGTTCATCGACCAGGACGCCTTCCAGTGCGGGTTCTGCACCTCCGGTCAGATCATGTCCGGCGTCGGCTGCATCAAGGAAGGCCACACCGACTCGCCGGAGGAGATCCGGGAGTTCATGAGCGGAAACCTCTGCCGCTGCGGCTGCTACGTGAAGATCGTGCGGGCGGTCGAGCAGACCGCGCACGGGAAATGAGGCACGGCCCCCATGCATCCCTTCTCCTACACCCGGGTGACCGACACCCGGCAGGCCCTCGCCGCGGGCCGTGACGGCGGCCGTTACATCGCCGGCGGCACCACCCTCGTCGACCTGATGCGCGAGACCGTCGAACGCCCCGAAGCCCTGGTCGACATCAGCGCCCTGCCGCTGGACGAGATCATGGTCACCCGGCGCGGCGGACTGCGCATCGGCGCGCTCGTGCGGATGTCCGAGGCCGCTGCCCACCGGGGTGTACGCGCCCTGTACCCGATGGTCTCGCAGGCGCTGGAGCTGAGCGCGTCGGCACAGCTGCGGAACATGGCGACCATCGGCGGCAACATCATGCAGCGCACCCGCTGCGCCTACTTCCGCGACCTGACCGCCGCCTGCAACAAGCGTGAGCCGGGTTCGGGTTGCGCGGCCCTGCACGGCGTCAACCGCACCCACGCGATCCTCGGCACCTCCGACGACTGCGTGGCCACCCACCCCTCCGACGTCGCCGTGGCCTTCGCGGCACTGGAGGCGAGTGTGCACCTGCTGGGGCCGGACGGCGAGCGCACTGTGCCCTTCGCCGACTTCCACCTCAGGCCGGGCAGCACACCCAACCGCGAACAGGCCTTGCGCAAGGGTGAGTTGATAACCGCAGTCGAGCTTCCGCCCCTTCCGCGCCCCCTGAAGTCCGGCTATCTGAAGGTGCGCGACCGGCAGTCCTACGAGTTCGCGCTCACCTCGGCGGCCGTCGCCCTGCACATCCGAGGCGGAGTGATCCGCGTGGCGAAGGTGGCCGCCGGAGGCGTCGGCACCGTGCCCTGGAAACTACCCGCCGTCGAGCGGCAGCTCATCGGGCAGCGGCCGTCGAACGGCCTGTGGGCCAGGGCCGCCGAGCGGGCGGCCGAAGGGGCCCGGCCCCTTCCGCACAACCGATTCAAGGTCGAGTTGCTCAAACGGACCGTCGAGCGCCAACTGCGCGTCGTAGGAGGTGGCAAGTGAGCCCGCAGCCGCAGGCAGCCGTCGGCGCCCCGCTGTCCCGGGTGGACGGACGGCTGAAGGTGACCGGCCAGGCCAAGTACACCGCCGACCACGACATCGACGGCGTCGTGCACGCCGTCATCGTCGACAGCAGTGTCGCGCGCGGACGGATCACCGGCATCGACACCCGCGCCGCCGACGCCCAGCCCGGCGTCCTGGGCGTCATCAGCCACCTCGACAAACCCGCACTGACCTACCGCGACAACCCGGGCGCCTGGTTGGACCCCCGCGACGGCGAACGGCTGCACGTCTTCCAGGACGACAAGGTCCGCTTCCTGGGGCAGCCCGTCGCCGTGGTCCTCGCCCGCACCCTGGAGGGCGCCCAGCACGCCGCGGACCTGGTGAAGGTCTCCTACGACGCCGAGAAGCCGTCGACCGACATGTCGGCACCCGGAGTCCGGGAGAACGACCCCCTGCCGCCGCAGAACTACGTGCGCGGCAACCCCGAAGACGCGCTGGCGTCGGCGGAGGTCACACTGGAGGGCACCTACCGGCTCACCCGTAACCACCACAACGCGCTGGAGCCGCACGCCACCATCGCCCGCTGGGACGGCGAGAAGCTCACCGTGTGGGACAAGACCCAGTGGACGGTGGGCGCGCGGGACGAACTCGCCGCCGTGTTCGGCATGTCGGCGGAGAACGTGCGCGTCATCTCGCCGTTCGTCGGCGGCGCGTTCGGCAACGCGCTGCGTACCTGGCCGCACACCACCATCGCGGCCCTCGCCGCCCGTGAGCTCCGCCGCCCGGTCAAGCTGGTCCTGACCCGCGAGCAGCTGTACTACGGGGTGGGCTACCGGCCCGCCTACGAGTACGGGCTGCGGCTGGGCAGCACCCGAGGCGGACGCGTGACCGCGGCGATCCACCGGATACGGGCCGAGACGTCCTCGTACGAGCACTACGTCGAGGGCGTGATGAACCCGGGGCAGATGCTCTACGCCACGCCCCACGTCCGCCAGACGCTGCGGACGGTGCCGCTGGACGTGAACACGCCGACGTTCATGCGGGGCCCCGGCTGGTCCAGCGCCGCCTTCGCCATCGAGTCGACCATGGACGAACTCGCCCACGAGACCGGCATCGACCCGATCGAGCTGCGGTTGCGCAACGAGCCGCAGGAGGACCCTGTCAACGGGCTGCCCTGGTCCACCCGGCGCCTGAGCGAGTGCCTGCGGACCGGAGCCCGCGCGTTCGGCTGGCACCGGCGCAACCCCAAGCCCCGCTCCCGGCAGGACGGCGACTGGCTGATCGGCATGGGCATGGCCAGCGGTATCTACGACACCCTGCGCATGCGGTCCGAGGCACGGGTCAGGCTGGACGCCGACGGCACGGCCCTGGTCCAGGCGTCGACCAGCGACATGGGCCCCGGCACCTACACCTCCATGACCCAGCTCGCCGCCGACGCCCTCGGCCTGACCATGCGCACGGTCCGCTTCGAACTCGGCGACTCCACCTTCCCGGCGGCCCCGCCGCACGGCGGCTCGCAGACCATGGCCGGCGTCGGCTCCGCCGTCCAGGACGGCTGCGACAAGCTGCGACAGGAGGCGATCAAACTCGCCGTCGAGGACGAGCGGTCACCGCTGCACGGCGTCGACGCCGACGACATCGTGGTCCGCGGCGGCCGGCTGCACGTCAAGAGCAACCCGGCGCGCGGGGAGACCTACCGGCAACTGCTGGCCCGTAACAGCCGTACGCACCTGGAGACGCGCGGGATCTTCACCCCGAGCGGCGACGACCGGTACTCCATGAACGCCTACAGCGTGACGTTCGCCGAAGTGGCCGTCGACCGGCGGCTGGGCCTGGTGCGGATGCGGCGCATGCTGGGCGTCTACGACGTCGGGCGGATCATCAGCCCCAAGCTCGCCGACAGCCAGGCCCTCGGCGCCATGGTGGGCGGCGTCGGGCAGGCCCTGCTGGAGCACACGGTCACCGACCACCGCGACGGCCGGATCGTCAACGCCAACCTGGCCGACTACCTGGTCCCCGTCAACGCCGACATCCCCGACCTCAAGGCGATCTATCTGGACGGGGAGGACCTCCACGCCGACCCCATCGGCGTCAAGGGCCTCGGCGAGATCGTGAAGGTCGGGGTCGCGCCGGCCATCGCGAACGCGGTCTTCAACGCCACCGGCCGCCGCGTCCGCGACCTGCCCATCACCGCCGAAGCCCTGCTCTGAACCCCGGGCGGCCGGGCCTCTCTCCCTCCCCCGGGGGGGGAGCCCCGGAGCCGACCCGGTCGGCCCGCCGCCGCGCCTCTCATCCCCCGTCCGGCGCGACGGCGGGCTTCCCCACCCACCCCCCGAAGGACACCTCCCATGCTGAACATCGCGGACACTCTGTACCGCTGGTGCCGCGAGGCCCGCCCCTTCGCTCTTGCCACCGTCACCCGGGTCAGCGGCAGCGCACCCCTGCCACCCGGCACCGCACTGGCCGTGGACACCGGCGGCGAGGCGGTCGGCAGCATCTCCGGAGGATGCGTGGAGGGTGCCGTCTACGAGCTGTGCCAACAGGTGCTGGAGTCGGGCGAACCCCCGGTACAGGCCCGGTTCGGCTACTCCGACGACGACGCCTTCGCCGTGGGCCTGACCTGCGGCGGCGAACTGGAGGTCCTGGTGCAGCGGGTCGACCCCGCCGACCAGCCCCATCTCACCACCGCGCTGGAACAGGTGCTGGCCGGTGTGCCCGTCGCCGTGGCACAGGTGATCGACGGGCCGCAGCGCCTTGTCGGCCGCACCCTCTCCCTCCTCGGGGACGGCAGCGCGTACGACGGGACTCTGGGCAGTCAGCGCGCGGACCGGGCGACGGCCAACCAGGCCCGCGCGCTGCTCCGGGCGGGCCGGACCGCCCGTGTCGAGGTCGGCGGGGACGCCGACACCTGCCCGGAGAAGCTGACACTCCTGGTCCACACCCACGCGGCGCCGCCCCGCATGCTGATCTTCGGTGCCGTCGACTTCGCCGCAGCCCTCAGCCAGGCCGGACGCTTCCTCGGCTACCACGTCACGGTCTGCGATGCCCGTCCCGTGTTCGCCACCCACGCCCGCTTCCCGCACGCCGACGAGGTCGTCGTCGACTGGCCCCACCGCTACCTGGCGGCCACCGAGGTCGACGCCCGCACCGTGATCTGCGTCCTCACCCACGACGCCAAGTTCGACATCCCCCTGCTCCGCGCGGCCCTCGGCCTCCCGGTCGGCTACATCGGCGCGATGGGCTCCCGCCGCACCCACGAACACCGCCTGGAACGTCTGCGAGAAGCCGGCGTGAGCAAGGAGCACCTCGCGCGCCTGCACTCACCCATCGGCCTCGACCTCGGCGCCCACACCCCCGAGGAGACGGCGATCTCCATCACCGCCGAGATCATCGCCCACACCAACAACGGCACCGGCCTGCCCCTGTCCCGCGTCCCCGGCCCCATCCACGGTTCCGTCCGCGTGGGCAAGGTGTCGTCCCCGGCCGAGCTCCTGGCCGTATGAGGCCCACGTACGCACCGACACCCACGGCCGCGTGGCCACCGACCTGAGGGTCTCACTGACCGACCGCCGCGAGCTGCGCCGCACCTGCTGCACACTCCAAGTGGGCGCTGGAAGGGCTCACCGACTCCCTCGCGCAGGAGGTGGCCGGCTTCGGGATCAAGGTCACCCTCGCCCGGGAACCCGCCGCTGCGGGTCTTCTTCGGCGACCTCCCGCTCCACTTCGTCCCGCAGGTCTACGCGGAGCGGATCAAGACCTGGGAGGAGTGGGCCGACGTCGCCACCCAGGGCCAGGGAAGCGCCGCGTGACCGCCCGTCGTACGGCGCCTGCGGATCCGCCGCCGAGGTCAATGTGATACTCGGTATCACATTGAGCCTGCTGTAGCCTTCTCGTATGCCTGACTCCTCGCACACCACCGACCAGCCCGGACGCAAGCCGCCCAGCCTGCGCGAGCGCATGCGTGCGACGGTGCGCGAGGAAGTGGTGGAGGTGGCGAACCGGCTCTTCACCGAGCAGGGGTTCGACCGGACGACCGTCGACCAGATCGCCGCCGAGGTCGGCCTGTCGCGCGCCAGCCTGTTCCGGTACTTCGGCACCAAGGAGGACATCGTCCTGGGCGGCCTGGAGGAGACCGGCCGCCGGATCGCGGAGGCGCTCGCCGCCCGCCCCGACGAGGAGTCGCCCTGGGAGGCGCTGCGCCGGGCGTTCGACGTCCTGACGCGGATGAACGAGGCAGCGCCCCAGCAGACACTCGGCTATCTGCGCATGCTCCAGGAGACCCCGTCACTGCGGGCCCGGCACCACGAGAAGCAGATGGGCTGGCAGGAGCTGCTGGTGCCGGAGATCACCCGGCGGCTCGCGGCCGACCCCGACAGTCCCGAGGACACCAGGGCGAGCGCACTGGCCGCCTCCGCGCTCGCCTGCCTGGACGTGGCCGCCACGGCCTGGGTGGACCGTGAGGGCACGTTCCCGTTGGCCGAGTTGCTCGACCGGGCGATGGGCGCGTTGCGGGAGTGACCGGGAGCCGGTGGCCTCCGTGCCCTGGGGCCGGAGCCCGCCGGACGGTGTCCGACCGCCGCGACGGCGCCCCGTACCCGCCCGCGACCGCACCCGTCCGCACCCGTCCGCCGAGGACGGGACACGACGGATCGCGACGGAACAACGGGTCACAACGGGTCACAACGGATCACGAGGATCACGAGGATCACGACGGGGCCCTGTCGCCGTCCGTCTGCCCGGGGGCCGGGGACGGCGACAGGGCCCCTTCTCTCGTCATCCGCTCGCGTGCTCCACGAATCGCCGTGCCGTCAGGGTCAGCAGCTCGCGCCCGTCGCCCGCCCACAGCTCGTCGTTGAAGAGTTCGACCTCGATGGGGCCGGTGTAGCCGGCGGCCTCCACGTACCCCTTCCACTCGCGCATGTCGATCGCGCCGTCGCCGATCTGGCCCCGGCCGGTCAGGACACCCTGGGGCAACGGGGTGATCCAGTCGGCGAGTTGGAAGGTGTGGATACGTCCGGACGCGCCCGCGCGGGCGATCGCCGCCGGGGCCGTGTCGTCCCACCAGATGTGGTACGTGTCGACCGTCACTCCCACCTGCTCGGCCGGGAAGCGCTCCGCGATGTCCAGGGCCTGGGCCAGGGTGGACACCACACAGCGGTCCGAGGCGAACATGGGGTGGAGAGGTTCGATGGCCAGGCGGACGCCGTGGGAGGCGGCGTACGGGCCCAGTTCCGACAGGGCGTCCGCGATGCGCTCCCGTGCCCCGTGCAGATCCTTCGAACCCTCGGGGAGGCCGCCCGAGACCAGGACGAGGGTGTCCGTGCCCAGGGTCGCCGCCTCGTCGATCGCCTTGCGGTTGTCGGCCAGGGCCGCCGCCCGCTCGGTCGCGTCGATCGCCGTGAAGAAACCGCCCCGGCAGAGGGTGGTGACCGCGAGGCCCGCGTCGCGGACCAGCTTGGCGGTGGCCTCCAGGCCGTACTCGGCCACCGGCTCGCGCCACAGGCCCACACCTGGGACGCCCAACTCGACGCAACCGGCGACGAGTTCGGGCAGCGACAGCTGCTTGACCGTCATCTGGTTGATGGAGAAGCGGGAGAGGTCTCCGGTCGTTGTTTCCTTGCTCACTGGGCCACTCCGTACATCCCGAGCAGGTTCTTCATCCTGGCCTCTGCCAGCGCCGGGTCCGGGAACAGGCCGAGGCCGTCGGCCAGTTCGTACGCCCGCGCGAAGTGCGGGAGGGAGCGGGACGACTGCAGGCCGCCGACCATCGTGAAGTGCGACTGGTGACCGGCCAGCCACGCCAGGAACACCACGCCCGTCTTGTAGAAGCGGGTCGGGGTCTGGAAGAGGTGGCGGGAGAGCTCGACGGTCGGGTCGAGGAGGTTCCGGAAGCCCTCGACGTCTCCCGTGTCCAGCACCCTCACCGCCTCCGCCGCCAGCGGCCCGAGCGGGTCGAAGATGCCGAGCAGCGCGTGGCTGAAGCCCTTCTCGTCGCCCGCGATCAGCTCGGGGTAGTTGAAGTCGTCGCCCGTGTAGCAGCGGACCCCGTCGGGGAGCCTGCGGCGGATGTCGATCTCGCGCTGGGCGTCCAGCAGGGAGACCTTGATGCCGTCGACCTTGTCGGGGTGGGCGGCGATGACGGCCAGGAAGGTGTCCGTGGCCGCGTCCAGGTCCGACGAGCCCCAGTAACCGTCCAGGGCCGGGTCGAACATCGGGCCGAGCCAGTGCAGGACCACCGGCTCGGCGGCCTGACGGAGCAGGTGGCCGTAGATCTCCAGGTAGTCCTCGGGGCCCTGCGCGGCCGCCGCCAGCGCGCGCGAGGCCATCAGGATCGCCTGGGCGCCCGACTCCTCGACGACGGCCAGCTGCTCCTCGTACGCCTTGCGGATGTCCGACAGCGAGGCCGCCGGGCCGGTGAGCTGGTCGGTTCCCACGCCGCAGGCGATCCGGCCGCCGACCGACCTCGCCTCCGCCGCGCTACGGCGGATCAGCTCCGCCGCGCCCGCCCAGTCGAGGCCCATGCCGCGCTGGGCGGTGTCCATCGCCTCCGCGACCCCGAGGCCGTGCGACCACAGGTGGCGGCGGAAGGCGAGGGTGGCGTCCCAGTCGACGGCGGCGGGCGAGTCCGGGGACACGTCCGCGAAGGGGTCGGCGACGACATGGGCCGCCGAGAAGACCGTACGGGAGGTGAAGGGGGCGCCGGTCGTCAGCGCCAGCGGTTCGGTACGGGGGGTGTAGACCTTCAACGCCCCATCCGCGCCCGGCAGTCGGATCGTCACAGCTGGATCTCCGGTACCTCGAGACGGACGCCCTCGGCGGAGGACTTCAGGCCCAGTTCGGCGAGCTGGACGCCACGGGCGCCGGCCAGCAGGTCCCAGTGGTAGGGCGCGTCGGCGTAGACGTGCTTGAGGAACAGCTCCCACTGGGCCTTGAAGCCGTTGTCGAACTCGGCGTTGTCCGGCACCTCCTGCCACTGGTCGCGGAAGGAGTAGGTGGCGGGGATGTCGGGGTTCCAGACCGGCTTGGGGGTGGCGGAGCGGTGCTGGACGCGGCAGTTGCGCAGGCCCGCCACGGCCGAGCCCTCAGTGCCGTCGACCTGGAACTCCACCAGCTCGTCGCGGTTGACGCGGACGGCCCAGGAGGAGTTGATCTGGGCGATCGCGCCGCCGTCCAGCTCGAAGATGCCGTACGCGGCGTCGTCGGCGGTGGCGTCGTACGGCTTGTCCTTCTCGTCCCAGCGCTGCGGGATGTGGGTGGCGGTGAGGGCCTGGACGGACTTCACGCGGCCGAACAGCTCGTGGAGGACGTACTCCCAGTGCGGGAACATGTCGACGACGATGCCGCCGCCGTCCTCGGCGCGGTAGTTCCAGGAGGGGCGCTGGGCCTCCTGCCAGTCGCCCTCGAAGACCCAGTAGCCGAACTCGCCCCGGACGGAGAGGATGCGGCCGAAGAAGCCGCCGTCGATCAGACGCTTCAGCTTGAGGAGGCCGGGGAGGAAGAGCTTGTCCTGGACGACGCCGTGCTTGATGCCGGCGGCGTTGGCCAGGCGGGCCAGCTCCAGGGCACCGTCGAGGCCGGTGGCGGTCGGCTTCTCCGTGTAGATGTGCTTGCCCGCCGCGATCGCCTTCTTGAGCGCCTCCTCGCGGGCCGAGGTCACCTGGGCGTCGAAGTAGATCTCGACGGACTCGTCGGCGAGGACCTCGTCCACGTCCGTCGCCCAGTGCTCCAGGCCGTGCTGTTCGGCGAGCGCCTTGAGCGCGTACTCGCGGCGGCCCACGAGGATCGGCTCGGGCCACAGCACTGTGCCGTCACCGAGGTCGAGTCCTCCCTGGTCGCGGAGGGCGAGGATGGAGCGGACGAGGTGCTGGCGGTAGCCCATGCGCCCGGTCACGCCGTTCATGGCGATCCGTACGGTCCTGCGTGTCACGGCCGATCCCTTCATTCATCTGTTCGTTCGAGGCGTGCGTTGGGGGCGTACGCGTCCGCGCCGCGTACGCCCGGAGAACCCGTGGAGAGGTGAGCGTGACAGCAAGCGCTTTCTATCTGATGAGAAGCTAGCCTCTGAGCAGCGGTCTGGACAAGACCGCGAGGGGGTCGAGTTGTTCGAGGGAGCGAACGGCGATCGCGGTCGTATGGTTCCCCTCGCTCCCCGACGACCCGATCGAGACGCGCACCCGGAGGACGAGGAAAACGATGACTGTGACCCTGGCGGACGTGGCTGCCCGCGCGCAGGTGTCTCCCGCGACCGTCTCCCGTGTGCTCAACGGGAACTATCCGGTGGCCGCGTCCACGCGCGAGCGGGTACTGAAGGCCGTGGACGAGCTGGACTACGTCCTCAACGGCCCCGCGAGCGCGCTCGCCGCCGCCACCTCCGATCTGGTCGGCATCCTCGTGAACGACATCGCCGACCCCTTCTTCGGGATCATGGCCGCCGCCATCCAGTCCGAGATCGAGGGACCGGGCGGGCGCGCGGGCGGGGAGCGGCTGGGCGTGGTGTGCAACACGGGCGGCTCCCCGGAGCGCGAGCTGACCTACCTCACGCTGTTGCAGCGCCAGCGCGCCGCCGCCGTCGTACTCACCGGTGGGGCCATCGAGGACCCGGTCCATCTGGCCGCCGTCGGCAACAAGCTGAGCAAGCTCAGGGAGGCCGGGACACGGGTGGTGCTGTGCGGACGGCCGCCCACGCCGGAGGCCATCGCGATCACCTTCGACAACCGGGGCGGCGGTCAGCAGCTCACCGAGCATCTGATCGGGCTCGGGCACCGGCGGCTCGGGTACATCGCCGGGCCGCAGGAGCGGACCACGACGCGGCACCGGCTGGAGGGGCACCGGGCGGCGCTGGAGGCGGCCGGCATCGAGGACGATCCCGTTCGGACCGTGTACGGGCGGTACGACCGGCTTTCCGGGTACGAGGCGACGCTGGAGCTGCTGCGGCGGGATCCGTCGCTGACGGCGGTGGTCGCGGCCAACGACACGGTGGCGCTGGGCGCGTGTGCGGCGCTTCGCGATTCCGGGCTGCGGATTCCGGACGATGTCTCCGTGGCCGGTTTCGACGATCTGCCGTTCAGCATCGACGCGGTGCCCGCGCTGACGACCGTGCGGTTGCCGTTGTCGGAGGCGGGGGCCCGTGCGGGGCGGATCGCGATGGGGCGCGAGGAGCCGCCGCCGGGCGGGATCGCCACGGTTCGGGGGGAGCTGATGGTGCGGGGGTCCACGGGGGGGCCTCGGGAGGCTTAGAAGGTTCGGGGGTTCGGGGGTTCGGGAGGCCGGGGTCCGATCGCCGCCGGGTCGACGTGGTCGGCTTGCACTCCGTGCGGACGCGAGGGTCGGGGGACGGTGTCCCCCGTGGCGTGGGGGCCACGAACCTTCCCGAGCCGGTGTGCCGGGGCGTGACGTCGGCCGGGTCACGGAACGTGACGCTTCGACGCGCGGGCGTGACCGGGTGGTCGTACGTTGGGCTGGCAAGCCACCTCACCCCCATCATCTAGGAGGAACCATGGCTGCCAAGGCCAAGAGCAAGGGCAACATGGACAAGATCACCGGTAAGGCCAAGGAGATGGCCGGGAAGGTCACCGGCGACCGCGACCGGCAGGCCGAGGGCAAGGTGCAGCAGACGCGCGGCGCGGCAAAGAAGACGCAGGGCAAGGCGCAGGAGCGGGTGGAGAAGGTCCAGCGTTCGGCGAAGCGCGACCGTACCTGAGTGCGCGTGGCCGACGGCCGGTGGATGGGGGCTTCCGTGACCGGGAGCCCCCTTCGCCGTGGGCGTGGGGATCGCCTGCGCCCAGGTGAGTACTCGTGCATCACGGGTACTCGGCGCGCATGATGATCCGGACGGCGGGACCGGCGCTGCCGGAGAGCAGGGGGCCGGTGTCGGCCGCGGTTCTGGCGTGTCTTCGCCGGGCGGGGCCACCGCCGGATAGCCGGGCGATCGCCGGGGCGGACCCCTTCGGCGGCGACCTCCAGCTCGCCCTCTACCTCTGCTACGAACTGCACTACCGGGGCTTCGCCGACGTCGATGCCGCCCTCGAATGGGACCCGGAGCTGCTGCGGTGCCGGGCGGCCCTTGAATGGCCGTTCCTCGAAACTCTGCGCGACCGGGCGACACGGCATGTGAGCGCCCAGGAGGCACTGGACGAGCTGCTCGTGGAACCGGCCGACGGGGACGGGGACGGGAGCGGTGTCAGTGGCTTCCTGCGGGACAAGGGGGAGCTGTGGCAGCTGCGTGAGTACGCGGCGCAGCGGTCGCTGTACCACCTGAAGGAGGCCGACCCGCACGCCTGGGTGCTGCCCCGGTTGTGGGGGCGGGCGAAGGCGGGGATGGCCGCGGTGGAGTTCGACGAGTTCGGCGGGGGCCGGGCCGACCGGGTGCACGCGCGCCTCTTCGCCGACCTCATGACCGACCTGGGGCTCGACCCGGCCTACGGCCGCTATGTGGACGCGGCCGGTGCCGAGGCCCTCGCCATCGTGAACCTCATGTCCCTCTTCGGTCTGCACCGGGCTCTGCGCGGCGCCCTCGTGGGGCACTTCGCGACGGTCGAGATCACTTCCTCCCCCGGCTCCCGACGGCTCGCCCGGGCGATGCGGCGGACCGGGGCCGGGCCGGCCGCCGAGCACTTCTACGACGAACACGTCGAGGCCGACGCCGTACACGAGCAGGTCGTACGGCGGGAGGTCGTCGCCGGTCTGCTGGAGGAGGAGCCGCAACTGGACGCCGACGTGGCCTTCGGCGTCGACGCCACCACCCATCTGGAGGACGTCCTCGCCGACCGGCTTCTCGGAGCGTGGCGGGAAGGCCGGTCGTCGCTCCGCACGCCGGTCTGACGTCCCGCCGGACCCGGGAACCGGGGTTACCCGTTCGAACACACGAACATACGAACAGACCCGCCACGAACTGTGACCGCACGAAGCCCGTGACCGCACGAAGCCCGTGACCGGACGGCTCGTCGCTCTGGAGGCCCATCCTCGTGATCCCGCTCTCGCTGCCCGTGTCGCTGCCGGGCGTCTACGCCCCGCAGGACGACACCGATCTCCTGGTGGACGCCCTGCGGCGCGAACCCCTCGCCCCGCAGGCCCGGGTGCTCGACGTCGGTACGGGGACGGGAGCCGTCGCGCTGGTCGCGGCACGGCGTGGGGCGCGGGTCACGGCCGTCGACATCTCGTGGCGGGCCGTGCTCAACGCCAAGGTCAACGCCGTGCTCGCGGGGCTGTCGATGACGGTCGTCCAGGGGAATCTGCTGGCGCCGGTGTCCGGGCGGTCCTTCGACCTCATCCTGTCCAATCCGCCGTACGTACCGGGGCCGGAGACGGAGCCGGGGCCGGGGCCGGGACCGAGGCCGAGGCGGGGCAGCGCGCGGGCCTGGGAGGGCGGGCGGGACGGCCGGCTCGTACTGGACCGGATCTGCCGGGACTCCCCGTCCCTGTTGCGTCCCGGCGGGGTGCTGCTGCTGGTGCAGTCGGCCCTGAGCGACGCGGAGCGGACGCTGACGCAGTTGCGGGCGGAGGGTTTGCGGGCCGAGGTCGCCGACCACCGCAAAGTCGCCTTCGGGCCCGTTCTGCGGTCGCGGAGCGACTGGCTGCGCGACCGCGGACTGCTGGGAGCCGAGAGCGGCCCGGACGGCGACGAGAAAGAGGAGTTGGTGATCATCCGTGCCGAACGCCCCCATACCGAACGCCCCCGCTGACCGCCGCCGTATCAGGGTCCAACGCCCTGGCCCGATGCTTGTCGAGGGACCGGTCGAGGTGACGCTTGAGGACGGTACGACCGTGTCCTCGGACCGGTTCTGCGTGGCCCTGTGCACCTGCCGCCGCAGCCGGATCTATCCCTGGTGCGACACCAGCCACCGCCGCCGCGCCGCCGCCGACTCCCGCCCGCACGCCGATCCCGGTTCCGATTCGTCTTCCGACTCCCGCCCGCGCACCGATGTCGACGGCGCTCGCCGCCGCGCCCAGCCGCCCGACTGAAGGGACCCCGCAACCATGCAGCAGCAGCCGAAGCAGCAGTCGTACTGGATCGAGAGCGCGCCGCAGGAGGGTGCGTACCCCGCGCTGGACGGGGAGCTGGTCGTCGATGTGGCGGTGGTGGGGGCGGGGATCGCGGGGATAAGCACCGCGTGGGAGCTGGCGCGGCGGGGTCGGCGCGTGGCGCTGCTGGAGGCGGACCGGGTGGCATCGGGGGTCACGGGGCACACGACGGCCAAGGTGTCGGCGTTGCACACGCTGATCTACGACCGGTTGCGGCGGTCCCGGGGCGCCGAGGCCGCGGCGCTGTACGCGCGGTCGCAGTCGGAGGCGATCCGGCATGCCGCCGCGCTGGTGGAGGAGCTGGGGATCGCGTGCGACTGGGAGTCCGCGGCGTCGTACACCTACGTCGAGGACGACGGCGGTGTGGCGGAGCTCCGGGCCGAGGCGGAGGCTGCGCGGGAGGCCGGGCTGCCCGCCGAGTTCGTGACCGAGACGGGGCTGCCGTTCCCGGTCGCCGGGGCGGTGCGGGTGGAGGAACAGGCGCAGTTCCACCCCCGCAGGTACCTGCTGGCGCTGGTCGAGGATCTGGTGCGGCAGGGCGCGTCGGTCCATGAGCGGACCCGGGTGGTGCGGCTCAAGGAGGGTTCGCCGTGCCGGCTGACGACCGAGGCGGGGTTCACGGTGACCGCCAAGGACGTCGTGGTCGCCACGCACTACCCCGTCTTCGACCGGGCGCTGCTGTTCACCCGGCTCTCCCCGCGTCGCGAACTGGTGCTCACGGCGCCGATCCCGGCCGAGGCCGATCCGCACGGCATGTACATCACACAGGAGCAGCGCACCCGCTCGGTGCGTACCGCCCCGTACGGGGAGGGGCGACGGCTGCTGATCCTGACCGGTGAGCACTTCACACCGGGGACCGCCGACGTCGAGGAGCGGTTCGGGCTCCTCGCGGACTGGGCCGTCGACCGCTTCGGGCCGCTGGACCTCACCCACCGCTGGGCCACCCAGGACAACGACTCCACCGACTCCGTGCCGCTCGTCGGCCCGTTCCACGCGGGCAGCCGGCACACCTGGGTGGCGACCGGGTTCGGCGGTTGGGGGATGAGCGGCGGCATCATGGCCGGGCGGCTGCTCGCAGAGCAGATCACCGGGCACAAGGCGCCGTGGAGCGACCTGTACGACCCGCGCCGGGTGCTCAGCGCGGTGCGGGAGGCGCCGAGTTTCCTCAAGCACCAGGCACAGGTCGCCCGTCACTTCGTCGGCGACCGGCTCTCCCCTCCCTCGGCCGCCTCCGTCGACGCGATCGCCCCGGGGGACGGCGCGGTCGTCCGGGTCGGCGGCCACCACTGCGCCGTCCACCGGGACGACGACGGTTCGATCCACGCCGTGTCCGCCCGCTGCACCCACATGGGCTGCCTGGTCGGCTTCAACCGCGCCGAACGCACCTGGGAGTGCCCCTGCCACGGTTCCCGCTTCACCCCGGACGGCGAGATCGTCCAGGGCCCGGCGACGAAGCCGTTGGAGCGCCGCAAGATCTGAGCGAAGCTCCGGACACCCCCTGGAAACCGCTGGCCCCTGGCAGGAGTGGAGCCCCCGAACGACCCGTCGGTCCTTCGAGGGCTCCGGCACATCAGTGCAGCCGTGCCCACCCCTGTCGAACGTGGTGCACCCGCTCCAGAGGCTCCTCGCTAACGTGCCGCGTGGCCGAAGCCGGCGCCGGATGCCGGGAGGCCGCCCTGGCCCGGCTGGTACGTGGTGGCCGGGGCGACCGCGCCACCGGCGGTCACGTTGGACATCGGCAGGGCGTACAGAGTGCCGTACACGCTCGGGCCGTAGGGCAAGCCGACGTACAGCTTGGTGCTGGTGAAGTGGATGCTCTCGCCAAGGCGCTGGTTGGCGCCCGGCGTTCCGGGGATGCCGTCACCGTCGCCCACCTCGAGCCACCTGTCGTTGGCGCCCGGCGTGCCCAGGAGCGAGACGGTGAGGATCGCACCCGACTTCGTCGCCGTACCGACGGCCTCGCCGGGCATACCGACGGCCAGCTTCATCGTGGCCGTGGTGCTCACCGCGCGCGGTGTGGTGTTCACGCCGGAGAGGCTCGCGCCGAAGCGGTCACCTGCCTCGGCGGTGCCGGTGACGTCGTCGGTGGCAGTGCCCGTCGAGAAGCCGTGGAGCTCGCTGTACGCGCCCGCGGCGGTGACGCGGAAGGTGTGGACACTTCCCGTGTCAGCCTTGTCGACGCCGTCGACGGGAAGGTCCTCACCGGGTGAACCGACGGCGAGGATGGACTCGTTGGCGGTCGCCGCGCCCGAGGGGCGGTACGGCACCAGGGCCAAGGAGATGCCGAACTGATCGCCTGCCTCGGCACCGCCGGACACCGTGTCCAGGTCCTGGTCGAGGCCGAACCGCGGGGTGGGCCTGCCCTCGGCGTTCAGCTTGTTGGGGTCGAAGACCGCCAGGTTGCCGGCGTTGGCGTCGGCGCCGATGGCCTCGCCCGGGGCGCCGATGGCGATGTGGTTGGCGTCGGCCGCGACAGCGCCCCCGAAGCCGTCGTTCGCTTCCACGGCACCCGGCACGTCCGTGCTGTCCTGGTGGATGGAGACGTTGGTGGTGCCGTGGACGTAGAAGGCCTGCCCTGCCTTGGCGACGGAGCCGAGGGCCTCGCCGGGCTGGCCGATCACCAGGAAGGGCTCGCCCGCGGTGGTGATTCCGGCGGCGAGGGCGTGGCCGAGGCGGTCGCCGCTCTCGTTGCCGGATGCGCCCAGAGAACCGGAACCGACACCCTGCTGGAAGTTGGTGTCCTTCTTCGTGCCCCCGCCGAGGCCGCTCGGCGCGCCGTGCAGGATGTCGGCCATGCCGGTGTCGGCGGCACTGCCGATGTCCTCGGCGGGGGTGCCGACGGCCAGGTCGGTGCAGCCGTCCTCGTCGTAGTCGACGGTGGCGAGGGCCTCGCCGAACCGGTCGCCCGCCTCGGAGGCGTCCGGCACCCAGGCGAGGTCCTGGTTGATCTCGGCGGTACCCTTGCCGCCGCCGTACACGACGCGCACGAGACCCGCGTTGGCGTCGCCGCCGACGGCCGCCTCGGGGTCGGCGATGGCGATGTCCTCGACACCGTCGCAGTTGAAGTCGGTGATGCGGGTCTCGCCGACCTTGGAACTCACCCAGGAGGCCAGGTCGTCGACACGGGCGGCGACACCGCCGGTGTTGGTCACGGCGGGGTCGATGGCGTAGCAACCGCCCTGGTACGACTGGCTGATCAGGGCGGCAAGCCGATGTGTGCCTCCCGCCACACGGACCAGTGGGCCGCCGGTGTCGCCCATGCACGCGGACACGCCGTCCTTGCCGGTGACGGTGGCCGTCGTGGCGGTGGACGAGTCCACCGAGAACGCGCCGGTGTGCAGATTCAGCGGCGCCCACTCGGTCTTGTTGCGACCGTATCCGGCAAGCTTCAGCTCTTCGCCCGTGGTGGGCGCGGCGGTTGCCAGGGAGATGGGGGTGACGTTGGTCACCGGCCGGTTCAGTCGGGCCAGGACCACGTCGCGGTCGGTGCGCGGGACGAGCTCGACGACCTCGCGGACGGAGCCCGCGGTGCTGGTGAGGTCGGAGCGGCCGATGGTCGCGGTCGTCTTCAGCTTCGGTTTGCCCGCGGGTACGGCGAGGCTCTGGGCCGGGTTGTCGGCGAAGCAACTGACCGCGGTGAGCAGCCATTCGGTGTCGACCAGGACACCGGAGCAGCCGCGGTCATGGTTACCGACGATGACCTGCGCGGTGTAGGCGTGGGTGGTGTCCCCGGAGGTGGCCGCGGGGCCGGTCACGGCGGCGGCGGGTACGGCGGTCAGCACGACCGAACCCGTGATCAGGGAGGCGGCCAGTGCGGCGAGGCGCACGGGTCTGGTGTGTCGCATGAATTCAGTTCCTTGGTGCGGGGCGGGCAACGGGACGCGGTCGGGCGCTACTTGGCGGTCCTGATCTCCACGAGCATGTGCGGGCGACCCTGCGGGTCGGCGCTCTGGCCCACGGCCTGCCAGGAGTTCGCGGGGACGTCGACGGACGTCTCCTCGGTGCCGACGGTCATGTCGAACTCGGTGTCGTATCCGTTGGTCTGGACGCCGTAGACCGAGGGGATCTCCAGCGTCAGCCAGCCGCTGTCACCCGTGACGCGGAAACAGACCTTGGCATTCGAGCGGGAGTAGATCTCCAGCTGGCCGGTCCCCGCGGCGCAGGTGGCAAGGGTGATGCGGCCGTCGCCGCGCTTGAGCACGATGCCCTGCTCTTCGAGGATCTTGTCTGCCCGTGGGTAGTTGAAGTCCTCGACCGCGTAGCCCGGGGCCTCGTCAGCAACGGCCTGGGCGGAGGTCGTGTTTTTCTCGACGGGCATTCCCGCCGTGCCGCCCGTCATCGCGACCCACGTCAGGGCGCCCGCGGCGACGGAGGCACCCAGAGCGCGCCCAACGACGCGCCGGGTTCTTGACGCAGTGGTGCTACGTGCCTTCATTGCTGTCCTAGTCGTCAGTTCGGATCGAAGTCCGGAACAGGTTCAAAACGGGCGTGAAGGCTGCGGCGTCAAGTCCGCCACTTTGCTCGGAAAGCACACATGAAAGGAAATACGCATGCTCAAGAAATCACCCCCCGGTGCCCCGTTGTCGACGGGAGAGCACCCCTCAATCGGTCGTTTTGAGGGTCGCAACGCGAAGCTCACTCCCGCAGCCTCCGGTATGTAAAGCCGCCGCTCAGGCGTTTGTCTACAGATTAAATGCATCGCAAAGCGGAACATATACTGACAGGCCGTTCGTGGCCTGCGTCACTATGCGGAATGGTTGCGCGAAGCTTTGTGGATGATCTGTGAACGACGAATGAACGGTCGATAACGTTCCGCTTTTCATCGCCCTTTTGACCTCAACTCCGCGCACCGGCAGGGGAGTTGCCCTTCCGGAAACAGATGGCGGAACGCCATTGGCCGGGTAATGTACCGACCCGTATTGCAGGATTCGATATGCCGCCCAAACTTCTCCGAATCGAGGGTGTCGGGCGCCGTATTCGTATCCGCGCCACGTATCCCAGTACGGGAAGGATGCATACTTTGTCAGCGTCATTGTGGAGCAGACGTCGGGTACTCACGAGCATCGCCGGGGCGGCCGCCGTCCCCGCCCTGCCCTCGATCCTCACCCTGACCGCCGCACCCGCCCACGCCGCCGAGGCGAATGCCACGGACACCGGCCTTCCGGACACCGACCGGGGCAGGGCCGTGTGGGCGTACAAGACGGGCGGACGGGCGACCCGCGAGGCCGCCGCCCTCGCACTCGCAGGCTCGTCGGCGACCGTATCGACCTTCCTCACCAGCCAACTGCCCTCGGTGAACGCCGAGGACAACCGTTTCACCGTACTGACCTCGCTCTCCTACGCAGGCGTGTCCACCCGTGAGTCGGCCGAGACGGCGTTGTCCGCGGGGGACGACGCGGTCGCGGCCTTCCTGGAGACCGGCTACGCCCAGCCCCTCGAGACGGACATGCGGGTGGCGGTCTTCACTGTCCTCAACAACGGCGGCGCCGCCGTGAAGCGCGAGGCCAACAAGGCGCTGAGCGCCGGCACTTCGGCGGCGCTGCGCACGTTCCTGGAGACGACCCAGTACACGGCACGCGCCGAGGACGAGCACGTCGAGGTGTTCACCATCCTCTCGACCGCCTCCCCGCAGGTGAAGGTGTACGCGGAGCGTGCCCTGTCCGAGGGCACACCCGAGGCCATCAGCCAGTTCCTCACCTCCGGGCAGTACATCGCCCGCGCCCGCGACGAAGAGGCCGCCACGATCGACCAGTTGGTCAAGATCGTCGAGCGTGAGGGCAAGCGGGCACAGCTCAAGACGGAGCAGGCCGTCGCCGCCTCCGACCAGGCGAAGGAGGCCGCCGCCAAGGCCAAGGAGGCCGCGCTGAAGGCCGCCGAGGAGGCCCAGGCCGCCCAGAACGACGTCCGCAAGGCGGCCTCCGCCGCCAACAAGGCGGCCGGCGCGGCGCGCGGTGCCGCCGACGCCGCCAGCACGGCGATCTCCGCGTCCCGTGCGGCCCAGGCCGCCTCCAGCCGTGCCGCCCAGGCCGCGCAGGCCGCCGCTGCCGCCGCCGCTGCCGCCGGCGGGGCCGCCTCCCGGGCGTACAACGCCGCCATCGCCGCCTCCAAGGACGCCTCCAAGGCGTCGGCCGCCCGGCAGGCCGCCCAGGGCGCCCGGGACGCCGCGGCGCGCGCGAAGACCGCCGCCGCCGCCGCTGACCAGGCCGTCGCCGCCACCCGGTCCGCGGTCGCCGCCGGCAACGCCGCCAAGAGCGCCGCCCAGAACGCCGCCGCCGCCGCCAACGCCGCCGCCAACGCCGCCACCAGCGCCGGGGTCGCCCAGTCCCAGGCCGCCCGGGCCCGGGCCGCCGCCGCCGAGGCCAACGCCGCCGCCGCGCGCGCCACCCGGGCGGCAGGCATCGCCCAGACGCTGGCGAACAGGGCCTTCGCGGCCGCCGGCGTGGCACGCGACGCCGCGAACAGCGCCGCCGCGCACGCCCTGAAGGCCGCCGCCGCGGCGGAGGAAGCGGCGGACAACGCGGGCAAGGCGATCGAGTACGCCAAGCGCTCCACCGAGTACGCCAACGCGGCGGTGACGGCGGCCAACGTCGCCGCCGACGCCGTCAAGGAGGCCCAGGAGGTGGAGAAGGCGGCCCGCGAGGCCGAGACCGCGCGCATCGCCGAGGACACCGAACTCGGTGTCGTCGAGGCACGGCTGAGGGCCAAGGCCGAGATCGACGACACCAAGCGGGCCGACGGTCAGCGCACCCAGGCGGATGCGACCTCCTCCGAGATCAAGGACCTCGTCGCCGCCGCCGAGGCGGCGCTGAAATCCGGTGACACCGCCACAGCGGTCACCAACGGTCGCAAGGCCGCCGTCAAGCTCCTCGACTCGACCGGCAGCTGGACCCGGGAGGCCGCCGAGTACGCGCTCTCCGGCTCCGACGACGACATCGTCAACTGGCTCAGCGCGGACCGCCTGCTCGCCCAGGGCCAGGACGACCGGGAGAGCGTCCTCACCCTCGCCGAGCTCGGCACGCCCGCCGTCGCCGAGGCCGCCTCCGCGGCGCTGGCCGACACCGCCCCGAACGCGATCCGCGACTTCCTCCACAACGGCGCCATCGAAGCGGCGGCCGAGGACAACCGTGTCGCGATCTTCGCGCTGCTGAACTCGCAGCCCGGCTCCGCCGTCAAGGCGGGGGCCGAGGCGGCGCTGAGCGACGGCAGCGCCATCGCCATGCACCGCTTCCTCACCGTCGACCTGGCGGAGGCCACCAAGGAGGACGACAACGTAGAGATCTTCCGCCTGCTCAACACGGGCGGCCCCTACATGAAGTCGGCGGCGAAGATCGTGCTGGAGGGCTCCGCCCGCATGCGGCGCGCTTTCGTCGTCAAGGACAAGTTCAACGTCGCCCGCGTCGACGCTGACCACGCCACTCACGTCGCGGCGATCCGCGCCGCCATCGCGCACGCCGCGAAGATCGCCGCGAAGGCCCTGGAGGACGCCGCGCTGGCGTCCAAGGCCGCCGCCGAGGCACGCAAGGCCGCCTCTGAGGCGTCCGACTGGGCGGCGAAGGCGCAGGGCTACGCCGCCGACGCCGCGAAATCGGCGGAGGAGGCCAAGGCCAATGCGGACGACGCCGACCGTTCGGCCGCCGCGGCCGCCCGGTCCGCCAAGTCCGCGCAGTCGGCGGCGGCCACCGCCCGCGGCGCCGCCCGCTCCGCGAACTATTCGATGACCCGGGCGGTGTCGTCCGCCAAGCAGGCGGTGTCGTCCTCCCTCTCGGCCCAGTCCTCCGCTTCCGCTGCCCGGGCCTCCGCCATCCAGGCCGGCAAGGACGCGAAGGCCGCCGCTGTCGCCGCCAGCGAGGCTCGCGCCATCGAGGTCCAGAAGCGGCGCGCAGAAGCCGCCGCAGCCGCCCGCCGGGCGGCCGAAGCGGCCAAGAAGGCCCAGCAGTCCGGCACCAACCCCTCCGACAAGCCCGAGTACGACGACGACAACACCGGCGACACCAAGTACTGGGGCATGTGGCCGGAGGACACGGGCGACGTCAAGGACTGGGCGGCGGCCACCGGGCACTGGAGCACGGTGCTCGGCGGAGTGTCGCTCGGTCTCGCCCTCCTCGCCCCGTTCACCGGGCCCTTCGCTCCCGCCGTGGGGGCCGTCGCCCTCGGAGTCGGGCTCGTCTCCTGGGGTATGCAGGGGGTGAGCGCCATTCTGTCCCTGGGATATGACGGCGGCTGGAAGTCTCCCGAGTTCCAGCAGGCGCTCGGCATCTTCATCATCGGCGGCATCTTCCAGGGCAAGAGCGCCATCTTCCGCAACTTCAACGTGGCGGGCAAGAACCTGGCCCAGGACGTCGGGGCCAAGGTCTCGGGCGCCGTCAGTGACGGGGTGACCACGGTGGTCGGCTGGCTCACCTGGTAAACCCCGCCCGGAGTGGGTGATGCGTACGCATCACGAGGTGCGTACGCATCACGAGGTGCGTACGCATCACCCCGCCCACCGCCGCCGAGGCCGTCGCCGTCATCCTGTAAGCCCGCCCGGACGGAGACCCGCTGTGCTGACCTCCCACTTCTCCCGCGTCGACTGGTGGATCGCCGCCTTCGTGGCGGGCACCGCGGCGGCGGCGGCGTTCCAGTCCCTGATCCTTGAGAAGAAGAACAAGTGGAAGGTGATCGTCCTCCCCTTGGGCGCCGGACTTGGCATCGCTCTCGACTCGGCGGTACGGAACCACGAGGGAACCACCCCGCTGGCGCTGTACACGCTTGCGATGCTCAGCCTGGCGCTGACGCGAGTCGTCTTCGCGGGTTACATCGGACGTCAGATCGAGCGAGCCCGTTCCGGACAGCCGGTACCAGAGCCGACGGGCAAGCAGATCACGGTCTTCGTCCTCGTCCTCATGGCCATAGTCATGGCCATCGCCGTCACCCTGTAAGCCCAGCCGGAGCCCTTTTATGCCCATCTCCGCGTGGATCGTGGTGGTGACGATCCCCGAAGCCCTCATCGCCTGTGTTCTGCTGCGCTGGCTCCCCGCGCAACACGAACGTTGGATCTGCGCCGTCCCCGTCCCGGTCGTCGCCACCCTCGCCGTCACCCTGCGCTTCGCCTCCGACATGCCGTGGCAGGCCGCGCTCGCCGCCGGCGCCGGCTTCCTCTGGGGCATCGTCCTGGCCCTGCTCCCCTTCCGGGGCTGGGTCTCCTCCTGGACCCTCCCGGTCCACGGCGAGGCCCGGCTGCGCTGGCGCGAAGTGGTCCTGATCGCGCCGGCGGCGCTGACTCCGCTGTCGACGAAGCGGACGGACGCGGCGATGGAGAAGGCCTTCGCGGTGCGTCAGGTGGTGCGTGCGCGGGGCCCGTTCCCGCCCCTGCTGGGTATGGCACTGCTGGTACTCCCGGTGATGGGGACGGCAGCGGCCCGGTGGGCCTTCGACACGCTGTGAGACGATCGCACGACGACGAAGAGGCGCACGTCAGAAGAGGCGCACGTCAGGTGGCCGCAGGTCCCGAACACGAAGCGAGGGCCGGCCCACACCTCGGCAGCCCGCCACCGTGCCCGGAATCCCGCTCGCCCAGCCGCCACGGGGTGACACACATCCCCGGCCGACGTGTACGGTCCGAAGGCATGAAACTCGCGTTCTCCACCCTCGGTGTCCCCGCCCTCCCCGTCCCCGACGTCGTACGACTCGCGACCGCGCACGGCTTCCACGGCGTCGAGTTGCGCGCCCACCCCGAGGAGCCGGTGCATCCGGGCATCGGGCCGGAGGAACGGGCCGCCGTGGCCGCCGAGTTCGAGGCGGCGGGCGTGGAGATCCTGGGCGTCGCCGGATACGCGCGGGTCGCGGCGCCCGGCGACGACGCCCCCGTACTCGACGAGATCCGCCGACTGCTCGACCTCGCCAGGGACTTGGGCGCCCCCTTCGTCCGTGTCTTCCCCGGGGCCGACCTGGCCGGCGGGCAGAGCGCGGACGAGGCCGACGCCGTGGCCGCCCGGCGGCTCGGGACGGCCGCGGAGGACGCCGCCGACCGGGGCGTACGCATCCTGCTGGAGACCCATGACTCCCACCGCACCGGCGCCGACGCGATCCGTGTGCTCGGCCCCGTCGGCCACGGCAGCGTCGGCTCCCTGTGGGACGTGATGCACACCTGGCTCGGCGGTGAACAGCCCGCCGACTCCTACGCCGCCCTCTCCCCCTTCCTCGGCTACGTCCAGGTCAAGGACATCGCCTCCCCCGACGACACCACGCCCCTCCCCCTCGGCGAGGGTGTCCTGCCGCTCGGCGAGTGCGTCGACCTTCTCGCCCGCAAAGAGTGGGACGGCTGGCTCTGCTGGGAGTACGAGAAGCGGTGGTACGAGAAGGCCGCGCCCCTGCCGGACCTGCTCGCGGCGGGACGGGAGCACCTCGGGCGCCTCCTCAACGACGCCGCGTAATGCTGTGGCCTGAGCTTGATATTTCTTGATACTTCAAGCTCAGGTTAACGCCTGCCTCGGATTTGAACGCGAATCGGCACCGAATCCCCCAAAGCCGATCGACCGTTGAACAGATACCGACAGTAACTCTCGAAAAACGGAGCGCTCCCCCCTTTCTTCACACCAGACTTACCTCCCGCGAAACACCACGCTCGACTCGCCGCACCACGGGGGGAATTGGCATATGCAAGGAACGGTCGACGGTTTCAGCTACGGCGCGGTCACTCCGGTGGCCGCCTACGTCATGGCCTGCCTGGGTGCGGCGCTCGGCCTGCGGTGTGTCGTCAGGTCGGTCTACAACGAGCGGTCCTGGAAGCCCGGCTGGCTGGCGTTAGGCGCGGCCTCCATAGGCTGCGGCATCTGGACGATGCACTTCATCGCGATGATCGGCTTCCGGGTGAAGGAGAGCCCGATCCACTACGACGTCGGTCTGACGGTACTCAGCCTGGCCGTGGCCATCTCCGTCGTCGGCGTCGGGGTCTTCGCCGTGGGCTACCGCGGGGTCAGCACGGCCACCCTCTGCTCGGCGGGCTGTGTCACCGGGCTCGGGGTGGCGGCCATGCACTATCTCGGCATGGCCGCCATCCAGTTGCACGGCTACATCCAGTACGACCTCGCCGTCGTCGCCCTGTCCGTGGGTATCGCCATCGTCGCCGCCACCGCCGCGCTCTGGGCGGCCGTCTCGATCCGGGGCTTCCTGACCAGCCTGGGCGCCAGCCTGGTCATGGGGGTCGCCGTCTCCGGCATGCACTACACCGGAATGGCCGCGGTGGGGGTGCACCTGCACGGCACGACCGGCGGCACGATCACCGGGGAGTCACCCACGTCGATCCTCATGCCGATGCTGATCGGGCCGGTCATCTTCCTGCTGCTGGCCGGGGTCGTGGTGATGTTCGACCCGATGCTGGTGCTCGGCGAGGGCGACGGGGACAGGAACAGGAACAGGAACAGGGCGGCCGTGCGCGGTCGGGACCGAGAGGCCCCGCGACAGCCGTGGCGAGCCGACCGCCCCGACCGCCCCGACCGCGCCGACCGCGCCGACGTGCCACTGGAACACCCCGACGACGACTCCGTCTCCCTCTTCGACCCCACGGTCCGCCGGGAGCGGCGGCAGCAGGGGACGGGGCGGCGTATCCAGCATTGACATCCTCCCCCTCTTAAAAGAGGGGGATTCCAACCCATTCGGGCTGAGGTTCACGGACGCTCGACCGCTGGTTGGGCGGTGTCGTCCCTCCGGCACCGGCTGTTCGCCGGGGGCGGGGGATCCCGCCCTGTCCTGCCGCGATGTTGATCCTGGCGTTGGTGTCGGCGTTGCAGGTGAAGCCGCAGTCTTCGCGTTCAGCTTCGGCGACCCGTCCGCGTGGAATTCCGGTACACGGCCGGTGCCGATGCCCCGGAAACCCTCGTGCACGTGCTTCCTGCGCCAGGTCGGCTCACCGAACCCGGACGTGAAGCGGGCGTTCCTGGCCTGGGCGAAGTCCTTCAAGGCCTGCTGCTGCACGTCCGCGTTCCCCGAGCCCAGCCACTCGTTGTCCCGCCGGGCCTCGGTGAGCTGATGGCACTGCTCCGCGAAACCCGGCGCCGACGTGCGCCACCGGCGCCAGTGCGCGTGCTGCTCCACAGCGAGATTCCACACGTACCGCGCGTGTGCGCAGTGCGTGAGCATCTGCTCGGCCTGCGCGCGCGACGGATACATCCGGAAACGTGACATGCCACGAACCTAGACACCCCGTTCCCCGCCTGCGCACACCTTCGACCGACATCACCCGTGAGAGTGACCGGCAACGCTTTCGCCTTCCAGAACGCCCCCCGACCACAGGGCCCTCAACCTGCCGGCACCACCAACGGCTCCAGGCCGACCTCACCACCGTCTCTTCCAAGACGCCGAATCGCCCTGACAGCGATTCGGCTTTCCTCTGCCCCGCTACGCGGGAACGGGCATTCACCCGGCCCTGAAGGACCGGGCACCCTGCCCGGCAAGCAAGGTGGTGAACCACGGGATGGCATGAGTTCGTCGTCTGCGGGCGGGGGGCTGGTCAAGGGGTGCGGTTCCCGAGCACCTTGACGGCAAGGGGCGCGCGGTCCCTAGCCGCGTGGCTCCGGCAGGAGACGGGGCTCCACGCGCTCCTCGATCGCCGCGTCCCCCTCCCGCCGCACGATGTACGCGCCCTTGCCCGGCAGTTCGGAGACGACCTCGGTCAGGTGGGTGCCTCGGTAGACGAGGCCGACGCCGTCGTCCGTGCAGTGGGTCTCCGGAAGCGTGCCGTCGGCGACGAGGCGGTGCACCAGGGGGCGGCGGCCCGCGTCGCTGTCGTAGTGGACGCCGTTGCCGTAGGGGAGATAGGCCAACGCGTCGGTCACCGGGCGGAGTTCGGGGCCGAAGGAGTCGGTCGTGCCGCCCCGGAACCAGCAGAGGGAGCCCGCGCTCACGCCGCTGAGGACGACACCGGACTCCCAGGCGCGGCGGAGGATCCGGTCGAGGCCGTGGACGCGCCAGACGGCGAGGAGGTTGGCGACCGAGCCGCCCATGACCCAGACGACGTCCTGTTCGAGGACGGCCGACTCGATGTCCTCGATGTTGGGCATCGGGAAGAGCGCGAGCGGGGTCAGGTCGAAGCCCGCGACCCTCGCCGCCTCACTCATGCGCGCGGTCATGTGCTCGGAGTCGCCGACCGCCGTGCCGACGTACATGACCTTCGGGCGGCGGCCGTCGACTCCGGACAGCTGCACGGCGTGGTGCACGAGCGAGTGGAAGGTCACCCGGGTGCGGTCACCGAGGCGGTGGCCGCCCGAGGTGGCGACGATGGTGGGCTCAGAGGCGGTCATGGCGGGGAGGCTAGCAAGGCGCCGCGATCCCGCCCGCCGCACCCGGGATCGCCCGCCGCAGCTCCGCGAACGCCTCGTGGAAGCCGGGGAACGTCTTCCGTACGCAGCCGGGGTCGTCGAAGGTGATGCCGGGTGTCCGCAGGCCCGTCACGGCGAAGGACATGACGACGCGGTGGTCGCCGTACGTCCTGATCTCCGCGCCCCGGGGTGTGCCGGGGCGGATTTCGATCCAGTCCTCGCCCGTCGCCACGTCCACGCCCAGCCGGCGGAGGTTCTCCGCGCAGGCCTCGAGGCGGTCGCACTCCTTCACCCGGGTGTTCGCCACGTCCTCGATACGCACCGGCCCCGAGGCGAAGGGCGCGATGGCGGCCAGGGTCGGCATGGTGTCGGAGATGTCGCGCATGTTGACGGTGAGTCCGTGGAGTTCGCCGGTGCCGGTCACGGTCGTGCGGTCCTCGCGTACCTCCACCCGCGCGCCCATCCGCCGCAGCACCTCCACGAAGCCCAGGTCGCCCTGGAGCGCCCCCGCGCCGAGGCCCGGCACGGTGACCTCGCCGCCGGTGAGCGCGGCGGCCGCGAAGAAGTAGCTGGAGGTGGAGGCGTCGGGTTCGATCGGGTAGGTGGTCGCACGGTAGCCGCCGGGCGGGACGACATAGGTGTTCCCCTCCCGGCCGACCTCGGCCCCGAACGCCCGCATCATCGCGATCGTGATCTCCACGTACGGCACCGAGACCAGATCGGTGACGGTGACGCGCAGGCCGGTGCGGGTGAGCGGGCCGAGCAGGAGGAGGGCGGTCAGGTACTGGGAGGACTGGCCGGCGTCCAGCACCACCTCGCCGCCCTCGACGCCGTCGGCGGTGACCGTGAGGGGGTGGTGGCCCTCCGCCTCCTCGTGCCGCAGGTCCACGCCCAGGTCGCGCAGGGCGCGGGTCAGCGGGGCGAGGGGGCGGCGGCGCATCTGGGCGGAGGCGTCGAAGCGGTAGGTGCCGTGGCCGGCGGCGGCCAGGGTGGGCAGGAAGCGGGCGGTGGTGGCGCCGTCCCGGCAGTAGACGTCCGCCTCCGTGACCGCCGGGCCCTGCGGGCGGCCGTCGACCTGCCAGGTGTCCGGGGTGCGGCCGACGCGGTAACCGAGACGGACCAGGCCCTCCGCGAAGCCCTCCGTGTCATCGGACCTCAGGGGGCGTACGAGGGTGGTGACGCCGTCGGCCGCCGCCGCGAGGAAGAGGGCGCGGGCGGTGAGGGACTTGGAACCGGGGATCTCGACGGAGGGCATGCTGCCATGCTGAACCGTGGGGCGGTGTGCGTGCCGACGTGTCCGCGAAGTGGACCCGGGTCGGCGCGGGCCCGCCGGAGGGGGCGGGGGTGCCCGTACGTCGGCGGGTGCGGGTGGGTGGGGGCTGGTCGCGCCGCAGTTCCCCGCGCCCCTGAGGGCGACACCCCCGAGCCATCACGCGCCCCCACACCCCCACCCGCACCGACTTCCGGAATTCGCCCACCTCCTGGGAACCCGAACCCACCCCACCCCGTCCAACCCGCATGCTGTCGGACGAGTCTCCGCAGTGCGGACGTCGGCCTCGCTGCTGGCTGCGATCGCTGACCATCCCTCTCCGCCGCCTGCGGCCGGCAGCACGCCGTCACCGGCGCGCCCCCTCCGACTGCGCCGGTGACGGCCCCTCGGGTCCCGGCGCTTGTTGACCGCGTACTCCTGGACGGACGTCGGAGTGCGGCCGACGGCGCGGGTGCCGGCCGGACGGGTGGCGCCGCGCGGGAGGCTGCCGGTCCCGGTGCGGCGGGTGGACGACGCGACGCAGGTGCTGTACCCGATGGGACACGGGCTGACGTACCAGACCTACGCCGCACCCCCGGCGCACCCCCGCCGACGTGCGCAAAGCTCACGGTTCGCCTGGCGTGGCCCCTCCGGGGAGGGCCACGCTGGGCGGGGGCACCTCGGGGGGTGATTTCATGCGCAAGGTGCGTACAGGGCTGTCGTTGTCGGCCGTGGTGGTGGCCGTGGTGGTGGCCGTGGCGCTGCTCTCGGGGTGTCAGGCCTGGTCGGGTGGGGTGGGTGAGGAGCCCGGGGCCGGGTCGACCACGACCGCGCCGACCCGGCCGTCCGGGTACGGGACGGTGTTCCTGGGGGTCGACGAGTGCAGTTCGTTCGGGACGACCAGTTTCACCGAGGTGCCCTGCGCGGGCGAGCGTGCCGCCGCCCGGGTCGTGGCACGGCATGAAGGCCGCGTCGGTCAGGGCCCGCTCTGTCCACCGACCACCGACTTCGTCCTGCACATCAGCGAGTCCCGGCCCTCCTACGGCATGTCCGGCGGGTCCGGCGGGTCCATCGAGGACGAGGACGGCGACGGTTCGGTCCCGCAGGGCTACGCCTGTATGCGCAGGCTCCAGCCGCCGCACCCGGGCGACCCCGGCAGCGGGGGCGGCCCCCGCACCATCGTCGGCGACTGCGTGTACGGCGCCGGGCGGGGAGAGGTCCGTGAGACGGCCTGCGACGGCGAGGGCAGGCACGCCCCGGAGTACGAGGTGACGACGGCCGTAGGCAGCGAGGCGCAGTGCCCCGCCGCCACCGATCTCTATGTGCGGCTGGGCGGCACCCGGCCGGTCGGGTGCGCGGTGCCCGTCTGAACACCGGTGAATCCACGCTGAATTCCGCTGAATCCCACCGAATCCCGGGTGTCCCTCGCCCCGTTGAGCCCTTCCCCCCGTACGCCGTGATCTCGGATCGATATCATCCGCTTACCGACCGTACGACGACGGTGAACATGGGGGGACCATGGCCCAGGATCCTCAAGGCGCTCCCGCTACGGAGGAGTTGCCGGAGATTCCCGGTTACCGCATCGACTCGGTGCTCGGCTCCGGCGGGATGGGCCGCGTCTATCTCGGTACGTCGCCCTCGGGCCGCCAGGTCGCCGTGAAGGTCATCCGCGGCAACCTCGCCCACCAGCCCGACTTCCGGCGCCGTTTCCGGCGTGAGGTGACCGCCGCCCGGCAGGTCAGCGGCGCCTTCACCGCGCCGGTCGTGGACGCCGACCCGGACGCCGACCCGCCGTGGATGGCGACGCTGTACGTACCGGGGCAGCCGTTGGACCAGCGCATCAAGCTGGGGCCCGTCCTCGGCGCAGAGGAGTTGTACCGGCTCGCCACCGGCCTGGCCGAGGCGCTGCGCGACATCCATCGCGCCGGAATAGTGCACCGCGACCTCAAGCCCGCCAACGTCCTGCTCGCCGCCGACGGCCCCCGGGTCATCGACTTCGGCATCGTGCGCGCCGCCGACACCGACGTCCCCACGGGTACGGGGGTCACGGTGGGCACCCCGCCGTTCATGTCGCCGGAGCAGATCCGCGCCCAGAAGGACGTCGGGCCGCGCAGCGACATCTTCGCGCTGGGCTCGGTGCTGACGTACGCGGCGAGCGGCCATGTGCCGTTCGACGCCACGGACGTGTACACGGTGGCGTACCAACTGGTGCACGAACCCCCCGATCTGGAGGGTGTGCCCGACTGGCTGTTGCCGGTGGTCGAGAGCTGTCTGGCCAAGGAGCCGGGCGAGCGCCCGGACGCGGACGGGTTGCTGGCCCTGCTGGGGAACACGTCCTACGCGGCCGGGCTCGACTCTCCCGACACCTTCGTGCTGCGTTCACCGGGCCCCGGCTCGTCGGCCCCGGCCGTGAGCGCGGGCGCGGGGTCCGCCACCACGCCACCGCCCCGGCGGCGCCGGCGGCTCGTCCTCACCGTGGCGGCCGCGGTGGTGGCGGTCGCCACGCTGTCGGGCGGGCTGCTGTACGGGCTGCGCGGCGGCGACGGTGGTGGTGGTGGTGGCAACGGCGGCGGGAGCGGCTCGGGTGCCGCCGGGAGTCCGGGCGGGAAGCCCGGCCGGAGCGCGCGGACCATCACCCAGCCGGAGGGGTCCGCGCCGTATGCGAGCACGCAGTCGGGCTCGGGCGGCTTCACGTTCACGTACCGCGACAGCCCCGAGCGCCGCCCGGACGGCTGGCGGCGGTGGCAGTACAACCTCCAGAACAGCGACTGCGTGTACGCGCAGTCGTCCCTGGTGTGCGTCGGCGACCGGACGGTCCGGATCGACGCCGCGACCGGCGAGGAGCTGTGGCGCACGGACGAGGCCTCGTCGTACGGCCAGAACACCCCGGTGGTCGTCGGCGACATCGCGGTGGTCAACATCGGCGACCGCCTCATCGGTCTCTCGCTCGCCGACGGCACGGTGAAGTGGCGCTATGCGATGGCGTTGCTGACGCAGCGGCTCATCGGCGACGGCGAACGGGTGTACGCGGTCGACCACGACGCCCTGGTCCTGGCCGTGGACGCGCGCACGGGCCGGGAGAGCTGGACGCTCTCGGCGCGGAGCCCTGCGGGCGGCGGCGGGCAGCCGCCGGCGCTGCGGGTCGTCGGCGACCGGCTCCATGTCTTCACCCGCGTCGACGACTCCGACCCCGGCGAGGGCTTCGTCACGGTCGTCGACACCGGCAGCGGCAAGCAGGTCGACGCGTTCGAGCTGTCCGCGCCGTGCGAACCCGGCACCGAGGCACTGCTCGAAGAGGACGGCGTGACCCGGCTGTACTGCGTCGCGCTGAACGACGGGAGCGCGGAGAGCACCCTGCTGAGCCAGGACCTCGCGGCCGGCGCCGAGGGGGTGCGCATCGAGGTCGACGCGACCCTGGGCGGCGGGCAGAGCGGGGCGGCCGAGCTGTCGGTGACCCCGGGCCGGGTGCTGTTCGTGTCCCCCACCCAGACGGGCGGCGAACTGGTCGCCGTGGACACGGCCCGGCGGACCGAGCTGTGGCGCAGACGCATGCCCGGTCTGGGCCCGGCCGACGCACCGCCCGTCCAGGCCGGCGACCGCGTCTACGTCGCCAACACCCGTGACGTCGCCGTCTTCGAGTCCCGCACCGGCGAGCTGCTCTACCAGCACAGTCTGCCGAGCATCGAGGACGCCAGCGGCGTGGAGTCGGGCCTGGACACCGAGCCGATGGTGGCGGGCGGCATCGTCTACGTCCCGTCGACCCGGGTGGGATGGATGGCTCTGGACACCGAGGAGAAGTGAGCCCCGGTCCCGCTCTGCGGCGGAACCGGGGCTCGACTCACTCACGGCACAGGCGGCTTACGGCCTGAGCGCCGGCTCCCGCTCGATGTCACGCTTGTCGAGCTTGGAGTCGAACTTCGCCAGCGGCTTCGCCTTGCCCGGGTCCTCCTGGACGGCGGCCGGGACGACGCCCGCCCACTTGAGGATCCGTGCCGTGGCCAGGTCCTTCTGCGACTCGACGAGACCGGCGACATTGGCGCCGTGGTTGGCGCCGGGGGCCGTGAAGACGTACGAGTCGCGGGCCTTCTTGCCCAGGTGGAAGGGCTCGGCGCCCCACGGGTCGTTCTGCCCGTAGACGAAGAGCATCTGCTTGGCGTTGTTCCGGACCCAGGTGTCGACGTCCCGCATCGCGTACGGCTGGAACCGCATGTCGATGTCACGCGGGACGAAGTTCCGGGGCGGCTGGTAGCCGTAGCGGATGTACTTCTTCTCGATGTGCGGGAACTTGATCGTGGGCGCGCCCAGCTGCGTACCGGCCTGGTAGTAGTACGGCGTGTACGGCGTCAGACCCTGGTCGGTGTACGAGGAGAAGCCGCCGATCGTGTCGATGGACGTCCAGATCTCGTCGTCCGTGGCCTTCTTGGCGTCCTTCGGGATGATGTCGCCGTCGCAGTCGGCGAGCAGGCTGTACTGCCAGAAGCCCCACACGTAGTCGAGGACGACGGCCTCGTACGCCTTGTCCAGGCTGCCGACCGTGTTGAAGGTGAAGCCCTCGGCGGCGGCGAGCTCCGCGTACTTCTTCTTCAGCGGCTCACGGCGCACCAGCGCCTCGCGCTGCACGGCGTTCAGCCGGTCGCGGCACTCCTTGGTGCCGACCTTCGCGAAGAACCGGTCGTACGCCGAGTCCTCCTTGTTGACGACGTCGTTGGGGGCGACGTAGGCGACGACGCCGTCCATGTCCTTCGGGTAGAAGCGCTCGTAGTAGGTGGCGGTCATACCGCCCTTGGACCCACCCGTCGAGATCCACTTCTTGCCGTAGACCTTCTTCAGCGCCTTGAAGATGCGGTGCTGGTCGCTGGCGGCCTGCCAGATGTCGAGCTTGGACCAGTCGGCCGGGTCGGGGCGGGACGGGGTGAAGAAGCGGTACTCCATGGAGACCTGGTTGCCGTCCACGATCTGGGTCGGCTCACTGCGGCGGGGGGCCGTGTTGACGCCGTAGCCGCTGGTGAAGAAGACCGTCGGACGGTTGGTGTCCTTGTGCAGCACGGTGATCCGCTGCTGGAACGTGCCCTTGGACGGGCGCCGGTGGTCCACCGGCTGGGTGTAGTTGAGGACGAAGAAGCGGTAACCCGGGTACGGCTTCTCCTCGATCAGGCTCATGCCCGGTACCGCGAGCAGTCGGTCCTTGATGTCACCGGTGTCCGGCTCGGCAGCGGTGGCCGCCCCCGCCGTGCTCAACGTGCCTATGAGCACCACGAGCGACAGCACCCATCGGAGTGCTTTGCGCATGCGTCTCTCCCCTATGCAACAGCTGTGCGCCGGAAGCTATCGGAGCGACCGCCGGGGCACCAGGGAGGAAAGGGGCCAACTGGACTGGTCTCGGGCGGAGATGGAAAAGCTAGGGAAAACCCTCAGCGCAGGATCCAGCCGGAGTCGTACATCCGCGAGCCGACCCGGGCGTGGATCCACACACCGCGTTTGCCCGCGTGCACGGTCACAGGGCCAGTGGGGTGTGTCTTGTTCTTCGCCCACTCCCCGCCCCTCGGGCGCATCCTGACGAACGCCCGGCGGGCCTTGCCCTTCCCGGCCTTGTGGGGCACGAGCACGGCGCACACGTACCGCCTGCCCTTGCGGTAGACCCGCACGGTCCCGCCGTCGAACGTCAGCGTCCGCACCTTGCGTCCCGTGCAGGAGGGGACGGCGGCCTCCGCGCTCCCCGTGGGTCCGGCCAGCGTCAGCAGACCGGCCGTCGTCAGCGCGGCCAGCACGAGCGCCGCCGACCGACGCATCCCACCGCTGCCCACTGTTGCCCCTCCCGCCGCATGACCGTACTGATGTACGGACGCTTGGGGTGGGTCGAATGGTTGCCCCATCGGGGCGACACATCGCCTTGGCACAGCAACCGGACGGCATCGCAGAGTGCCCACGGACTTCGCGAAGAGATGAGCTGTCCGTCGTCGCTCCCCACCTGGCCGCCGAACTGAAACGCGTCCGCAACGAACTGGCAGGCACGGGCGAGCCCGGCGCTGCCGAACCGGAACAGCGTGAGGTCGACCGCCTCCCACAGGAATGGACGCGGGGCTGAGCTCTACGCTCTCACCGCCGGCTCGCCCACGAACGTCCGCCACAGCTCCGCGTACCGTCCGTCGAGCGCCAGCAGTTCGTCGTGGGTGCCGTCCTCGGCGACCCGGCCGTGGTCCATGACGACGACACGGTCGGCGCGGGCCGCGGTGGTGAGGCGGTGCGCGACGACGAGCGTGGTCCGACGGCCGGCGAGGCGGTCGGTGGCCTGGTTGACCTGGGCCTCCGTGGCCAGGTCCAGCGCGGCCGTCGCCTCGTCGAGGAGCAGGATGTCGGGGTCGACCAGTTCCGCGCGGGCCAGGGCGATCAGTTGGCGCTGTCCGGCGGAGAGGTTGCGCCCGCGTTCGGCGACCTCGTGGAGGTAGCCGCCGTCGAGGGTGGCGATCATGTCGTGGGCGCCGACGGCACGCGCGGCGGCCTCCACCTCGGCGTCGGTGGCGTCGGGGCGACCGTAGGCGATGGCGTCCCGGACCGTGCCCTGGAAGAGGTACGCCTCCTGCGGGACGACACCGAGCCGGTGCCGGTATGAGGTGAGGTCCAGGTCGCGCAGATCCGTGCCGTCGACCGTGACCCGGCCGCCGGTGGGGTCGTAGAAGCGGGCGACCAGCTTGACGAGCGTCGACTTGCCGGCGCCGGTCTCACCGACGAAGGCGACGGTCTGCCCGGCGGGGATCGTGAGCCCGACCCCGCTCAGGGCCGCTTCCCCCTCGACGGCGGCGCCGTAAGCGAAGTCCACGTCCTCGAAGGTGATGTCACCCCGCAGCGACAGCACCTCCAGCGGCTCGTCGGCGGATTTCGTCGACGCGGGCTCCTGGAGGAGTTCCTTGATGCGGCCCAGGGAGACGGTGGCCTGCTGGTAGCCGTCGAAGACCTGGGAGAGCTGCTGGACGGGGGCGAAGAAGAGGTCGATGTAGAGGAGGTACGCGACCAGCGCGCCGGTGGTCAGGGTGCCGGCGTCGACCCGGTGGGCGCCCACGATCAGGACGGCCGCCGCTGCCGCCGAGGACAGGAACTGCACGAACGGGAAGTACACCGAGATCAGCCACTGGCCGTGGACACGGGCCCTGCGGTAGCTGTCGCTGCCGGCCGCGAACCGCTCGCCTCCGTCCCGCTCGCGCCGGAACGCCTGCACGATCCGCAGCCCGGCCACCGACTCCTGAAGGTCCGCGTTGACGACGGACACCCGCTCACGGGCCAGCTCGTACGCCTTCACGCTCGCCCGGCGGAAGAAGACGGTGCCGACGATCAGCGGCGGGAGCGTGGCGAAGACGACGAGGGCGAGCTGTACGTCGATGACGACCAGGGCGCCCATGATGCCGAAGAAGGTGACGACGGAGACGAAGGCCGTGACCAGACCGGTCTGCAGGAACGTCGAGAGGGCGTCGACGTCGGTCGTCATCCGGGTCATGATCCGGCCCGTCAACTCCCGCTCGTAGTAGTCGAGTCCGAGCCGCTGGAGCTGGGCGAAGATCTTCAGGCGCAGGGAGTAGAGGACGCGTTCGCCGGTACGCCCGGTCATGCGCATCTCGCCGATCTGGGCCGCCCACTGGGCGAGGACCGCGAGCAGCCCCAGCAGGGACGCCGCCCAGACCGCGCCGAGGGCCGCCTGCGAGACCCCTTCGTCGATGCCGTGCCGGATCAGCACGGGCAGCAGCAGCCCCATGCCCGCGTCGACGGCGACCAGCGCCAGGCTGAACAGCAGGGGCAGCCCGAAGCCGCGCAGCAGCCGCCGCAGACCGTACGACTCCTCCGGCGCCACCGCGCGGCCCTCGTCGATGTCCGGCGTGTCGGTCGCCGGGGGCAACGCCTCGACCTGGGCGAGGAGTTCGGGGGTGGCGGGGGTGCCGGCGAACGCGGTGTCGCGGGGCTCCCGGTCGCCGGTCCACAGCCGGGGCGTGATGCCCCGCTCGGCGTCGAACTCCGCGTCCAGCTCGTCCCTTATCGAGTCGCGTACGGAGGCGTCCTCTTTGGTCAGGGAGTGGGCGGCCCGGGGGATGTGGCCGGGAGAGACGCCGCCCAGTTCGTCGGGGTCGGTGAGCAGGCGGCGGTACAGGGCCGAGCGGCGCTCCAGTTCCTCATGGGTGCCGATGTCGGCGAGACGGCCCTCGTCGAGGACGGCGATGCGGTCGGCGAGGCCGAGGGTGGAGCGGCGGTGGGCGATGAGAAGAGTGGTGCGGCCCCGCATGACCTGCCTGAGCGCCTCGTGGATCTCGTGCTCCACGCGGGCGTCCACCGCCGAGGTCGCGTCGTCGAGGACGAGGAGGCGCGGGTCGGTCAGGATCGCGCGGGCGAGGGCGACACGCTGGCGCTGGCCGCCGGAGAGGGTGAGACCGTGTTCGCCGACCTTGGTGGCGTAGCCCTCGGGCAGCTCGGCGATGAAACGGTCCGCCTGGGCGGCGCGGGCGGCGGCCTCGATCTGCTCGTCGGTCGCGTCCGGGCGGCCGTACGCGATGTTGGCGCGGACGGTGTCGGAGAAGAGGAAGGAGTCCTCCGGAACCAGGCCGATCGCGGCGCGCAGCGACTCGAAGGTCAGCTCGCGGACGTCGTGCCCGCCGATGAGGACGGCGCCGCGCGTCACGTCGTAGAAACGCGGGAGGAGGAGGGAGACCGTGGACTTGCCGGAGCCGGAGGACCCGACGACCGCGAGGGTCTCGCCGGCCCGGATCTCGAAGCTGAGCCCGTCGAGGACGGGGCTGGTCGTGCCGGAGCCGCTCTCGTATCCGAAGGACACGTCGTCGAACTCGACGGTCGCGGGCGCGTCGGCCGGGAGGGTCTTCGTGCCGTCGGCGAGCGTCGGCTCGGTGTCGATCAGCTCCAGGACGCGTTCCGTACCGGCCCGCGCCTGCTGGCCGACGGTGAGCACCAGGGCGAGCATGCGGACCGGGCCGACGAGCTGGGCGAGGTACGTGGAGAAGGCGACGAAGGTGCCGAGGGTGATGTGCCCGCCCACCGCGAGCCAGCCGCCGAGCGCCAGCATGGCGACCTGGCCGAGGGCGGGGACGGACTGGAGGGCGGGGGTGTAGCGGGAATTGAACCGGATGGTGCGCAGCCGCCCCGCGAAGAGCCGCCGCCCGACCTCCCTGAGCTTGCCGGTCTCCTGCTCCTCCTGCCCGAACCCCTTCACCACGCGTACGCCGCTGACGGCGCCGTCGACGACGCCCGCGACGGCGGCGGCCTGGGCCTGGGCGTACCAGGTGGCGGGGTGCAGCTTGGTACGGCTGCGCTCGGCGATCCACCACAGGGCGGGGGCGACGGCGAGGGCGACGAGCGTGAGCGGCAGGGAGAGCCACGCCATGATCACGAGCGAGATCAGGAACAGCAGGATGTTGCCGATGGTCATCGGCAGCATGAAGAGCAGGCCCTGGATCAGCTGGAGGTCGCTGGTGGCGCGCCCGACGACCTGGCCGGTGGACAGCTCGTCCTGGCGGCGGCCGTCGAGGCGGGTGATCGTGCCGTACATCTCCGTGCGGAGGTCGTGCTGGACGTCGAGGGCGAGGCGGCCGCCGTAGTAGCGGCGGATGTAGGTGAAGACGTAGACGAGGAGGGCCGCGCCGATCAAAGCGGTCGCCCAGGGGGCCATGTCCCGGGTGTTGTCCCCGATCACGTCATCGATGATCACCTTGGTGATCAGGGGGACCAGGGCCATCACGGCCATACCCGCGAGGGAGGAGCCGAGGGCGAGGATCACGTCCTTGGGGTACCGCCAGGCGTATCCGGCCAGTCTGCGCGCCCACCCTCGGTCGCCCCCCTGTCGCACTGCCACGCCGGTGCCCTCCTCGTCGTCCGGATCGTCCGGAAGACACCAACGTCGGGAGCAGCGGATTTCATCCCGCCGCAACGGTTCCGTCCCGCGGCCCACGGGGGCCGGCCGTGGGGCCCTCACGGGGCCGGGCCCCATGGCCCCTACCGGGTGTGGGCCGCTCGCTTTCCCGCCCCCGGGCCATGGCCGGCCAGGCCCAAGCGTCGCCTGGCCGGGCCGCTTGCCCGGGCCGCCTGCCGGTACGCGTCGTAGGCGGCGGTCCTGTCGCCGCCGTGCTCCCTCGCCTTCGCGAGAGCCGCCCAGGCGACGGGGTCCGTCGCGGCCGTCTTCTCGGCGACGTCCCGGCCGTGGGTGGTCTCCCTCAGCGCGGGCCTGGCGGCTCGGGCCCGGCTGTGGCACTTGCTCACGGCGTTCTCGTACGACGCTGCCGCGCAGCCGTGGCGACGACGCTGCTGTTCGGCGGCCCGTCCCGGGGAGGTCCGCTGTTCGGCGGCCCGTCCCGGGGAGGTCCGCTGTTCGGCGGCCCGTCCCGGGGAGCAGAGGTCATCGGGCGTTCTGGCCCAGGAGGCGCCTGTCCAGAACTCGGCCGGTGGCTCCCGATGCGCCCGACTCAGCGCCGCCCCAGGCGGCCGCGGCCTGGCGCTTGGCGGCGGCGAGGGTGAAGACCCCTGCCCTGCCCTCTTTCCGCGTCAGGCGCCCAGCGCCGCCAGGACCACGGACCTGGCCTCATCCTGGACCTGGTGGAGGTGGTCCGGGCCGAGGAAGGACTCGCCGTAGATCTTGTAGACGTCCTCGGTGCCGGAGGGGCGGGCCGCGAACCAGGCGTTGTCGGTGGCGACCTTGATACCGCCGAGGGCGGCGCCGTTGCCGGGGGCCTCGGTGAGGACCGAGGTGACGGGCTCGCCGGCGAGGGTGTCGGCGGTGACCTGGCGCGGGGACAACCTGGCGAGCAGGGCCTTCTCCTCGCGGGTGGCCGGGGCGTCGACGCGGGCGTAGGCGGGGGCGCCGAAGCGGTCGGTGAGCCGCGCGTAGTGCTGCGAGGGGGTTTTGCCGGTGACGGCCGTGATCTCGGAGGCGAGCAGGGCCAGGATGATGCCGTCCTTGTCGGTGGTCCACACCGAGCCGTCCCGGCGCAGGAAGGACGCGCCCGCCGACTCCTCACCGCCGAAGCCGAGCGTGCCGTCGGACAGGCCGTCCACGAACCACTTGAAGCCGACGGGGACCTCGACCAGCGGGCGGCCGACGTCCGCCGCGACCCGGTCGATCATGCCGGACGACACCAGGGTCTTGCCGACGCCGGCGCCGGCGGGCCACTGCTGGCGGTGGGAGAACAGGTACGAGATCGCCACGGCCAGATAGTGGTTGGGGTTCATCAGGCCCCCGTCGGGCGTGACGATGCCGTGCCGGTCGGCGTCGGCGTCGTTGCCGGTGGCGATGTCGAAGCGGTCGCGTCCCTCGATGAGCGAGGCCATGGCGTACGGCGAGGAGCAGTCCATACGGATCTTGCCGTCCCAGTCGAGCGTCATGAAGCGCCAGGTGGGGTCGGTGAGCGGGTTCACCACCGTGAGGTCGAGGCGGTGCTGCTCGGCGATACGGCCCCAGTACGCCACCGAGGCGCCGCCCAGCGGATCGGCGCCGATGCGCACGCCCGCTGACCGGATCGCCTCCAGGTCCAGGACGTTCGGCAGGTCGGCCACATAGGCGCCGAGGAAGTCGTGGCGGCCGGTGCCGGGGGCGGTCAGGGCTCGGGTGTAGGGGATGCGCCGTACGTCCTTCATCCCGCCGGTGATGATCTCGTTGGCGCGGTCCTGGATCCAGGAGGTCGCCTCGGAGCCGGCGGGGCCGCCGTGCGGCGGGTTGTACTTGAAGCCGCCGTCGGCGGGCGGGTTGTGCGAGGGGGTGACGACGACTCCGTCGGCGAGCGCCGAGGTGCGGTTCCGGTTGTGGGTGAGGATGGCGTGCGAGACGGCCGGGGTGGGGGTGTAGCCGTCGGCCTGGTCGATGAGGACGGTCACGTCGTTGGCCGCGAAGACCTCCAGCGCCGTGATGCGGGCGGGCTCCGAGAGGGCGTGGGTGTCGGCGCCGAGGAAGAGGGGGCCGTCGGTGCCCTGGGCGGCGCGGTACTCACAGATGGCCTGGCTGGTGGCCGCGATGTGGTCCTCGTTGAACGCCGCCGCCAGGGACGAGCCGCGGTGCCCCGAGGTACCGAACGCCACCCGCTGCCCCGGTTCGGCCGGGTCGGGGTGCAGCGCGTAGTACGCCGTGACCAGCCGGGCCACATCGACGAGGTCGTCGGGTCCGGCGACCTGCCCCGCTCGCGCGTCCTGCATTTCCCGCTCCTCCGCAAGGGTCGACCGTTGGGTACAGCCCTCATTGTTCCCTGCCCGGACCGTCGGGACGCGTGCCGGGACCCCGATGGGGCGTGTGACGGGACCCCGATGGGGGGTGTGACGAGACCCCGATGGGGCGTGTGACGAGACCCCGATGGGGCGCGCGTCCCGTCACACAGCCCCTCCGTCCGCATCCGGGATCAGGGCCAGTACCCCAGCGCGTGGACTGCCAGGAAGGCACAGAGCGTCAACTGCACCGCCCCGATGACGTGGTGACCGATCCGCAGCAGCACGACGGCGGTTACGCCGACCGCCAGGGCCAGAGCGCCGAAGCCCAGCACGGGCGCCCAGTCCAGGGGCGGCACGCCGGTCGCCGTCTGTCCGGAGCCGGCGTCCGGCCGGCCCAGTCTTCGGCCGGCGAGCAGGATGACGACCAGCAGCCCGGCTGCCGCGTCCGCCACCAGTACGAGAAGGAGGAGGCACCCTGCGGTGAGGGCACCCTCTGCGCCGGAGGGCTGCTTGTCGGTAAGTTCGGGCATGGCTCGACGATCGCCCGGAATCCACCGTTCCGAACGGTCCGTCGCCGACTCGCAACCCGGCAGAACCGTCACCCACCGCCACCGCGCCGGAAGCGGCCACCGAGTCGGCGGCGCGGCTCCGGTCCGCACAGCGCCCAGGTGCCGAGCGCGGTGATCAGGATTCCGGCCCACAGCACGTGGGCGTCCGCCCAGCCCGGGTCGCTCGGGGACACGAAGAGGGCGAATCGGGGCGGGAGGAGCGCGGCGGCACCGACCGGCAGCGCGAGCGCGGCGCCCGCCACGGCCGGTCCCGGCGCCCGCGTCCCGCTGAACCGCACCACCGCCCCGGCGAGCGCGAGCGCCAGCCCGGACAGCGCGCCTGCCTCGACCGTCACCGGCCCCACCGGCAGCCCGGCCCATGACGCGGTGTCGGCGCCCGCCCGGACCACACCCAGCACCGCCGTCCACCACACCGCACCCATCAGCCACACCACGACCACTCGCAACGCCTGCCGCAGCGGACGCGGCACAGGAGGGACGCCGGTGGTGTGCCGGGCGGGATCGTCCAGGACGAACGCCATCCCCACCGCGCCGCACAGCGCGGCCGCCCGCACCACGTTGACCAGCAACGGCGCCGGGAGTTCCGTCGAGAACAGCACCGGTACGGCCGCGATGGCCAGCCCAAGCCCCCAGCCCGCCGCGAACAGGGGCCAGGGCAGGGACCGCAGCGTGGGACGCAGCAGAGCCGCCGCCACCGACGCCCGCCGTACCAGAGCCCTCGTCACCGACCCCCGCCGTGCCCGAACTGCCGTCACCGACCCCCGCCGTGCCCGAACCGCCGTCACCGACCCCCGCCGCCGCCTCACGCGCACATCCATGCGCGGTCGTCGGCCGTCTCCGCCGGGGCGGTGACGCCGAGCAGGGCGGCCGCGCGGTCGGTGGTCGTACCGGGCGCGGAGAGCTCCGCCCAGGACGCCTTCACCTTGCGGTCCACCTCCGACCGGGGCTCGGCGAGCAGCCGCTGGACCACGGCGTACTCGCGGTCCCGCAGGGAGATCGCGGAGACCGGCGCCTGGATCACACCGGGGCTGTTGTAGTCGTCCCCGGTCCTTTCGAACATGGTCTCGCCGTCCCGGGTCGCCCGGATCGCCAGCCAGACCATCAGAACGCCCCGCGCGTCACAGTGCGCTCCGCCGTACCGTTCGTGCCCGACCACCAGTCCCCGGGCGACACTCGCGGCGAACTCCAGCTCCCGTTGGCCGCCCCACGCCGTGCTCGCCGTCAACTCGCCGGGGGCGGCGGGCGAGAGCTCCGAGATGCCCGACGGTCCGTCGAGGGCGGCGACCTTCTGCCGTACGGTCAGGGCCCGCGTCGCCTCCGGACCGCCGGCCAGTGACCGGGCCTTGTCCGTCACCCGGGCCCATTCGTCAACCCAGGGGGTGAACTCGGGGAAGGCGCAGTACGTCGTCGCCCCGCTCCGCTCGCAGTCCTGCACCGCCGCCGGGTCACGGGTCGCCACCTCCCGTGCCTCCCGCACCGCGTCCGAGGGTGCCATGCCCTGGAACACCACAGCGGCCACGACCACGCAGAGCGACGCCACGACGGTGACCCGCACGGCCCGCGTCCGGCCACCGCTCACCAGGACCGCCCCCGCCGCCGCCAGTACCGAAAGCGCCAGCAGGTACAGCGCGTGCCATCCGGCGGGCCGTCCCAGCAGGTCCGACGGCAGTGGCCGCCTGCCCTCGTCGACCACGACCGGGAACACGCTGCGCAGCCAGGACCCCGGTTCCGGGGAGGCCGCGAAGATGAAGATGCCCGCCAGGAGGGCGACCGCGGCCAGGGGAGCCACGAACGCCGACCCGGCCACCCGTCCGAGCAGCACCCCGAGGACCGCGGAGACCAGGACCAGCAGCGGCCCGGTCAGCAGCTCGAACACCGACCCGTGCCCCACCGCCCCGGGCTGCGACGCCCCGGCCGTGAACTGCACGGCCACGAGCAACGCCGTCACCGGCACCGTCGGGAGCACGGACAGCAGATGCGCACAGGTGCGCTGCCACGGCCGCAGTACCAGCACGGCGAAGTGCCCGTCGGTGCCGTGCCGGTGTGAGCGCAGCACTGCCAGGTTGGCGGCGATCATCACCACCGGGCCCAGGAGCAGCTGTCCCAGCTGGGTCTCGCGGTCGAGGTCCTGCAGAACCGGATAGGCGTCCTCCGGCTCGCCGCCCGGCCACAGCAGCACGGTCAGGTATGCCGCCAGGGCGGCCAGCAACAGGGGGTGCAGCAGCAGACGCCGGGCCTCCACCCGGGCCAGCGCGAGCACCGCCCGCCGCGCGTCCCCGGTCGGCGCCGGGGCCGGTGTCACGGCCGGGGCCTCGGTCACGGCCGTCATGCCGGCACCTCCGCCGGAGTGTCGCCGCCGAGTGCCAGCAGATAACCGTCCTCCAGCGTCGGCTCCACCAGCCGGGCGCCCGCCGGTGGATCGCCGACGTTGCGGAACTCGCCCGTCCCGGTGCGCCATCCGGCTCTGGCGCCCGGCTGCCGCTCGGCGCTGCTCCACACCCGGCCGTCGGCGACCGCCGTCAGCGCGGCGGCCGTACCGTCGAACCGCACCCGGCCCTTGTCCATGACGACCACCCGGTGGCACAGCATCGCAACGTCCTCCGTCTGATGGGTGGACAGCAGCACCGTCCGGCCCTCACCGGCCTCCGCGATCAGCTCCCGGAACCGCATCCGCTGCTCCGGATCCAGCCCGACCGTGGGTTCGTCGAGGACCAGGAACCCCGGATCGCCGACCAGGGCCGCCGCCAGCGCCACCCGCTGCCGCATACCGCCGGAGAGTTTCCGGATCCGCTTGCCGCGCACCTCCGCGAGACCGACCGCGTCGAGGACCCGCCGGGCCTCGGCATGCCGGGTACTCCGGTCCGTCAACTCCTTGAGGATCGCCACGTAGTCGATGAACTCGAAGGCGGTGAAGTCCGGGTGGAATCCGGGGTTCTGCGGCAGATAGCCCAGTGCTCTGCGGGCGTCCTGGCGTCCTCGGACCGTGCTGGGATCGTGGCCGAGGACGGTGAACGCCCCGTTGTCCGGCGGGGTCGCCGTCGCCAGGATCCGCAACAGCGTCGTCTTGCCCGCGCCGTTCGGTCCGAGCAGGCCCGTGACGCCCTCGGTGAGCCGCAGCGTCACATCGTCCACCGCCCTCGTACCGCGATAGCTCAGGGTCAGCCCGGCGGCCGAGACCGTGGGCGGGGTGACCGTGGGCCGGTTGACCGGGGGTCGTGTCATGACAGCCTCCTGGCTGCGAAGCGAAGAGAGCGAAGAAATCGAAGCGATCGGGGCGCCCGGAACGAGGGACCGAGCGGGCGACCGCTGTCGAAGCGGTCCCGCGCCGCCACCAGCAGCACCGTCGCCACCGTCGCGACCGCCGCCGCCGCGCACTGCCCCGCGGCGGTGAAGGGCAGCGGCGTACCGGAGGCCGGCAGGACGCTCAGCACCACCAGGGCGGTCCAGCCGGCACCGACCAGCACCGGCGCGAGCACCGGCCCGAGCCGGGCCGTCAACGCGACACCGGCCGAGGTCAGCGCGAGCGCCGGCAGCAGCCAGCCGAGCGCGGCCAGCCCGTACGACGGCAGCGCCAGGCTCGCCAGCCCGCTGAGTGCCGTCGTCGTCGACAGCACGGCGACCGTCCTGACCATCAGCAGCCGGAAGGTGTGCATCGGGGCGACCACGGACATCTCGTACGTCGGGTCCAGCCCCGGCCCGAACGACACCGCCACCCCCACCAGCGGCAGCAGCGGCGCCGTGGCCAGCAGCATCAGCGGCGACGCGGCCAGCCCCACACCGACCGCGAGCAGCAGGGTCAGCGCCACCGCGCCGAGCCAGGAGCGGCGCAGCGCCGGGGTCGCCGCGAGCAGCCGCGCGGTGTGGTCGGCGACGCCCACCCGGATCAGCAGCGACTCGACCGGTCCGGGCCTGGGGGCGTCCAGTTCGGCGTCCAGCCGGGCCCAGCCCGCGTTGATCTCGGCGGTCGGGATATGGGCCGAGAGCGCGGCCCGGCAGTCGGCGCAGGCGGCGAGATGGGTCTCGACGGACCACAGGCGGGGGGCCGCCAGCACCCCTCGCGCGTAGTCCCGCAGGTCCCCGTCGTCGGCGTGCCAGCTCATGTCAGGCCCTCCCGCAGTTGCCTCCGGGCGCGCATGGCCCGGGTCTTGACCGTGCCCGGCGGAATGCCCAGCAGTACGGCCGCCTCACGCGTCGTCAGGCCGTCGATCACCGTGGCCTGCAACACCGCGCGCAGCTCCGGCGAGAGCCCGGCGAGCGAGCCGGCCAGGTCGCCGTACCGGACCCGGGCCAGCACCTGTTCCTCGGCGGACGCCTCGTCGCGATGGCGCAGCCGGGCCAGCGCCTGGCGCATCCGCCCCCGGGCCCCGTCGCCCCGCAACGCGTCCACCAGGCGTCGCGACCCGATCCGCCACAGCCAGCCGGCCACATCGCCTTCGCGGCGGTAGCGGGCGGCTCCGCGCCACACGTCGAGGAACGTCTCCTGGACGACGTCGTCGACGAGCACCGGATCGGCGCACCGCCCGCGCAGCCGCAGCACGAGCCACGGCGCGTACTGCCGGTACAGCTCCTCGAAGGCGCGACGGTCCCCGTCCGCGACGGCCCGCATCAGCTCGGCGTCGCCCGGACTCCCCCGGTTCGTTTGGCTCACACCCCCTCATCGGACGAGAGGCCCCCAGCGGTTCACGCGGGCGGCTCCCTCGTCCGCGCGAGCACCGGCCTTTCGCGACAGTGCCGGGCCTGTCAGGCCACCCGGACCCGAAGCGCGTAGCACCGGGTGGTCTGGACGGCGTTCTGGTTGTCGTCGCTGACCAGCAGCACGTTCAGCCGGCCCCCGTGCCGCTGCCGCTGCCCGGTGACGACCATGCCCTCGATGTTGTCGAGCAGCGGGTTCGGCTGCGGCTGCTTGGCGGTGGCGCCGAGGGTCGGGCAGTTCACGAGGTCGGCGAGGAGTGTCTTGCGGAGGAGCCGTATACGGTCGCCGTCCTGCCCGGTGAGGACGTCGACACCGGAGGTGTCCGTGGCACGGCGCGTGTCGGCGGCGTACAGCCGCACGGTGTTGCCGACACCGGCGGTGAACCCGCGCTCCAGCACGAGCAGCCGCCCGCCCGGCAGGCCCGCGACCTCGACGACGCCGAGCCCGGTGTCGGCGCGGTAGCCGTACTGGGTGGAGAGCCGGAAGTCCTTGCCGCCGCCGTGCCGCCGCCAGGTCTGGAAGCGGACGACCCCGGGGCTGTCACCGGAGAGCGCGCCCTCCATCGAGGCGAGCAGGGTGCGCCCGCCGGGCAGGAGGGTGAGCCCCTCGAAGGTCTGGTTGGCGGTGGCCCGCCCGGCCGGGGCGACCTTCAGCGCGTCCGGCACGGGGAGGCTGCCCAGGACGCGGCCCTCCCGGTCGTACCGGCGTACGGACGGCTCGGTCTCCGAGGTGACGAGGCGGCTGCCGTCCCGGTCGACGGCCAGTCCCTCGGAGTCGAGCGCGGCGCCGGTCTCCGTGGCGAGGGGGACGACGCCCCTCGGCTGGAGGGTGCGGGGGTCCAGGGAGAAGAGGGAGGACCGGTCGGAGACGGCGAGGAGCGAACCGTCGCGGTCGACGGCGAGGCCGGAGAAGTTGCCGACGAAGGTGCCCTCGTACGTCGTCTTGTCGAGGGCGTCGGAGTACCGCTGGATGGACACGGACGACGAACAGGCGTTGTCCTGCGGCGAGTCGGCGTGCACCGGCCCGGCGGCGGCGAGGGTGGTCGTGGCCGCCGCCAGGCCGGCGGTGAGGGTGGCGAGGAGCGTTCTCAGAGGCATGGCGTCACGGTAGGACGATGCCGGTGATGCGGAGATGGCCTCGCCGTGAACGTCCGGATATCAGCCGCCGGTGGTGCCGGCCGCCTCCGGCACCGGCACGGTCGCTTCCCGCGGCTGGTCGGTGGGCACGTACCGCTGCGTGCTCGCGGACGTCGTGACGGGCACGAGGTCCTTGTGGATGGCCTTGGCGACGCCCTGGATGGTGTTCACGCCGTACTTCATGTCGGCGTTTCCGTGGGTGAGGACGGTGATCGTGTAGTCCCGGCCGCCGCCCTTGAACGTGCCGACGCTGTGCACCCGCCAGCCGTGCGTGGCGCGGGACAGCCACCCGTTCTTGACGTGCACCTTCACGGTCGAGGGCGCCCCGGCCGGGGTGCCCCAGCGCTGCGAGGAGACGACCTGGTTCATCAGCTTGAGGACGTACGCGCGGGAGTTGTCGCTCAGGACGGTGTTCTTCGCGGTGAGCAGCGCGAGCAGCCGCTGCTCGTCCCGGACGGTGATCTGGGTGAGGCCCCAGTAGTTGTTGGCACCGGGCTTGGTCTGGGTCATCTTCGCCGCGGTGAGGAAGCCCTTGATCTTCTTCATGCCGAGCTGCTTCCACAGCGTGCTGGTGGAGGCGTTGTCCGACTTGGTGATCATGGCGGTGGCGAGCTTGGTCTCGCGGTCGGTGAGGTACCGGTTGGTCTTCTTGGCGTCCCAGAGCAGGGCCGCGAGCACGGTCACCTTCACGACGCTGGCCGAGTCGTAGGCCATGTCGCCGCGCAGCGTGCAGGTCGTTTTCGTCACCCGGTCGTACAGCCCGACCGCCACGGTCCCCTTGCGCTTGGCGAGCGCCGCCGTGATGTCCTTCTTCAGCTTCTCGGCCAGTCCGGCCTGCCCGGACGTACAACTGACCGTCGGCGGCGCCGCGACGGCCGCCGGCGCGAACGCGCCGACCGCCGACGACAGGACCATCCCCGCACCGATCCCCACAGCCACTACCCGCGTCCGTCCGGACGTCCGCGACACCCGGGATACCCCCGATATCCGGTGAGTCATGAAACGCTTCCCATCCCTTAGAGCGACAAGAACCCACTACAGGCGGGTTCACCTCACTCGACTCGCGAGGATGACCGAAAGTTGTACGTACGTTCGCAGAAAGAGTTTTCGACAGCCGCCACCGAGCGCCTCGCCCCCTCCGGCGTCGGCCGGCCCGAGTCGAGCCCCGACCTGCTGGAGCTGGCCCTGTTCAACGGGATCGGGAAGCCGGCCCCGGAGTCAGGGGCCTGACGGCCGGCGCGAGCCCTCGCCCTTCGGCGGGACCTCCCGCGTCACGACCCTCGGACGGGACGAGGCGGTCTCCCCCGGGCCGTACGCCCGGCCGGCGCCGACGTAGTCTCGCCCTCCATGACCACCACCCTGCAGACGATCCACGATGTGCCCGTTCTCCTGTGCGCCCCCGAGGGCGAGGCGATCGCCCGCGAGAGCGACGCGCTGGACCTCATCGGAGACGCCGGGTACCAGGGCGCCGAGTGGGTCGCCATCCCCGCCGAGCGGTTCGACGAGGCGTTCTTCCAACTCCGCACCCGCCTCGCCGGAGACATCATCCAGAAGTTCGTCCAGTACCGCGTGGGCCTCGCCGTCATCGGGGACATCTCCCGCCACACGGCGGCCAGTTCGGCCCTGAGCGACTTCGTCCGCGAGTGCAACCGCAACCGGCAGACGTGGTTCCTGCCCGACATCGACGCACTGCGGGAGCGACTGAAAGGCTGAGGCGCGCCGCCGAAGGCCGAGGCGCGCCACTCCCGGCGCGCCTCGGCCTTCCTCCCTGGCTCCCCTCCCCTGCACGCCCGGCCGCGTCCCGGATCCCCGGGCCCCTCAGACCAGTTCGGGCTGCGATTCTGACCGCTGCTCAGGTCGCCGTGCCGACGGTACGGCCTCCCGCACCCACCGTCTGTCGACGCGTACGTAGCCGTGGATCACCGAGGCCATCACCAGCAGAAGAAGCGGGCCGAACACCCACGGGTGCCGCGCCATCTCCACCGGCAGATAGCGGTACGAGACCAGGAGCGCGGCGAAGACCGTCGCCCCGTAGGCGACCAGCCCGGCCCCCGACCGGTCCCAGCCACGGTCGTAGGTGCGCACAGCCGCCTCCACGGTGAGCGTGAACACCACACCGGCGATGAGGTCCACGCCGTAGTGGTAGCCGAAGCCCAGCGTCGCGCAGAGCGTGGCGGCCAACCAAAACGTTCCTGCGTAGCGCAGGGCTCGTGGCGCCCTGCGGGAGTGGATGAAGATCGCGGTGGCCCAGGCCGTGTGCAGGCTGGGCATGCAGTTGCGTGGGGTGATCTCGTCGTACGGCATCGCGTGCGGAGCGCCGAGCGGCGGTGGCGTGTGGGGCCACAGGTCGGCCAGCGCCCAGGGCCCGCCGCCGGTGCCGAACGCGCCGTCGCCGTAAACGAAGACCGGTCCGACCACCGGGAAGATCATGTAGACGGCCGGCCCGAAAAGACCGATCGTCAGGAAGGTGCGCACGAGGTGGTGGCGGGGGAAACGGCGCTCGGCGGCCACATGACGCAGTTGGTAGAGCGCCACGACGACCGCGGCCACCGCGAGTTGGACGTAGACCCAGTCGAGAAGGGTGGAGCCGACCGGGCCGGTGGCCTCGACCATCCGGCCCACCAGCCACGACGGGTTGCCCAGTGCGTGATCGGCGGTCGCCAGGTACTGGTCGAGCACCATCGGACGCGTCTTCGAAGTGATGAGCAGCCAGGCGTCGCCGGTCTTGCGGCCGGCCACCAGCAACAGACCCAGCCCGACGCCCTTCAGCAGCAGGAGGCGTTCCCGGCCGGTGCGGCGGGTGACGGCGATGACCGCGCAGCCGAGGACCACCCACAACGCGCCGTTGCCGAACATCATGTCGGCGTCGAGCGTCCACCGCACCAGGAAGAAGACGACATCGATCCCGATCGCCACGGCGGCCGCGACGAACCGCTGGCGCCAGGTGAGCACCACCATCGTCAACGCCATGCTGGCGTACAGCAGCGGGCCCGACTTGGGGGCGAGCACCACCTCGCGCGCCTGGTTGGTGAGGGGCCCGGGCTGACCGTATTGGCGTGCGGCGATCTCCAGCGCGACCAGGAACCCCAGGGCCACCACACCCGCCGCGGTCCACAGCATCACCTGTGGTCGACGCCATACGGCGAGCGCGCTCTCATCCTTAATGCGCGAAAGTATCCGCGATGTTATAGATATCAAGTCAGTTGACCGATTTACTCTTCAGTCGAGTGGGTCTCTTCACGGTGGACAGCATGCTTTTCCGTTCTCGGGCGGTAGCGGGAGTCAACGCGAGGATGACCACACAGGAAAGACTGACAGCCAATCAACAGGGTTGCCACCAACGGCCCTTGACTTACGGCAGATTCACCCCGCCCAGCACGCCTTGCTCCGCACGTCAATGAGGGGCTCCCCTCGAGTCGGTGCATGCGGAGGCGAGTGGCGGCACGCATGTTCCCGTGTTGGCCGTTTCGTCATCGAATCGCCTCCCTCCCGTAACACATGGACTGACCCGTCCATGCCAATCTCTCGGTTACCCACACAGTCAACCCGCGTAGACCGAGCTCCCCCGGCAACTCCTCGGTCCACGCGGCCCTCTGGGAAGGGACACCCCACATGCCCGCTGCGCGGATACGCAGTTGGAAGACGGTCGCACTCGCGACGTCGGCCGTGCTCGTCGGTCTCGTCCTGCCGACGGCCACCGCCGCCCCCGCCTCGGCGACGACGACCGCGTACGACGACACGTACTACGCGAACGCGATCGGCAAGACCGGTACGGCCCTGAAGTCCTCGCTGCACTCGATCATCGACGGTCACACGACCATCTCGTACTCGGCGGTCTGGAACGCGCTGAAGGTCACCGACCAGGACCCCAACAACAGCGCCAACGTGAAGCTGTTGTACAGCGGCATCTCCCGCAGCAAGTCCCTGAACGGCGGCAACACCGGCAACTGGAACCGTGAGCACGTGTGGGCACAGTCCCACGGCGACTTCGGCACCTCCGCCGGCCCGGGCACCGACCTGCACCACCTGCGCGCCGAGGACGTCCAGGTCAACGCCCGCCGCGGCAACCTGGACTTCGACAACGGCGGCAGCACCTTCACCAACAGCGGTGGCAGCCTCGTCGACTCCAACTCCTTCGAGCCCCGCGATGCGGTCAAGGGCGATGTGGCCCGCATGATCCTCTACATGGCCGTCCGATACGAGGGCGACGACGGCCGGCCCAACCTGGAGCCCAACGACCTCGTCACCAACGGCGGCACCCGCTTCCACGGCCGTCTCTCCGTACTGAAGGCCTGGAACGACGAGGACCCGCCGGACTCCTTCGAGGAGCGCCGCAACGAGATCATCTACGACGACTACCAGGGCAACCGGAACCCGTTCATCGACCACCCGGAGTGGGTCGAGGCGATCTGGTAGACGCCGGGCCGGGCCCACGGCGTGGCGTGACAGACGAGCTCCCGGTCCGGCGGCCGGGGGCTCGCTGCACTCCCACGGAGCCCCTGGACACCTCGCGTCCAGGGGCTCTTCGTCAGTTACGCACCCATGACATTCGCACATACAACCGGTGAAGCCCTCTTCGAGTCGGACTACACGGACACGGCGCTTCCAGCCGTCCGCCCGTACGTTCATCCGTCCGTCCGTCTGCCCATCCCCAGCCGGACCCGCCGACTCGAAAGGCACGTGCATGTCTCGAGCAGGAGCACGACGCACCACCCGCGCGGCACGAGTGAGCGCACCCCTGGCCGCGGTGGTACTGCTGGCCGGAGGCCTGACCGCCTGGTCGCTCGGCCCCGCCTCGGCGGCCACCGCCTCCGTGGGCGTGGCGGACGACTTCAACAGCGACGGGTACGCCGACCTGGTCATAGCCGCCCCGAACGCCACGGTGTCCGGGGCCGCCAAGGCGGGCTACGTGGCCGTCATGTACGGCTCGCCGAGCGGGCTCTCCCCCACGAAGAAGAAGCTCGTCAGCCGTTCGACGAGCGGTGTCCCCGGCTCCGCCACCGCGAACCAGCGCTTCGGCTCGACGTTCACCAAGGGTGACCTGGACCGGGACGGTTACGGCGACCTGGTGATCGCGGGCGGCACGGCGGGCTCCGTGATCGTCTGGGGGTCGGCCTCCGGGCTGACCGGCGGGACGAGTATCGCCGGTTACGGGGCGGCCCCACAGGCGGGCGACTTCGACGGTGACGGCAAGACCGACCTGGCGCTCTTCTCCGCCCAGTCCGTCGGCGGCGACGACCCCGAGGGCGCCCCGGCGGCCCTGTGGAAGGGCCCGGTCTCCCGCACCGGCCGGCCCACCGCCGTACTCGACCTCCTCGACAAGTCCCTGTGGTGGGGCTGGGACGAGGACGACGCGTCCTGTGCGACCGGCGGCGGCTGTGAGAACGGGCCGTCCTCCATCACCGGCCCGGTCGTCTCCGGCCAGGTCGGGGACGTCAACAGCGACGGCCGCGACGACATCGTCCAGTGGCACTACACGGGCGACGGTACGTGGGGCAACCGCCTGCTCCTGGGCGGGAGTTCGGGCTTCACCCGGGGCTGGGTGCCCGGGGACGACGTGAGCCGCGACCCGGCGGGCACGGGCATCGGCGATGTGAACGGCGACGGCTACGACGACGTGGTCGTCGGCGCGGAGGGCTGGTCCGACCAGGTTCGCGTGGCCTACGGCTCCCCCACCGGCCCCTCCGAGGCGAACACCCTGACCTTCGACCAGGACCTGCCAGGCTTCCCCGGCGTGCAGGAGGACGGCGATCTGGTCGGCTCGGCGGTCTCCGTCGCCGACGTCACCGGCGACGGCTACGCCGACCTCGCCCTCGGCATCGCGTACGAGGACGTCGACGACATCGTCAACACCGGATCGGTCGCCCTGGTCCGCGGCGGCGCCTCCGGCATCACGGGCGCCGGCACCCAGGTCTTCCACCAGAACACCGCCGGGGTGCCCGGAGTCGCCGAGAAGGACGACAAGTTCGGCTCCGCCACGGCCCTGCTGGACTTCAACGGCAACGGCCACCCCGACCTCGCCGTCGGTGCCCCCCACGAGAACAGCGACAACGGAGCCGTCTGGATCCTGAGCGGCACCGCGACCGGGCTGACCACCACGTCGGCCCTGGCGTTCGGCCCCGGGGACGTGGCGGGCCCGGCGACGGACGCGATGTTCGGCGCGAATCTACGCTGAGCGAACTCCGGTTCCGGCTCCGGTTCCGGCTCCGGCTCCGGTTCCGGTTCCGGTTCCGGTTCCGGTTCCGGTTCCGGTTCGGCGTGACCGCCGCCGCGTGGTCACGCCGAACCGGTGATGCGGCGGTGGCCGCCAGGCCGTGTCCGGCCGAACAGGCTGTGTCCGGCCGAACAGGCCGTGTGCCGCCGTCAGGCCGTGTGCCGCCGTCAGGCCGTATGCCGCAGGATCTCCTCGGCCAGGCGGGCATCCAGCGCCGTGGGCAGTGTGTGCCCCAGCCCGTCGATCATGACCAACCTCGCGCCCGGAACGGCGGCTGCGGTGGCCTCCGCGTGCGCCGGCGGGAACATCGGGTCCTCGCTGCCGTGCAGCACGAGCGTCGGCGCCTTGACGGAGGCGAGGGCAGCGGTGTCGTCCCCACCGGCCGCCCCCGCGAGCGTGTGGTTGAACCCGGCGGTCAGATCGCGCGCCCGCTCGTACACCCGCCGCTCCATGGCCCGGTACTCCTCCTCGTGGAACGGCAGCACCGAGCCGTGCAGCACCCGCCACAGCGGCAGCCGGAGGGCGAGGTGGCCCTCCAGGCCGGCTTCCGGATCGGGGAGTGTGGTGGCGAGCGCGGCGAGCAACTCGGCACTGGGCGGCGGAAGTTCACCGGGCGCCGGGGGCTCCCCCGCCATGGCCCGGCCCACCACCGCCGCCATGTCCGTACCCAGCGGCTGGGACGACAGGCTCGTCAGGGTCAGCACCCGCTCCGCATCGGTGACGGCGATCCGCTGCGCGATGATCCCGCCCAGCGAGGCCCCCACGAGATGCGCCCGCGCCACCCCGAACGCGTCCAGCACGGCGAGCACGTCCGAGGCCATGTCGGCGACGGTGTACGGCCGGACGGCGAAGTCGACGACGGAGGACCGCCCGGTGTCGCGGTGGTCGTAACGGATGACCCGCCGACCCCCTTCCACGAGCCGCCGCACGATCCCGTCGTTCCACTGGACACCCTGCGCCTGCGCACCCATCACCAGCAGCACGACCGGATGCTCGGGACCGCCGAACTCCTCGGCCCACAGCTCGATGCCGTCCACGTGGACGATCCGCTCGCGGCCCACCAGCTCTTCGTTCATGACTCTATTTTCCTGCATGGTCGTTCAAGATAATGATTCGACGCAGATCACGCACGGGTTTTTCGCAGTGGACGCCTCGCCACCCCACCCGGCACCCTGATCCCCATGGCCGGGGTCAAGGGACAGGTGCAGAAGCGGGGCGTGGAACGCCGTCGCGCGATGGTGGACGCCGCGATCACGCTCTTCTCCCAACAGGGGGTGCGCGGCACCGGCGTCGCCGCGATCGCCGAGCAGGCCGGCGTCACCCCCTCCGCCCTCATCCACCACTTCGGCAGCAAGGACGGCCTGGTCCAGGCGGTCCTGGAGGAGGCCGACCGCCGCGCCCTGGCCCGCCTGTCGGCCACCCCGGCCTCGGAGCCCACCCTCGACGAGGCCTTCGACTGGTTCGTACGGGACGCCGAGCACACGGCAGCCACCGAACGCGAACTGACCGCCCTCCACACCACGTTGACGGCCGAGAACCTGACCCCCGGCACCGCCCTGCACACCTGGTTCCGCGACCGGGGCCGCGCCCTCCGCGCCCACCTGACGGCCCTCTTCACCCGCGCTGCGGCCGACGGCTCGGCCCGCCCCGACCTGGACCCGGCGCTCCTGGCCACCGAGGTCACCGCCTTCCTGGAAGGCGCCCACCTCCTCTGGCTCCTGGACCCAGACGAGGTGGACCTCACGGCCGTACACCGCGGCTACTTCGAGGGCCTGGCCTCCCGCCTCCGCCCCTGACACACACCCGAACCGCCGTCACAAGGACTCGCCGAAGCACCGAAGACGGGCCCGGCGGTCATCGCCCCAGTCCCCGTCCGGAGCGATCGGCACGCGAACGGTACGGAGATGGATCCACCGTCCGCAAGATCCACCGGATTCGCCGACCCGCTGTGTTCGTCGCCGGGCGCAACGAAGGACAGCTCCTGCTCGTCTCGCAGGGACCGTACGTTCGCGACGCGGAACCGTAGCAGCAAACTGTCCTCCTCTCCGGGCTCGGAGTAATGGCCGCATCTGACAGCGGTCCGGCCGGGATGCCTGTGGCCTCACGGAACATATCCATTGAAGGTCGTCGCGCCCAGCCGATCGGGGTATCAGTCCGAGCCCAGGTGGGTCGGCGCGAACATCCGGAGCACTGCCGGGAGGACGACCACGCGCGGGCCTGGCGCGGCGAGCGCCTCGGCCAGGTCCCGCTCCAGGCTCTGCGGGGCGGTCCGCACCCCCGGCACCCCGAACGACTCGGCCAGGGCCACGAAGTCCGGTCGGGTCAGCTCCGTGCCGGTGGTCTCGCCGAACGCGTCCGTCATGTACTCGCGCAGGATGCCGTAGCCGCCGTCGTCGACGATCAGCCAGGTGACGTTCAGGTCGTGCTGCCGGGCCGTGGCCAGCTCCGCGATCGAGTACAGCGCCCCGCCGTCACCGGAGACGGCGAGCACCGGCTGCGTCGGGTCGGCCACGGCGGCGCCGAGGGCGGCCGGGAAGGCGTAGCCGAGGCCGCCCGCGCCCTGGGCGGAATGCATGGTGTTGGGGTGCCGGGCGTCGAAGGCCGACCAGGCCCAGTACGCCAGGATCGTCATGTCCCAGAAGGAGGGCGCCCGGGGCGGCAGGGCACTCCGTATCGACGCCAACACATCTTGCTCCAGGGTGAGTTCCTGGGCATCGATGCGCTCACGCACCCGGTCCAGCACCTCGCGGACACGGACCGGCGCCGACACGTCCTCCCTCGGCTTCTCGATCGTCTCCAGCAGCGCCTGGAGCGCGAGGCGCGCGTCCGCGTGGATGCCCAGCGCCGGATGGTTCGACTCCAGCTTCCCCAGGTCCGCCTCGATCTGGATCATCCGGCCCCGGGGCTTGAACGTGTGGTAGTTCGAGGAGAGTTCGCCGAGCCCCGAGCCCACCACGAGCAGGACGTCCGCGTCCTCCAGGAAGTCGGTCGTGTGCCGGTCCTCCAGCCAGGACCGCAGCGACAGCGGGTGCGTCCACGGGAACGCGCCCTTGCCGCCGGGCGTCGTGACGACCGGCGCGGACAACCGCTCCGCCAACTGCCGCAGCTTGCCGGACGCGTCCGCCCGTACGACCCCGCCGCCCGCGATGATCGCCGGGCGTTCGGCGCGGGACAGCAGGTCGGCCGCCACGGCCGTCAGTTCGGGGCGCGGCGGCAGTTCCTCCGGGAACGCGTCACCTCCGGTCACCACCGGCAGGGACGTCTCCGCCAGCAGCACGTCCTGCGGGATCTCCACCCACACCGGTCCGTGCGGGGCGGTCAGCGCGGACTGCCAGGCGGCGGCGATCGCGGAGGGGATCTGGGACTGCGTACGGACGGTGTGTACACACTTGACCACACCCCGGAAGGATGCCGCCTGGTCGGGGAGTTCGTGCAGATGGCCGTGGCGTCCGCCGCCCAGGCCGGCCGTCGGGATCTGACCGCAGATCGCCAGCACGGGTGCCGAGGCGGCCGCCGCTTCCTGGAGCGCGGCCAGGGAGGTCAGCGCGCCGGGGCCCGTGGACAGGAACAGCGGGGCCGCCTCACCCGTGATCCGGCCGTACGCGTCCGCCGCGAAGCCCGCGTTGTTCTCCACCCGCAGGCCGATGTACCGCAGGTCCGAGCGGCGTAGCGCGTCGAACACGCCGAGAGCGTGCTGGCCGGGCAGCCCGAACACCGTGGTCGCGCCGAGCCCGGCCAGCGTCTCCACGACCAGGTCCCCGCCGTTGCGGCCGGGCGGAGGGTTCAGCGCGGCCTCCGTCTGGGCGGCCGTCGGGCGGAGTACCAGGTCATGGTCGTGGGTCACTTCGCCGCCTCCTCCTGCTTCTCCTGCTTCAGCTGCTTCTGCTGTTTCTGCTGCTTCTCCCGCGCGATCTGACGGGACATGATCGTGGTGAGTTCGTACGCCGTGTGCGACGCGGCCACCGCGGTGATCTCGGCGTGATCGTACGCGGGCGCCACCTCGACGACGTCGGCGGAGACCAGGTTGCAGGAGGCCAGACCGCGCAGGATCTCCAGCAGCTCGCGGGAGGTCATGCCGCCCGCCTCCGGTGTGCCCGTGCCCGGCGCGTGGGCCGGGTCGAGGCAGTCGATGTCGATGGAGATGTAGAGCGGCCGGTCGCCGATGCGCTGCCGGAGCTGGTCGGCCACCTCGTCCGCGCCCCGGCGGTAGATGTCGGCGGAGGTGACGATCCCGAAGCCCATCTTCTCGTCGTCGGTGAGGTCCTGCTTGCCGTACAGCGGGCCGCGCGTGCCCACATGGGAGAGGGCCGAGGTGTCCAGGATCCCCTCCTCCACCGCCCGCCGGAACGGGGTGCCGTGCGTGTACTCGGCGCCGAAGTAGGTGTCCCAGGTGTCGAGGTGCGCGTCGAAGTGGAGCAGGGCCACCGGGCCGTGCTTCTTGGCCACGGACCGCAGCAGCGGGAGCGCGATGGTGTGGTCGCCGCCGAGGGTCATCAGCCGCGCCCCCGTGCCCAGCAGCTCGTCCGCCGCCGCCTCGACCGCCTCCACCGCCTCGTTGATGTCGAACGGGTTGGCCACGATGTCACCGGCGTCCGCGACCTGGGCGAGGGCGAAGGGGGAGGCGTCCTGGGCCGGGTTGTAGGGGCGCAGCAGCCGGGACGCCTCACGAATCGCGTTGCCGCCGAAGCGGGCGCCCGGCCGGTACGAGACACCCGAGTCGAAGGGCACGCCCACGACCGCGACATCCGCACGGCCCACCTCGTCGAGGCGGGGCAGCCGGGCGTAGGTGGCGGGACCGGCGTAGCGCGGGACACGGGAGGAGTCGACCGGGCCGCGGGGGGTGTCCACGGGGCCGCGGGACGTCTCGTTGCTGCTCATGGGTACTGCCTTCTTCCTGCATACGCTTCGTCGCGCCTGCATAGATATGCTCCGATATGCACTACCGGAGATGATCCTACTGGCGAGCCGAGACAGGTCCGGACACGCTTTCGAAGCCGCCCGACGGCCGCGCCCCGAAGCCGCCCGACGACTGCGCTCTCATGCCGCCCAACGGCCGCGCGCCATAGCCTTGGCGGCATGCGCGGATACGTACTCACCGGCACTCCCGGGGCAGGCAAGACGACGATTCTGCGGGCTCTGGCCGAACTCGGTCACGAGGTCGTCGAGGAGGCCGCCACCGACGTCATCGCCCGGGCACAGGCGCGTGGCGAGGACGAGCCGTGGAACCGGGAGTCGTTCATCGACGAGGTCGTCGAGCTGCAGCGGCACCGGCAGTTGGCGGCCCGGCGGACTCCGCCCGCGGCCGGCGCCACGAGTTCCGCCCTGCTGTTCGACCGTTCTCCGCTGTGCACCTACGCCCTCGCCGCCTACCAGGGGCGTCCGCCGTCCCCCGCGCTGACCGCCGAGATCGAGCGGATCACCACACGGGACGTCTACGCGCGGCAGGTGTTCTTCGTCCGCAACCTGGGGTTCTGCGAGCCCACGTCCGCACGCCGCATCAGTTTCCGGCAGTCGCTTGAGTTCGAGCGCATCCACGAGGAGACGTACCGCGCGTTCGGCTACGAACTCGTCGATGTCCCCGCCGGTGACCTCGCGCGACGGGTGGCCGCGATCGACGCGTTCGTCTTGGCGCGCCGTTCCGCGTGACGTCGGCGCGCCGTTCGGAGTGACGTTCGGAGTGACGCAGGTCGCAGCAGGCAGGACGCCCGCGACTGACACAGTTGTCTGCCTCACAATGGACCCATGCCGATACCCGGGACCCCCAGCCGAGCCGAGCTCGTCGAGCACCTCGTCAGAACGCGTATCGCGGGCGACGTCGCCACGCCGCGCGAGAACAACCTCTCCCACTACCGCGAACTGGCCAACGGCAACCGCCACTACTGGCTCGGCCTGGAGCTCGGGGACCGCTGGAGCGACGAGCAGGACGTGCTGGCCGTGATGGCGGAGCGCGTCGGCGTGAACGACGACCCGGGACACCGCTACGGCCAGGACACGATCGACCCGGATCTGACGGTCGACGCGTTGGAGCGCATGGCGGCCCGGCTGCGCAAGGCGGCGGAGGGCGGGCAGCGCGTGCTGCTGGCCACCGGCCACCCCGGTGGGCTGCTGCAGGTGCACAACGAGACCGCGCGGGCGCTGCGCGCGGCCGGCTGCGAGATCGTCGTCATCCCGGACGGTCTGCAGACGGAGGAGGGGTACGTGATGCAGTTCGCGGACGTGGCCGTCCTCGAACACGGCGCCACCCTCTGGCACACGCACTCGCCCGAGCCGATGCGCGCCATCCTCCGGGGCCTGGAGGGCGCCGGCCGCCCGCTGCCCGACCTGGTCGTCGCCGACCACGGCTGGGCGGGCTGCGCGGGCCAGCTCGGCATCGACTCCGTCGGCTACGCGGACTCCAACGACCCGGCACTCTTCCTGGGCGAGTCCGAGGGCACCCTCCAGGTCGTGGTCCCGCTGGACGACCATGTGGTCAGCCCGCGCTACTACGACCCGATGTCGGCGTACCTGCTGGAGCAGGCGGGCCTCAGCGAGGCGTCGTAGGCCGGGGTACGCGGACGACGCCCTCCTGGATCACGGAGATCGCCAGGCGGCCGTCCTGGGTGTAGATCCGGCCCTGGCCGAGGCCACGGCCGGCCGCCGCCGACGGTGACTCCTGGTCGTACAGGAGCCATTCGTCGGCGCGGAAGGGCCGGTGGAACCACATGGCGTGGTCGAGCGAGGCGCCGACGACGTCACCGACGGCCCAGCCGCCGCGCCCGTGCGCGAGCAGCACGGAGTCGAGGAGCGTCATGTCGGAGACGTAGGTGGCGAGGACGACGTGCAGGAGCGGGTCGTCGTCGAGTTTGCCGTTGGCGCGGAACCAGACCTGCGAGCGCGGTTCGCGGGGTTCGCCGTAGCGGCCGAATGGCGGGTCGTCGACGTGGCGCAGGTCGACGGCGGCCCGTGCCTCCAGCATCTTCTCCACGACGGCCCGGTCGAGGCCGTACGCCGGGAGGCGTTCCTCGGCGGTGGGAAGGGTCTCGGGGTCCGGTGCGGCGGGCATCGGGGTTTGGTGGTCGAGGCCTTCCTCGTACCGCTGGAACGACGCGGACAGGGCGAAGATCGGCTTGCCGTGCTGGACGGCGACGACGCGCCGCGCGGTGAAGGAGCGGCCGTCGTTCATTCGCTCGACGGTGTAGACGATGGGCGCGCCGGCGTCCCCGATGCGCAGGAAGTACGCGTGGAGGGAGTGGGGCAGCCGGTCCTCGGGGACCGTCCGCCCGGCGGCGACGAGCGCCTGGGCCGCGACCTGCCCGCCGAAGACCCTCGGGACGATGGACGGGCGGGACTGGCCGCGGAAGATGTCCTCCTCGATCTGCTCCAGGTCGAGCAGATCGAGGAGGGACCGCAGGGGTGCCTGACTCATGGGGCCGGTTCTACCGGTCGGTGGTTTCCGGAACCTTACAGACCCATGTTCTTGGCGATGATCGACTTCATGATCTCGCTGGTGCCGCCGTAGATGCGGTTGACGCGGTTGTCCGCGTACAGACGGGCGATCGGGTACTCGTTCATGAAGCCGTAGCCGCCGTGCAGTTGCAGGCAGCGGTCGATGACGCGGTGGGCGACCTCGGTGCAGAACAGCTTGGCGCTGGCGGCCTCGGCGGGCGTCAGCTCACCGGCGTCGAGGGCCTCCAGTGCGCGGTCGGCGACGGCCTCGGCCGCGTCCACCTCGGCCTGGCAGGCGGCCAGTTCGAACTTGGTGTTCTGGAAGGACGCGACGGGCTTGCCGAAGACGGTGCGGTCCTGGACGTACTGCTTGGCGAACCGGACGGCGGCCTTGGCCTGCGCGTACGCGCCGAAGGCGATGCCCCAGCGCTCGGACGCCAGGTTGTGGCCGAGGTAGGAGAAGCCCTTGTTCTCCTCGCCGAGCAGGTCCTCGACGGGGACCTTGACGTCGATGAAGGCCAGCTCGGCGGTGTCGGAGGTGCGCAGGCCCAGCTTGTCGAGCTTGCGGCCTATCGAGTAGCCCTCGGACCTGGTGTCGACGGCGAAGAGGGAGATGCCGTGGCGGCGGTCCTCGGCGCTGGGGGCGTCGGTGCGGGCGCAGACGATGACACGGTCGGCGTGCACACCACCGGTGATGAAGGTCTTGGAGCCGTTGAGGACGTAGTGCGTGCCGTCCTCGCTCAGCTTGGCGGTGGTCTTCATGCCCGCGAGGTCGGACCCGGTGCCCGGCTCGGTCATGGCCAGCGCCCACATCTCCTCGCCGGAGACGAACTTGGGCAGGAACCGCTTCTTCTGCTCGTCCGTGGCCAGCATCTTGATGTACGGCAGACCGAGCAGCACGTGCACACCGGAGCCGCCGAAGTGGACGCCCGCGCGGGACGTCTCCTCGTACATCACGGCCTCGAACTTGTACGAGTCGATGCCGGCGCCGCCGAACTCCTCCGGCACGTTGATACCGAACAGACCCAGCTCGGCCAGTTTGTAGTAGAACTCGCGCGGCACCTGACCGGCGGCGAACCACTCGTCGTACACGGGCACGACCTCGGCCTCGATGAAGGCACGCAGGGTCTCCCGGAACGCCTCGTGATCCTCGTTGAAAACCGTACGGCGCACCGCCGCCACCTCCTGAGTACCTTCGGATGTGCCCAAGCACCCCGCCACACATGGCTAAGCGCTTGCTCAGACAGAACCGTACCGGCGAGTACGAACGCTCGTCCAGAGAGGCGAGGGCGTAACGCTCGTCACGTGGAGAGCAGGCGGGCAGCGTGGCCGCTCGAAGAACGGCCCTGTCACGCTTCGAGAGCTCTGGAGATCCGTTCCTGCTTCATCGCTTCGTCGCCCGCTCGAATCAGGGAATCGAGGTCCAGGCGTCCCGAGGAGACTGCGGCAGCGGCGAAATCCGACCCGAAACGGTCCGAGAGACTGAACCGGATCTCGTCGTTGAGCAGGGCCGTGAGCGCCAGATCGGGTCGAGCAGCATAGACCGCGTCAACGGCGGCCGCCGCGATGCTGTTGGCCTTCTGCGTCAGATCCTCCCTGGTAAGGCCGATGGTCACGTCCTCGAAATCCTCTGTCATGCGCAGGTTGTGGTCCAGGTAGCCCTCATTGTCGAGGGCGAACGGGGAGCCCGTGACCGGGATGAAACTGGAGATGGTCGCGGACTGAATGGAGGGCTCGCGAATGAGGTAATCCACCGTTCGCTGCTCCGCGAGGTCGGACGATCCGGGGAAACCGAAGAGCGTGTACGTGTAGACGTGGATGCCTGCCGCGGCGCAGCTCCCGAAGATGTCCCCGTAGTGGCGGTGCTGGTTGATCTTCTTGCCGAGCGCGACGAGCGCAGCTTCGTCCACTGACTCAAGGCCGAAGTAGGCCTGCCGACAGCGGGCCCGCCCGAGGCGGCTCACAAAGTCGGCGTCCCGGAAGCGGCGTTCCGCGATGGCGTAGATCTCGAAGGCGATCCGGTGCGGGTCGATGAGTGGAAGGAGTTCGTCGAGCAGGTCCGGGGGCATGGCCTCGTCCACGAACCGGACGTGCCTGATTCCATGTGCGGCGGACAGCGCGGCAATGTCCTCGGCAACGCTCTGAGCGGAGCGCTGCCGGGCAAGCGGGTCCCAGGATTCATGGATCGTGCAGAAGTTGCACTTCCCCCAGTAGCACTTCCGGCTCGCCAGGACTGGCAGCATCGGAGTGAGGTTGAGGTAGCTCCTCACCGGATAGTCGGTGAAGTCCGCTGAGCCCGTCTGTGCGATCGGCGTGACGTTGCGGCTGGTGAACGGCTGGAGGATGCCGCGACGGCCCCGCCGAGTCGTCGTCCTGGAGACAACTCGATCCTCGTCTGCCGACGGGGACTCTCCGCTCTCCAGTGACTGCAGCAGGGACAGCAGTGGTATCTCACCTTCCCGGATGACCAGGTGGTCCCAGAACTCCTCCAGCTCGGCGGCGACCACCGGGTGGATCCGCGCCAGTAGGGAACCGCCCCAGATGATGCGGGAGGCGGTCCCGTGGGCGCGTCTGATCCACCAGGCGAGCCGGAAAGCGGGAAGGATCTGGTCCTCCACACTCAGATTGATGCCCACGACCGGACCGACCCGCCGCAGCAGTTCGGAGTAGAGCGTGTCGAAGGGAGTCCGGTCAGCAGTGGCGAACCCTCGTACGGACTCCGGTTCTCTGCGGTCGTACGGTGTCCGCAGGCCTCGCAGGGAGATGCCGTACCCCTCGTGCTGGGCGCCCCACTGCGCGAAGGCATCCTTCATCCAGGAGTCGAAGCGCAGCGCGGACAGCACGGCAGGTACGACCTGGTCCATGCGGGAGTAGTCCTCGCGGTGGGTTTCCAGGTCACCGTCTGTCCCGTTCCGCATGAGGTCGGTGAAGAAGCGCTGATTGGCGTCGTGGCAGGTGACCGTATGTCCCGAGTTGCGTTCCACGTACGCCTTGAGCAAGGGCAGCGCGGAGTGCGGCATCGCGGGGTCGTGAGCGGGAGGGAAGACCAGGTCGATGTGCATGGCGTGTGCTCCCGGAGGCGTTCAGTTGAGGGCGTACCTGCTCGTCGACTCCATGTCGCGCATGATGTCGACCTGCTCAAGCACCTTCCTTCCGAATTCGCTGCGACAACTTGAGGTGATATAGGCCCGGTTGAGAAGCTCAGTGGCTCCAGAACCCGGGTTCATGAAGAAGTTGATTCCCCAGTAGGCGTCATCGTCGGCGACGATGCAGTGCATGACCGGGCCGACGCGGGTCTCGAAGTACCGGAACCGGTCCACGACGTCCGGCTGCAGAGATCCCTCGGTGACCCGGTCACGGCAGATGTCGGTCAGCACGTCGCGGTAGTGCTGCTGCTCGCGCCGCATGACATCCGGGCTGCCCAGGGTGAGCATCTTGGACATGCTCAGGTATGTCTCGTCGTTGGCGTCGCAGGCGACGGCGAAGACCTCGACCACCAGGCGCGGGTGCTTTTTGAGCTGACGGAAGATGTCCTCCAGCAAGCCGACATTGAGGACGCGTGAATTGCGCCAGGTGACGATGCACAGGCGCCTGCTCACGCGTTTGACGGCGTCGCTCGCGAAGGCATCGGTCCAGTAGCCGTCGCGGTAGAGCTGGGTTCCCGTGAGGCCGGGGCCGTCAGTGGTCCCGGGGACGAGTATGCGGGTGGCGGCCTCGAGTTCCGCGCTCAGTTTCAGCAGGTCGGATTTGACGAGTTCCTGTTGCCGGGGTGTGGCGCTTCCGTCCAGTGTCTCGGCATCGGCGGTGAGCGACGAGTTCAGGTCGCGCAGTCGCAGCGCTTTGGAGACGAGTTCCCGTTCGTCCTTTCTGGCCGTACTGATGCGCTGGACGCGCAGCAGGATGATGACGGAGACGACGACGCCGCCGATACCGATCAGATTCGCGATGAGCCCGATCCAGTCGTTGGCGGTGTCGCTGACCGGAAGCGCGGTGAGCATGCTTACCCCTTCAGGTGTGCCACGAGTCTGTCGATCAGTTCGTTGTCGAGACGGTCGTTGGACTCGACCGTCAGGCCCGCCACATGGGGAGTGACGATCACGTTGGGCCGTTCCACCAGGTCAGGTGCAGCGTGCTCGTAGTCTCCGCCGTACGCCGCGAGACGCCCGCTGTCGAGGGCGTCACGGACGGCCTGTTCGTCCACGACCTCGGCCCGTGACGTGTTGACGAGCACCGCACCCGGCCGCACATCGGCAAGAGTGTCGGCGTTGAGGAACGCACGGGTCTCGTCGGTCAGCGGCACACTGACCGACAACAGGTGGCTCTCCTCAAGCACGTCCCGCAGGGTTCCGAACCGCACGTTCCCGTCGGCTCCGGACTGCCTGCTGCGACTGGTGGCGACAACCTGCATTCCGACGGCGGACGCCAGAGTTCCCAGAGTGCTTCCGATGTTCCCGTAGCCGATCAGCCCGAGGGTCTTGCCGCTCACCTCGAAGGGAAGCGACGGCAACTCGGTGCGCGGTCTGCCGTCGGCGGCGAGCCGGTCGCCCCACTTCAGATGCTTGGACAAGGCGAGGAGCAGAGTGAGTGCGTGTTCGGCCACGGACTGGACATTGGCGGTCGGGCAGCGTTCCACGTGGATGCCCGACTCGGCGAGGGCGGGCAGGTCAAGGTGGTCCGTGCCGACGGAGAGGGTCCCGACGACACTGGCTCGTACCGGGCCCTGCCTCACCATGTCCCCGGTGATCCGCTCACGGGCGCCGATGATCAGCAGGTCGTACTCACCGAGGAGCAGTTGCAGCTGGTCGTGGTCGGGCCGCGTGGGCAGATAGTTCACCTCGTGCGCGATCCCCTTGACTTTCTCGGCGAAATACGGATTGTCCTTCAGGCTTTCGATCGCCACCGCTGCACGCATGTGTTACTTCCTGTTGTTCGCTGGTTTTTTCGATGGTTTTCAGTGGAGGGAAATCGCTCTGCAGGCCCAGTATCCAGCCTCCACAACGGTCGCCCTGCGAAAGCACACGGGGACGCAGTCCGAGGGAGCGAGCAAGGTTTCTTCCTCGCCCTTCCTCCCGCGAACCGTCAGCACGGGCAAGCCGGCCGCCAGTGGTTCGCCCGGTCGGCAGTGAAGGACGACGGCTCCTGAGATGCTGGGCGTCAGATCGGTCATGGTGCCCGAGAATTCCGGCGCGCCCGTGGCCTCTTCGCATTCCGACTGTGCGTCGATTTCACGAAGTAGCCGGTCCGACCAGTGGGACACCAGTGCCTCGGTCGGCAGTTCATGGCTGGGGATCTCCACTGTGACCGCTACCCGTACGGCCCCGGCTCCGTCAGCGCGCAAGCGCACATGGCACTCGTCGAAGGGCCCTGATGCCGGGTCCCCGTACAGGACGTGCGGAATGTCGTCCAGCGTGGCGAGGCGACGGTCCACCGAGGTGGCGTAGAGGTGTGGCCAGCCGAACTCAGGCGTATGGACGTCGATGATGACGTCGTAGGTGTCGGAAAGCCGCCACAGAGTCGTCGCGAGGAAGGCGTCGACGGTGCTGCCACCTTGCCGACGCGGGTCGGTGAACATGCGGTTCCAGTTCGTGCCGTTGGCGGAGATACGCCCCTGGCCGGTGGCGCCGGACGTCAGGTAACGGGTCCAGCCGACGGGATTGGCATTGGGTACCACGCGCACCTGGTTGGCGGGGAGTCTCGACCGCAGCCTGCGGACCAGGTCGTGCAGGACCAGCATGGCGGCGCTCTCGTTGGCGTGCAGCTGCCCCTGAAGGTAGACGGAGCGACCACGTGCCGGGCCGGACGGCGTGAAATCGTGTACGGGGATGTCCAGTTCACCAGCCAGGACGAGTCCGTCTGCCAAGGGTTCGGTCATGTGTGCTGCCCTTCACGGACCCAGTAGCTGGAGAGAATGATCCGGGGGGCGTGCACCAGAGGACGGATCCGGTGCAGGCCCCTGGCGTCGAAGAGAATCAGCGTTCCGGCCTTTCCGGTGACGGTGCGCGGTTCGGTGCGCAACCGGGCGCAGAGGTCCGCCTGTTCATGGGGCCAGAGGCAGCCGACGTAGGCAGAGGCTTCGTCATGGATGTATCCGTCCACCCCGGCTTGGAAAACGCGTGCGATGTCGCGGTCGAAGCGCCTGCGCCAGGCCCCGAAATGTGTTCGCGGAATGTAGGTGAAGGGACCGTTGTCCTCTGTCACGTCGACGAGGTAAAGGAACGCCTTGTAGCGGGGGCGCCAGGAGTCGATGTGGAAGAAGTGCTCGAAGGCTCCGGTGTGGCCTTCGACTGTGCGGTACTGCACGGTCGATCGGTGCATGACCGCTGTGTGGCCGAGGACCGTTCGCATGGTGTCGGTGACGAGGTCGCAGGCGAAGAACGGGCTCAGTTCCGGGATGCTCGCCGCGTCGGAATAGAACCGGGTCAGTGTGCCCTCGGGCGACAGCCTGCATTCCTCTACGGAAGGGGCAGCCGCTCTCATCACGTCGACCTGGGCCGTGTCGAAGAACTCGGGGAGCACGGCCAGCCCGTCCCGGAGCAGGACATTGGCGGGTTCATCCATGGCCGTCGCGGAGGAACGAAGCCGTGCGTACTCACGGCGTAAGGAGCGGATCTGCCGCTCGTGTCTGATGCGGTGACCGAGTGCACTCATACGCGTCCCCCCGTTTCGCCGATCACGGCGGACGTGCCGGCAGGGGGTACGTAAGGGGTGCCGGTCGGAACGCATGTTGGCCCCCTCTGATTAACAGGGCCACATGGGGCCACGCCGCCCTGACCGCTCGTGCGCGCAGTTTACCGACGCTGGACCGGGGTCGGAAGCGGGCATATGCGAAGTCGGGGGCTTGGCGTGATTACGCTGTGTCCGAGCTCGACACGCACATGACTCACAACGCCTCGTCCGAGTCGGTGCCGAGTGGCGGAGTCACCGGCTGCCAGTCACTGGCAGTCACCTGGTCCTGGCGCGCACCCGTAGGCGCGAGCGCCCTCGCACGGCAGCACCGCCCACATCCGGGTGCCCATGTCCTGCTCCAGGCCACCGCCGATCCCCCACTCCCCGTCGCAGGCCCGCACCACCTGGTCCAACACCCGCAGCGTCACCCCTCGGGACGACTGACAGGCCGCCTCCAGACGCGTGTTGGCATGCCGCGGGTGGTCGTCGTAGAGGGTGACGCGCATCGCTCCCTCCCGGTAGCGCAGCGACACGTACACCTGAGCGGACGGTGAGAACCGGCAGGCACATGCGGTCAGTTCACTCGCCACCTGCACCACCACGTCCGCCACCTCCGCCAGCCCGTGCACCCGGAGGATCGCTCGCGTGGCGGCACGGACAATGCCGGGACTGTGCGAGGCGGCCGGGAGGGTGAAGCTGCAGGACAGCGACTCAGGGAGGGGCTCGATGAAGGGGAGTTCGGCGGGAGCGAGGGTCGGGAACAGGCAGACTCCTGAGGGCGCGGGCGACGGGTCGAAACTCGGCCGCGAGGTGAGGGAAGGACTGGATGCGGCTTCGAACTGCACAGCAACTCCTTTATCGATTAGGGGGATTGAGCAAGCACGAAGGTCTTCTCCTGGACGGCTCCATCGCCCGCTAGACCCGTACCGGTGGCCTGTCTCCCTGACGCGAGCCCACCCCTCCCAGGAGAGGAGAACGCGGGCGGACACGCCCTATGCACTGCCGGGGGCCGTAACGGATCTGCGATCGATCCATTACCGACGGTAGAGGAATATTTGACACACGTGCCACATGAACTTCAACATTGCCTCCCCAAGTTGGACCCGTGCGCCCCACTGAGGGCAGACTGAGTTCGACCGAGTAAGCAGGAAGGTGCCAATGCCGACACGTCCCACACCAAGTGAGCGCCAGCGGCGCCTGGGAGCCGAGTTGCGGAGCATGCGGCTCGCGGCAGGCCGAACCACTGAGTACGCCGCCGGGTTGCTGGGCCTGGACCGAACAAAGGTGTCCAACATGGAGACCGGCGTCCGCGCCACCTCGGCCGAACGCATCCGCATCCTCGCCAGCAACTACGACTGCGCCGACCACGCCTACGTCGAGGCCCTCGTTGCCATGGCCGACTCAGGCAAACGCGGATGGTGGGAGCAGTATCGGGGAACCCTCCCACAACCCCTGCTGGATGTTGCCGAGTTGGAGTGGTTCGCCACCCGACTGCGCACCCTCCAGACGGTGCATGTCCCCGGATTGCTCCAGTTGAGCGGATACGCCCGCGCCATCTTCGACGCGGCCTTGCCTCCGCTCCCCAAGTCCGAAGTCGAACTACGAGTCGCCCAACGCATGCAGCGGCAGCAGGTCCTGGAGCGTGACAACGCCCTCCACTACATCGCGTACGTCCACGAATGGGCCCTCCGCATGCAGTTCGGAGGACGACGCACAACCCGCGAGCAACTTCAGCATCTGTGCGAGATGTCCGAGAGGGAGAATGTCGATATCCGCGTCCTCACAACCGACGTCGGCGCCTTCCCGGGCGCGGGACACGCGGTCCTGTACGCCCACGGTGTTGTCCCCCAACTGGACACCGTCCAGCTGGACTCCGCGCATGGCGGAGAGTTCACTCACGCCGATGCGCAACTCGCCAAGTACCGTGCCCACATGGACTGGTGGCACGCCAAATCGCTGGACCAGCAAGCCTCACGCGACTTCATGCACGACATCGCCCGCCAACTCTGAGGAACGGCCCGTGAGAACCGATATCACCTGGGAAGAGCCCTTCTGCGCCGAAGGCAACAACTGCTTCCGGATAGGCACCGACCCCCATGGCAACGCCTACATCGCCGTCGCCGGCCAGGAGGACACCCCCCTCACCGACACCCGCGAAGCCCTCCGCACCCTCATTCTGGACATCAAGGCGGGCAAGGCGGACCACCTGTTGTAGGCCGAAAGCGTCCGGGGCCACCGGAACGCGGTACGACTGTCCGGCGGCCCTGGCTACGTGACAACCCAGCAGCCCCCTGCCCGACGGTGCTCTCGCCGCCTGGCCTGGGCTATGGAGCAGTTAGTAGTACTCCCGGATGTATCCCAGTGCCTTCCCGAAAACATCCTGGTCACGGATCTTGAACTTGATGTAGAGCGCCTTGCGGAGCGCCTGCTGCACGAGGCGATCGCCTTCGGTGGTGCCCTGCCAGCCGTCAAAGCGGACGGTACGGACGACGGAGTCGACCTCGTCGACGACCTTCTCGGCGATGATCGGGGTCTCCTCGCCCTTGAGTGACTCGAAGAGCTCGGTCAAGGCGGCCTTGCCACGCTCCTCGCGGGGCACTTCAGCGGCGGCCTTCTCCGCTGCGACCGTGTCTCGCGCCAGCGCGAAGAGCTCCTTGAGGAACTCCAGCGATGCCTGCTGAGAGTGGGCGTACTTCTCCTTCAGAGCATTCAACCGCTGCCCAAGCTCGATGAAAGCCGGGTTGCCGACGTGCTTGGCAATGCGTGCGGTGATCCACTTCTCGACCTCGACGGGGTCGACGTCCTTGCGCTTGCCGGTCATCAGGTCCTCGATGACCTGCGCATCGAGGACGATGGTCTCCAGGTCGGTGCGGGGGACCTCCACGGTGACGTGCTCGTTTATGAGCTCAAGAGTCTTGGCGCCCAGCGTGTGCCAGACCAGTCGGCCGGTGACGTCGGTGGGCTGCACGGACTGGTAGACGTCGGTCAGCCAGCGGTAGTCCGACTCGTACTCGGACAGGATCGGGTCCGGGGAGAGGGTCTCCCACAGCTGAGCGACAAAGCTGTACGCGGCTCCGAAAGCGTCGCGGGACTCGTCGGAGTCGATCGCGGTCTGCGCCTGGATCAGGCCCTCATAGCCGCCGACGGTGCGGTTGACACCCGGGAAGAACGCCAGAGCAGCCTCGATCGCGGGGCCGAGCTGCGCGCGGAGTACGGCAATGTTGGAGATCACCTGCTGGACGGACTTGTCGTCGAACTCGAAGGCCTGGGCGACGTCGTCGAAGATGCCGAGGTAGTCCACTATCAGGCCGTGGGTCTTCGCAGGCGGATAGACCCGATTCGTGCGGCAGATCGCCTGGAGCAGGGTGTGCTCGCGCAGGGGCTTGTCAATGTACTGGGCGTAGAGGATCGGGGCGTCGAAGCCGGTGAGGAGCTTCGCGGTCACAATGATGATCTTCAATGGGTCGGCCGGGTCGTTGAAGCGGGCGGTGATCCGCTCCAGCTCCTCCCGGCCGGGCGTCCACTGTTTCCAGGCCGCCTTGTCCCCGCGGCCGGCGGACATCACGATCGTGGACACGTCTGAGCCGAGCAGGCCGTCAAGCTCTTTCTTGTACGCCATGCAGGTGGCCTTGTCGTAGACCACGACCTGCGCCTTGAAGCCCTGCGGTTCGACCTTCGTGGTGAAGTGCTCGGCGATGTCGACGGCGATCTTGCGGACCCGGTCGGGGGCCTTGATCAGCGTCTCCAGGGAGGCGGCCTTCTTCGACAGTGCGGTGCGGTCCTCCTCGGTGAGCCCGTGGCGGTCGGCGAGCTCGTTGAAGGCCGTTTTGATCGACTCCTCGTCCAGGTGGATCTCCGAGAGGCGTGGCTCGAAGTGCAGCGGCAGTGTGGCGCCGTCGCGGATGGAGTCGGAGAAGGAGTAGCGCGAGAGATACCCGTGCTCGTCGGCCTCGGAGCCGAACCACATGAACGTATTGCGGTCGCGCTTGTTGATCGGCGTGCCGGTCAGCCCGAACAGGAACGCGTTGGGCAGCGCCTCGCGCATCTTCCGGCCGTAGTCGCCCTCCTGGGAGCGATGGGCCTCGTCGACCATCACGATGATGTTGTCGCGCGCGTCCAGCACACCGGGTGCTTCGCCGAACTTGTGGATCGTGGTGATGATGACCTTCCGCGCCCCCGCAGTCAGGAGCGCCTGCAGTTCCTTGCGGGACTCCGTCGAAACCAGGTTCGGTACGTCGGAGGCGTTGAACGTCGCTGTGATCTGGGTGTCCAGGTCGATCCGGTCGACCACGATGATCACCGTCGGAGAGGTCAGCCCTGCCATCGCACGCAGCTTCTGCGCGGTGAACACCATCAAAAGCGACTTCCCCGACCCTTGGAAGTGCCAGATCAGCCCCTGCTTGATCCGCCCGTGCAGCACTCGCTCCACGATCAGGTTCGTCGCCTGGAACTGCTGGAAGCGCGCGATCACCTTGATCTTGCGGTGCTTCTTGTCGGTCGCGAACAGCGTGAAGAACCGCAGGAAGTCCAAGATCGCATCCGGATCCAGGACGCCCTCGACCGCGTCCTTGACCGTCGCGAGGCCTGTCTTCACCGGCGTGTGGTCGTCACCGGACTCATCCGCCCGCCACGGCCCCCACAGCTCCACCGGCATCCCGACCGACCCGTAGCGGAGGTCCTTGCCCTCGGTGGCGAAGTTGAGCACATTCGGCACGAAGAACGCCGGGACGTTGACCTCGTAGTCTTCCTTGACCTGCGCGGCCGCGTCGATCCAGGAGTACGCCGGCCGCACCGGCGACTTCGCTTCCCCCACAACGAGGGGGAAGCCGTTGCACCAGATCACCAGGTCGAAGCGTCGCTCCAGCCGCCCGACCCCGTAGGTCACCTCGGTCGACACGATCCAGTTGTTCGCGCTGTGCTCGCCGGGCTGGTCGAAATCGATCAGTCTGACGGTCACATGCTCGCCATCAGGCCCGAACGGCATGGTTTTCTGCCCTGTGAGCCATGCCGCGAACTGCTCGTTCGCCACGACCGGATTCGGCGTGCTGCGCGCGGAGATCAGGATCGCCCGCAGCTGGTAGATCACCTCATCTGCCAGCCTCGGATCAGCCTCGATCACCGGGTTGAGGCTGATCAGCGCCTCGCGCACCTGCTGCTCCAGTATGACCTCGTCCGTACGCCGCGGCAGATGACTCCCTGGCACGAACCGCACATCGTCGGTCTGCATCAAGTCCCGCACGTAGTCGCGGACCGTGTTCGCTTCGTTGAAGGTCATTCAGCACCCCCGAAGACGTTGTTCAGCAGAGAGCGCCGGAGTTCACCGAGCGAGTCAAGGTCTTCCGATGACGCACACGTTGCGCCGTCCAACGCAGTCAACTCAGCAAGGAGCGCGGCCTCCCCTGTTCGTCCCAAGCGCGGAATCGGTAGACCTCTAAGTGCGGCCAACGTCAACTCCGTGAACGTGGATCCCTTCGCTTGCTTGCCGATCTTGCGACTCATCCAGTCGGAGTTCATGATCGTAAGCACGTAATCCGGGTCCACCTGCGCGTCGTCAACTGCGACCCGCGCGGTTCCCTGCGTCAGGTTCGCGCCGTCCAGTTCGCTTGGCACTCGGAGGGTAAGCCCAGTCCGCCCGCGAAGCGCCACCACCAAGTCCCCGCTTTCGACGCGCGAGCGTTCGAATCGCTCGGCGATCTCGGGCGAGGTACGTTTCATGCCGCGTACCGACAGGACACCGTCGGTCATGTCGGACACTCGGATGTACGGCACTCCGTCTTCGACCTCTGGACCAGCCTGGACGATGCCGTAGGTGATGCTGGTGCCAGGTCGAATCAAGGTTCTCAGCGGAACCTCTGCCTTAGTTCCGTCAGCAAGTCGTTCCCGAACGAGAGTTGAACGCAACGACGAAGCGGCGTCGCTGCGTTGCGTAGTGGCCAGCCGATGCCGCTCAAGGGCCCAGAGGAGGTCGGCGAGGTGCTGCTGTTGGTCGAGGGGTGGAAGGTCGAACTCATAGTTGGAGAGGTCGCGCCAGTTGGTGCGCGGTGAGAGCGAGCCTGCCGAGGTGCCAAGGGCGTGGTCGTAGAAGCCATCGCTCTGCACGAGGAATGGTAGGAACTCGGGTAGGAGCTGGGTCGGGTCTGCTTCGAAGACGAGGATGTCGCCGGACGTGATGGCGTCAAACTCAGCGTAGGCGGCCTTGCGCTGGTAGGCGCGGCGCTTGCCGAAGAGGGTCTGTCCGGGCTTCACGCGGCGGGTGAAGGTGGTGCCGTCCTCGATGCTCCCCCAGCGGCTGATCTTGAGTTCGCCTGGGTCGAGGTGCTCCATGGCGATGACCTGATCGATACCTTCCGCACTCGGGTCCTTGACAGTCACGTTCAGGTTGCGGACGACGTCGCCGAAGGCGACTCGCTTCCAGGTGGACTTGTCTAGATCGAGGCTCATCGAGCCACCTCCGCTCGAAGCATGGCAAGCACGCCGCCGATGGCCGAGTCCGCTGTGGTTGCTGCCTCGCGCCAGTTGGCCAACACGACATCGACCGGCTCAATGGTCGCGCCCAAGGCGGCAGCAGCGCTGCCGACGTACAGAGGGATCGCGAGGCTGTGGCCCTTCTCGCCGATCTGGTCGACAGTGGCGACGGCGGCAAAGCCGTCGTCGCCGGTGAAGGACTGGTAAGCGCCGAGGATCTTGGTCTGGTGTGTGTCGCGGAGGAAGGACTGGGCCTGTTCGCGGGCGACCTCGCCCACGGCGTTGATGAAGAGCACCTTGCCGCGTCGCTCGGCGGGCTTGGTGGCGCGCAGGATGATGACGACGGCTTCCATCGGGGAGTTGTAGAAGAGCCCCGGGCCAAGGCCGATGACGGCTTCGAGCAGGTCGGACTTTACCAAGGCCTCACGCAGCGCTACTTCTTCGCGGCGGAAGAGCACGCCGTGGGGGAAGAGGATCGCGGCGCGGCCGGTCTTGGGGTCGAGGCTCTTGGCGATGTGCTGAAAGAAGGCGTAATCGGCGCGTCCCTGGGGAGGCACGCCCCACATATTGCGGCCGTGGGGGTCCTTTGTGAAGGCAGCACGGTTCCAGTTCTTGATGGAGTAGGGCGGGTTGGCCAGGACGACGTCGAAGGTCTGCAGCCGGCCATGAGTGTCGAGGAATACCGGCTTGGCGAGGGTGTCACCGTGGGCGATGTGGCCATCGGTGATGCCGTGGAGGAAGAGGTTCATCTTCGCGATCGCCGAGGTGCCGTAGTTGAGCTCCTGGCCATACAGGCGCAGGTTTCGCCACTCCTTGCCCTGACGCTTGAGCTCGGCGACGGTGGAGATGAGCATGCCGCCCGTGCCGCAGGTCGGGTCGTAGACCGACTCCCCCGGCTCGGGCTGGAGCATCATCGTCATCAGGTGCACCAGGGTGCGGTTGGTGTAGAACTCCTGGGCCGTGTGGCCGGAGTCGTCGGCGAACTTCTTGATCAAGTACTCATAGCCCTGCCCGAGCTCATCCTCTGGAAGGGCCGCCACCGACAGCGTCTTGGTCGAGAAGTGCTCGATCAGGTCCGAGAGGGTCGAGTCGGGGAGCAGGTCTTTGTTGGTCCACTCGCCGTCGCCGAAGACGCCGGTGAGGGTGTCGGGGTTGGCGGACTCGATGGACCGCATCGCGGCCTTGAGTGCGGTGCCGACGTTGCTGGTGACCTTGCGCAGGTCAGCCCAGTGGGCACCGTTAGGGATGGCGAATCGGTGGTTCTCCCGGAGGTCGGCAAGTTCCTCGTCGCCATACACCTCCAGGGCGGCGGCGTGCTCCTCGTCGTAGACATCGGAGATGCGCTTGAGGAAGACCAGCGGGAAGATGTACTGCTTGTAGTCGCCGGCGTCGATCAGCCCCCGCAGCAGCACCGCGGCACCCCACAGGTAGGACTCCAGCTCCCGCTGGGTGATCCGCTTCGGGCTTGTCGTGGTCATGCGCCCAGCCCCCACTTCGCCAGCTCGGCCTCCAGCTCTGCGCGGGTCTCGCGGGCCTTCGCGTGGGCGGTCTCCAGCTCGGCCAAGGCCTGCTCCAGGGTGATCTGCTCGCCGGTGTCGGCGGGCTCGACGTACAGCGGGATGTTCAGGTTCCAGCCGTTGGCCTTGATGTCGTCCAAGGTCGCGACCGCGGCCAGGCCGAGCTGGTCGGCGTACTCCTGATATGCCTTCAGAAGGGTCTCGGCGTGGTCGGGTTCGAGGGTGTTCTGGTTACGGCCGCGCCTGAAAAGCGACTCCCCGTTGACGAAGAGCACTTTGTCCTGCTGCTCGGAGGGGCGCTGACGGCGCAGGATCAGCACGCAGGCGGCCAGGCCGGTGCCGTAGAACAGGTTGGGCGCCAGGCCGATGACGGCCTCCACGAAGCCAGCTTTGAGGATGTGCTCGCGGACACGGCCCTCGGCGCCCTGACGGAAAAGGGCGCCCTGCGGGAGGACGACCGCGACCCTTCCTCCCGTGGGCGCGGCGGAGGTGAGCATGTGCTGGGCCCACGCCCAGTCGGCGTACCCCTTCGGCGGCACCCCGCCCAGCTCATTACGCCCCCACGGATCGGAGGCCCACTGCTCGTGGCCCCAGTTCTTCAACGAGAACGGCGGGTTGGCGATCACGCAGTCGAACCGCGCCAACCGGCCGTGGTCGAAGTAGGCCGGGTCGCGCAGTGTGTCGCCGCGCTCGACGTGGAAGTCCTCCATGCCGTGCAGCAGCAGGTTCATCCGGGCGATCGCGGAGGTGGTGAGCACCTTCTCCTGGCCGTACAGCTTGCCGAGCACCGTCTTCGGGTCGCCGCCGCAGGTTTTGATGTGCTGGATGACCTCGATCAGCATGCCACCGGTGCCACAGGCCGGGTCGTAGACCGTCTCGCCTTCCTGGGGATCGAGGATATTGACCAGGAGCTCGACCACCTCGCGCGGGGTGTAGTACTCGCCCGCCTTCTTGTTGGACTGGTCGGCGAACCGCTTGATCAGGTACTCGTACGCCTGTCCCAGCACGTCGGGGGCGGCCTGGGAGATCGAAAGAATCTTGGTCGAGAAGTGCTCGATCAGGTCGATCAGCTTACTGTCCGGCAGTTTGTCCTTGTTGGTCCAGGTCGCGCCGCCGAAGATGCCGTACAGCGTGCCCTGGTTGGCCTGTTCGATCCCGCGGAAGGCGCTCTTGAGCGCCTCACCGACGTTCTCGGTACGCTCGCGCACGTCTTCCCAGTGGCATCCCTCGGGGATGATGAACCGGTGGTTCTCCTCGAACGCCGCATACGTGTGGTCGCCATCGGACTCGTCGAGCGCACGGGCGTACTCCTCGTCGTACACATCACTGATCCGCTTGAAGAACATCAAGGGGAAGATGTACGCCTTGAAGTCCGCCTGATCGATACTGCCCCGCAGCAGATCAGCCGCCTTCGCCAGGTACGACTCCAGCTCCCCCAGCGTCAACGGCATCGGAAGTTCCTGCTCCCCCGCGCCGACCGCACTCGACCCCACTCGATCACTGCCCGTTCCACACTCGGCTTGCTTCGGCTCGCCGTCCCGGCGAGAACGTGTCGGAGTCTAGTGGGATACGCCAGAGCTGTACCGAAAGCTTGACCTCACAGCCAAGGCTTACAGCTCGGCCGCAGGTCAGCGCCCTGCGACGCCTGGATACGCCAGGCGTCTTCCAGCGCCCGGTGGCTAGTCGGCCCATCCGCGCCGCACGGGCGCGGGTCACGTCCTGACGCATACCGGTCACTGTCCGTGCCCGAACGGAGCACCGCGAGGGATGAGTGAGTGGGCCTGCCCCAGTGAAGACCGGCAGCCACGTCAGCCGCGCGGCGCCGCATCCCCGCCCGCATCCCCGCCCGCCGCCCCGAAGGCCCCCCGGGCCATCCGGTGCAGCAACCCGGCCGTGGCCGTCCGCCCGGGCAGGGAACCCGGTCGGCCCAGGTGCGGCGTCGAGTTCAGGAGCCCGAACACCGAGTGCACGGCGGACCGCGCCGCCGGCTCCGCCAGCCCCGGATAGACCTCGCGCAGCACCCCCACCCACAGCTCGACGTACTGCCGCTGGAGCTGACGCACGAGCTTGCGGTCGCTGTCCCGGAGGCGGTCCAGCTCGCGATCGTGCAGGGTGATCAGTGGCCGGTCGTCGAGGGCGAAGTCGATGTGGCCCTCGATGAGGGAGTCGAGGACCGCTTCCGGGTCGCGCCCGGCGGCACCCTCGGCACCCCCGGCACTCCCCCGCACCGTCACTCCGTCGGCCTCGGCGACCCTGCGCTTCGCGCCGGTGAGCAGCTGCCCGCTGATCCCCACCAGCAACTCCGCGAGCATCGCGTCCTTGCCCGCGAAGTGGCGGTAGAGACCGGGGCCGCTGATGCCGACGGCCGCCCCTATCTCGTCGACGCCGACCCCGTGGAAGCCGCGTTCGGCGAAGAGGCGGGCGGCTTCCTTGAGGATCTGCTCGCGGCGGGTGGGCGCGTCGGTTCTCGTGGCCATGGAGGCAATTCTAGACAGGGGGGTTAGCGGTCGTTAACCTGAAGGAAACGCGTTAACGCTCATTAACAGGCGATCACTGGGTGAGGGGACCGCACGATGGACCAGGCACCGGTGCTGACGACCGCGGCGGACCCCGCGGCGGAGCCCTTCCGTGCCAACGAGGCCGCGCACCGCGCACTGGGCGAGGAGCTGCGGGCCAAGCTGGCCGCGGCCCGGCTCGGCGGCGGCGAGAAGGCGCGCGCACGGCACACCGCACGCGGCAAGCTGCTGCCGCGCGACCGGGTCGACACCCTCCTCGACCCCGGCTCCCCCTTCCTGGAGCTGGCCCCGCTGGCGGCCGACGGGATGTACGACGGGCAGGCCCCCGCGGCAGGCGTCATCGCCGGGATCGGGCGGGTCGGCGGCCGGGAGTGCGTGGTCGTCGCCAACGACGCCACCGTCAAGGGCGGCACGTACTACCCGATGACGGTGAAGAAGCACCTGCGGGCCCAGGAGGTGGCCCTGGAGAACCGCCTCCCCTGTCTCTACCTCGTCGACTCCGGCGGCGCCTTCCTCCCCATGCAGGACGAGGTCTTCCCCGACCGCGAGCACTTCGGGCGGATCTTCTACAACCAGGCGCGGATGTCGGGGGCGGGGATCCCCCAGATCGCGGCCGTCCTCGGCTCGTGCACGGCCGGCGGCGCGTACGTACCCGCCATGAGTGACGAGGCCGTCATCGTCCGGGGCCAGGGGACGATCTTCCTCGGCGGCCCTCCCCTGGTGAAGGCCGCCACCGGCGAGGTCGTCACCGCCGAGGAGCTGGGCGGCGGCGAGGTCCACTCCCGGATCTCCGGCGTCACCGACCACCTCGCCGAGAGCGACGCCCACGCCCTGCGCATCGTGCGCACCATCGTCTCCACGCTCCCCTCCCGGGGCCCGCTCCCCTGGTCGGTCGAGCCGGCCGTCGAGCCCAAGGTGGACCCGTTCACGCTGTACGGCGCCGTACCGGTGGACTCCCGCACGCCGTACGACGTGCGTGAGGTCATCGCGCGCGTGGTCGACGGTTCGCGGTTCGCGGAGTTCAAGGCGGAGTTCGGGCAGACCCTGGTCACCGGCTTCGCCCGGATCCACGGCCACCCGGTCGGGATCGTCGCCAACAACGGGATCCTGTTCTCCGAGTCCGCCCAGAAGGGCGCCCACTTCATCGAACTGTGCGACCAGCGCGGCATCCCGCTGGTCTTCCTGCAGAACATCTCCGGCTTCATGGTCGGCCGGGACTACGAGGCCGGTGGCATCGCCAAGCACGGCGCCAAGATGGTGACGGCCGTGGCCTGCACCCGCGTCCCCAAGCTGACCGTGGTGATCGGCGGCTCGTACGGGGCGGGCAACTACTCGATGTGCGGCCGGGCGTATTCACCGCGCTTCCTGTGGATGTGGCCCAACGCCAAGATCTCGGTGATGGGCGGCGAGCAGGCCGCGTCCGTCCTCGCGACCGTGAAGCGGGACCAGGTGGAGGCACGGGGCGAGCAGTGGCCGGCGGAGGACGAGGAGTCCTTCAAGGACCCGATCCGCGCCCAGTACGAACGCCAGGGCAACGCCTACTACGCGACCGCCCGCCTCTGGGACGACGGGGTCATCGACCCCCTCGACACCCGGCAGGTCCTGGGCCTCGCCCTGACCGCCTGTGCCAACGCGCCCCTGGGTGAGCCCCAGTTCGGCGTCTTCCGGATGTGAGGGGGCTCTGCAGGTGACCATGTTCGACACGGTCCTCGTGGCCAACCGAGGAGAGATCGCCGTCCGCGTCATCCGTACGCTGCGGTCGCTGGGCGTCCGCTCGGTCGCCGTCTTCTCCGACGCGGACGCCGACGCCCGGCACGTACGGGCGGCCGACACGGCCGTACGGATCGGTCCGGCACCGGCGGCCGAGAGCTACCTCTCGGTGGGACGGCTGCTGGAGGCGGCGGCCCGCACGGGCGCACAGGCCGTGCACCCGGGATACGGCTTCCTCGCGGAGAACGCCGAGTTCGCGCGGGCGTGCGCTGACGCGGGTCTCGTCTTCATCGGACCTCCCGCCGAGGCCATCTCCCTCATGGGCGACAAGATCCGCGCGAAGGAGACGGTCCGGGCGGCCGGGGTGCCGGTGGTGCCCGGTTCCAGCGGCAGTGGGCTCACCGACGCCCAACTCGCCGACGCCGCACGGGAGATCGGCATGCCGGTGCTGCTGAAGCCCAGCGCGGGCGGTGGCGGCAAGGGCATGCGGCTGGTGCGGGACGAGGCCGTGCTGGCCGACGAGATCGCCGCCGCCCGCCGCGAGGCCCGCGCCTCCTTCGGCGACGACACCCTCCTGGTGGAGCGGTGGATCGACCGCCCCCGGCACATCGAGATCCAGGTCCTGGCCGACGGTCACGGGAACGTGGTCCACCTCGGCGAGCGCGAATGCTCCCTCCAGCGCCGCCACCAGAAGATCATCGAGGAGGCGCCCAGCGTCCTGCTCGACGAGGCCACCCGCGCCGCGATGGGCGAGGCGGCGGTCCAGGCGGCCCGCTCCTGCGGCTACTCCGGCGCGGGCACGGTCGAGTTCATCGTCCCCGGCGGCGACCCTTCCGCGTACTACTTCATGGAGATGAACACCCGCCTCCAGGTCGAGCATCCGGTGACCGAACTGGTCACGGGCGTCGACCTGGTGGAGTGGCAGCTCCGGGTCGCGGCGGGCGACCGGCTGGCCTTCGCACAGGAGGACGTGACGCTGACGGGCCACGCGGTGGAGGCGCGGATCTGCGCCGAGGACCCCGCCCGGGGCTTCCTCCCCTCCGGCGGCACGATCCTGCGTCTGCGCGAACCGCACGGCGACGGCGTACGGACCGACTCCGGCCTCAGCGAGGGCACGGAGGTCGGCTCGCTCTACGACCCGATGCTGTCGAAGGTCATCGCCTACGGCCCCGACCGGCCCACCGCGCTACGGCGCCTGCGCGCGGCCCTCGCGGAGACGGTCACGCTGGGCGTGCAGACGAACGCCGGGTTCCTGCGGAGGCTGCTGGCCCATCCGGCGGTGATGGCCGGGGAGTTGGACACCGGGCTGGTGGAGCGCGAGGTGGAAGGACTGGTCTCGGACGAGGTGCCGGGCGAGGTCTACGCGGCGGCGGCGCTGCTGCGCCAGGCCGCGCTCGGCCAGTCGTCCGGCGACGACACCGGCTGGACCGACCCGTTCGACACGGCGGTCGGCTGGCGGCTGGGCGGCGAAACCGCCTGGACGGCGCACCACCTGCGCCTACCGGGCCACGAGCCGACGACCGTGCGCGTGCGCCGCGCACCGGACGGCGGAGCCGAGGTCCTGGCGGCCGACGCGACCGCCCCCCTCAGGGGGTCCGGGGGCGCGCCCCCGCGTGCCGGGGGCGCGGGCCGGTTCACCTTCCACCTCGACGGTCTCACCCACACCTTCCACCACGCCGCCGACTGGCTGGGCCGCGACGGCGACGCCTGGCACGTGCGCGACCACGACCCCGTCGCCGCCGCCCTCACCGGCGCCGCGCACGCCGGGGCCGATTCGCTCACCGCCCCCATGCCCGGGACGGTCACCGTGGTGAAGGTGGCCGTCGGGGACGAGGTGACCGCCGGGCAGAGCCTGCTGGTGGTGGAGGCGATGAAGATGGAGCACGTCGTCTCCGCGCCGCACGCCGGGACGGTCGCCGAGCTGGACGTCTCGCCCGGCACGACCGTCGCGATGGACCAGGTGCTGGCGGTCGTCGCGCCCCATGCGGACCAGGTGCTGGCGGTCGTCTCGCCGCATGCGGACCCGATGGACGGGGAGGCGACGGTATGACCGCCCCCGGCCTGCCCATGACCGTGGCCGCACCGCCCGCCGACGGCCTCCCCACCCGCGTCCGTATCCACGAGGTCGGCGCCCGGGACGGCCTGCAGAACGAGAAGGCGACCGTCCCGACGCGGGTGAAGGCGGAGTTCGTCCACCGCCTGGCCGACTCCGGCCTCACCACCATCGAGGCCACCAGCTTCGTCCGTCCCGAGTGGGTGCCCCAACTGGCCGACGCCGAGGCCCTCTTCCCGCTCGTCAGGGACCTCCCGGTGGACCTCCCCGTCCTCGTCCCCAACGCACGCGGACTCGACCGCGCCCTCGCGCTGGGCGCGCGCCGGGTCGCCGTCTTCGCCAGCGCCACGGAGTCCTTCGCCAGGGCCAACCTCAACCGTACGGTCGACGAGGCGCTCGCCATGTTCGAGCCGGTGGTGAGCCGGGCCAAGGCCGAGGGAGGCCATGTCCGGGGCTATCTCTCCATGTGCTTCGGCGACCCCTGGGAGGGCCCGGTCCCGATCCCCCAGGTCGTACGGGTCTGCCGTGCGCTCCTCGGCATGGGCTGCGACGAACTCAGCCTCGGCGACACGATCGGCGTGGCGACCCCGGGCCATGTCCAGGCCCTGCTCACCGCCCTGAACGAGACGGGCGTACCGACCCCGTCCCTCGGTGTGCACTTCCACGACACCTACGGCCAGGCCCTCGCCAACACCGTCGCGGCGCTACGGCACGGCGTCACGACGGTCGACGCGTCGGCCGGCGGCCTCGGCGGCTGCCCGTACGCGAAGTCCGCCACCGGAAACCTCGCCACCGAAGACCTCGTGTGGATGCTGCGCGGACTCGGCATCGACACGGGCGTCGACCTCGGCCGCCTCGTCGCCACCAGCGCGTGGATGGCCGGACACCTGGGCCGACCCAGCCCGTCCCGCACCGTACGAGCCCTGTCCCACGAGGACGCCGAGGGCCCCGAGGACCTCAAGGAGCAATGACGTCCCATGAACCACCGACTCTCCCCCGAGCTGGAAGAACTCCGCCGCACGGTCGAGGAGTTCGCGCACGAGGTCGTCGCGCCCAAGATCGGCGACTTCTACGAGCGGCACGAGTTCCCGTACGAGATCGTGCGCGAGATGGGCCGCATGGGGCTGTTCGGACTGCCGTTCCCGGAGGAGTACGGCGGCATGGGCGGCGACTACCTGGCGCTGGGCATCGCGCTGGAGGAGCTGGCCCGGGTGGACTCGTCCGTGGCGATCACCCTCGAAGCGGGGGTGTCCCTGGGCGCGATGCCGATCCACCTCTTCGGTACGCAGGCGCAGAAGGAGGAGTGGCTGCCGCGGCTCTGCTCCGGCGAGATACTCGGCGCGTTCGGCCTCACCGAGCCCGACGGCGGATCGGACGCGGGGGCGACCCGGACGACGGCCCGTCTGGACGAGTCGACGAACGAATGGGTCATCAACGGCAGCAAGTGCTTCATCACCAACTCCGGCACTGACATCACGGGGTTGGTCACGGTCACGGCGGTCACCGGCCGCACCCCGGACGGCAAGCCGCTGATCTCCTCGATCATCGTCCCGTCCGGCACCCCGGGCTTCACGGTGGCCGCCCCCTACTCCAAGGTCGGCTGGAACGCCTCCGACACCCGCGAGCTGTCCTTCTCCGACGTACGGGTCCCGGCGAAGAACCTCCTGGGCGAACTCGGCCGGGGCTACGCCCAGTTCCTGCGCATCCTCGACGAGGGCCGCATCGCCATCTCGGCGCTCGCCACGGGCCTCGCCCAGGGCTGCGTGGACGAGTCGGTGAAGTACGCGAAGGAGCGGCACGCCTTCGGCCGCCCGATCGGCGCCAACCAGGCCATCCAGTTCAAGATCGCCGACATGGAGATGAAGGCCCACACGGCCCGCCTCGCCTGGCGCGACGCGGCCTACCGCCTCGTCGCCGGCGAGCCCTTCAAGAAGGAGGCGGCGCTGGCGAAGCTCTACTCCTCCACCATCGCCGTCGACAACGCCCGCGACGCCACCCAGATCCACGGCGGCTACGGCTTCATGAACGAGTACCCGGTCGCCCGCATGTGGCGCGACTCCAAGATCCTGGAGATCGGCGAGGGCACGAGCGAGGTGCAGCGGATGCTGATCGCCAGGGAGTTGGGGTTGTCAGGCTGATCCGGTCTGCTCAGCGAAGCGGCGCGCCCCGTCCGCCGCCGACCTGCCGATGCGCGGCGCGCACGATGCCACCGGCCTCGCGGATCGCGCGCGCCCGCACGGCGGGATCCGGGCTGTCGATGGCCTGCTCGGCGGCGTGCAGACGGCGGGCGGGCCTGGGGTGACGCTCGATCTCGACGGCGACGGCCCACCGCCGGCAGAACATCCGGATGCGTACGACAGCCCCAGGCGGCGGCCCCACCGCGTGACTAGCCGTCAGCTTGACGCAGATACCTCCCGCCGCACTCGACGAACCTCTCTGACCGTCAAGGCACCCGCACCCCCTGTCGCGCAGAGCGGCAGAACGGGAAAGAGCACAGCGACGCCCCACGAGACAAGACTTCTGTCCACCGCTTCATAACCGCCCCAGGGTTTCCGCACGGCTCGAATGACCTCGCCCTTCCGACCGTCGTACGAAACCGTCACCGTGCGCGTGGCAGTGGTGTCCAACTGCGGGCCACTGCATACGATGCGGCTTCCGCCGCGCCCTCCCCCTTCCATGTGGCACTCGGTGATCCGCACCCGCACCACATCCTCCAGCAGGTCCAGCCGGGCGAGTCCTGTTGTCACCGCCCACCAGGTTGCTGCTGCGCACAGCAGGGTGATCAGGCCGTAGCCGACAACCGCCGGCCTCCGCCCCCTTGAGCTGTGGTCCGGCGGGCCGGTGTGAGGATCGGCGCGGTCGTTCAGCAACGACTCCCCGACTTCGCGGGGAGGCCCCTCGCACTCGGCAGAGACATCGCTCACTCGCGCTCGCGGGCTGTCGGACACGCGCACGTCTCGCGCGAGGCGCCGCTCGGCCGCACGACGGGCGACCCGCACGCCGCCGGCGACACCGGAGCCGACGAGGACCAGGAACCCGACGACCAACAACCAGTCATTGACGGCGTTCGCGGAGGTGCCCTCAAGGTCGGCGTTGTACAGGTCGCCCTTCCACGGCCCGTACGAGACGACGAACCCGGTCTCCCAGTCGCTCAGGATCGGATCCCGGCCGGGGTCACATCGGAACGGCCCGCGGCGCGTGTCACCGCTCCATGGATCGCTCCACGTCACGGTGCACCTCCCCTGCGCGTCTTCCGCGACAACTGTCAGGTCCACTTGCGGATCCCGCTCAGCAGCCACGGAACCCGCGATCCCCAGACTCATGACCACGGCGGCGGCAAGCGCGACCCACCGGAACAGCGGCCGGCGACGGGGATGCGCGGTGACAGCCGCGCCCCTCGGTGTCGCACTCGCCTCCGTCAACCGCGGTTGCCGAGGTGCCGCCGCTTCTGACGCCCCATCGGTCACGGCTCGTCGTTCGTCGCCCTCTTGCGGACCGCGCCGTGCCTGCCCCTTCCGATCCTCTTCATTCCTCCGGTATTTGATGAAATTCCCGATCACGACCCCCGAGCCTATTGAGAAGACGGTCGGGACCAAGTGGCTGTACGGCTCCCCCATTCCTCGACTGAGCTGCGCCACCGCCACGATTGCAACTCCCAGGAGAAAGAGATGCTTCCAGTAGGAACGCCAAGTCTTCATTCAAACTCGCATTTCCGATCCGGTCGACCACAACGCGAGGGCCACTAAGTCGAGTTAACCTAACTGGACCTAGAATAAATAGATTTGGCGCCAGGCTGATGGTTACCGCTTGGCGTCGGTCCAGCCGCCCGGGCGGGCATGGGCACAAGAGAGCAAATATTTTCGGCCAGCGGCGAGCACGGGCCTTCGATGCACCGAACGCCGCCGGGGCCCCAAACAGCCCCCGGCGGCGGGCCGTTGAGCCCACCCGCCCGAACCGAAGGGACCTGAGGCGAACCTTCCCTTTCGCGAGGAGGGCGGCTGATTTAAGGGCACCCCACCCCTCACGCACCCCACCAACCTTCGATTCACAGGAAACTCAAAGGTCAGGACCGGTGGCGGCCTGCACGGTCCACTCCCCGGAACCCCCCGCTGGACACGAGGTGAGGTTAGGCTAACCTTCCTTCGAACTCACCCTCGGGCGGCACCCCCGCCCCGTTCGAAAGTAGCCATACCTATGTCCAACGCCAGAGCCGCTCACCTCACCCGCCGTGGCATCCTCGCCGCCGGTGGCGCACTCGGTCTCGGTGCCGTGCTCGCCGCCTGTGGGGACGAGGACGCGAGCAGCGGCACTGGCTCCGGCAAGGAGTCGGCTGCCGCCAAGTCGGGCCCCTGGACGTTCAAGGACGACCGTGGCACGACCGTGAAGCTCGACAAGGTCCCGACGAACATCGTCGCCTTCGTGGGTGTCGCCGCAGCGCTCCACGACTACGGCATCGGCGTCAAGGGCGTCTTCGGCCCGACCAAGACGCAGGACGGCAAGGCCGACGTCCAGGCCGGCGACCTCGACGTCAGCAAGGTCACCATCCTCGGCAACGTCTGGGACGAGTTCAACGTCGAGAAGTACGCCGCGCTCGCCCCCGACGTCCTCATCACCACGATGTTCGACGACGCCGGCACCCTGTGGTACGTCCCCGAGGCCTCCAAGGACAAGATCGCCAAGCTCGCCCCGAGCGTCGGCGTCTCCGTGTACGACCGGCAGATGACCGAGCCCCTGCAACGCGTGCTGGAGCTGGCCAAGTCGCTGGGCGCGGACGTGGAGTCGGAGAAGATCACCGCGGCCAAGAAGCGGTTCGAGGACGCCGCCGCCCGGCTGCGCGCGGCCTGCAAGGCCAAGCCCGACATCAAGGTGCTGGCCGGTTCCGCCAGCCAGGACATCTTCTACGTCTCCGGCTCGAACCTCTCCATCGACCTGGAGTACTACAAGGCCCTCGGCGTGAACTTCGTCGAGCCGAGCGCCGCCGCGCTGAAGGCCAGCGGGGGCTGGTTCGAGAACCTGAGCTGGGAGAACGTCGACAAGTACGACGCGGACGTCATCATCATGGACAACCGCACGTCGGCGATCCAGCCGGACGCGATCGAGGAGGCGACGTGGAAGAAGCTTCCCGCGGTGAAAGCCGGGCAGGTCATCGGGCGTAACCCCGAGCCGATTCTGTCCTACGACAAGTGCGCGCCGCTGCTCGAGGAGTTGGCCGAGGCGATCGAGAACGCGAAGAAGGTCTCCTGACGCCGTATTCGTCCGCGGGCGGGTCGTAGGTGGCTGGTCGCGCAGTTCCCCGCGCCCCTTGGGTGTCCCGGGCTGCCCCCTTCCCTCCTCCTCCCGCCCCGCCCCTGATCACGGAGTAACCAGAAATGACGACGGCCGTAGCCGCACCCTTCCGTTTCTTCTCTCTTCAGGTCGTACGGACGGAGCGGCTGGGGCCGTCTCTCGTTCGGGTCTCGTTCGCCGGGGACGACCTCCGGTTCTTCCACTCCGACGGCAGGGACCAGTCGCTGTCGCTGTTCCTGCCGCAGCCGGGACAGGACGCCCCGGCCGTGCCCTACGAGCTGGGGGACGGCTGGTGGCAGGCGTGGCGGGAACTGCCCGACGACGTACGGGCGGTGATGCGCTCGTACACCCTGCGGGGGCTGCGGTCGGACGCCGACGGCGACACCGCCGAGATCGACATCGACTTCGTACTGCACGGTGTGGAGCCGGGCGCCGCCGAGCCCGCCGGGCCCGCGTCCCGGTGGGCGTCGGCCGCGCAGGCGGGCGACCGGGTCGTGCTGCTCGGGCCCGCGATCGCCGACAACCGGGCGATCCGTTTCCGGCCGCCTGCGGACGCCGATCTGGTGCTGATCTGGGGTGACGAGACGGCGCTGCCCGCCGCCTCCGCGATCCTGGAGTCACTGCCCACGGGCACGCGGGCCCGGGTCTGGCTGGAGGTCCACCACGCCGGGGTCATCCAGGACCTGGCCACCGAGGCCGACGCCGAGATCACCTGGCTGGTGCGGGCGGAGGGTGCGCCGACCACGCTCGACACCATCCGTGCCGCCCAACTGCCGCCCGGTGAGCTGCCGTACGCCTGGATCGCCGGTGAGTCCGGCCGGGTGAAGGAACTGCGCCGCCATCTCGTGCGGGAGCGCGGGATCGACAAGCGGAGGGTCACCTTCGTCGGGTACTGGCGCGAGGGCCTGACGGAGGAGCAGCTGCGGGAGCGCGGCGAGTAGCCGAGTGACAGCTGCCACCAGAATCACCAGATCGCCCGAGCGGCCCGAGCCGCTCGAGTCACCCGAGTCACCCGATTCACCAGCGACCTTAAGCGGCTCGCGACACCACAAGTGATCACAGTCACGGCAGAGCCAGAGCCTCCCCCAAGTTAATTAGGTTAGCCTTACCTTAGTTGAACGGGATGAGGTGATGCCCATCCCCCACTCACCTCTCCGTCCCACCCGGACCGCCCCGCTCGGAGGACCTCCCCATGCGCTCGCACCTGCTCAATGACACGACCGCGGAGCGGTACCGCCGCACCGTGACCGAAGGCGTGGAGCGCGTGGCGGCCAAACTCGCCACCACCGACCGACCGTTCACCGGTGTCACCGTCGACGCCCTCTCTCCCACCATCGAGCAGATCGACCTCGACGAGCCGCTGCACGACACGGCCGCGGTCCTCGACGAACTCGAGGACGTGTACCTCCGGGACGCCATCTACTTCCACCACCCGCGCTACCTCGCCCACCTCAACTGCCCGGTCGTCATCCCGGCCGTACTCGGTGAGGCCGTCCTCTCCGCCGTCAACTCCTCCCTGGACACCTGGGACCAGTCCGCGGGCGGCACCCTGATCGAGCGCAAGCTCATCGACTGGACCAACGAGCGCATCGGGTTCGGTCCCTCCGCCGACGGCGTCTTCACCTCCGGCGGCTCCCAGTCCAACCTCCAGGCCCTGCTCCTCGCCCGTGAGGAGGCCAAGACCGACAGCACCGCCAAACTGCGGATCTTCGCCTCCGAGGTCAGCCACTTCAGCGTGAAGAAGTCGGCGAAACTGCTGGGCCTGGAGCAGGACTCGGTCGTCTCCATCCCGGTGGACGGCGAGAAGCGCATGCAGACCATGGCGCTCGCCCGTGAGCTGGAGCGCTGCAGGAACGACGGCCTCGTCCCCATGGCAGTCGTCGCCACCTCCGGCACCACCGACTTCGGTTCCATGGACCCGCTGCCCGAGACAGCCGAGCTGTGCGCCCAGTACGACACCTGGATGCACGTCGACGCCGCCTACGGCTGCGGCCTGCTCGTCTCCCACAAGCGCCGCGACCTGCTGAACGGCATCGAGCGCGCCGACTCCGTCACGGTGGACTATCACAAGTCATTCTTCCAGCCGGTGAGTTCGTCCGCCGTCCTGGTCCGCGACGGGCACACCCTGCGCCACGCCACCTACCACGCGGAGTACCTCAACCCGCGCCGCATGGTCACCGAGCGCATCCCCAACCAGGTCGACAAGTCACTGCAGACCACCCGCCGCTTCGATGCGCTCAAGCTGTGGATGACGCTGCGCACGATGGGCGCCGACGGTATCGGCCAGCTCTTCGACGAGGTCTGCGACCTCGCGGAGGAGGGCTGGAAGCTGCTCGCCGCCGACCCGCGCTACGACGTCGTCGTGGAGCCCCGGCTCTCCACGCTGGTCTACCGCTACATCCCCGAGGCCGTCACCGACCCGGCCGAGATCGACCGCGCCAACCTCTACGCCCGCAAGGCCCTGTTCGCCTCCGGAGACGCCGTGGTCGCGGGCACCAAGGTCGGCGGTCGCCACTACCTGAAGTTCACCCTGCTCAACCCCGAGACCACGGCCGAGGACATCGCCGCCGTGCTCGATCTGATCGCCGGCCATGCCGAGCAGTACCTGGGAGAATCCCTTGACCGCGTCGCTTCCTGAACCCGCCGAGAAGGCCTACGACTTCATCGGCATCGGACTGGGACCCTTCAACCTCGGCCTGGCCTGCCTCACCGAGCCCATCACCGAACTCGACGGGATCTTCCTGGACTCGAAGCCGAACTTCGAGTGGCACTCGGGGATGTTCCTCGACGGCGCCCACCTCCAGACCCCTTTCATGTCGGATCTGGTCACCCTCGCCGACCCGACCTCGCCGTACTCCTTCCTCAACTATCTGAAGGACTCCGGCCGTCTGTACTCGTTCTACATCCGCGAGAACTTCTATCCCCTGCGGGTCGAGTACGACGACTACTGCCGCTGGGCCGCGAACCGGCTGAGCAACGTCCGCTTCAACACGACGGTGGCGGAGGTGACGTACGAGGACGACCTGTACGTCGTGAGGACGACCGGCGGCGATGTCCTGCGCGCCCGTCGCCTCGTCCTCGGCACCGGCACCGTCCCGTACATCCCCGAGGCCTGCCAGGACCTGGGCGGCGACTTCTTCCACAACGCGCAGTACGTCCACCGCAAGGCGGAGCTGCGGTCGAAGAAATCGATCACGATCGTCGGCAGCGGCCAGAGCGCCGCCGAGATCTACTACGAACTCCTCTCCGAGATCGACGTCCACGGCTACCAGCTCAACTGGGTCACGCGCTCCCCGCGCTTCTTCCCCCTCGAATACACCAAGCTGACGCTGGAGATGACGTCCCCGGACTACATCGACTACTTCCGCGCGCTCCCCGAGGAGACCCGCTACCGGCTGGAGAAGCAGCAGAAGGGCCTGTTCAAGGGCATCAACGGGGATCTGATCGACTCGATCTTCGACCTGCTCTACCAGAAGAACGTCACCGCCGGCGGCCGCCCGGTCCCGACCCGGCTGCGCACCAACTCCACACTCAACGCCGCGAGTTACGAGGACGGCCGGTACACCCTCGGGCTCCGCCAGGACGAGCAGGGCAAGGACTACGAGATCGAGACCGAGGGCCTGATCCTGGCCACCGGCTACCACTACCGGCCACCGGCCTTCCTCTCCTCGATCAACGACCGGCTCGTCTTCGACGGCCACGGCCGCTTCGACGTGGCCCGCAACTACGCCATCGACACCACCGGCCGGGGCGTCTTCCTCCAGAACGCGGGGGCCCACACCCACAGCATCACCTCACCCGACCTGGGCATGGGCGCCTACCGGAACTCGTACATCATCCGCGAGCTGCTCGGCACGGAGTACTACCCGGTGGAGAAGACGATCGCCTTCCAGGAGTTCGCGGTCTGACCGACATCATGACCGTTTGACACCCGTACAAGGAGTTCCCGATGAGCGCCGCCCTTCGAGCCGGCACTTTCACGATCCGGCCCCTCGATCCGCTCTCGGACGCCGAGCTGCTCCACGGCTGGGTCACCCACCCCAAGGCGGCGTACTGGATGATGCAGGGCGCCAGGCTGGAGGAGGTCGAGCGCGCGTACATGGAGATCGCGGCCGACCCGCACCACCACGCCCTGCTGGGCCTGCGCGACGGCGAACCCGCCTTCCTCATGGAGAAGTACGACCCCGCCCACCGTGAGCTCGTCGGCCTGTACGACCCCGAGCCCGGGGACGTCGGCATGCACTTCCTGGTGCCGCCGACCGACACACCCGTGCACGGCTTCACCAGGGCCGTGATCACCGCCGTGATGGGGCACCTCTTCGAGGACCCGGCCACCCACCGGGTCGTCGTCGAGCCGGACGTGTCCAACAAGGCCGTCCACGCCCTCAACGAAGTCGTCGGTTTCGTCCCCGACCGCGAGATCGACAAGCCGGAGAAGCGCGCGCTGCTGAGCTTCTGCACACGAGAGCAGTTCTTCACGAGCCAGAGCAGCCGGAGCCCGGCTGCCCGAGGAGTAACCGTATGACCCTGTCCGATGCCGTGGCACATCTGTCCCCCCACCGCTGGGCACGGGCCAACCGCCTGCTCATCCGCAAGGCCCTCGCCGAGTTCGCCCACGAGCGGCTCATCACGCCGGAGGCCACCGCCGACGGCCGCTTCGAGGTCCGCGGCGACGACGGTGCGACCCGCTACGGGTTCACCGCCGTCCGGCGCGCCCTCGACCACTGGCAGGTCGACGCCGACTCGATCACCCGCCAACGGGACGGCGTCGACCTCCCTCTGGCCGCCCTGGACTTCTTCGTCGAGCTGAAGCGGTCCCTGGGCCTGAGCGACGAGATCCTGCCGGTCTACCTGGAGGAGATCTCCTCCACCCTGGCCGGCACCTGCTACAAGCTCACCAAGCCGCAGACGCCGGTCGCCGAGCTGGTGGACGCCGGTTTCCAAGCCATCGAGACCGGGATGACCGAGGGCCACCCCTGCTTCGTCGCCAACAACGGCCGCCTCGGCTTCGGCGTCCACGAGTACCTGTCGTACGCGCCCGAGACGGCGAGCCCCGTCCACCTGCTCTGGCTGGCCGCGCACCGCTCACGGGCGGCGTTCACGGCGGGTGCGGGTATCGAGTACGAGGCCTTCCTGCGGGACGAACTGGGCGCGGAGACGGTCGCCCGCTTCCACTCCGTCCTCACCGACCTGGAGCTGGACCCCGCCGACTACCTCTTCATCCCGGTCCACCCCTGGCAGTGGTGGAACAAGCTCAGCGTCACCTTCGCCGCCGAGGTCGCCCAGCGGAACCTGGTGCTGCTCGGCGAGGGCCACGACGAGTACCTGGCCCAGCAGTCGATCCGGACGTTCTTCAACAGCTCCGCCCCCGAGAAGCACTACGTCAAGACGGCGCTCTCCGTCCTCAACATGGGCTTCATGCGCGGCCTCTCGGCGGCGTACATGGAGGCGACCCCGGCGATCAACGACTGGCTGGCCGGGCTCATCGAGAACGACCCGGTCCTGAAGTCGACGGGCCTGTCGATCATCCGCGAGCGCGCCGCCGTCGGCTATCGCCACCTGGAGTACGAGGCCGCCACCGACAAGTACTCCCCGTACCGCAAGATGCTGGCGGCGCTGTGGCGCGAGAGCCCGGTGCCGTCCCTCCGGGAGGGCGAGTCCCTGGCGACCATGGCCTCCCTGGTCCACGTCGACCACGAGGGCCACGGCTTCGCGGCGGCCCTGATCACACGCTCGGGGATGACCCCGAAGGAGTGGCTGCGCCGCTATCTGCGGGCGTACCTCACTCCCCTCCTCCACAGCTTCTACGCCTACGACCTCGTCTTCATGCCGCACGGCGAGAACGTCATCCTCGTCCTGAAGGACGGCGTCGTCGAGCGGGCCATCTACAAGGACATCGCCGAGGAGATCGCGGTCATGGATCCCGACGCGGTCCTCCCGCCGGCGGTCGAACGCCTCCGCGTCGACGTCCCCGAGGACAAGAAACTCCTGTCCCTCTTCACGGACGTCTTCGACTGCTTCTTCCGCTTCCTCGCCGCGAACCTCGCCGAGGAGGGCGTCCTGGACGAGGAGGGGTTCTGGCGCGCGGTCGCCGAGACCGTCCGCGACTACCAGGACGGGATGCCCGAACTCGCCGACAAGTTCGCCCGGTACGACATGTTCGCCCCCGAGTTCGCCCTCTCCTGCCTCAACCGCCTCCAGCTCCGCGACAACAAGCAGATGGTGGATCTGACGGACCCCGCGGGCGCGCTCCAGCTCGTCGGCAACCTGCGGAACCCCATCGCCGGCCTGTAGGCACCGGACCCCACGGACTGACGGACCCGACGGACTGACGGACCCCACGGACTGACGGGCACCTCGGAGTACGGTCCTCCGAGGTGCCCGTCGCATGGTGCCGGTCGGCGTTCGACTGCCGGCGAGTGGGGGCTGGTCGCGCAGTCCCCACGCCCCTGCCAGCCCCGCGCGCCCCATGCCGTCAAGGGGCGCGGGGAACTGCGCGAGAAGCCCCACCGGACCCGCACCCGCCAACCAGCCGCCCCCCACCCGCTACCGCGTGGGCCAGGGCACCTCAGACGCCCGGAAGTACCCCACCCCGAGCGCCTCCCACCTGTCCGCCTGCGCGGCGAGCCGCACCCGGTACTCCTCCCAGCCGAGCGCGCCCGCCGGCGACCACCCCAGCTCCGCCACCCCCGGCAGCCTGGGAAACGCCATGTACTCAACATCCGCCGACGTCGCGATCGTCTCCGTCCACAACGGCGCCTCGACGCCCCTCACCGCCGCCGCCGGGACCCCTTCCAGATAGTCGCCCGGGTCCCACTCGTACGACCGCCGCACATCCACGTACCCGGCCCAGTCCAGCCCCAGCGGTGTGTCCTTGTCGTACTTCATGTCGAGGTAGATCCGGTCGGCGGGCGAGAGGACGACCCCCGTCCCGTTCCGCGCCGCCGCGACAACCCGCTCCCTCTCCTCCGCACCCGTGCTGTCCAGCCCCCAGTACTGCGCGAGAGCGCCCCGCGCCGGGGTGGCCCCGGTCAGCTGGTGCCAGCCGATCACGGTCTTCCCGTACCGCTCGACGACCGGCTGCACCCGGTCCATGAACGTGACGTAGTCCTCGTGACCGGTGGAGTGCGCCTCGTCCCCGCCGATGTGGAGGTAGCGGCCGGGAGTGAGCGCGGCCAACTCCCGTACGACGTCGTCCACGAAGTCGTACGTCTTCTCCTTGTCGACGCAGAGCGAGCTGAAGCCGACCTCGGTGCCGGTGTAGAGCGGGGGCGCGGCCCCGTCGCAGTTCAGCTCGGCGTAGGAGGCGAGCGCCGCGTTGGTGTGGCCGGGCAGGTCGATCTCGGGGACGACCTCCAGATGGCGGGAGGCGGCGTACCGGACGATCTCCTGGTAGTCGGCCTTCGTGTAGTACCCGCCGGGGCCGCCGCCGACCTGGGTGGAGCCGCCGTACGTGGCGAGGCGCGGCCAGGAGCCGATGGCGATGCGCCAGCCCTGGTCGTCGGAGAGGTGCAGGTGCAGCTTGTTGAACTTGTAGAGGGCGAGCTGGTCGACGTACCGCTTGACCTGGTCCACGGTGAAGAAGTGCCGGGAGACGTCGAGCATCGCGCCGCGCCAGCCGTAGCGCGGGACGTCCTCGACGGTGCCGCCCGCGACCAGCCACGGTCCGGGCTGCACCGAGTCCTTCTCGACGGCGGCGGGCAGCAGTTGGCGCAGGGTCTGGACGCCGTGGAAGAGCCCGGCGGGCGCGCGGGCGGTGAGGACGACGCCGGAACGGCCGCTCCGCAGCCGGTACCCCTCCTGGCCGAGAGCCGCCTCCCGTGGGGCGAGCCGCAGGCTGATTCCAGCCGTCTGGGACTCGTCCCGCGGCTCGGCCCGGCCCTCGGCACGGGGCGCGGCCCGACGTTCGGCCACGGGCAGCCGGAAGCCGGTGGACGGCCGCAGGATCCCCGCCAGGTACTCCCCCACCCGGCGGGCCGCGGGACCACCGTCCACGACGATGTGCGCCCCACTCGTCATCCGGTACGGCGATCCGCCCGCGTCGACCGAGGCGGGGGCCGGGATCACCCGGCCGAGCGGGACGGTGGCGGTGTCGGTGTTCTCGGACAAGGGTGCGGCTCCCACGGCGAGGATCCCGGTCGCCACGAGCAGCAGCGAACCGAGCAGACGAGTCGATCTGTGGCGCGGTCCCACCGAGTGCTCCCTTCCACCGGCCGAACGGACCCCACCACCATCCCCCGACCACACGTGCAGGTCTAGACCATCTCATTCCCCGGCCGATGGAACAATCCTTCCCATGGCGGAAATCCTCCAGCGGGACGGCACGTGGACCTTCGACGGCGACACCCTGCGGCTGACCCCCGGCCGCGACAAGAGCGTGAGCCTGCTCCGCAAGACCCTGGGTGAACTCTCAATCCCGCTGGGCGCGTTGGCGGGGATCTCCTTCGAGCAGGGCAAGAAGTCGGGGCGGCTGCGCCTCAGGCTGCGCGACGGCTCCGACCCGCTGCTCCAGACGACCGGGGGCCGGCTCACCGACTCCAACGACCCGTACCAGCTGAGCGTGGACTCGGACCGGTACGGCGTCGCCGAGTACTTCGTGGACGAGATCCGCAACGCGCTGCTGCTGGACCAGGTGCCGACCGACGCGGTGGACAGCTATCTGCTGCCCGGCCCCGCCGTTCCGCTCTCCGTCTCCGCCGGGGACGGCACCGCGAGCTTCGACGGCGAGCACGTACGCCTGGAGTGGAACTGGAAGACGGAGGAGTCGAAGGTGGCCGCCGGGACACGGCAGTTGGCGCTCGCGGACATCGCGGCCGTGGAGTGGCTGCCGTCGGTCGGCCTGGAGAACGGCTCCCTCCGCTTCACCGTGCGCAACGCGCCGACCAAGGCGCCGCCCAAGTACGACCCCAACTCCGTGGAGCTGTGGGGTTTCAAGAAGGACCCGCTGATGGCCCTGGTCGCGGCAGCCGTGCAGGCCCGCCTCCCGCATCCGGCGGCGGCCGTGACGGAGATACGGCCCGCACCGGCCGAGCCCGTCCCCCAGCTCGCGCCCGCCCCCGGCGAGGACGATCACGACGCCCTGCTGCGACGGCTGCGCGAACTGGGGGAACTCCACAAGTCGGGCGTCCTCACGGACGAGGAGTTCACCCTGGCCAAACAGGCGGTCCTCAAACGGATGTGACGTCCCTGAGCCACGGACGGAGGCCTGCTTCGCCCTGCGCGCCACCGTGAAGTGGTCGACCCGCTCCACCGTCTCGGCGATGCCCCGCACGGCCAGGGTGGCGTGGTGCCCTTTCGGTGCCGGCTTCACGTCCACGCGCAGGAAAGTCGTCGCCTCAGGCGACGGGATCCGGGCCACCGGATGGACAGCGCGCGAGCAGGCGCTCGTCACACATTCAACGTTCACCCAAGGGCCAGCAACAGGGAGCTGCCCGATATCGGGCAGAATTCTTGCGAAACCGACGCCGGTCCCCCAGGATCTACCGAGTGCACGACGAACTTGTCGATCATCTGACCCGCTCCTCACCCCTCAACCGGGGCGAGGCGCTGCGTGTGATCCAGGACGTGCTCGCCTTCTTCGACGAGACGACGGAGGACTACGTCCGTCGCCGCCACCGCGAGCTCCAGGCCCAGGGCCTGGTGAACGCGACGATCTTCGAACGGATCGAGGCGGACCTGAAGTACCGGGCGGTCGCACCGCCGGAGCTCACGCTCCGGCAGCTGCGCCGCATCGTCTACGGCTGAACCGACCAAGAAACGGGATACCTATATATGTGCGGGATTGTCGGCTACATCGGCAAACGCGACGTGGCGCCGCTGCTCCTGGAGGGCCTGCAGCGGCTGGAGTACCGGGGCTACGACTCGGCGGGCATAGTCGTCACCTCGCCCAAGACGGCCGGACTGAAGATGGTCAAGGCCAAGGGCCGGGTCCGTGACCTGGAGGCCAAGGTCCCGGCGCGCTTCAAGGGCACCACCGGCATCGCCCACACCCGCTGGGCCACCCACGGCGCCCCCTCCGACGTCAACGCCCACCCGCACATGTCGGCCGACAACAAGGTCGCCGTCGTCCACAACGGCATCGTCGACAACGCCTCCGACCTGCGGAAGAAGCTCGAGGCGGACGGCGTCGAGTTCCTCTCCGAGACGGACACCGAGGTCCTGACCCACCTCATCGCCCGCTCCCAGGCGGAGACCCTGGAGGAGAAGGTCCGCCAGGCGTTGCGCATCGTCGAGGGCACCTACGGCATCGCCGTCATGCACGCCGACTTCAACGACCGGATCGTCGTCGCCCGCAACGGCTCCCCCGTCGTCCTCGGCATCGGCGAGAAGGAGATGTTCGTCGCCTCGGACATAGCCGCCCTGGTCGCCCACACCCGCCAGATCGTCACCCTCGACGACGGCGAGATGGCCACCCTCAAGGCCGACGACTTCCGCACCTACACCACGGAGGGCACCCGCACCACGGCGGAGCCCACCACCGTGGAGTGGGAGGCGGCCTCGTACGACATGGGCGGCCACGACACCTACATGCACAAGGAGATCCACGAGCAGGCCGACGCCGTGGACCGTGTGCTGCGCGGCCGCATCGACGACCGGTTCTCCACAGTGCACCTCGGCGGCCTCAACCTGGACGCCCGCGAGGCGCGGCAGATCCGCCGCGTGAAGATCCTCGGCTGCGGCACCTCGTACCACGCGGGCATGATCGGCGCCCAGATGATCGAGGAGCTGGCCCGCATCCCCGCCGACGCCGAGCCTGCCTCGGAGTTCCGCTACCGCAACGCCGTCGTCGACCCCGACACCCTCTACGTCGCCGTCTCGCAGTCCGGCGAGACCTACGACGTCCTGGCGGCCGTGCAGGAACTGAAGCGCAAGGGCGCCCGCGTCCTCGGCGTGGTGAACGTGGTCGGTTCGGCGATCGCCCGCGAGGCGGACGGCGGCATCTACGTCCACGCGGGCCCCGAGGTCTGTGTCGTCTCGACCAAGTGCTTCACCAACACCACCGTTGCCTTCGCCCTGTTGGCGTTGCACCTCGGCCGCACCCGCGACCTCTCCGTCCGCGACGGCAAGCGGATCATCGAGGGCCTGCGCAAGCTCCCCGCCCAGATCGCCGAGATGCTGGAGCAGGAGGACGAGATCAAGAAGCTGGCCCAGGAGTACGCCGAGGCCCGCTCGATGCTCTTCATCGGCCGCGTCCGGGGCTACCCGGTCGCCCGTGAGGCCTCCCTCAAGCTCAAGGAGGTCTCCTACATCCACGCCGAGGCCTACCCCGCCTCCGAGCTCAAGCACGGCCCCCTGGCCCTCATCGAGCCGGCCCTCCCCACGGTCGCCATCGTCCCCGACGACGACCTCCTGGAGAAGAACCGCGCCGCCCTGGAGGAGATCAAGGCCCGCAGCGGCAAGATCCTCGCCGTGGCCCACCGTGACCAGGAGAAGGCCGACCAGACGATCGTCGTCCCGAAGAACGAGGACGAGCTGGACCCGATCCTCATGGGCATCCCCCTCCAACTCCTCGCCTACCACACGGCCCTGGCCCTGGGCCGCGACATCGACAAGCCGCGCAACCTGGCGAAGTCGGTGACGGTGGAGTAGGGCACCTGTCCCGATGAGGGGGTGGGGGCTTTCCAGGGGCGCGGGGAACCGCGCGACCAGCCCCCACCGAACCCGCAACGGCCGAACAACCGAACGGACCCCCGCGTGAAGCCACATTCACGGGGGGTCCGTCCACAACGCCGGGGCCGCCCAACACCCCGACCGCTGCCGATCAGCCCGTGGCCGTCACACCACCCTGGTCGGCAGCACGCGCACGCCTCGGCACAGCCGTGGGCCAGTGCGCGAGCGCCGCAGTCGCCGCGTACCACGCCACAAGCCCGCCCACGGCCGCGAACCACCCGGCCACCTTCGCGAGCGCGGAGCTGTCGCCGAACGAGGCGACGGCGAGCAGCAGCATGGCCGCCGACAGCAGCCCGTACGTCACCCTCGCGAGCGTCTGGGACGTTCCCAGCGCGAGACTGAGCGCCACGAGCGCGAACAACAGCGTGAACAGCCCGGACGCGTTGGCGGAGGCCGGGTCGCCCGTCGGGTGTCCAGCCGTCCAGCCCCAGGTGAACCAGAGGGCACCGAGTCCGGCGTACGCCGTCCCCGTGAGGGTGTCCCGGTCGCGCAGGGCGAGGAGCCCCGCGACGAAGAGCGCCAGGCCACCGACGTACGTGGCGAGAGAGACCGCGTCGGCTTCCGTCAGACCGTCGATCACCCGGGTGTGACCGAGACCGAACGCCAACAGGGTGAGGCCGAGCGCGAGTTGGCCGAGAGTGGAGGTGTTGCTGCCCGCAGAGACGCCATTGTCCACGGCGGGGCTCCCTTCGTGCGTGTGCAGTTGTACGGCGAACCGGTTATGCCCTTCACAAAGGCACAAACACCTCTACGCGCCAGTAGGTTCACGTGTTCGCGGAAAACGGCGCAGCACACCCGAGGACCTGTCTCACCTGCTGGTAAGGGAGTTACAGGAGCGAAGCGAGATGCCGGGAGTTCAGGGAATGACGATCACGGGCCGCCGCGCCCGCTTGGCGAGGCGCCCGGCGACCGAGCCGAAGAGCCGCCCGACGAGGCCGTGGGTTGACCCGACCACGATCGCGTCGGCCTCGTACTCCCGGCCGACCTCTTCGAGCTCGTGGCAGATGTCGCCGCCGCGCTCGACGAGGATCCACGGCACCTCGGCGAGATAGTCGGCGCAGGCGAGTTCCAGGCCGAGGACCTCGGTCCGGTGGTCCGGGACGTCGACGAAGACCGGCGGCTCGCAGCCCGCCCACACGGTCGTGGGCAGCCGGTTGGCGACATGCACGATGATCAGGCCCGAGCCGGAACGACAAGCCATGCCGATGGCGTACGCGAGGGCTCGTTCACTGGACGTCGAACCGTCGAAGCCGACGACGACGCCGTGCTTGAAGGCGGGATCGCAGGAGGAGCGGGCGTCTTCCGCCGCCAGGGGGTCGGCCGCCGTGGGATCGGCGACGGGCCGCCGCTTGCGGTCCGCGGAGTCGAAGAATTCGTGACCGGCCATGGGTGTCTCGGCGTTCGGATCCTCGTGATGGGACGACGTGTAGGGGACGTCAGTGTGCGGCGGAGCCGTGTCCGGGAGTGCTTCCCGACCCCATACCCCCAAGGGTACGACCGCACGCCTCCTCCGCCCAGATCCCGCACCGGCTGCGCGGGGTTCCAGGGAGCATGCACGACCCCCGGCCCGTAACGCAATGGTTGCTGCCACGTACAGCCGGTTTCTCCGGGATCCGTGAGCCCGACGGCTCGGGTGCGGCCGATCCGGCTCGCCGCGGGCCGTACGCGGGCCGTACGCCGCGGCCGTAAGCGGCAAGTCGTGCCGCCGGGTCGGGAGGCATCCCCGCCGGAGCGAAGCCGAGGGTGGGGTCGGGTGGTCGGGCGGGTCGGGTGGACGCGGCGGAACCGCCCCCCGAGCGCGGCGAGCGCGAACGCCCCGGACGGCCCGGACGGCCCGGACGGCCCGGACGGCCAACCGATCGAGCAGCACCAGATCGTGCAGCACCAGTGACCGACGGCTCGAACACGCGTTGAACCCCGGTAAGCCGCCCCCGAGGGAGCCAGGAGGGAGCCCGCAGTGTCCGCACGCCGCCCCGCCCCCCAGTACGCCCCGGAAGCCGACGAATTCCCCCCGTTCGCGCGAAGGACCCCGCGAAGCGCACCGCGCAGCACCCCGCGAAGCACCCCGCGAAGCACCCCGTCACCCGCGCCCCACCCGACCGACACCGCCACGGACGTGGTTCGCTGGGCGGCGTTCAGCTGCGTTCTCGTTCCCGTCGTCCTCGTCTGGTACGGCACCTCGTTCGCCGGCGCGACGGGTGCCGCCCTCGGTCTCGCCGCGGTCACCGGCGTCTGCCGCGTCCTGCTGCGCCAGTCCGAACGCGGCGCGGCCCGCGCGGCCCGCGCCGCCCGGACGACGGCCGCTGCGACGACGGCGGCCCCGACGACGGCCGGCCGTTCGATGGCCGAAGATCACACCCTCCGGAACGGCCGACGCGGACGTTCCGCTTCCGGGGCGCGCAGGGGCGGACGGAACTCAGGCCCGAGTGCGCCGGTCGACTGACCGGTTTCCGCGCACACCACCGTATCTTTTCAGCCAACTTCGGCCACCTGCACGTCCCTTGGTCGAACACCCCTCCACCCCCCGTTCGACCTGCGCTGAAAGAGGTCCAGGGGCCGCGCGCACCCTACGTGGACCGGCCACGGGGGCGAGGCGCACTTCCCTGCACGGCCCACGAGTGCAACGCTTCGTGATCGAATGCTTCACGCCAAGTTGCCATGTCGACAATGTGCCGGTTGGCGATCTGGTCACGCCGGCACCACGGGACACAGTAGATTCGATCATGACTGTCTTACGGCGGGGGACTCGTGCAGGACCAAGGGGAAACGTGCAGGAGCGACACAACCGAGGAGCCGCGACCACCGAGGGGGGCTTAGCAGTATGAGCCACGACTCCACCGCCGCGCCGGAAGCAGCGGCCCGGAAGCTGTCCGGGCGACGCCGCAAGGAGATCGTCGCGGTGCTGCTGTTCAGCGGCGGTCCCATCTTCGAGAGTTCCATACCACTGTCGGTGTTCGGGATCGACCGCCAGGACGCCGGCGTACCGCGCTACCGCCTACTGGTGTGCGCGGGCGAGGAAGGCCCACTGCGGACCACAGGGGGCCTGGAACTCACCGCACCGAACGGCCTTGAGGCGATCTCGCGGGCGGGCACGGTGGTCGTGCCCGCATGGCGTTCGATCACCTCACCGCCGCCGGAGGAGGCGCTCGACGCACTGCGCCGAGCGCACGAGGAGGGGGCCCGCATCGTCGGGCTGTGCACCGGCGCCTTCGTGCTGGCCGCCGCCGGCCTGCTGGACGGCAGGCCCGCGACGACACACTGGATGTACGCGCCGACGCTGGCCAAGCGCTATCCGTCCGTCCACGTCGACCCACGGGAACTCTTCGTGGACGACGGGGACGTACTCACCTCGGCCGGCACCGCGGCCGGAATCGATCTCTGTCTGCACATAGTGCGGACCGACCACGGCAACGAGGCGGCAGGGGCCCTGGCCCGGCGGCTCGTCGTGCCACCCCGTCGATCGGGCGGCCAGGAGCGCTACCTCGATCGATCTTTACCGGAGGAGATCGGCGCCGACCCGCTCGCCGAGGTCGTCGCCTGGGCGCTGGAGCACCTCCACGAGCAGTTCGACGTGGAGACGCTCGCGGCGCGCGCGTACATGAGCCGCCGCACGTTCGACCGCCGGTTCCGCTCGCTCACCGGGAGCGCTCCCCTGCAGTGGCTGATCACCCAGCGGGTGCTGCAGGCACAGCGGCTGCTGGAGACATCGGACTACTCGGTGGACGAGGTCGCGGGGCGCTGCGGCTTCCGTTCGCCGGTGGCGCTGCGCGGGCACTTCCGCCGGCAGTTGGGCTCGTCCCCGGCGGCGTACCGGGCGGCCTACCGGGCCCGGCGACCGCAGGGCGACAAGCCCGTCGACCACCACGACGGCCCGCACGGCGTCCCGGGGCCCTCCCCGATGTCGCCGGAGCACGCCCCGGTGCCGCTCCAGGCCCGGCGTACGGCTGCGGCGAGCGCCCTGGCTCCCGCGTCCATGTCCACGGAGGGGGCCAAGCCGGAGCTGTACGCGACGGGACGGCTGCCGGGCCAGCGCAGCGCGCCCTAGCCGTCCGGCACGCACGCACCGGCTACTGACGACCGTACGGCCCGGTCCCGCACCTGATCACCCTGGTGCAGGACCGGGCCGTACGGTCGTCACGGGCCGTAAGGTGAGACACATGAACGATCGCATGGTGTGGATCGACTGCGAGATGACCGGCCTCTCGCTGTCCGACGACGCGCTCATCGAGGTGGCCGCCCTCGTCACCGACTCCGAGCTGAACGTGCTCGGCGAAGGTGTCGACATCGTCATCCGCCCGCCGGACTCGGCGCTGGAGACCATGCCGGAGGTGGTGCGCCAGATGCACACCGCGTCCGGCCTGCTGGACGCGCTCCCCGGCGGCACGACCCTCGCCGACGCCGAGGAGCAGGTCATGGCGTACGTCCGGGAGCACGTGAAGGAACCGGGCAAGGCCCCCCTGTGCGGAAACTCGGTGGGCACGGACCGGGGCTTCCTCCTCCGTGACATGCCGACGCTGGAGGACTACCTCCACTACCGCATCGTGGACGTCTCCTCCATCAAGGAGCTGGCCCGCCGCTGGTACCCGAGGGCGTACTTCAACAGCCCCGAGAAGAACGGCAACCACCGGGCCCTGGCGGACATCCGCGAATCCATCGCCGAACTCCGCTACTACCGCGAGGCGATCTTCGTCCCGCACCCCGGCCCCGACTCGGACACGGCCCGCACGATCGCCGCGAAGCACGTCCTGCCTGCGCGGTAGCCCGCCCGCAAAGGCGTGCGCGAGCACCCCTGCAGACCCTGTACACTTTTTCTCGGCCGGTCGGTGAACCTTCGGATGAACCGCCGGTCGTGGTGGGTGTAGCTCAGCTGGTAGAGCACCTGGTTGTGGTCCAGGATGTCGCGGGTTCGAGTCCCGTCACTCACCCTTAATGATCAAGGGCTGATCTGTGAAAACAGGTCAGCCCTTCGTCATGCGCGGCATCAGCATCGGTGAGCGGCCCCAGAAGAGCGGCGACGCCACCTGTCCGGTGACATGGCGCCAGGACGGGGCGTGGCAGGTGGTGGATCTGCGGCGGCACTGGAGAAGTCGGCGGCGCTGGAGAAGTCGGTGGCGCTGGAGAAGTCGGTGGCGAAGGCCCGTGCCGGCCGTGGCGAGAGCGCGTGACCGGTTCCGCAAATATGGGTGTCCGGTGTCTATCGCTGTGGCTGGAATGTGATGCATGGTGGTGCGCACGGGAGCCGCTCCATCCCCCGGGAGTGGCTCCCTTGGGCCCGCTGAGCGTGTTGACGGGGCCCGCCGCGCCTCCCGGTTTCCTCCCCACGGGAGGCTATGCGGCTGCCCTCAGTCGTCGGGGTGCCGCACGATCCTCTTCACGTCCGCTTCGACTTCCTGCCGCGACCGGCCCTGCTCCCTGGCGTAAACGGTCACGGCAGCCTGGACGTCCCGAGCGAGGTCACGCCAGGCTCGCCACGCGGTCTCGTAGATGCTGGTCTGCGCCTGAGTCCAGGGGCTAGCGGCGGGTGGCCCGAAGGTGTCGCGCAACTCGTTGACCCGGTTGCGTGCCTGGTCGGCCGCGCGCTGCATCTCCACGAGTTCTTCGAAGGTGTGTGCCACGGGCAGGGATCTTATGCAGCCGGGGCCATCTCTTCGCGCATCGCTTCCGTCCGCCGCGCGGGGCGTCGTTCGGCTGCCTCGGCGATGGCCCAGGCGGTGACGAGCTGCTCGTACTCGGCTCGTTCGTGGGGGCGGAGGTAGCCGCCGGCGGTGTGGAAGAGGGTGCGTATCCGGTTGTTGATGTCGGCCGCAGACCGCACGGAACCACGGCTGCAGAGGTGGTTGGGGGACATGCGGGAAGCATAAGGGCAGCCGCTGACAAAGCCATGGGAATTTGCCACCGCGCCCCTGCCTACGCTGCCCGCATGGCCCACATGATGCGCACTGTGGTCTTCGGCGTCGGCGAGACCCTCACCCACGATGACCGGGGGAACCGATGCCGCCGGGGAAGCGGCAGCCATACCGGAACGCGTGGGCCGACCGGCTCAACGCCCCCGCCACACTCTGTCCGCGTCCGTCGCGGCCTTGAGCAAGCGGTTCTGTCGGCTCGTCTGAGGCTTCCTGTCGACTGTCAAACGGGGCGAGTCCAAGACGTTCGCCATTCCGAACAAGGCTCGAAGTGTCGAGCAAACTGGATCATTAGGGAGTCAGTGAACGGCGTCAATACCTTCTCGCGCAATTCGCGAGCCGGAAAATTCACAGGTTGAAGCAGGCGACTTCAGGGCGGGTCCAGGTGACCTGCTTCGGCGAGAGACATGAGCGAGCAGAGCGAGGCCCTCTGTACGCCTGCCGGGAGTGCGTACCGCGGCGCAGCCGACCAGGCGCGAGCGCGGCTTGGAACGGACGGACGCCCGCCCTCGGACCGTCGGATCCGATAGCGATGCGCGACCACCACCGGCCCGTGGCGGAGGAGGGCATGAGCGGCGGCGAGTGCGGTGTACGCCGCGAGGTGAACGGCGTCTACCAAAACGGCACCGACGGCTGCCGGTCGGCCGACGCGGGCCCGCCCGGTGGACGCTCAGGCCGGGGCCGGCCTCATGACGAGTCCCGCGCCACCAGATCCGTAGGAAGCACCACCTGCCGCCGCTCCAACCCCCGCGACACCGCCGGGCGACGGTCCGCGATCTCGTCGAGGAGGAGGTCGATCATGGCGCGGCCCATCTCCTCGATGGGCTGGCGGACGCTCGTCAGCGGCGGGTCCATGTGGCGGGCGATCGCCGAGTCGTCGTAGCCGACCAACGCCACGTCCTCGGGTATGCGGCGGCCGGCCTCGCGGAGGACCTGGCGGGCACCGGCGGCCATGACATCGGACCCGGCGAAGACCGCGTCCAGGTCGGGGCAGCGGGCCAGCAGTTCCGCCATGGCCCGGCGGCCGCCGTCCTCCGTGAAGTCGCCGGGGACGATCAGCCGCTCGTCGACCTCGCGGCCGGCGTCCTCCAGAGCGTCGCGGTAGCCGTCGATACGGCGCTGGGCGCCGTAGACGTCGAGTCGGCCGGTGATGGTGGCGATGCGGGCGCACCCCCGTGCGATCAGGTGCTCCACCGCCGAGCGGCCGCCGCCGTAGTTGTCGGAGTCGACGGAGGGCAGCGTCTCGTGTTCCGAGCGGGGGCCGCTGATCACCGCCGGGATTTCCAGTTGTGAAAGCAGATCGGGCAGCGGGTCGTCCGCGTGTACAGAAACCAGAAGCACGCCGTCCACGCGGTGGGCCGCCAGGTACTGGGCCAGTCGGCGGCGTTCCCGGTCACTGCCCGCGAAGATCAGCAGGAGCTGCATCTCCGTTTCGGACAGCTGGGCGCCCACACCCTTGAGGATGTCGGAGAAGTACGGCTCGGAGAAGAAGCGGGTCTCCGGCTCGGGCACGACCATCGCGATGGCGTCCGTGCGGTTCGCCGCCAGGGCGCGGGCCGCCGTGTTCGGGACGTAGCCGAGCTCCGCGACGGCCGCCTCGACCGCCGCACGGGTCGCGTCACTGACCCGGGGCGAGCCGTTGATCACCCGGGACACCGTCCCCCGGCCCACACCGGCCCGAGCGGCGACCTCTTCCAACGTCGGCCGCCCACCGCTCCGGCCCCGTGCTCCGTGGCCTGCCACCATGGTCGCCTCCCGTTCACACCGCGCTGGCGTGGAATCTAACAGTCCTGATCCCCGTACGAGGTCCAGGAAGTGGTCATTCGGGCTCCGACGGTGATCGGCGAACCGATCCCGGCGGCACCGGGCGCACCTCACCGCCGCCGAAGCCGTCGAAGCCACCGAGGCCGTCGAGGCAGTCGAGGCCGTCGAGGCCATGAACTCGGTGAGCCTCTCCGGGCCGGCGGCGGCCCGCGGCTTCCTCGGTCACCGTCCGACCGCCGCCGACCCGACCGTGCGCCCGGTGGTCGACTGCGCCACCGGCCCCACCGCCGGCCGGCCACCGGCTCGCCCACACACGGGCCGGGCACCGGCCCTCTTCCCGCCGACCTCTGAAACCACCCGCGCCCCGCCCGTCGATTTTCGGGCAGGACAGCCTCTCGGTCCCGGGGTTAGTTAACAGCCCGATAACCGAAGACATATCTCCGCGCTCTCTCCCTTGACACCCTCGCACGAACCGACGACTCTTCAACACATCACTCGTGGGAGCGCTCCCACGGTACCTGGCACTTACACATCCCGCACGTTCCCCACCCGAGCCGCAGCTTGAAAGCACGGGCCCAACAACGCAGTTGGCCGGGGGGTCGGCACGTCAGGGCATCAGGAGGACGCAATGCGAGCACGTACCCTCCCCCACTCCCGGCTCCGGTCGGGCGGGGGCACCCGTATCGCCCGCAGGACGCGCAGGACGGTGGCCATCGCGGCCGTCGCCGCGCTGGGCGCCGGGCTGCTGGCCGGCTGTGCCGATGACGGCAAGGACGAGGACGACACGTCGTCGGACGGCGGCGGTGGCGGCAAGACCAAGATCACCCTCGGCCTCTTCGGCACCGCGGGCTTCGAGGAGTCCGGCCTGTACAAGGAGTACGAGAAGCTCCACCCGAACATCGACATCCAGCAGACCGTGACGGAGCGGAACGAGAACTACTACCCGGCTCTCCTCAACCACCTGACCACCGGCAGCGGTCTGCAGGACATCCAGATGATCGAGGTCGGCAACATCGCCGAGATCGTCGAGACCCAGTCGGACAAGCTGCTCGACCTGTCGAAGTACGGCAAGAAGAGCGACTACCTGGAGTGGAAGTGGCAGCAGGCCACCACCTCCGGCGGCCAGACGATCGCGGTCGGCACCGACGTCGGCCCGATGGCCATCTGCTACCGCAAGGACCTTTTCCAGGCGGCCGGTCTGCCGACCGACCGCGAGGAAGTCGGCAAGCTGTGGGCCGGCGACTGGAACAAGTTCGTCGAGACCGGCAAGAAGTTCAAGGCGAAGGCGCCCAAGGGCACCACCTTCCTGGACTCCCCCGGCGGTCTGCTGCAGGCGATCCTCAGCAGTGAGAAGGACCGGTTCTACGACTCCTCCGGCGAGGTCATCTACAAGACGAACGCGGCCGTCAAGGACGCCTTCGACCTCACGGCGCAGGCCGCGAAGGACGGGCTGATCGGCAACCAGACGCAGTTCCAGCCCGCCTGGGACACGACGATCGCCAACAGCAAGTTCGCCGCGATGTCCTGCCCGCCGTGGATGCTCGGCTACATCAAGGGCAAGTCGAAGCCCGAGGCGGCCGGCAAGTGGGACATCGCCCAGGCGCCGAAGTCAGGCAACTGGGGCGGCTCCTTCCTGTCCGTGCCCAAGAACGGCAAGAACGCCGAGGAGGCCGCGAAGCTGGCCGCCTGGTTGACCGCGCCGGAGCAGCAGGCCAAGCTCTTCGCCGTGCAGGGCAGCTTCCCGAGCACCCCGGCCGCGTACGACTCGGCGGCGGTGAAGGACGCGAAGAACGACATGACCGGTGACGCGCCGATCGGCCCGATCTTCGCGCAGGCCGCCGAGAACATCCCGGTCCAGACGATCGGTCCGAAGGACCAGATCATCCAGCAGGGCCTGACCGACAACGGCGTGATCCTCGTGACCCAGGGCAAGTCGGCCGAGGAAGCGTGGAAGAACGCCGTGAAGACCATCGACAACGCACTGGACAAGTGACCGGCATGGCCACACGGCACGACACCGCCGCGCCCCCCGTGAAGGGGGGCGCGGCCCCGGCCCGCCCGCCCGCCGACTCCCCGTCCGAGGAACGCCGCCGGGCCCGGCTGTCCCGCCGCTGGCAGCGGGACGTGCGCTGGAGTCCGTACGCGTTCGTCTCCCCCTTCTTCCTGCTCTTCCTCGCGTTCGGCCTGTTCCCGCTGCTCTACACCGGCTGGGCATCGCTGCACGCGGTGGAGCTGACCGCCCCCACCGACATGAGCTGGGTGGGGCTGCGCAACTACACCCGGATCTTCGACGACGAATTCTTCTGGAACGCGGCGAAGAACACGCTGATCATCGGGATCATCTCGACCGTTCCGCAGCTGATGATGGCGCTGGGCATCGCGCACATCCTCAACTACAAGCTCCGCGCCTCGACCTTCTACCGGGTCGTGATGCTCGCCCCGTACGCCACGTCGATCGCGGCGGCCACGCTGGTCTTCGTCCTGCTCTTCGGCCGTGACTACGGAATGATCAACTGGTTCCTGGGTCTGGTCGGGATCGACGCCGTCGACTGGCAGAACGACACCTGGTTCTCGAAGATCGCCGTGTCGACCATCGTCATCTGGCGCTGGACCGGCTACAACGCGCTGATCTACCTCGCCGCGATGCAGGCGATCCCGCAGGACCTGTACGAGTCGGCGGCCCTCGACGGCGCGAGCCGCTGGAAGCAGTTCATCCATGTGACGCTGCCGTCGCTGCGCCCGACGATCCTGTTCACCGTCGTGGTGTCGACCATCGGTGCCTCGCAGCTCTTCGCCGAGCCGCTGCTGTTCGACGCCAACAAGGGCGCGTCCGGCGGTCCTCAGCACCAGTTCCAGACGCTGGGCCTGTACCTGTACGAGCAGGGCTGGGTGTTCCACCACCTGGGCCGCGCCTCAGCGATCGCCTGGACGATGTTCCTGATCCTCATCGTGGTCGGAATCATCAACTACGTCATCTCGCGCCGGCTGCGCGCCAGTAGTTAGGAGACCGGCCGTGACGACGACACTCACCAAACCCCCGGCCGACGCGGCTCCGGAGCCGCCGAACGGCAAACGCAAGCGCGGGCTGAAGGCGGCGCGCGCGGGCGGGCAGCACCACGCGGGCCCCCTCGCCTACGTCATCCTCATCGCGTTCACCCTGGTCTCGGTGTTCCCGCTGTTCTGGACGGCGGTCGCCGCCTCCCGGGACAACGCGCGGCTGGCGGAGACCCCGCCACCGTTCTGGTTCGGCGCGAACCTCTTCGACAAGATCGAAGTGGCCTGGGAGGACGCCAATCTGGGCGAGGCGTTCCTCAACACTACGATCGTGGCCGGTGTTTCGTCGCTGACCATCGTCTTCCTGTCGACGCTGGCCGGCTTCGCCTTCGCCAAGCTGCGTTTCCGGGGCCGGGGCGCGCTGATGCTGATCGTGATCGGCACGATGATGGTGCCGCCGCAGCTCCAGGTGATCCCGCTCTACATGATGGTCGCCGAGCTCGGCTGGACCGACCAGCTCCAGGCGGTGATCCTGCCGTCGCTGGTCAGCGCGTTCGGCGTGTTCTTCATGCGGCAGTACCTGCTCCAGGCCCTCCCCGACGAGATCATCGAGGCGGCGAGGGTGGACGGTGCGAGCAGCTGGCGCGTCATCTGGCATGTGGTGTTCCCGGCCGCGCGGCCCGCGATGGCCGTCCTGGGCATGCTGATGTTCGTCCAGACCTGGAACGACTTCCTGTGGCCGTTCCTCGTGCTGACCCAGCTGGGCAGCCCGACCGTGCAGGTCGCGGTCGCCGGACTGGGCCGCGGCTACACCCCCGACCAGGCCCTCATCATGGCGGGCGCGCTGCTGAGCACGCTGCCCCTGCTCCTGGTCTTCGCGATCTTCGGCAAGCAGATCGTGGGGGGCATCATGCAGGGCGCCGTCAAGGGCTGAGGGCCCGCGCCGCCCGTACACGTACGTTCTCCAGGGGCCGGGTCACCGCCGCCCCGGCCCCTTCTCCTCCTGTCTCCTCCCCGTTCCTCTCCCCGCTGTTCTCCTTCCCCCCACTCATCTCCGTCGGTCTGCGACGACCACCAATGGGAGCGCTTCCATGCCTGAGCCCACCACGCCGGTGACCTTTCCGCCCGCCTTCCTCTGGGGCGCGGCCACCTCCGCGTACCAGATCGAGGGGGCGGTGCGGGAGGACGGCCGTACGCCCTCCATCTGGGACACCTTCAGCCACACCCCGGGAAAGACCGCCGGTGGCGAGACCGGTGACATCGCTGTCGACCACTACCACCGCTACCGCGACGACGTGGCGATGATGGCCGACCTGGGCCTCAACTCGTACCGCTTCTCCATCTCCTGGTCGCGGGTGCAGCCGACGGGCCGGGGCCCGGCGATCCAGCGCGGCCTGGACTTCTACCGGCGGCTGGTCGACGAGCTGCTGGAGAAGGGCATCAAGCCGGCCGTGACCCTCTACCACTGGGACCTGCCCCAGGAGTTGGAGGACGCGGGTGGCTGGCCCGAGCGGGACATCGTGCACCGCTTCGCCGAGTACGCGCGGATCGTGGGCGAGGCGCTGGGCGACCGCGTCGAGCAGTGGATCACGCTCAACGAACCGTGGTGCACGGCCTTCCTGGGCTACGGCTCCGGGGTGCACGCGCCGGGCCGTACGGACCCGGTGGCGTCGCTGCGCGCGGCCCACCACCTGAACGTGGCGCACGGACTGGGCGTCGCGGCGCTCCGCTCGGCGATGCCCGCCCGCAACTCGATCGCGGTGAGCCTGAACTCGTCGGTGGTACGGCCGATCACGGGCTCGCCCGAGGACGTGGCGGCGGCGAAGAAGATCGACGACCTGGCGAACGGCGTCTTCCACGGCCCGATGCTGCACGGGGCGTACCCGGAGTCGCTGTTCGCGGCGACGTCGTCGCTGACGGACTGGTCGTTCGTGCTGGACGGTGACGTGGCCACGGCCAACCAGCCTTTGGACGCGCTGGGGTTGAACTACTACACGCCGACGCTGGTGGGCGCGGCGGACGCCGACCTGAAGGGCCCGCGGGCGGACGGCCACGGGGCGAGCGACCACTCGCCGTGGCCGAGCGCGGACGACGTCCTGTTCCACCAGACTCCGGGCGAGCGTACGGAGATGGGCTGGACCATCGACCCGACCGGCCTGCACGAGCTGATCATGCGGTACGCGCGGGAGGCTCCGGGACTGCCGATGTACGTGACGGAGAACGGGGCCGCGTACGACGACAAGATGGACTCCGACGGCCGCGTCCACGACCCCGAGCGCATCGCCTACCTCCACGGCCACCTGCGCGCGGTCCGCCGCGCGATCGCCGAGGGGGCGGACGTCCGCGGCTACTACCTCTGGTCCCTCATGGACAACTTCGAGTGGGCGTACGGGTACGGCAAGCGCTTCGGGGCGGTGTACGTGGACTACGCGACCCTGACCCGTACGCCGAAGTCGAGCGCGTACTGGTACAGCCAGGCGGCGAAGACGGGTGCACTGCCGCCGCTGGTGCCGACGTCGGCGTAACAGCCACGAGACCGGGGGCAAGGGGAAGCCCCCAGGGGGAAACGGGGGAGCGGGGGTACGGGGCGCGGCGCGTATATAGGGGAGCGCCGCGCCCCGGGCGTTGACGGGCACCTGCGGGCGCGTCAGAGGCCCCCGGTGGCGCCGGCCACTGTGTGCGCTGACCGGTGACCGGGGCGATGGCTCGGCGCGATCAGACCCAGATGGTTCGCGTGGTGCCCAGTTCGAACCACGTGGCCTTGCCGTGACCTGAGCCGTCCGGATCGACGCCCCACGCGTGGGCGCCGGCCGAGATCAGCCGCAAGCCCCCAGCCGCCCTCGTCGTCGGGGGTGGCCGAGCGGGCGGCGGGCAGGCCCGGGGCCTCGTCATGGACGAGGATGCGGTCAGGGGTGCATTACGGTGGGGCACGAGGGCCTTTCCCGGCGTATCGCTACACCGAGTTCCACCTAGCCCCGCGGCGCGTCCTCACCAGCGACGCACCGCTCACCTACCGCGCGGTCATCCACGAATAGCGCGGCCCTGACGGCGGTGGTCAGAGCTGCCGGTAGTAGTACACCGTCGGGAACGGGACGCAGCCGAGGCTCTCGTACAGGGCGCGGGCGGGAGCGTGGAAGGGGTCACCGCCGGTGCCGATCTCGACGAGTTCCGTGCCGCGGCCGCGCAGGTCGGCGAAGGCGTGCTCGCACAGGGCGGTGCCGGTGCCGTCGCCGCGGTGACGCTCGTCCACGGCGAGCAGGGTGATCTCGCCGTGGTGCCGGGCGAGGTCGGCCTGCCAGGCGACGTAGCCGGCGATCAGGCCGTCGGTCTCGGCGACCGCGACGTACTTGTGCCGGTCCGGATCGTGCAGGGTGGGGACGAGCTCGCGGTAGTCGCCACGCCAGTCGGCGTGCAGCGTGGTGAGGACGAGCCCGTCGAGCACCGGTCCGACGAAGTCCTCGAAGAACGGCCGGAACGTGTCGATGGTGAGTTCGGTCAGTCGCGCCAGATCATCCTGGACGCATGCGCGAATGAGCATGGAGTGGACCTCTCGGAACCTGAGGGAGGAAAAGGACACCTCTGGCCCGCCGGTCATCCGCGATGCGCCGGTGGGCCGTTCCTCAGTGGCGAGTACGCCAGGAAGCGAAGCACTCCATAGGGGCATGCTAGCGACTTACGAAGGGACAGGTCTCATGACTTTTCTGGTCGCCGCAGTCATCGTCCACGACCGGGACGCGGGGCGGGTCGTACTCCTCCAGCGGGGCGAGAACGCCAGGTTCGCGCGGGGGAGATGGGATCTGCCGGTCGGCAAGAGGGAGCCAGGGGAGCCGATCACCCGGACCGCCGTGCGCGAGCTGTACGAGGAGACCGGGCTGACCGTGAAACCCGAGGCCCTGGAGGTCGTGCACCTCGTCCACGCCGCCCAGGGCGTCGGCGCACCGGACGGCTTCCTCACCGTCGTCTTCGCCACTCGCGAGTGGACCGGGGAGCTGGAGAACCGGGAGCCCCACAAGCACGCCCAGGTCCGCTGGACCGACACCAACTCCCTCCCCGAGGACTTCGTGGAGGGCACCGCCGCCGCGCTGCACGGGTATCTCGCCGACGGCCCCGGAGTGTCCCTGTACGGCTGGGACTGACCTGCGCGGACAAGTCCCGGGACGGCTGTCCGGCCGTAGCCCCGGAAAGGGGCTACGGCCGTGTCCGTCTGCGGCCGCCCGGTCCTGCCGGATCGGCCGCCGTCAGCGAGGTTCGCGTACGACCGCTACGCCCCCGGCCTCCACCAGCACGGTCGCCGGGCCCTCGCCCGTGGCGATGTCCTTGCCCGTGAGCAGTTCGGTCGCGTCGGCCGCGACCTCGACCTCGGCCGCCGAGTCCCCGTGGTTGATCAGGAAGAGGTAGTCCGCGTCCGGGCCCCGGCGCAGGACCGGCTCCACGCCCTCGGGGGTCGTGCGTACGGGCTCGACGCCGGCCTCCCCGCACATGCGGTCCAGGAGTGACGCGAGGGGCGTCGGGTCCGGCTGGGTGGCCACGTACCAGGTCGTGCCCGAGCCGTGGGTGTGGCGGGTGACGGCCGGGACGCCGGCCAGCGGGCCGGAGGTGTACGTCGCGACCGGCTCGGCGCCCGCCAGGGCGACCCGTTCCGACCAGAGGGAGGCCGTACCGCCGTCGCTCAAGCCCACCGTCTCCCCCGGCAGCAGCGGGAACAGCTCGTCCGTGCGTACGCCCAGCGCCTCGCGGAAGGCGCCGGGGTAACCGCCCAGCCGGATATGGCAGTTGTCGTCCACCGCGCCGCTGTGGAAGCCGACCGCGAGGGTGCCCCCGGCCGCCGCGAAGCCGGTCAGGTTCGCCGCGCCCTCGTCGTCCACCAGGTACAGGCTGGGGGCCAGCACCAGTCTGTAGGCGGAGAGGTCGGCGTCCGGGCGGACGAAGTCCACCGCCACGCCCGAGCGCCACAACGGCTCGTACCAGGCACGGACCAGTTCCTGGAAGCGGAGTTCACCGCTCGGCTGGGACGGGAGTTCCACCGCCCACCAGGCGTTCCAGTCCCACACGATCGCCACCTCGGCGACGCCCGTGCTGCCCCGTACCTCCGCCAACGACCGCAGGTCCGCGCCCAGCCGGACCACGTCCCGCCAGATCTGGCTGTCCGTGCCCGCGTGCGGGAGCATCGCCGAGTGCCACTGCTCGGCGCCCGCCCTGGCGGCCCGCCACTGGAAGTACGCGATGCCGTCGGCGCCCCGGGCCACATGGGCCAGGGCGTTGCGGCGCATCTCGCCCGGCGTCTTGGCGCGGTTGACGGGCTGCCAGTTCACCGCGCCGGTGGAGTGTTCCATCAGCAGCCACGGGCTGCCGCCCGCCAGGGACCGGACCAGGTCACCGCTGAGCGCGATGTCGATCTGCGACTCGGGGTCCGTCGACTGGAGGTAGTGGTCGTTGGAGACGATGTCCAGCTCGGGGGCCCAGCGCCAGTAGTCCAGCTTGTCGAAGTTGTACATCACCATGAAGTTGGTGGTGGCGGGGGTGGAGGGGGCCGCCGCCAGCAGTACCTCCCGTTCCGCCGTGCACAGCGACAGCAGCGCGTCGCTGCAGAAGCGGCGCCAGTCGAGCTGGTGGGTCGGGTTGGGGACCGCGCCGGTCGGGCGGGACGGGACGATCTCGTCCCAGTCGTAGTACCACTGGCTCCAGAACGTCGTGCCCCAGGCGTGGTTCAGTGCCGCCAGGTCGTCGCCGTACTTGTCCCGCAGCCATACACGGAACGCCGCCGCGCTGGTGTCGCAGTAGCACTCGGCGTTGTGGCAGCCGTACTCGTTGTGGATGTGCCACATGACGACGGCCGGGTGGTCGGCGTACCGCTCGCCCAGCACGCGGGCGATCCGCAGGGCCGCCTCGCGGTAGGCGGGGCTGGACGGGCAGAAGGTCTGCCGGCTGCCGTACGAGAGGGTGCGGCCGTCCTTGTCGACGGGCAGCGCCTCCGGGTGCTCGACGAAGAACCAGGCCGGCGGGGCCGCCGTCGGGGTCGCCAGGTCGGCGGCGATGCCGTTCTCGTGGAGCAGGGCGAGGATCTTGTCCAGGCGGGTGAAGTCGTACTCGCCCTCGCGCGGCTCCAGCAGCGCCCACGCGAAGATGTTGACGCTCACCATGTTCACGCCCGCCTCACGCATGAGGCGTACGTCCTCGGCCCAGACGTCCTCGGGCCACTGCTCGGGGTTGTAGTCGCCGCCGTAGGCGATGCCGGGGAACTTCAGTTCGCGTTTCATTCGGCAGCCCTTTCGGCTCCGGTGAGGAGGCGGCGGGTGGTCTCCACGCCCCAGGCGTCCAGGGACAGCAGACGGTCGCTGGAGGCCATCAGGCCGCCCGTGGCCTCCACGTGCGCCGCCCAGCGCTCCCGTGTCTCCACGGCGGGGCGGGCCATCAGACAGTCGGGGTCGTTGACCCAGAGACGGCCGTGCTGCCACTGGCGGCCGGCGCCGGTGAACTCGGCGGGGTCCTGGCCGGGCTGGCTGTAGTCGTCCGCCTCGGGCCGGCGGTGCGGGGCCGTGTCGGGACTGACCCGCATCGCGTCGAACAGGCCGACGGAGGGGAGGATCGGCGCGCCGCAGCCCAGGAGGTAGGAGTCGGGGCCGATGGCGGAGCGGATCAGCTCGATGCCCTGGCGGTACGCCGTGAGGGCGTCCACGGAGGCGTGGCGTACGCCGTCCAGGGCGCCCGCGTACAGGAAGTCGACCTTGAAGTAGTCGTAGCCCTCGGCGCGCAGGGTGGTGAAGACCTCGGTGAGGTACGCCGCCGCCTCGGGGTGGGTGGTGTCGAGGACGTACAGGTCGTGGCCCCAGTTGTGGCCGGCGTGGGTGAAGCCGCCGTTCTCGTCGCGCACCAGCCACTCGGGGTGCTCGGCGGCGAGCGTGCTCGCCGGGTCGACGAGGAAGGGAGCCGTCCAGATGCCGGCGCGGCGGCCCCGGGCGCGGATGGCGTCGGCGATTCCCGCGCGGGAGCGGAAGCGGCCGGAGAGGGTGAGCCAGTCGCCGAGGGCGCTCTGGTAGCCGTCGTCGATCTGGACGACGTCGACGGGGAGGTCGAGGGTGTCCATCGCGCGGAGGTTCTCGTGGATGTCGTCCTCGGTGACGGAGGTGAAGTACTCGTACCAGGAGCACCAGACGGTGGGGGCCGGGCGGGGGGCCGCGAGGCCGAGGCTCGCGGCCCAGTCGCCCAGCACCGACCGGATGTCCTTGCCGGTCCACTCCTTCACCGGGCCGTCGGAGCTGACGTCGGCGGCCCCGTCCCGCACCACCAGACGGATGGACGGGACCGCGCGTACCGGGTCGGGGGCGGCCCAGAGGCGGACCGCTGTGCCGTCGCCCGGGTCGAGGGCCAGTAGGCCCTCTCCCTGGAAGGCGCCGACGGGGACCGTGACCCCGGGGCGGTAACAGACCGTCGCCCGGTTGTCGTCGGTCGGGCGGTGCGGGGTCGCGTCGAGGGCGTAGGAGCCGCTGGGGCTCCAGGACTGCCAGCCCTCCTCGTGGACCCGCGCCGTACTGATGTCCACGGGCACGGAGACCACGTGGGTGAAGGGGTGGTGCACTAAGGGTTCTCTCTCAGAAGTGGCCGGTCAGCCCTTGTTGGCGCCGAGGGTGAGGCCGCTGACGAACTGCCGCTGGAGCGCGAAGTACACGATCAGGGTGGGGATCGCGGTGAGCAGGGCACCGGCGGCGACCAGGTTGGGGTCGGTGAAGTACTGGCCGGAGAGGTTGTTCAGCGCCGAGGTGATCGGCATGTTCTCGCCGGTGGAGATCAGGACGAGGGCCCAGAAGAAGTCGTTGTAGATCCAGATGGAGAGCAGGGTCCCCAGGGCGGCCATCGCCGGCTTGCACAGCGGCAGCACGATCTGCCAGTACAGGCGCCACACGGACGCGCCGTCCACGAGCGCGGCCTCGGTGAGCTCGTGCGGCAGGGAGCGCATGTAGTTGCTGAGCACGAAGGCGCAGAACCCGGCCTGGAAGGCCACGTGGATGAGCACGAGCCCGAGGGCGGAGTCGTACAGCTTGCCGCTCATGGTGATGCCGGGCAGGTCGATGAGCAGGTACAGGCGGTACAGCGGGGTGATGATGACCTGCTGCGGGAGCAGGTTGCCGGCGGTGAAGACCAGCAGCAGGAAGAGGTTGATCCGGAAGTCGAAGCGGCTGACGTAGAAGGCGACCATCGACGACAGGAACAGCGTCAGCAGCACCGCCGGGACGGCGATGACCAGGGTGTTCACGAAGTAGTGCGTCATGTCCGACTGGGTGAACGCGTTCGTGAAGTTGTCGAAGCCGAGTGTGTCGGGCCACGAGACGTAGCCCTTCTCGGATGTCTCGCCGTAGGGGCGCATGGCCGCGTACAGCGCCCACAGCAGGGGCGCCAGCCAGGCCAGTGCCATGCCGGCGAGGAAGACGTGCAGCAGGATCCGGGCGGGGCGGACGGGCGTGCGCTCCTTGGCGGTGGCACTCGCGGCGGTGGTGTCGACGGTGGTGCTCATGCGCGCCGCTCCTTCCGGAAGGTCGCGATCAGGTAGGGGATGATCACGGCGAGGGAGATCACCAGCAGGACGACGGCGATCGCGGAGCCGTATCCGATCCGGCTGGACTCCCCGATGATGTTGTTGGTGACCAGGATGGAGAGCAGTTCCGTGCCCTCGGCGCCCTTGTTGAAGACGAAGACGAGGTCGAAGGCGCGCAGGGCCTCGATGATGGTGACGACCAGGACGACCGTGTTGGTGGGGCGCAGGGTGGGGAAGATGACGTTCTTGAACGTCTGCCACTCGTTCGCCCCGTCCAGGGCGGAGGCCTCCCGCAGCGAGGGGTCGACGCCCTTCAGACCGGCCAGGTAGAGGATCATCATGTAGCCGGTGTGGCGCCAGGACGCGGCAACGAGGATGGCCCAGAGGTTGAGGTCGGGGTCGCCGATCCAGTCGATGTAGTGGCCCGGTTCGTTGGCGCCGATCAGGCTGTTGATCAGGCCGGTGTCGGGGTTGTAGATCAGCTGCCAGACGAAGCCGATGACCGCGAGGGACATCACGACGGGCAGGAAGAACGCCGTCTGGTAGACCCGGGAGAACCGGATCTGCTTGTCCAGCTGCACGGCCAGGAACAGGCCCAGCGGTGTGGGGATCAGAATCAGCGCCACGAACCAGACGATGTTGTGCTCGACGGCGGGCCAGAACTGCGGGTTGTTGGTGAACAGTTCCTCGAAGTTGTGCAGCCCGACCCACTTGATGGAGTCGAAGCCGATGCCGTCCCAGGTGGTGAAGGCCAGCGCGATCGACGCGAGAGCCGTCACCCAGACCAGGGCGACGTGCAGGATCGTCGGCAGACCCGCCATCAGACCCAGCGTGAGCCGGTCGCGGCGCGTGAGGAGACGCCGGTGCCCCTGGGGCACCTTCTTGTCCGTCTGCGCGGACTTGGCGGCAGGGCCGGAGCCCGGAGGCGGCGTGGCCGCCTCCGGGCTCTCGGTGGGGGTGGTCGTCATGTCAGGAGGTCATCCAGTCGTGAGGACGGTCGATCGTCAGGACGGTCGTTCGGTCGTCAGGACGCGAAGATCGTCTTCTTCTGGCGTTCGATCGACGAGAGCAGGCTGTCGACGCCCTTGGGGTCACGGATGAACTTCTGCAGCGCCGGCTGCATCACCGTGGAGGTGAAGTCCGGGCGGCTGTCACGGTCCATGAACTGGGTGAGGCTCTTGGCACCGGAGATCATCTCGTACGCCTTCTTCTGCAGCGGCGTGTACGAGGAGGTGTCGGCCTTGGTGGAGGCCGCCACCACGTTCGGGTCGGCCTTGAGGTAGATCTGCTCGGCCTCCGGGGTGCCGAGGAACTCCATCAGCTTGACGGCACCGGCCTTGTTCTTCGGGCTCTTGCTCATCATGAAGCCGTCGGTCGGGGCCTCGACGGTGTCCTGGCCGTACGCCGGGTCGATCTCCGGGAAGGCGAAGAAGTCGAGGTCGTCCAGGTCGGCCTTGTTGGTGAACTGCTGGCCCACGAACGAGCCCAGCAGGTACATGCCCGCCTTCTTCGACACCAGCGTCTGCGCCGCGTCCTGCCAGGTGCGGCCGACCGCGCCCTCCTGGTGGTACGGCAGCAGCTCGGCCCACAGGTCGAACGTCTTGCGGACCTTGGCGTCCGTCCAGGACGCCTTGCCCGCCATCAGCTCGACGTGGAAGTCGTAGCCGTTGGCGCGGAAGTTGAGCTGGTCGAAGGTGCCCATCGCCGGCCACGCGTCCTTGTCACCGAAGGCGATCGGGACGAGCTTGTCCTTCTGCATCTGCTTGCACAGGGCGATCAGCTGGTCCCACGTGGTGGGAACCTCGTAGCCCTTCTCCTGGAAGACGCTCTTGCGGTAGAAGAGCGCCCAGGGGTAGGTGTACAGCGGCACGAAGTAGGACTTGCCGTCCTCGCCCTGGCTGAGCTTCTTCATCGCGTCGGGGAAGTTCCCGCCGATCTTGCCCCACACGTCGTCGATCGGGGTGGCGAGACCCTTGGCCGCGAAGAACTGCATGCGGTAGCCCGCGAACCAGTGGAACACGTCGTCCGGCGTGCCCTGCAGGTAGGAGTTGATCTGCTCCTGGAACGTGTTGTGGTCCTTGGTGTTCACATCGACCGTGACCCCGGACTGCTTCTTGAAGGCCGCGTAGATCTCGGCGAACGCCTTCTTCGGCACCGCGTCGGACGCGTTGGAGCCGACGGTGACGGTCTTCGGGTCGGCAGCCGTACCGCTGCCGCCGCAGGCGCTGAGCAGGGGGATTCCCGCGCCGAGTGCCGCCGCCCCGCCAACGCCGCGCAGCAGGGTGCGACGGCTCGTACCGGGGACGGCGAGACCGGAAGGTGTGTGATGCATGTACGGCTCCCTGGGGGACAGGTGGTTCGGTCGTACTGGCCCTCGCCGGCCACTGATCGAAAACAATCAGAAACCAACTCGACCGAACACGGCTGGCCGCAATAACAGCCGCACCCGCTGTCACCCGTCAAGGCTTCATGTCCCCCTTTGTTGAAACGTAATCCCTGGTTGTCGAAACGTGACCGTCACACACGTGATCTACAACACCCGCGGACAGGGGCCCATATACGGGGACCCCGCGACCGCACAACCTCGCTCACGGTTCCGGGCGCGGCCCGTCCGAGGGCGGAGGGCGCCCTGGTGTGTTTGCGGCGGCGCAGGGAAGCGCCCCGATGTCCCGCCGGGCCCACGCCCTTCCGTGCCCCGCCACTCCCCCGCCACTCCCCCGTCGAGCTGGATCGGGATCGTACCTCGGTACCACCCGGGCACCGACGGACCGAGGCGCACATCGCCGCCGGTCGACTCGGCGAGTCGGCGCACGATGTCGAGGCCGAGACCGGTGGAGCCGTCACCGCCTGGGCCACGGCCACGGGCCGTCGCGCCCTCCGGGTCGGCGATCCCGGAACCCGCGTCGGAGACGAGAACGATCACGGCGTCCTCACCGTTGTGAACGTCGACCGCGAACGCGGTACCCCCCCGCCGCCGGAGGACCGCCGAGGAGGGCGTCCAGGGCGGCGGCCGGCTCGCCCCGGGTGGACGTCCGGAACTTCTGCGGGTGCCACGCCTCAGCGGAACACGGACGACGGCGGAGCCGGTGAGGCCACCGCCGCCGCGTCCGTCACCGGCACCGCGCCCCCGGTGAAGTCGGTGAGCGCCCTGCCGTGTTCGACACGGCCGGGGTGCGGGTCGGAGGCGGCGCGGCGGGTCAGTTCGGCGACGGGCAGCGGCCGGTCGGAGGCGACGAGGACCGCGTTGCCGAATCGCCTGCCCCGCAGCACGGTCGGGTCGGCGACCAGCGCCAGTTCCGGGAAGACCGCGGCCGCGGTGGCGATCTGGCCGCGCAGATGGGCCAGCGGAGGGCCGTCGGCGAGGTTGGCGGCGTAGAGCCCGCCGGGCTTCACCACCCGCCGTACGTCCGCGAGGAATTCCGTGGATGTCAGATGCGCCGGGGTGCGCGCCGCGCTGAACACGTCCGCGATCACCAGGTCCGCCCATCCGTCCGGCACCTTGGCGAGCCCTTCACGGGCGTCCGTCGACCGCACCCGTATCCGGGCGTTCGAATCCAACGGCAGTTCCCGGCGGACGAGTTGGACCAGTGCGGCGTCCCGCTCGACGACCTGCTGGGTGGAGCGGGGCCGGGTGGCGGCGACATAGCGGGCGAGGGTGAAAGCGCCCCCGCCGAGGTGCACGGCGTGCACGGGCCGCCCGGCCGCAGCGACGAGATCGATGACATGCCCGAGCCGCCGCTGGTACTCGAAGGACAGATACGCCGGGTCATCCAGATCGACGTGCGACTGCGGCGCCCCGTCGACCAGCAACGTCCACGCCCGCCCCCGGTCCCGGTCCGGCACGAGCTCCGCGAGCCCTCCGTCGACCTCCTCGACCACGACGTCGGCCCCCTGACCACGCCGCCCCTGCCCCTTCTTCGACCTGCCCACTCCCTCATTATCGGCTCTACCGACAGTTGTCCGCCGCCTCGATCAACCGCGCCGCCTCGTCCAGTGCCGCCCGCAACACCGTCGGATCGGTCGCCAGATCCACCTCGCCCGGCGGCAACAACCAGTCCGCCCCCTCGGCGGGCACCAGCACGGCCCCCCGCCCGTCGCTGTGCGTGCACGTGCTCCCCGGCACGTCCCACGCGTCCGCCGTACCGGGCGGCACCAGGAAACCGAGCGTGTCGCACATGACGTCATGCAGAACGGGCCCGACCGTCATGACGGGACCCACCGCGTCGAGGGCGCCCCGGCGAAGGATGTCGACCGCCTCCAGCCCCTGCCGCGCGGGCACGGTCACCAGGTCGCAATCGGAACGGGGTTCGAGGTTCTTCATCCGGGCCTCCCACGCCTACCAGCCCCCTGCCCAACGCGCCTCCCCGTCAACGGCTACGGCGAAACTGCGCCGCAAAGGATGGCAGTTCATGGCAGATCCAGGATGAGATATCCGGTTTGTAGCCAAACCTCGCGTGGGGGCATCGACGGGGCGGGTACGTTCTTGCCCCGCCGGACGCAGTGGAACCAACCGTGCAGCACGCACACGAGTCCGACTGGTTCCGGCATGGTTCGACGGTTCGCGAGAGAGGGCCCGGCCATGACGTCGTCATCGGTGACCTCGTCCCAGTCCCCCCGTCCACAGCGGCCGAACCTCGCCTTCCGGCAACTGCGCGGACAGCGGTCGCCCGGTGAGTTCGCCGCGGCGGTACGCCGGGCCGCGCGTGAGATCGGCGAGCGGGTGAGCTGCGACGCGCGGTACGTCGGACGGGTCGAGGCGGGCGAGATCCGCTGCCCCAACTACGCGTACGAACGGGTGTTCCTGCATATGTTTCCCGGCCGAACGCTGACCGACCTGGGTTTCGCGCCCCGCGCGGAGGTACGCGGTCGGGGGGCGCGTCCCACCGACGAGGCGCCCTCCCCTCGCAACAAGAGCCGCTCGCACTCCTCACACGGAACGGGGGGTGAGACCGAAGGGGCGCACGACCCGTATGACACGCAAGAGATGTACGACATGCAGGACCCGCGGGGCGACACGGGCTATGCGCGCGGCCGGCGGGGCACGCACCAGGCGTACCAGAACGACGAGGAGAGCGACGTGCAGCGTCGCGCGTTCATGACCGGAGGTACCGCCGCGATGGCGGCCGCCTCCTTCGGCCCCTTCACCCTCGGCGGCGCGGCCTCGGCCGCGGCCGCGACCCGGCCCGTGCACCGGGCGGGCACGGGGGAGGCGGGCGCCCTCGAAGCAGCCGTACGCAAGATCCGGCTGCTCGACGACCGGCACGGAGCCGACGGGCTGTACCGCAGGGCCTCGGCGCCGCTGCGGGCCGCGTACGCGCTGCTCGACGCGGGCACCACCCGGCAGACCACCGCCGACCGGCTGTACGCGGGGGCGGGGGAACTGGCCATCTCCGTGGGCTGGCTGGCCCATGACTCGGGGCGGTTCGACGACGCCCGCTCGCACTACGCGGAGGCGCTGGCCACGGCCCGGATGTCGGGGGACCCGGGCCTGGAGGCGCACGCGTTCTGCAACACGGCCTTCCTCGCCCGGGACGCGGGCCGGCCGCGCGAGGCGGTACGGGCGGCGCAGGCCGCGCAGCGGGTCGCCCGGCCGCTGGGCTCCCCTCGGCTGATGTCCCTGCTGGCGCTGCGGGAGGCGGGCGGCTGGGCCGGGCTCGCCGACCGCACGGGCTGCGAGCAGGCGCTGGCCCGCGCGCACGCCCTGTTCGGGCGGGGGGCGTCCGAGGCCGATCCGGAGTGGATGAGCTTCTACGGGGAGGCCGAGTTGGAGGGCCTCGAGGCGCAGTGCTGGTCCACGCTGGGCGACTGGCCCCGGGCGGCCCGGCACGCGCGCCGCGCCGCCGGGCTGCAGAACCCGCACTTCACACGCAACATCGCGCTCTACACGGCCGAGCTCGCCGACGACCTCGCGCGCGGGGGGCGTCCCGACGAGGCCGCGGCGGCGGGGATGCGGGTGCTCGACCTGCTGGACGAGGTGCAGTCCTCACGGGTGCAGCAGATGCTGGCGGGCACGGCGCGGGTGTTGCTGCCGCATCGGCGGGCCTCGGGGGTGTCGGCGTTCCTGGAGCGGCACGCGGGGGTCGCGCGGACCGCGTAGTCGAGGGGCGCCCGGCGGTCGCGGCTGGGCGGGGCTGGGCGGGGCCGGGTCTCGCCAACCGGCGCTCGCCGGGTGCCGCCGCGCCCCCCTCCCCCACTCACGGCTTCGCTCGAGCGGGAGGCGCCCCCAGCGCCCCAGCGCCCCATCGCCCCAGTGGCACGACTGCCCGCGGACAGGGTCCATCAGAAGGGCCCCGGGCCGGCGGGGCAGCCTGGCCGGCCGGGCAGGACGGCTCAGGCGGGGGTGTGGCTCGGTCGGGGTGTTCGGTCAGGGTGTCAGGTGACCCGTGTCGTTCCAGGACTCGATCGCCGGGTCGCCGTAGGCCCAGCCCAGCACCGACAGGGACGTCGGGTTGAGGCGGACTCGGGCGGCGAAGGCGAGGTCCAGGCCCAGCCAGCGGGCGGCTATGGAGCGCAGGATGTGGCCGTGGGCGAAGACGAGCACGTCGCGCTCGGCGGACCGCGCCCACGCGACCACCTCGTCCGCGCGCCCGGAGAGCTGCTGAAGGGTCTCCCCCTCGGGGACACCGTCACGCCACATCAGCCAGCCCGGCCGGAAGGCCTGGATCTCGGCGGGTGTGAGCCCCTCGTACGCCCCGTAGTCCACCTCCATGAGCGCGTCCCACTCGGTGGCCCGGTCTGCGAAGCCGGCGAGTTCGCAGGTCTCACGCGCCCGCACGAGGGGACTCGTACGGACGTCGGCACCGGGCAGCCCGTCCAGGGGCGCCCGGTGCAGGCGCTCCCCGAGGAGCTTGGCACCGCGTCGGCCCTCGTCGAGGAGGGGGATGTCCGTCCTGCCGGTGTGCTTCCCGAGCAGGGACCATTCCGTCTGTCCGTGCCGGGCCAGCAGGATGCGCGGTGCCATGAGCGACCTTTCGGGAGCCCTCCGGGAGAAGGGAAAATCATGAGACGGACACGTCCATCATCGCTCACGCTGTCCGAGGGCAACCCGGGAGGCGATCTCAGCGTCTTGGACAACGTCTTGCACAGGGGCCACACCAGCACCACACACAGGTGAACACCGACACACAGACGGGGGAGGACTTTCGGATGCCGCAGACCGAGGCGACCGAGGCACCGGTGACGAGAGCGACCGGCGCACCGGTTACCGAGGCGGCGCCGAACCCACGGCCCCGCTGGTGGACCGAGCTGCCGCTGATCCTGCTGGTGTACGGGGCGTACTCGGCCGGACGGCTGCTCGCCCGGGGCGACACCTCCACGGCCGTCGACCACGGCCTGGGGATCCTGCGCTTCGAGAAGGCCCTGTGGCTCAACGCCGAGCATCCGCTCAACCGTCTGTTCACCCGTGAACCCTGGATAGGGATACCCGCCGACTTCTGGTACGCGTCCCTGCACTACCTGGTCACGCCCCTGCTCCTGGTCTGGCTCTTCAGGTCCCGCACCGTGCGCTACCGCGCGGCCCGCACCTGGCTGATGACCTCCACCTTCATCGGCCTCATCGGCTTCACCCTGCTCCCGACCTGCCCGCCCCGGCTGCTCGACCCGTCCCACGGGTTCGTCGACACCATGGCCCACTACAGCGCCTGGGGCTGGTGGGGCGGTCAGGCCAGCGCGCCCCGGGGCCTGGGCGGCATGACGAACCAGTACGCGGCGATGCCCAGCCTGCACGTCGGCTGGGCCCTGTGGTGCGGTGTGATCCTCTGGCGCTTCGGCGGCGGCTCGCGCCTCGTGCGGACGGCCGCGATCGCGTACCCGCTGATCACCACGATCGTGGTGATGGGCACCGCGAACCACTACTTCCTCGACGCGGTGGCCGGCGCCGCCGTGATGGGCGTCGGCCTGCTGCTCACACCGCTGGTGATGCGGACCGTGGACCGGTGCCGGGTCGCGCTCGGGCTCGGAGCGGCGACGGCCGGGGGCGGCCGCTTCGCCGGTACGCCCGCCGCTCCCGCCGCTCGCACCCCTGTCGTCGCTCCCGGCACGGCCGCCTCCCCGGGCTCGGTTTCCCCGATTGTCAGTGCTGGATGCCAGACTTCCCCGGGTGAGCGAATTCCACGGCAGCGGATCACCGAACCCGAGCCGGGTGCCGCCCCCTCGGAAGCGGGGGGCAGCGCTGCGGCAGCGGCTCGCTGAGCTGCGCGGACCCGAGGTCCCACCCAAGGCGCTGGACGCCCGCGCCCTGGCCGCGCTCGCGGCGAACCCGGGCTGTGAGCGCCGCGCTCTGCTGGACGGCGCGGGCGTGAACAAGGCGGTGCTGGCGGGCGCGCTCGGCTCGCCCTCCGCCTTCGGCCAGTCCCAGTTCGCCTTCATGCGGGGCAATGCCTTCGAGGCCCGGGTCAAGGCGGACGGCGGCGCGGAGTTGCTGCGGCTGGTGCACGAGAGACTGGACCCCGCCGCCGAGCCACCCGCCGCGTCACCCGTCTCCGTCCCCGACCTCGCCGCCGTCGGCCCCGAGGGCCGCGCCGCCCGTACGGCGCTGGCGCTCCGCGAGGCCACGGACGCGGGCGGCTGGGCGCTGCTCGACCACCCCATGCTCGCGCTCGACGTCGCCGGTTCCCCCGCGTTCCTGGAACCGGACGCGGTGGTGGTCCACCCGGACGGCACCTGGTCGGTCGTCGAGATCAAGTCCTTCCCGATGCTGGACGGTTCGGCGGACCCGGCGAAGGTGGGCGCGGCGGCCCGCCAGTCCGCGGTCTACGTGCTCGCGCTGGAGGAGGTAGCCGCCCGGCTCCATCCCGCGCCCGAGGTCCACCACCGGGTGCTGCTGGTCTGTCCGAAGGACTTCACCAACCTCCCGACGGCCGCCGCTGTGGACATCCGTAAACAACGGGCGGTGACCCGCCGCCAGTTGACACGGCTGACGCGTATCGAGGAGATCGCGGACGCGCTCCCCGAGGGCACGTGTTTCGCCCCAGAACTCCCCCGGGAACAGCTGACGGCCGCCGTCGAGAAGCTTTCCGCGACCTACGCCCCCGAGTGCCTGGCCGCCTGCGAGCTGGCCTTCCACTGCCGGGCCCGCTCCCGTACGGAGGGCGCGGTGACGTCCCTGGGGCGGGCCGCACGGGCCGAGTTGGGCGGCCTCACGACGGTCGAGGACGTCCTCGCGGCGGCCCACGGCAGGGCCGGCGACCCGGACGACCCCGCGGTGGCTGCCCTGCGCAGGGCGGCGGAGCTGCGCGCGGAGGCGCTGGGAATCCCCGTCGAGCACCGGGCAACCGTAGGCGCCGAGTCCCGTGAAGGCCTCACGGTCACGCCCCCGGAGGGTGCCGCGTGTCGCTGATCGCCACCCTCGCCCGTCTGGAAGCCGTCAGTTCGGGCCGCGCCCAGCCCGCGGCCACGGTCCTGCACCGGCACCTCTCCGCCCGGCCCCTCGTCCTCGTGCCGCTCATCACCGCCGGTGAGGCCGGCGCTCCGCTCGGCGCGCTCGTCGGCACCGACCGGGACGCACCCCGGCTGCTCGTGGTGCCCCAGCCCCGCGACCGTGACCTGCGGTTCGCGTTCCTGGCCGAACTGGCGGACATCGTCCTGCCGTACGTGGACGCCTACGCCGAGGTCGTGGAGGCCGCCGAACGCAGCGAGACCGACCCGGAGACCGGCAAGCGGGTCAAGGTGGAGGTCGAACTGTGCGCGGACGCCCCGCAGTTGCTCGTGCCCAGCCGGTCGGGCATCGACCTCGTACGGCTCCTCGGGCGCTCCATGCGGTTCCGGCGTACCGCAGAGCAGGACCCGGAGGCGCCCCATCCGGCGCCGCCGAGGGTGCCGTTGCTCGGGCGGTGGCTCACCCACTTCGGGGAGCGGGCGCGGGTGCCGGGCTCCTCGCTGCTGCTCGCGCTCACCGATCTGCTGGCGCGGCACTGGGCGACCGGGCAGTCCGGGGTGGAGGACCAGCACCTGGGGTCGCTGCTCGCCTGGATCGACCCCCCGGCGGGGGAATCGGGTGAGGCGGCGGCACGGCGGGCCGAGCTGGCACGGGACGCCGAGGGCCAGTTGCTGTGCCCGCCCGCCGGGCCCGCGACCGACCCGGCGTTCGACAACAAGCTGCTGGCCCCGGCCATCGAGCGGTACGACCGGGCGCGGCTCGCCCTGGCCGCCGCCGTGGACGGTCTGGAGGCCGACGACCGGTTCGGTGCGCTGACCGCCGCCGAGCGCGAGATCCGCGCCCTCGTCGAGAGCCGCACCCGGCCCACCTGGGACGCGGTCTGGCACGGCCTCGACCTGTTGCGCACCCTGCCGGAGGGCGCCCACGCGGCCGACCGGTGGACCCGCGACCGCTGGTCCTTCACCGGCCACCGGGACCGGATCGTCGCCGGGGAGCCCCCGCAGCCGCGTATCGACGACGCGGTCACCGCCGCGAACAAGCTCGCCGCGCGCGAGCGGGAGCAGGCCCGCCTCGACGCCCAGGAGGCTCTCGACGACCCGCTCGTCATGGCCGGGCGACGCCTGGCCGGCGAGGCGTTCGCCGGTGAGGTCACGGACGTCGTCATGGCGTACAGCGAGAGCAAGCGGCCCAGCCCACGGCCACTGATCACCGTACGCACCCAGGACCGGCCGCATCTGTCGGAGCGCGCGAAGGTGTACCGCTCGCTGGGCGGGAAGCCGCAGACGGCCGAGTTCGTGGCGTCCGAGGAAGAGGGCCTTCTGGTACTGCGGATCATGGACAGGATGGGGCGCGGCAAGGAACCGGAGGCCGGGTCCGTGCCCGAGAAGGGGGACCGGCTCTGCTTCACCCTCTTCGAGCACGACCAGCGGGGCGGGGCGAAGCTGCCGGACCCCGAGGAGACACCGTGGACGCACGGCGGGCCGCCGGGTGAGTCCGACGCCGTACCGCTGCCCGACCCGGTGACCGAGGAGGACGTGCTGTGACCGGCGCCGAGGCCGTACTCGACCCCGGGGCCGCCGCCGGCCGGGCCACCGACGCGATCCTGCGCGACACGCTGCACGGGCAGGCGCGTGGTGTCGTGGTCGACTCGCCGCCCGGAGCCGGCAAGTCGACGCTCGTCGTCCGGGCCGCGCTGGAACTCGCCTCCGCCGGGCGCCCGTTGATGATCATCGCGCAGACGAACGCGCAGGTCGACGATCTGGTGATCCGGCTCGCGGAGAAGGACCCGGACCTCCCGGTCGGCCGGCTGCACAGCAGTGACAGCGACCCGTACGACAAGGCGCTGGACGCGCTGGCGAACGTACGGAAGTCGACGAAGGCGGCCGAGCTGGCCGGGCTCGACGTCGTCATCTCGACGGCCGCGAAGTGGGCGCATGTGCAGGGGGTCGAGCCCTGGCGGCACGCGATCGTCGACGAGGCCTACCAGATGCGGTCGGACGCGTTGCTGGCCGTGGCCGGGCTGTTCGAGCGGGCACTGTTCGTGGGTGATCCCGGGCAGCTCGACCCGTTCGCGATCGTGGGCAGCGAGCAGTGGGCGGGGCTGTCGTACGACCCGTCGGCGTCGGCGGTGACGACGCTGCTGGCCCACAACCCCGAGCTGCCGCAGCACCGGCTGCCGGTGTCGTGGCGGCTCCCCGCGTCGGCCGCGCCGCTCGTCTCCGACGCGTTCTATCCCTTCACACCCTTCCGCAGCGGTACGGGGCACGGGGACCGCACGCTCGGCTTCGCGGTGCCGTCGGACGGTTCGGGGCCCGACCGGGTGATCGACGAGGCGGCCGAGTCGGGGTGGGGCCTGCTGGAACTGCCGGCCCGGCACACGCCCCGCACCGATCCCGAGGCGGTACGGGCGGTCGCGCAGGTCGTACGGCGGCTGCTTGACCGGGGTGGGGCGGCGACCTCCGAGCGGTCCGAGTCGCCCGTGCCGCTGACCGCCGACCGGATCGCCGTCGGCACGGCCCACCGCGACCAGGCCGCCGCGGTGCGTTCCGCGCTGGCGGAGCTGGGGGTCGTGGACGTGGTCGTGGACACGGCCAACCGGCTCCAGGGGCGGGAGTACGACGTCACCGTCGTCCTGCACCCCCTCTCCGGCCGCCCTGACGCGACGGCGTTCCACCTGGAGACCGGACGCCTCTGCGTCCTCGCCTCCCGGCACCGGCACGCGTGCGTCGTGGTGTGCCGGGCGGGTGTGCCCGAGCTCCTCGACGACCATCCCTCCACCGAGCCGGTCCAACTGGGAGTCACCGTGCAGTTCCCGGACGGCTGGGAGGCGAACCACGCGGTGCTGGCGGAACTGGGGGAGCACCGGGTGGCCTGGCGGCCCTAGAAGACTCATGAAGATCTTCTAGGGCGCTGGGGCGAGCGGTTCGGGCAGGGCGCCGAGCGAGGGGGCCGGGGGCTGCGGCCGAGTGAGAGGGCCGGGCTGCGGCCGAGTGAGAGGGCCGGGGGCCTTCCGGGTGGTGTGGCGCCTTCGGGGGGCGCGGGTGTGGGAGGGGCGGCGCTCGGGGCGGCGGGCGCTTTCGATGCCCACTTGCGCGGTCACGCGACAATGGAACGTGGCCCTCCTCCCGGACGTCCCGGGGGGTGGCCCACCGAACCGTCGTACGAGGAGGAGAAGACATGGCGGAGCCCACGCCGCGTCGGCACGAACCGCGGCTACGCCCCGCGCCCCTGCTCTTCGAGCCGGCGGAGGCGGCCGGCGATCCCGAGCACTTCTTCGACCTGGAGTCGATCGACGATCCGCGGGCGTTGCTGTCGCGGGCGACGGAGTTGGCGCAGGCGTTCCGGGCGGCCGCGGACCGGGCCGTGGAGTTCCAGGCGATCGCGGCGGCGCAGCTTGCGGATCCCCGGCGGTTCGATCGGCTGACCCCGGCGGACATCGCGGAGCGGGCCGAGTGGACCGAGGACTACGCGAAGAAGATGGTCGAGTTCGGGCGGGATCTTCAGCGGGGGCGGGATGTGAGTGGGCCGGAATCCATCTGAACGGCGGGTCAGCGGCCGGGGTGAGTGAGCCGGTGGTCGGGCTGGGCCGGGGGGTCGGGTGTGCTCGCGGTGTCGCGGGGCCGGCCTCGGCCGGGTTGGCGGTGGGCTTTCGGCGCGGGTGGGCGCGAGGGGGCCGTGTGGGAAGTGAAACGCCCCTGGCATATGCAGGGTGGGCAAGATACCCCACTTGCCCCTCTCGCGTATCAGTTTCCGGCAACCGCTCGGGGTCGGGCGGTTACGGCCGGTAGACCTAGATGTATGAGCGCTGGAGTGGAGTCGGGCAGGCACCCGCGGGACGGGGGCGACGTCGCGGGGGTCACGGCGGAGGGGGCGGCTTGGCTGGCCTCGGCAGGAACGTATCCGCGCAGTGCGTTGACGTTGTGGGAGGAGCGGCCGACCGCGCCCGTGGTACTGCCGTGCGGCACCGTGTTCGACGTCGTCAACGTGCCGGCGGTCTTCGGGCGGCGGATGCTCGACCGGTTGTGGGAGGAGGGGCCCGGCTCCGGACCGGTCGCCGTGTACCGCGGGCGGATGCTGCTGTTCGCCTCGCCCGGCACCGCGCACCGGCTCCCCACCCTGCTGGAGTGGGAGGAGTGGGGGTCGCCCGGCCGCACCGGGGCCGTCCCGCCCGTCCTGTGTCACGGCGCCGGGGACGCCGTGACCGTCCCGGCCGTGTTCGCCGCCGCCGAGGGTGTCGAGAGCGACCGCGGCGACGGTGGCGGCACGGCGGAAACAGCCGGTACCGCCGGGCCCGGGTCCCGCTGGCTCGTCGCGCCGGACACCCGTCGACCTTGGCTTCCGGGGCCCGAGGTACTGCTCTGGGCGGCCGTGCGAGCAGCCCGTGCGAGCACCTCCGCGACCGTGCGGATATCGATTTTTCCTCCCGCCGATCAGGGTGCTAAGGTCTACGATGTCAGCAGGCGCCGCTAGCTCAGTTGGTTAGAGCAGCTGACTCTTAATCAGCGGGTCCGGGGTTCGAGTCCCTGGCGGCGCACGACACGGAAGAAGCCCCTCGCGGAAGCGGGGGGCTTCTTCCGTGCTCCGGTACGTCACGCCGTCGGCCGCCCGTCCCCCGTCGTGATCCTCACCGTCCACGCCCCCGACGCCGTGCGTCCCTCCACCGCCACCCGTACGGCCTCCCCCGGCACCGCGAAGCTCTCGCCCACGCCCACCGGGGCGTCCGCGAGGGGCGGGTAGACGGAGTCCTCCCAGCAGGCCTCGGTGCGGGGGTGGGCGTCCAGGACCTCGATGGGGCCGCCGCCGGACTCCGTACCGCCACGGATGCGGTAGACGAGAACGCCCTGGGTGCAGAGCGAGGCGTCGTTGCCGACCGCCCCGCGCGCCTCGATACCGAGGGCGCTGTCGGGACCCGTACGCACCACCGCCAGCTTCGCACCCCGCCCGGAACCCAGGGCCCGCGCCCCGGCCGCCACCCCGGCGACGCCGCCACCGGAGTCCACACCGCCACCACCACCGACACCGCCCCGGGCACCGGAAGCAGCCCCGGCACCGGCACCCGCACCGGCACCGGAGACAGCACCGACACGGACATCGCCCCCCGCACCGGCTCCCTCGCCGGCGTCGCCGAACTCGCCGCCCTCCTCCTCGTACCCGTCCGCCGGTCCCGCCCCCACCGCCTCCAGCGTCAGTCGCGTGCTCCCTGTCCCCCGTACGCACGTCACCTGGCGCGGTTCGAGCCAGCCGAGTTTCCACTTGTGCCAGGCGAACAGGTCCGGGGCCAGGGCGAACTGGCTGCCCATGAGGTCCCAGTCGCCGACGTGGGTGTCCCAGTCGCCCTTGCCGTCGGCGGGGCGGTGGTAGAGGTCGGGGAGGTCGAAGACATGGCCGGTCTCGTGGGCGAGGACGAGACGGTCCGGGGGATGACGTTCGAACACCGTGACGACCCGGCGGAGGCCCGTGCCGTCGACCTCCACCGGGGATTCGAGGTTGACCACCTTCGTCGCGTCCGAGTCGACGCCGGGGGCGTGGGGGTCGGCGACGAAGTAGACGATGTCGTAGCGGGAGAAGTCGACGTGCGGGTCGGCCGTGGCAAGCGCGTCGCGGAGGTAGGCGGCCCGGTGTTCGGAGTTCCAGTCACGCCGTATGGCGTACGCCGTCGAGGATCTCGGCATCTCCAGCCACTCGCGGCGCGGGTGCGGGTGGAGCGAGAACTTTCCGTACGAGGCGCGTTCGAAGAACTCACTGGTGGCCGGAAAGTGATCCGCGGTCAGCTCGGTCGGAGTGGTGAGCGGGGCCGCGTCCGGGAATGACAAGAACACGAGTACGGCGTCGAGGTCGCGGGTGGGGCGTGGATACGCGGAGTTCCAGGTGTCGAGGCCCTCCGAGTGATGCGCCTGGGTGCGCCGCAGCGTGCACGCCTCCGACAGCGGTACGGCGACCGAGGGGGCCGCGATCAGGGAGGTCGCCGCGAGCGCGGTGAGGGAGGTGAGCATGGCCGCCGCACTACGCACACTGGGCGCCCGGTCGCCGAGGAGTTCCTTCCAGGGGAGCGGACGCTGCACGGAGACCTCCGGATGCGGATCTTGGGGACACCGCATCCAGATTTTCGGAATTCGTAGTACTTTGCCCTGTTCGCCTACACCAGAAGGGTGAGGGGAGGGCGAGGAGGAGGCCGGATGACCCGAGTGGCCGACAGCCCGAAATACTCACGGAACGTCACGACCGATCGACGCAGCGGGCAAGCCGATCAGCTCGCGGCAGAAACGATCTGTCAGATCAGGTCGTTGTTCAGGGAGACTGGGGAGTGGCTAGAAGGGCCCGGGGTCAGCCTCTATGATCGGCACACTTTCCTGCACGGACACGGCTTGAGCGCCCCGACGTACTTGTTCGGCCGCTCCGACGACACAGATGAGATCCGTACGAAAACGAGTGCACTGCGGGAGCGAACGGTGAGCGGAACGTCCCAAGGGCCGGCGCCCGCGGCAGACCTCGCCCGGCCGACGATTACAGAGCGTCACGTCAACGCCACGGCTCCGTCGGGTGAGGAGAGTCCCTCGACACCGGCCGCGTTCTCCGTCGCGCCGCTCGCCATGGCCGTCGTCGACCGGGACGGGCTGGTCCTCACCGCCAACGGGGCGATGGGGACGCTGCTCGGAGCGGGCGCGGAGACACTGGTGGGGCGGGTCGCCGCCGAGTTGGTGGACCTGGCCTCGGACATCCGTACCTGGCACGCGTACCGCGAGGTGCTGAACGGGCGGCAGGCCCGGCTGCGCTGCACACGCCGGCTCAAACAGCCCGACGGGACCTGGTTGTGGGTCCAGGTGTCGGTGGCACCGCTGCCCGAGGAGGAGCGGGCGGTGCTCCTCTCGGTCGACGACATCAGCGCCAACCGCCAACTCCAGGCCCGGCTCCGCCACCTGCAGATGCACGACCCGGTGACCCGCCTCCCCAACCGCACGCTCTTCTTCGAACAGCTCTCCGCCGCCCTGGAACGGGAGGCCTACGACGACGAGGCCGGCACCGGCCGGATCGGTCTGGTCTATCTGGACCTGGACGGTTTCAAGGCGGTCAACGACACGCTCGGCCACCGCGTCGGCGACCGGCTCCTCGCGGCCGTCGCCGAGCGGCTCACCGAATGCGCCGACGCGGCCGCCCTGCACCGCACCGCGGGCACGGCGGCCGGGGCGCCACTGGTGGCCAGACTCGGCGGCGACGAGTTCGCGCTGCTCGTGGAGGACTCCACCGGCACGGAACAACTCGCCGACCTGGCCGACTCCGTCCTCAAGGCGCTGCAGGCGCCCTTCGACCTGGCCGGCCAACGGCTCTCCGTCTCCGCCTCGATCGGGGTGGTCGAACGGCAGTCGGCGAGCACGACGGCGACCGGACTGATGCAGGCCGCCGACACCACGCTGTACTGGGCCAAGGCCGACGGCAAGGCCCGGTGGACCCTGTTCGACCCGGAGCGCAACGCCCACCGGATGACCCGTCAGGCCCTGTCCTCCACCCTGCGGGCGGCCGTCGGGCGGGGCGAGTTCGTCCTGGAGTACCAGCCGCTCGTGGGCATGGCGGACGGTGAGGTGCGCGGGGTCGAGGCGCTGGTGCGCTGGCATCACCCCCAGTTCGGCCTGTTGACGCCGAATCGGTTCATCTCACTGGCCGAGGAGGACGGCTCGATCGTCCAGCTCGGGCGATGGATCCTGGCCACCGCCTGCCGGCAGGCCCGCCGCTGGCAGGTCGACCACCCGGACCGGCCCCCGATCTTCGTCAGCGTGAACGTGGCCGTCCGCCAGGTCTGGGACTCCGACCTGGTCGCCGACGTCGCCGAGATCCTCGCGGAGACCGGTCTCGCCCCGCACCTGCTCCAGGTGGAGCTCACCGAGTCCGCGCTGATGGGCTCCGCCGGCCGTCCCCTCCAAGCCCTCCAGGCCCTCAGCGACATGGGCGTCCGTATCGCCATCGACGACTTCGGCACCGGCTACTCCAACCTCGCGTACCTCAGCCGGCTGCCGGTGTCGGTGCTGAAGCTGGACGGGGCGTTCGTACGGGGGTTCCAGTACGACGGCGGTGAGGAGAACGGGGCCCCCGCCGGGGCCCCCACCGGCGCTCCCGTGGCTCCCACCGGCGCTCCCGTCGGCGCCACCGTCGCGGACGCCGGGCAGCCCAACCCCGCCGACGAGATCATCGTCGAGGCGCTGGTCCAGCTCGCCCATCGGCTGGGGCTGACCGTCACGGCGGAGGGCGTGGAGACCGACGCGCAGGCCTCCCGGCTGCGCCGGCTCGGCTGCGACACCGGGCAGGGGTGGCTGTACTCCCGCGCGGTGTCGCCGGAGCGGATCGCGGAGCTGCTGGGCGCCGCGGCCTGTCCTCAGGCCTGAGGGGCGCCCTCGTCACGGGGGATGCGCGGCAGGTCGTAGGCGTCCGCGATCAGTTCGTAGGAGCGCAGGCGCAGCTCGGCGCTGTGGGCGTGGGTGGTGAGCATCAACTCGTCGGCGCCGGTGCGCTTGCGCAGGTCGTCGAGGCGGGTGCGGACCTCGTCGACGGTGCCGTGAGCGACGTCCGCGTTCCAGGAGTCGATGAAGTCCTGTTCGATCACGCTGAAAGCGTGCGCCTCCGCCTCCTCCGGCGTCGGGACGAGACCGGGGCGACCGGTGCGCAGGCGGACCATGTTGAGCGCGGCGGCCCTGACCTGGCGGCGGGCCTCCTTCTCCTCGTCGGCGGCGAGGGCCGAGACTCCGATCAGCGCGTAGGGGGCGTCGAGGACCGGCGAGGGGCGGAACGACTCGCGGTACAGGTCCAGGGCCGGGATGGTGTTGCGCGCGGAGAAGTGGTGGGCGAAGGCGAAGGGGAGGCCGAGGGAGCCGGCCAGGCGGGCGCTGAAGCCGGAGGAGCCGAGCAGCCAGACCGGGGGGCGGTGCGGGGACTGGACGCCGCCGGGCGAGGTGGCCTGGATCGGGCCGGGGACCGCGTGGACACGGCGGTAGGGGTGGCCGTCGGGGAAGTCGTCGTCCAGGAAGCGGGTCAGCTCCGCGAGCTGTTCCGGGAAGTCGTCGGCGCCCTCGTGGAGGCGCGACGAGCGGCGCAGGGCGGCGGCGGTGGCACCGTCGGTGCCGGGGGCCCGGCCGAGGCCGAGGTCGACGCGTCCGGGGGCCATGGCTTCGAGGGTGCCGAACTGCTCCGCGATGACCAGGGGGGCGTGGTTGGGGAGCATCACGCCGCCCGAGCCGAGGCGGATGCGGGTGGTGTGGGCGGCGAGGTGGGCGAGGATCACGGCCGGGGAGGAGGAGGCCACGCCGGGCATGGAGTGGTGTTCGGCCACCCAGTAGCGGTGGAAGCCGCGGTGTTCCGACTGGCGGGCGAGGGTGACGCTGGTGCGGAGGGCGTCCGTGGCCGTGCGGCCGGCGCCCACCGTGACGAGGTCCAGGACGGAGAGGGGGGCCGGGGCGGTGCCCCTGGCTTCGCCTCGTATCTCGTCTGCGGTCACGGCGGGGCCTCCTGCGCTGCGTGCGGTGGTGGGTACGAGTGGGGTAACAGGAGGGTGGCTCCGGTTATTCCTCGCCCCCGTCGCCCCTACCCGTACCCGCCCCGTCCCCAGGCCGCCCTTCGGGCTCCCGACCTCGACCTCGACGTGGTGGCCTGTCGCTCATGCGCCCTGCCGACCTTCTCACTGTTGGGCCGTGGAGGTCCGCAGGGCACATGCTCGACCACTCAGGTCTGGCACTGCGCCGTGCCGGCAGTGGACCAGCCGCTCCAGGCGGCCCCGTCGGCACGAGCGGGAGGGCGGGGTCAGTTCAGGAGTTCGCGGGCCAGCGCTCCTCCCCACCACTGCTCGACGCGGTCGGGGGACCAGCCGCGTACGGCCGTGAGCTCGGTGTAGACGTCGATGTTGCACAAGGCCCCGTAGACGTCCGCGGCGAACCCCACGTCCAGGCCCTGCTGAAGGACCCCGGCCGGCCAGGAGGAGAACACCTGGACCCGGGCCTCGTCAGCACGCCTGCGGCTGTCGCGGTAGAAGGTCGCGAGCTCCGGTTCGCTGCGCCCCGCCTCGCGCACCAGGGCGATGACGTCGCCCGCGCGTTGGAACAGCCGCCTGTCGAAGGCGGCCATCGCCGCCAGCTGGCAAGCGGGGTCGGCAGCCGGGTCCTCCAGTTCCGCGACCAGTTGCGCCACGTCGGCCGACAGGTCCGCCGCGTCGGCCAGCGCCCGGGTCAGTCCTGTCTTGTTCCCGTACGTCGCGTAGACGGTCGGTACGGAGACCCCGGCCTCACGTGCCACATCCCGAACGGTCGTCGCCGCCCAGCCCCGGGTGACGAACAGCCGCCGTGCGGCACGGGCGATGTCCGCGCGTGTCTGCTGCGCCTGCGCTGTCCGGCGCAACGAGTCGTAGCGGCGCCGGACCGGCTCATCGCTCACAACGACAGGCCACCTTCCCATTGGGCTTACGATGCTTATAGTGAATATATGTTACGTCAATCACCTTGGTCGGTCATCCCCACCCCGGGCTTCCTCCGCCTCAGTGGAATCGCCGCACTCGGCTTCGCCTTCCTGATCGTCATGGGCAACGTGATCGTGGTACCCGCCGGTCTGCCGCGCACCGGCGCCCATGTCGATTCCGTCGACGCGTTCTTCCGCACGGAGGGCCATCTGGTCGGCCTCGCATCCATGCTCACGCCCGCCGCCTGGGTCCTGGCCACGCTGTTCGGTGCGGGCGCGGTCCGCGCGCTGTGGCGCTCCGAGCGGGCCCGTCACGAGGCGTGGTCGCTGCTCGGGTTCACCGGCCTCATCCTGCAGAACTCCGCTTTCGCCGGAGTCATCGCGATTCGTCTCGCCCTGGCGTCGACGGCCGCGGACGGCACCGAGGGGTCCGCGGGGCTGTGGGCTCTGCACGACGCGCTCTTCACTCTCAACGGCACCTTCCTGGCCCTCGCCCTCGTCGGCCTGTCCGTCGGAGGTCGGCACGCCGGGATCATCAGGCCCTGGCATCACGTCCTGGGGCTGCTCTCGGCAGCCCTGCTGTTCACCTCGGCCACACTCACGCCTCTGCTGATCGGCCGAACCAGCCCGCTGGGCCTCCTCGGTCTCGCCGGCTGGCTCCTGTGGGTCATCTGGGTCGTCGCCTACGGCATCGTCCTGATGCGCCTGGATGGGGGTACGCGCTCCCACGAGGCCGCTCGGCAGGCCCACGGAAACGCCCGGTGACGGCTAGCGCCATCCACAGGACCGCTTTTCACGGCATCGCGCCGGGCGGTGACGGAGTCGGGCTCGGGGAAGCACTCGCTGCGGGGGGTCGCCGAGGAAGACGGCGCTCGGCGGGCCGCAAGGGTCCCCGCGCCCCTTGGGGGCGCGGGGAGTGGGCCGGTGGTCAGACCTGCACGATCGGCTCTCGGGTGAACAGGGCGCCCAGCTCGGGGGCGTTGACCCTCCTGTCCGTCAGCCTCAGGGCCTCCCAGACGGAGACCTGGTTGGCGGTGAGGACCGGCTTGTCCAGTTCCTTCTCCAGGGTGGGGATGTGGGAGGCGGTGTGGAGGGCCGTGTCCGGGAGCAGGAGGGCGTCGGCGTCGGGGTGGTCGGCGGAGCGGGCGAGGGCGAGGGTGTCGTCGAGGGTCCAGGTGCCCACCTCGGCCGCCGTGATGATGCCGGCCCCTCGTACGGAGAGGACCTCCACACCCGCCGCCGCCAGGAAGTCGACGAAGAGGCGGGCGACGTCGTCGGGGTAGGTGGCCGCGACGGCGACGCGGGTGGCGCCGATCTCGCGGGCCGCGTGGGCGAAGGCGAAGGAGGTGGAGGAGGCCGGCAGGCCGGCGGCGCGGGCGAGGGTGCGGACCTGGTCCTGGGCGCCTTCGTAGCCGTGGACGAAGCTGCCGCTGGTACAGGCCCAGACGACGGCCTCCGCGCCGGACAGGCGGAGGGCCTCGCAGCCGGCGGCCAGGCGTTCGGGGGCGCCCATCTCCCGCAGGGCGTCCACGCGGTGCGCGTCCTCGCCGATGTCGGTGTGCACCACGTCCACCCGGATGTCACTGCCGAGCAGTTGTTCTATACGCGGATAGTCGTCCTCGGCGGAGTGGCCCGGGTAGAGGAAACCGAGTGCGGTCATGCCCAACCTTCCTGTTCTTCCGGCAGTACCGGCGGTGGCGGAACGGCGCCCGCACCGAACGTCTGCCTGGCCGACTCGTCGAGCAGAGCCTGGTACGGACCCACCGCCCGGGTACCCAGATGACGCAGTGCCGCCCAAATCGTCACCTGGTTGGCCGAGATGACGGGCATACGCAGTTCCGCTTCCAACTGAGGGATGACGTCGTACGTGGGGAGGTTGGTGCAGGAGATGAAGAGGGCGTCCGGCGTCGTCGTGCGGACCGCGCGGTGGGCCATGGCGACCACATCGTGGTACGGGACCTTCCAGATGTGCCGGACCAGGCCGAGCGAGGCGCGCCCGGTGACCAGGATGCCCGCCTCGGCCAGGTACTCCTCCAGGGACTGGGTCACCGAGGCGGTGTAGGGGGTGACCAGGGCGATACGGCGGGCGCTCAGTTCGGCCAGGGCGGCGAGCATCGCACCCGAGGTGGTGACCGCGTGCGCGGCGCCCGCCCGGATCATCGCCTCGCCCATCGCGCGCTCCCCCGCGACCCCGCCGACGAAGCTGCCGCTGGTGCAGGCGTAGGCCACGATCTCGGGCGCGACCTCGTTCAGGGCCCGTACCGCCTCGTGGAGCGTCTCGTGCTCGGAGACCAGGCGGGCCAGGTCCAGGCTCACCTCGACCGGGACGTACGGGGTCCGGGTGAGGTGCAGGGAGACGTCGTCCGGGACCCACCGCCACAGCTCGCGGTCGAGGGCGAAGTCGAACGGGGCGATGACACCGACGCCGCGTTGCGGCCGGGGTCCACCGAGGAAGGAGACGTTCATGACAGCCACCGGCCTCACGGAGAGAGATGTGCGGACGACAGACCGTGCGCAAGTCCGTGTTGACGAAGGTAGGTTCGGGTGCGAGCGTGGTCAATCAGTGCATGTCACACGCATCTCGTGGGGCCGGTAGAGCCGCTTCCGATTGTGAGGGGTTGCCTTCGCCATGACCTCGACTCCCCGACCCACCCTCCTCGTCCTCGACGCCGAGCCACGCCCCCGGCTCGGGCGGCTCACGGGCCGGGCCTCGATCGAGTACGCCGACGCCTCGACGCTGGCCGAGCGGCTGCCGTCCGCCGATGTGCTGCTGGTGTGGGACTTCACCTCCCACGCGGTACGGAAGGCGTGGCCGGGCGAGGGGCCCCGGCCGCGCTGGGTGCACACGGCGAGCGCGGGCGTGGACCATCTGCTGTGCCCCGAGATCGCCGCCGCCGAGGGCACGGTGGTCACCAACGCGCGGGGCGTCTTCGAGGCCCCGATCGCCGAGTACGTCGCCGCGCTCGTCCTTGCCATGGCCAAGGATCTGCCGCACACCTGGGAGCTGCAGGGCCGCCGGGAGTGGCGGCACCGGGAGACGCTGCGGGTGGCGGGCGGCCGGGCCTGCGTGGTGGGCTCGGGGCCGATCGGGCGGGCGATCGCGCGCTGTCTGAAGACCCTGGGCCTCCACACGGCCCTGGTCGGGCGGGTCGCCCGTGCCGGTGTCCACGGTCCGGAGGATCTCGACCGGCTGCTGGCCCGCGCCGACTGGGTGATCGCCGCCGCGCCACTGACGGAGGCGACGTACGGCATGTTCGACGCCCGGCGGTTCGGGGTGATGCAGCCGTCCGCGCGGTTCGTCAATGTGGGGCGTGGGCAGCTCGTGGTGGAGGACGCGCTCGTCGAGGCGCTGCGCAGGCGGTGGATCGCGGGGGCGGCACTGGATGTCTTCGAGCGCGAGCCGTTGGACCCCGACGACCCGCTGTGGGAGGTGCCCGGGCTGATCGTCTCCCCGCACATGAGCGGGGACACGGTGGGGTGGCGGGACGAACTCGGCGCCCAGTTCGTGGAGTTGTTCGAGCTGTGGGAGGCGGGCAAGCCGCTGCCCAACGTCGTCGACAAGCAGCGCGGGTACGTGCCCGGGCACTGAACTCCCCTGGAGGGGCGCATGCCGGAGCCGACGCAACCGACAGAGCTGACGCAGCTGACGGAGCTTTCCGCCGTACGACTGGTCGAGGGATACCGCAAGGGCCAGTTCAGCCCCGTGGAGGTGGCGCGGGCGGCGCTGGAGCGGGCCGAGCGGGTGCAGCCGGAGGTGAACGCGTTCGTGCGGATCGACGCCGAGGCGGCCCTCGCGCGGGCCCGGGAGTCGGAGGAACGCTGGCGGCGTGGGGAGCCGGTCGGGGCGGTCGACGGGGTGCCGGTCACGGTGAAGGACATCCTGCTGATGCGGGGCGCGCCGACCCTGAAGGGCTCCAGGACCATTTCCGTGCAGGGGAGTTGGGACGAGGACGCGCCGTCCGTGGCCCGGCTGCGGGAGCAGGGGGCCGTCTTCCTGGGGAAGACCACGACGCCGGAGTTCGGCTGGAAGGGCGTCACCGACTCGCCGCTGAGCGGGGTGACGCGCAATCCGCATGACCTCTCGCGTACGGCCGGGGGGTCCAGCGGGGGTGCGGCGGCGGCCGTCGCGCTGGGGGCGGGGCCGCTGGCGCTGGGCACGGACGGGGGTGGCAGCGTGCGTATCCCGGCCGCCTTCTGCGGGGTGTTCGGGCTCAAGCCGACGTACGGGAGGGTGCCGCTGTATCCCGCGAGCGCGTTCGGCACGCTGGCCCATGTGGGGCCGCTGACCAGGGACGCGGCGGACGCGGCTCTGCTGCTGGACGTCATCGGGGGGTCCGACGCGCGGGACTGGTCGGCGCTCGGGCCGGCGCCCGGGTCCTTCGTGGACGCGCTCGCGGGTGGGGTGCGAGGGCTGCGGGTCGCGTACTCGGCGTCGCTGGGCGGGCAGGTCGCCGTGCAGCCGGGCGTCGCCCTCGCGGTGCGGCGGGCCGTGGAGGGGCTCGCCGGGCTGGGGGCGTACGTCAGCGAGGCCGACCCCGACTTCTCCGATCCCGTGGAGGCGTTCCACACGCTGTGGTTCAGCGGGGCGGCGCGGGTGACGCAGCGGCTGAGGGCGGAGCAGCGGGCATTGCTGGATCCCGGGTTGCGGGAGATCCGGGAGATCGGGGCGCGGCTGTCCGCGTTGGACTATCTGGCGGCGGTGGATGTGCGGATGGACCTCGGGCGGCGGATGGGTGCGTTCCATGAGCGGTACGACGTCCTCGTCACGCCCACGTTGCCCGTTACGGCGTTCGAGGCGGGGGTGGAGGTGCCTCGGGGGGCGGGGTATCGGCGGTGGACGGGGTGGACGCCGTTCACTTACCCCTTCAACCTGACGCAGCAGCCGGCGGCGAGTGTTCCCGTGGGGGTGGACGGGGACGGGTTGCCGGTGGGGCTTCAGGTGGTCGCGGCCCGGCATCGGGATGAGCTGGTGCTTCGGGTGGGGCATGCGTTGTACGAGGCCGGGGTCGCGGGGGTGGCTCCGGCTCGCCTCTGAGTTCTCGCCCCCGCCGCCCCTACCCGTCCCATCCCAGGGGCTGCGCCCCTTCGACCCCGCGTCGGTTTGTTCTTCGGATGCGGGTGGCGTGTGGTTCCTCGCGCAGTTCCCCGCGCCCCTGAAAAGGGGCGCGGGGAACTGCGCTACCAGCCGTCAGGCGCTCTACGCCCGGCGGAACCGTAGCGTCTCCCCCGCTGCCCCCGTTCGCCACAAGTCGTTGCACGCCTCGGCCATGTCCCCCAGGCCCTCGACCACCTGCCCCCACACGATTCCCGGCACCCAGCCCACATCCCCGTTGAGCAGCAGGTTGTTGCGCTCGTAGAAAAGGGCCAGGTCGACGAGGGTCGTGCCGGGGCGGACTTCGTCGTCGTAGCCGTAGGCGTTCGTGGCCAGTTCCGTGCCGGCGAAGGAGAAGTAGCAGAGGTCACCCGGGATGGGTGTGACCGTCGGGTTCTCCAGGGGCGGTTCGTGGGCGGCGAAGGGCGGGAAGAGGGCGTAGATCTCGTTGCGGGCGTACTTGGCGTGGTAGACGTCGCCGGCCAGGGGCAGGGCGTCCCACACCGCCGCGCAGGTGATCGGCGCGCGCTCGTCGAGCAACCGGGCCGTGCAGCGAACCCCGCGCCGGTCGAGCGCGACCTCGATATGCCGTTCCGCCATGGACGACGCCTCCTCGCAGTACGTCCGTCATCTGCTCCTCCCACCGCGCCTGCCCGGCCTCACTCGATTCAACCGGGCCCGTGCGTCGCACTTTCGTACACCTCCCGAAGAGGCGATTGCATGCGCTCCGAAACGGTGCGAACAATTTTCGAACCACCCATCGGACCGCCCATCGGAGGAGGGATATCGGCATGGCCAGGAAAAGGTCCGCACTCGGAATTCTCGCGGTCTCGCTCAGCGTCGGAATGGTGTGCGGAGCGTTTTCGCCCGCGCAGGCCGCGACCGTGAGCAAGAAGTGCGGCGGCGGGCCCGGCAACTGCAAACTGACCAAGTACCACCCGGCCAAGGGGACGGTCAAGGTCACGGTCGACAACAGCGGTGACGGCGCGATGCTCTACGGCTGGGACATCCGCCACAAGGGAAAGATCAAGTGCTTCGGTGAAATCCGCGAGAAATGGAAGACACCGAAGACGTTCACCTGCAAGAACATGCCCAAGGGAAAGCTGACCCTCACCATGCCTTACCGGAAGGGCACCGCCATCAGCATGAAGTGGTGAATGGCGAATTCCCCCCACACCTGCTCCAGAAGGAGAGAGAATGCCTTCTCGTACGACACGCACCATCGGCGCCCTCACCGCCACCGGCATCGCGCTGAGCGCCTTCGCCGTGGGCCCCGCTCAGGCCTCCGATCAGGCCTCCGACCGGGCGGTCACCGCCCCCAAGGTCACCGCCCCCAAGGTCGCCGCCGCCAAGGGCAAGGTGATTCGGATCAAGGGCAAGCTGCCCGGGTGCCGGGCCCACGCGGTCGTCAGCGTGACGAAGAAGACCGCGTCCGGCTATGCGCGGGCCACCTGCGAGTACGGGTCGACCCATATCCTCGTCGGTCTGCTCAGCGTCAACAACGACAAGCTGAAGTCGACGACCAAGCGGCAGCGTGGCGGCAAGACCGTGACGTCGAAGACGCTCAAGCTCGGCAACCCGAAGGGCACGCAGAAGATCTGCATGATCGGCACCTGGAACTATCCGCTGGCCGAGCAACCGCAGTACCGCAGCGAGGCACGGGCCTGCGTGAAGTACTGAGGGCCGGAGTGCGCGGGGCCTGAACGGCCGCGGCCCGCCTCCCCCCTCGGCCCGGCCGGCCTCCCCCCTCCGCCCGCCTCCCCCTCGGCCCGGCCGGGCCCGGTGTTCCTTCTCCCCCTCTGGACACCGGGCCCGGCCGGACCCGTGAAGGACCGGAAAAGAACTGGCATAGCCGTTGCCGTGTCGGGTAGCCGCGCGGCCATGGTTCGAGTGCACGCACACGACGAGAAAAGCCGACGATCGGGCAGACCCGGCATACCCCGCCGCACGCTGCTCACCGGCACCGCCGCCCTGGTCACCACGGGCGCGATGGTCGGGGCGAGCAGCGGGTGCAGCCGTGTCGCCACCGCCGACACCGGGGACGGCGGGCATCTGCTGGAGCAGTTGCGGGCGCGGGGGACCGTACGTCTGGGCATCGCGGGTGAGCAGCCGTACGGATACATAGGCAAGGACGGCGAGATCACCGGCTCCGCCCCGGCCATCGCCACGCGGATCTTCCGCAGACTCGGGATCGACCGCGTCGAACCGTTCCCGACGGAGTTCGGTTCGCTGATCTTCGGGCTGAACTCCCTGCAGTTCGACGTGGTCGCCGCCGGTATGTACATCAACCCGGAGCGCTGTGAGCAGGTGCTGTTCGCGGATCCCGAGTACCAGATGAAGGACGCCTTCATCGTGCCCAGGGGGAATCCGAAGAAGCTGCGAACCTACGCCGACATCGCCCGGACCGGGGCGAGCATGGCGACCGGTATCGGCTACGCGGAGATCGACTACGCCGAAGAGGCCGGGGTGAAGAAGATCGACACCCTGCCGGACCAACTGGCCGGTCTCCTCGCCGTCGAACAGGGTCGCGTCGACGTGTTCGCGGGCACCGCGGTCACCGTGCGGAACGTGGTCGAGCAGACCGGGAGCACGAAGGTGGAGGCGACCGACGAGGTCACCCCGTATGTGGACGGTGAACCGGTCGTGGACGTCGGGGGCTTCGCGTTTCGGATGCCCGAGCGGAACCTGCGGGACGCCTTCAACCGCGAGCTGCACAAGATGAAGCGGAGCGGCGAGCTGCTGGAGGTCATGCGGCCCTTCGGTTTCACGAAGGACCAGATGACCGACATCAAGGCGGAGGAGAAGTGCCGCGCATGAGTGCCATGAACGAGGTGAACGCCGCCGGCGTCCTCGACGACTTCAGCTTCAGTTCCGGCCTGTGGGAACTGATCCTCCGAGGCGTGTGGATCACCGTCCAGTTGACCGTGTACAGCGCCGCCCTCGGCGCGGCCGTCGCCTTCGCGGTGGGGCTCGCCCGCCAACACCGGCTGTGGATCGTGCGGTTCGTGGCGGGCGCGTACTTCGAGATCTTCCGCGGCACCTCCGCCCTGGTCCTGATGATCTGGGTGTTCTTCGTGGTGCCGCTGACCCTCGGCTGGCAGCTCGTCCCCATGTGGGCCGCCGTACTCACGCTCGGCTGCACGTACGGCGCCTACGGCTCGGAGGTCGTGCGCGGCGCGGTGGCCGCGGTACCGGCGGCGCAGCGTGAGGCGGGGGTGGCGCTGAGCTTCACGCCTGCGCAGCGGCTGCGGAAGATCGTGCTCCCGCAGGCCTGGCCGGAGATGGTGCCGCCCTTCAACAACCTGCTCATCGAGCTGCTGAAGGGCACCGCCCTGGTGTCCGTGCTGGGCGTCGCCGACATCACCTTCGCCGCCCAGCTGGTGCGCAACGCCACCGGGCAGAGCGCCCCCGTCTACACGGTGATCCTCGTCATGTACTTCGTCCTCGCCTTCCTCATCACCCGGGTGATGCGGCAGGTCGAGCGCAGGGCCAAGGCCGGTGTCGGCCGTGCCCCGGCCGGGGGCGTGCCCCAGCCGCGCAAGGCCGTCGCCGGGCGCCCCCAGGACCTGGCGGGCGCGGGTGCCGGAACCGGCGCGGGTGCCGGAGTCCCGGGCGCCGCCAAGACGTCCGCCCCCGGAGGTGCCGCGTGAACTGGAACTGGTCCACCCTGGGCGATTTCCTGCCCGCCTTCCGGGACGGCGTACTGGTCACCCTCCAGGCCCTTCTCGGGGGCACGCTGCTCGCCTTCTCCCTCGGCCTGGTCTGGGCCCTCGCCCAGCGCTCCTCGCTGAAGGTGGTGAGCTGGCCGGTCAAGGCGGTCACGGAGTTCATCCGCAACACCCCGCTGCTCGTGCAGCTCTTCTTCCTCTTCTACGTACTGCCCGAGTGGGGTCTGACCCTGTCCGCGCTGGCCACCGGCGTGCTCGGTCTCGGGCTGCACTACTCGACGTACACCGCCGAGGTGTACCGCGCCGGCATCGACGGTGTGCCCGCCGGCCAGTGGGAGGCGGCCACCGCGCTCAGCCTGCCGCGCACGCGCACCTGGACCGCGGTGATCCTGCCGCAGGCGCTGCGCCGGGTCGTGCCCGCCCTCGGCAACTACGTCATCGCGATGCTGAAGGACTCGCCGATGCTGATGACCATCGGTGTGCTGGAGATGCTCGGCGAGGCCCGCCAGTTCGGGTCCCAGAGCTTCCAGATGAACGAGCCCGTCGTGGCCGTCGGTATCGCCTTCATCCTCATCGCCTATCCCGCCTCCCTCCTCCTGCGAGCCCTGGAGCGTCGTCTTGTCCGCTGACACCCCGCTGATGAAGGAACCGGACGCCGAAACCGGCACCGGCGGCGCCCCTGCCTCCGACCGGGCCGAGCTGATCCGCTTCGAGAACGTGACCAAACGATTCGGCAGCAACACCGTGCTGGACGGGCTGGACTTCTCCGTCGACGCCGGCAAGCACGTCACGCTGATCGGCCCGTCCGGCTCCGGCAAGACGACGATCCTGCGGCTGCTGATGACGCTGGCCAAGCCCGACGAGGGCACGATCACCGTCGGCGGTCAGCGGCTCTTCCCGGCGAGCGAGAAGCAGTGCCGTGAGGTCCGCAAGAACATCGGGATGGTGTTCCAGCAGTTCAACCTCTTCCCCAACATGAAGGTCCTGCGGAACATCACCGAGGCTCCCGTCACCGTCCTCGGGCTCTCCAAGGACGAGGCCGAGGCGCGCGCCCGCGAACTGCTCGACATGGTCGGGCTCGCCGACAAGTGCGACGCCTATCCGACGCAGCTCTCGGGCGGGCAGCAGCAGCGGGTGGCGATCGCCCGCGCGCTGGCGATGCGCCCGCAGGTGCTGCTTCTCGACGAGGTGACGTCCGCGCTCGACCCCGAGCTGGTCGCGGGCGTGCTCGATCTGCTCAGGGACATCGCCCGCACCACCGACATCACGATGCTCTGTGTGACGCACGAGATGAACTTCGCCCGTGACATCTCGGATCAGGTTCTGATGTTCGATTCTGGCCAGGTCATCGAGTCGGGCAGCCCCGAGAAGATCTTCGGCAACCCCACACACGAACGTACGCGCGAATTCCTCGGCGCGGTCCTCTGACTACGGCGAGTGAACGGGCGAACGGGTGGGAACGTGCGAGGTCCGGTCGCCGTGCCATGCCTTTGGCATATGCCAGAGTGCTGGTCCGGCTGTTGAGAGGCTCGGATGCGCCCTGAAATTCTCGCGAACAACCCCTCCACGCACGCTCCTTGGGCCGTATCGTGGGACACGGCAAGCTGTCCGAAAACGGCCCGAGAAGCGCAGGGGGAAACCGTGGCGCTCAAGCACGAGCCGACCGCGCCGTACCACTCGGCCCAGGACGCGCTCCGCGTCCTGGAGACGGTGGCGCGGCACGCAGGTGGCGTCACCGACGCCGAGATCGCCCGTCGCACCGGTGTCGGCAGCGAGCGGTTGACCGCGCTCCTGCGGATGCTGCGCCGCGAGGGGTACGTGGAGCAGACCACCGACGGCGCCTATGTCACCGGAGCCGCACTCGCCCGGCTGGGCTCCGCGCAGGGACATGACCAGGCCCTGCGCGAGCAGCTCCAGCACACCCTCGACCGGCTGCGCGACTCCGTGGGCGCCGCCGTCTACGTCACCCGCTATCTGGACGGGGAGATCCAGGTGACCGGCTGGGCCGACAGCCCGGCCATGCCCGCGGTCCACGAGTGGGTCGACTTCCGCTCCTCCGCCCATGCCACCGCCTTCGGCAAGGGGCTGCTGGGCCAGCTCGACCTCAACGGGCGCCGCGACCACCTCGCCCGCCACCGTCCGGCCCGGCTCACCGCCCGCACGATCACCAACGAGAAGGTGCTGCTGAGCAAACTCGACGCCCAGACCCCCACGGTCCCGGTCCTCGACCTCCAGGAGTACGCGCAGGGCACGGTCTGCGCGGCCGTCCCCATCACGGCCGGGTCCTCCGTCGGCTGCCTCGCGCTGTCGCTCCCGCTGGAGCACGCGCACCGGCTCCGTTCGGCGGCGAACACACTGAACCGGGGAGCGGCGCCCGTGCTGCTGTCCCTGGCGATCTAGCCACGGGGAGTTCTCCCGAGATCCAGCTCACGTTTAACTGGTCGAGGGCACCCTCACGGACCAGGTAGTATTTTCTCTGTCGCCAGCCGCCGAAGGCGGAAGGGCGACAGAGTCTGCGCCGCTAGCTCAGTTGGTTAGAGCAGCTGACTCTTAATCAGCGGGTCCGGGGTTCGAGTCCCTGGCGGCGCACAGAAGGAAGGCCCCTCGCTCCGGCGAGGGGCCTTCCGCATGCGCCCGCGGGCCGTCACGCCCGCAGGTACGCCAGCACCGCCAGCACCCTGCGATGCGTGTCCTCGGCCGGTGGCAGGTCCAGCTTCCCCAGGATGTTGCCGATGTGCTTGCCGACGGCCGCCTCGGTGACGACCAGCTCACGGGCGACCGCCCCGTTCGACTTCCCCTCGGCGACCAGCGCCAGCACCTCCCGCTCGCGCGGGGTCAGCGCCGCCAGCGGATCACGCCGCCTGCGCAGGAGCTGCCGTACGACCTCGGGGTCGACGACCGTACCCCCGGCCGCGACCCCCTCCACCGCCTCAGCGAACTGCTCGACCTGGCCGATGCGGTCCTTGAGGAGATAGCCGACGCCGGTGCCGTCGCCGGTGTCCAGCAGCGCGGCGGCGTAGGCCCGTTGGACGTACTGGCTGAGGACGAGCACGGGCAGCACCGGGTCGGCGGCCCGCAGGTCGAGGGCAGCGCGCAGGCCCTCGTCGCTGAGGCCGGGCGGCATGCGTACGTCGGTGACGACGAGGTCGGGGCCGTACGACGCCACGGCCGCCCTCAGCGATTCCGCGTCCCCGACCGCCGCGACGACCTCGTGTCCGAAGCGGGTCAGCACGCCGACGAGCCCTTCCCGCAGCAGCACGCTGTCCTCGGCGAGCACGATCTTCAACGCTGCGGGCACGGGATCTCCAGAGTCAGGACGGTCGGGCCGCCGACCGGGCTGTGGACGGACAGTGTCCCATCGATCACCGCGAGCCGGTCTGCGAGTCCGGTGAGGCCCGTGCCCCGCGCGGGATCGGCACCGCCCGTGCCGTCGTCCCGCACCTCCACCCGCAGCCGTCCGCCCGCGTACCGCCCGCTGAGCCACACCCGGCCCGCCCCGCTGTGCTTGGCGACGTTGGCGAGCGCCTCCCGGACCGCGAAGTAGGCCGCCGATTCCACGGACTCGGCGAACCGGGGAAGATCCACGTCCACCTCCACCGGTACGGCGGACCGATCGGCCGCGTCGGCGAGGGCGTCCGGGAGACCGTAGTCGGCGAGGACCTGGGGATGGATGCCGTGGATCAACTCGCGCAGCTCACCGAGGACTTGGTCGGCCTCCCGGTGGGCGGCGGCGAGCCGGTCGGCCAGTTCGGGCGGGGCGTCGAGCCGGGCCAGGCCGAGGATCATGCTCAGGGACACCAGGCGCTGCTGGGCCCCGTCGTGCAGATCGCGTTCGATACGGCGCCGCTCGGCCTCGAAGGCCGCGACCAGCCGGGCCCGCGATCTCGTCACCTCGGTCAGCCTCCGCTCCGCCTCCGCCTCGCTCGGCGCGAGCAGCAGCCGGGCGAGCGCGGCGCGGACCCGCGCGTAGCGGACGAGGGGCCACAGCAGCGCGAGGAGGAGGACGACGCCGGCGGCCGTGCACAGCAGGGCCTGGCCGTAGGAGTCGATCAGCCAGAGCTTGGCGATCCGCGCGTCCCCGCTGGCGCTGCTGGTCGTCGCCAGTTGCACGGGCGCTCCGATCATCGCGCCGGGCACGCCCAACGCGACGAACAGCACGACCACGTCCAACGGCCACAGCACGAACGCGAGCAGGGCCGTGTACGCCAGCTCCCGCCAGGTCGCCCGCTCGGTCAGCCGCAGCCGGGCCCAGGCGGCGAGACCCGGCTCGGCCGGGGTGGCGTGCGGGTCGGGCGACGGCGGGGTGCGGGTGAGAGCCAGCCGCCGCCGTTCGAGGGCGCCGACGGGGATGCCCGACAGGACGGCCACGGCGAGCAGTGGCAGGCCCACGAGGACCGGGGCCAGGACCAGGCCGAGGATGCCCAGGACCAGGAGCACCACCAGCAGGGGGGCGCCGACGAGCACACCGCTCAGCAGATAGGCCACCGCGCGCGGCACATCCCGTACGACTGTTCGGATCATGGGGTCACGGTAGGCGGGGGTGGTGGGCGGCGGCCATACGCGCAGGCGGTGTCCGGGAGGTATGCCCAGCCCTACCTCGTGAGCAGCTCCTCCCGACCGTGCGCCCGGTACTCCGTCACCAGCCGCGCCAGGGCCACCGCCGAGAACCTGTGGTACGCCCACTTCCCCGGCGGGCGCCACCAGACCGGGTCCGGGCAGCGGAAGCCCTCGCGGCGGAGGGTGGCGCGTTGGATCTTGTTGGTGGCGGTGACGGGCATGGACGGGACGACGCGGACGAAGCGGGGTGCCATCTTGGTGCCCAGGTCCGGCTGGTCCAGCAGGAAGGCGGCGAAGCGGCAGGGGTCGAAGGTGCCGGCGATGGTCGCCATGACCTGGTCACCGGCGACGGGGTCGGGGACGGCGTAGACGGCGACGGCCTCGGCGCCCTCGTAGCGGGCGAGGATGTTCTCGATGACGGCGGCGGCGAGGTTCTCGCTGTCGACGCGGAGGCGGTCGTCGGTGCGGCCGGCGAAGTAGAGGAAGCCGTCCGGGTCGCGGTAGAAGAGGTCGCCGGTCCAGTACCAGCCGTCGTGGCGGCGGACCGCGTCCGCCTCGGGGTTGCGCCAGTAGCCCTCGAAGGGGTTGCGTCCCCGGTTGACCAACTCCCCTATGGCCTCGGCGCCGTTGAGGAGGCGTCCCGCTTCGGAGAGGAGGGCCGGCGGGCACTCCTCTCGGGTCTCCGGGTCGACCACCGCGAGGTCGTCGCCGGGTGCCGCCCGCCCGATCGCGCCCGGCGGTGTCCCGGGCGTCCGCTGGATCGCCGCCCCGCCCTCGGAGGAGCCGTACCCCTCCACGAGACGCACCCCGAACCGCTCCTCGAAGGCCGCCGCGTCCACTGCCCCGGCCTCGGTGCCGAAGCCCATGCGCAGCGGGTTGTCGCGGTCGTCGGGGCGGGGCTCGGTGGCCAGGAGGTACTGCACGGCGCGCCCGACGTAGGTGAAGTACGTGGCCCGGTACGCCCGTACGTCGTCCAGGAACCCGGAGGCGGAGAAGCGGCGGCGGAGGGCGACGCCCGCGCCGGCCACCAGGGCGGGGGCCCAGTCGGCGATGACCGCGTTGCCGTGGAACAACGGCATGCAGAGGTAGTGGACGTCGTCCGGCCGTACCCCGAAGCGGTCCACCAAGGCCCGGCCCGCCGCCGCGAGCCGCCCCTGGGAGCAGATCGCGGCCTTGGGGGCGCCAGTGGAGCCGGAGGTGAAGTAGAGGAGGAGGCGGTGGGCGGAGGTGGCCCGCGTCGGGTCGGGCTCGGCGCCCCGGTAGGGGGTGAGGAGGTCGGCGTAGGCCTGGGTGCCGGTCACCATGATTTGTACGTCCGGGAGTTCGAGGCCCTCGACGAGCGGCAGGTGAGTCCGCTCGGTGATCAGTACCCGGCACTCGGTGTGGAGGATGTCGCGGGCCAGTTCGGGGCCCCGGCGGGTGGGGTTGATCCCGGCGACGGCGGCGCCCGCGAGGGCCGCCGCGCTCAGCCACAGGGGGAACTCGGGGGTGTTGTCGAGGAGGACACCGAGATGGGGCTCGGCGGCCGGTGGCAGGAGGTCGGCCAGCAGTGCCGCTCGGGCGGCGGCTTCGGCGGCGACCTCGTGATGGGTCAGGACCTGTTCCTCGAACCACAGCCCGGGCCGGTGGTCGTCCCACCGGTCGGCGACGAGCTGTGCGACCGTGCGCCTCGTGGACTCCATGTCCGCGCAGGCTAGTTGACGCACCGTCAGTTGAGGAGGGTCACGGCAGCGCCGGGAAGGAGGTGTCCGTGGAGAACTGGTGGACGGTGACCATGAAGAAGACGCAGAACGCGAACGCCACCCCGAGGAAGGCCAGCAGGCCGAAACCGGCCGCGGCCTCCTTGACCCGCCGGCCGGGCGCGTGGGCCGTGGCGACCACGTTCGGGCCGTCGGTGTAGTACACGGTCACGAAGTCGCCCTCGACCGTCGTCATCGGCCCGCCCTCCTCCTCGAAGCGGATGGCGCTGCCTTCACGGGTCCTGAACTCGTAGACGTGGTGGATCGTGGTGCGCACGCGGCTGTGCTCACCCATGCTCTCGCTGACCGTCGTGAACGTCTTCAGGCAGCGCGCCTCGGCCGTCAGCCCGCTGTTCCAGGCGCTTCTGATCCGCAGCCAGCGGCTCACCACCCGGTACGCCATGAAGGCGATGAAGGTCATCATGACCACGGGAATCAGGTAGAAGAAAACGTCCATGAAGTCCCCCGGAGTTCGGCGACCGCCCTGGTCGGTGGCGTGTGGGGAACGTACCCGTGTGGAGGCCCCGCACAGCTCAAGGGATCCTCAGAACTCGCGGGGCCGGGCGGGGAGCCGCTCACAAGGACGCGTCCCTGTCCGGTCAGCGGTTCACTAGGACACGTCGCGCCGCCCCGTGTAGAAGGCCACCGTCAGGTCCTTCACCAGTGCCCTGCGTTCGTAGTCGTCGAGTTCGACCAGGCCGCGCATGGTCAGCCGGGTCACCGTGTCCTCGACCGAGTCGACGACGGAGGTGAGCACGGTGTCGCGGTGCCGGGCGTCGAGCGCGGCGATCCGGCGGCGCTGCATCACCTCCGCCACCTCGGGCGCGTACTCGATCCGGGTCGGCTGGACGGAGAACACCTCCAGGCCGACGGGCGCCGTGTCCGCCACCACCTGCCGGGTCAGGGCCTCCCCCACCGCCTCCGTGTTGCGCAGCGTCGTGCCCCTGACCAGCGCGCCCGGCGCCGCGTCGGCCGGCAGCCGCGACACCACCCGGGAGACCGCCGCCTCCACGCACTCCTGCAGATACCGCTCATGCTCCTCGGTCCCGAGCAACGCCCGTGCGGTGTCCTTGACCCGCCACACCACGAGTACGACGACCCGCAGCGCGACCCCGTCGGCGTCGACGGCCGCCATGGGCTCGCTCCGCCAGTGCCGCAGCCGTACGTCGGCCCGGCGGCGCAGCACGAGCGGGTTCACCCAGAGCAGGCCGGTACGGCGGACGGTCCCCCGGTACCGCCCGAACAGACCGAGCACCCAGGCCCGCCCGGTCCGCCCCCGCGCGAGGCCGCCGAACCCGAACAGCGTCAGGGCGCCCGCACCGGCGTACGCGGCCCAGTGCGCCGGTCCGGGTCCCGCCCCCGCGTACACGACCGGCAGTCCGAGCGCCCGCACCGCGAGCCCCGGCAACACCCCGGCCCACCACGAGGTCAGTACACAACCGGCCACCCCGCACACCCCGCCCAGCACGCCCACCGCCCCAGGCACCACCCGCGCCGGCCGCTCCACCAGTTCCGGGTCCGCCTCCACGGTCGGCCGCGCCTTCACCGTCCCCGGGCCCCGCCGCACCCTCGGCTGCTCCCCGGTTCCCCGCCGCCGGCCCACGACCGCGGGCGTGACCGGCAAGGACACCGGGTCCGGGTCGTCCCGGAAGAGCAGATGGACGGGGATCTCGGTCGTCGCCTCGTTCTGGATGAGCCTGGCGGGCCGCGCGGCCCCTTCCGGCTCCGGTGTGTGTGAGGTGGTCGTACTCATACGTGCCTCCATGCCTCCGCGCAGGAAGAACCGTGGTGAGAGTGGTGGGCCGGGGTGGGGTTGCGCGCGTCAGCACAAGAGGCGGCGTCATGAGAAGAGGCGGCGCCAGGTCTCCGGGCCCGGGTAGCCGTCCGCCGCGCCGCCGCGCCAGCCCTGGGACCGCTGGAACGCCTCCACGTTCCGCCGGTCCGCCTCGCCCCAGCGCGGCCCCGGCCCCGAGGTGTAGTACTTACCGAACCCCTTCTTGACCAGCTGCTTCCCCAGCCGGGTGACATGGGCGTTGTTCGCCCCCGGCCGGAACATCCCGCGTCCGGGATAGCCGAGGACACCGTGCGAGGTGGACGCCCCGGACGAGGCCGACGCCGGTGGCGACGTGGGCCGACCTAGCCTCCCGGACGAGGCGGGCCTCCCGGACGAGGCAAGCCCCCTGGAGACGTCGGATGTCCGAGGCTTCCCCGATGCGTCGGACGGGCCGGAGGACGGGCCGGAAGACGGGCCGGTGGACGTACCGGAGGCCGCGTCTGAGCCGCCGAACCCGCCCGCCCCGCCGAACCCGCCCGCCCCGCCGAACCCGCCCGCCCCGCCGAACCGGCCCGGTGCCACCGGCAGCCGGTGCACGACCGCCGACTCGGGTGCCAGGAGCTTCCCTCGGTGGCCCGGGCCCTCGGCCGGTGGGATGTCGTTGCCGCGTCCCGTCACCAGGTACGACCAGGTCAGCGGCCCCGGGATACCGTCCGCGTCGGGGCCCGACCAGCCCTGGGCCCGCTGGAACGCCCGGGTGGCCCTGCGGTCGGCGTCGGACCAGACCGGTCCCGGTCCGCCGGTGTAGAAGCGGGCCCCGCCGCGCTCCACCAGCATCTGTCCCAGCCGGGTGACGTACTCGTTGTTGGCGCCGGGACCGAAGGCCCCGGCGCCGGGGAAGCGGCCACCACCCGACGGTCCGACGGAGCCCTTCGCTCCCGGGCTCTGCGGCGGGCCGTCGGAGGAGCCGGAGTCGACGGAGACTTCCGGCCCCTCGTCCGGCGCCCCGGCGACGTCCTCGATCAGCCCCTTGTAGCGGTACGGCACATACCGGCTCGCGTTGTTCCAGTAGCCGTACGGGGTGGCCTGCCCGCGGGCGTACGGGCGGGTCGACTCGTAGGCGAGGTAGTGGGTCTCGGCGTCGTCCGTCCAGCCGCCGAAAATGACGACGTGCGAGCCCTCGCGGGGGTCCTTCGGATTGTGGAAGAGGAGCATGTCACCCGGCCGCAGTCGGTCTTTCGAAATGCGCCGAGCGAACCTGTCGAGGCTTCCCGTCCATTCGTTCCCGGGAAGGTTCCAGGCCATCGAGACGAACCCCGAGCAGTCCTGCCGATAACCGTCCGACCAGTACTCGCTCATGCTGTACGGCACCTCGGCGGCGATCCACGCCTTGGCCCGCCGGATGATCTCGGCGCGGGTGGTGGGCGGTGTCCTCACCGTGGTCGACGGCTTCTCCCCCGGCGCCGGCCGACCGGCCGGGCCGTGCAGCGGCGCGATCTTCCCTTGCGGGGTCCTGGGGTACTCACCTGTGGGAACGCCACGGAGGTGGGCCGAGCCGTGGGCCGCCGCGACCGCCGGTACGGCGTGCCCCGCGCCGAGTGCGACACCGGCGGCGGCCACCACGAGCGCGTTCCTGGCCGTCCTGGCCGCCGGGTGACCCAGATGGGCGTACTGGGCCGAATACGGCATGGCATGCCGCCAGTGGACACAGCCGGGGCATTCACAATCGCCCCCCGGATCGATCTCCTCGAATACCGGAGTCTCCATGCGATTCCCCTCGCGAACCGACCGAAGAATTCCACGTTTCCGCACGCCCGCCAGTTTCTCAACTGTCCTCCGATATCGCATGCTGACGGTCCGAATGATGTACGGCGGCGGGTCACGCTCCTCCGGCGCAGCCCTCGGAGGGGGCGCGTCACGTGCCGGACGGGGCCGCGTGGTCAGGAGCACCCCCACCCCTCCGGTAAAGTTCTCTTCGCGCGCCGCTAGCTCAGTTGGTTAGAGCAGCTGACTCTTAATCAGCGGGTCCGGGGTTCGAGTCCCTGGCGGCGCACCATACGGAGAGGCCCCTCGCGAACGCATCGCGAGGGGCCTCTCCTCTGCGTACGTCACCCCCTGCGCTTCCCCCCTCGCCCCCTCACTCCCCTCTCCTCACGGATCCTCCACCGATGCCCCGTTAATAGGCGCCTTGGGCGTTTTGCGTAGCCCCGGGGTGGGGATCTTAGGCCCTCGTCGGCCCCTACGAGGCACCCGTTCCCGAACAGATGCCTGGGAGGCCTCAATGCAACCGGAAACTCGTCGCGCCGTGTCTCCATGGTGTAGATCACATGGTGACGATGACCCACTGATGTGTCCGTAAGGGTCGAGGGGGACCCAAACGGATGAAAGACCGACGAACACACACTCGAAGTGTGTGCGGGGGGAATGACTCATGACGTCGACGCCGACGGGCGCCCGGCACCACCACGACCCGTCCGAGACGACCCGACCCAAGGTGCCGTCGCACCGGACCGGAGCCTTCCGAAAGCTCAAGAAGACCCTTCCCAGATACGACTACGAGCACTACAGCCGCCTCGCCGGACCTCTCACCCAGCCGGACCCGACCAAGCCCTACACGGTGCGGTACCGCTCCCTGATCTCCCAGGAGCCGCACCGTCTGCGCGTCGCCCTGATGCTGGCCGCCGCACCGCTGCTCTCCCTGGTCCTGCTCGCCTGGCTGCTGCAGCAGGAGCACTGGACCAAGCGGGACTACGTCGAGTACGAGTTCCTGCCGGCCCTCGACATGGTCATGCTGGTCTCGATCGGCCTGATCGAGTTCTTCCGCTGCATGAACGTGCTGTCGAACGCGCACGCCACCCTGGTCGCCCGCGACCCGATCCCGGTGGTGCCCGAGACCGGCACCCGGGTCGCCTTCCTCACCTCCTTCGTGCCCGGCAAGGAACCACTGGAGATGGTGACGAAGACCTTGGAGGCCGCGGTCAGGCTCCGTCACCGCGGGCTGCTGCACATCTGGCTCCTCGACGAGGGCGACGACCCGGAAGTGAAGGCGGTCTGCGCGCGCCTGGGCGTGCACCACTTCTCCCGCAAGGGCATCGCGAAGTGGAACCAGCCCAAGGGCCCGCACCGCGCCAAGACCAAGCACGGCAACTACAACGCCTGGCTGGACGCACACGGCGACGACTACGACTTCTTCGCCTCGGTCGACACCGACCACATCCCGCTACCCAACTACCTGGAGCGGATGCTCGGCTTCTTCCGCGACCCGGACATCGGCTTCGTCATCGGCCCCCAGGTGTACGGCAACTACGACAACTTCGTCACCAAGGCCGCCGAGTCCCAGCAGTTCCTGTTCCACGCGCTGATCCAGCGCGCCGGCAACAAGTACGGCGCCCCCATGTTCGTCGGCACCTCCAACGCCGTACGGATCAAGGCGCTCAAGCAGATCGGCGGGCTGTACGACTCGATCACCGAGGACATGGCGACCGGCTTCGAGATCCACCGCCACAAGAACCCGGCGACGGGCAGGAAGTGGCGCTCGGTGTACACCCCGGACGTGCTCGCGGTGGGTGAGGGACCCAGCGCCTGGACGGACTTCTTCACCCAGCAGATGCGCTGGTCGCGGGGGACGTACGAGACGATCCTCAAGCAGTACTGGAAGGGCTGGTACTCGCTGCCGCCGACCAAGCTCTTCAACTACACCATGATGATCATCTTCTACCCGATGTCCGCCCTCAACTGGATTCTCGCGGCACTGAGTTGCGCCCTGTTCCTGGGCCTCGGCGCGTCGGGCGTGAACATCGACCCGGTGGTGTGGCTGATGCTCTACGGGAACGCCTCCGCGCTCCAGATAGGCCTGTACGTCTGGAACCGCCGGCACAACGTCTCCCCGCACGAGCCGGAGGGCTCCGGCGGTGTGGCCGGCATGGTGATGTCCGCGCTGTCCGCGCCGCTCTACGCCAAGGCGCTGATCGATTCGGCCCTGCGCCGCAAGAGCAAGTTCGTGGTCACGCCCAAGGGCGACTCGGCGAGCCCCGACAGATGGTTCGGCACCTTCCGGTACCACTGGTACTTCATCGTCATCTTCGCTGCCTCGATCGCCGCCGGTTTCGTCTTCGGCAACGCGCACCCCGCGATGATCATCTGGGCCACGTTCGCCATGATGATCACTGCCCTTCCCATCGTCGCCTGGCGCTACATGCTGAGCCAGGACAGGAAGAAGACCGCCGCCGCGGCCGAACCGCAGGGGTCCAGGGGGGCGCCGCCCCAGGCGGCTCCCGCGCCCTTCGCGCCACCCCACACACCGCACGCCCCCCACGCGCCGCACGCTCCTCAGCACAAGCCGAGCTGGGCGGCGTCCGGGTCGGGCGGCGGGGGTAGCGACCAGACCATGCAGATCGCCCTGGGCGGACTTGGGGGACGTAAGGAATGAAGGACCGTGCAGGCCGCCGCCGCGCCCGGCGCCTCGCGATCGGCGCGACGGTGGTCCTCGCGCTCGGCGGGATGAACGGGCCGTGGGTGTACCGCTTCAGCACCGAGAAGTACCACCAGTACAAGATCAACCAACCCGAGTACAAGGCCGACAACGGGCACTGGCAGATCGTGGAGTTCCCCGAGAAGTACCGGCAGAACACCATCCACGCCGCCCTGTTGCACACCGGCAAGGTGCTGTTGATCGCGGGCTCCGGCAACGACGCCGACAACTTCGACGCCAAGAAGTTCGACACCCGCGTCTGGGACCCGGTGAAGCAGACGATCAAGCGCGTGCCGACCCCGGCCGACCTGTTCTGCACGGGGCACACCCAGCTCTCCAACGGCAATCTGCTGATCGCGGGCGGCACCAAGCGCTACGAGAAGCTGAAGGGTGATGTCACCAAGGCCGGCGGCCTGATGATCATCCACAACGAGAACCCCGACAAGGGGATGAGGCTGAAGGCGGGGACCAGATTCGTCGGCAAGGCGAACGGCAGGACGTTCGTCCTCAAGGACACCGTCGAACTCAAGAAGGCCGTCAAGACCTTCGACCCGGACACGGGGAAGTTCACCGGCAACGAGCCGGGGATCGCGCGGGCCTATGTCGAGGCCGAGAGGAGCGGCAAGAAGTACGAGACCGGCACCGAGGACAACTACCGGATCGTGGGCCTGGAGGGCGCCGACGCCCGCAACACCTACGGCATCGCGCAGAAGCTCGCCCTCGACAAGAAGGACTTCCAGGGCATCAAGGACGCCTACGAGTTCGATCCGGTCGCCGAGAAGTACATCAAGGTCGACCCGATGAACGAGGCCCGCTGGTACCCGACGCTCACCACCCTGTCGGACGGCACGGTCCTGTCGCTGTCCGGCCTGGACGAGATCGGCCAGCTCGTCCCCGGCAAGAACGAGTTCTACGACCCCGCGACCAGGAAGTGGACGTACACCAAGGACATCCGGCAGTTCCCGACCTACCCGGCGATCTCCCTGATGCAGAACGGCAAGCTGTTCTACTCGGGCGCGAACGCCGGCTACGGGCCCGACGACATCGGCCGTGACCCCGGTATCTGGGACCTGAAGACCAACAAGTTCACCAAGGTTCCCGGCATGAGCGACAGCAAGCTGCTGGAGACCGCCGGGACGGTGCTGTTACCTCCGGCGCAGGACGAGAAGTACATGGTCATCGGCGGGGGCGGGGTCGGCGAGTCGGAGCGGTCCAGCAAGCGGACCCGGGTGATCGACCTGCTGGCCGAGGAGCCCCGGTTCGTGGACGGACCGCGCCTGGACAAGGGCACGCGCTATCCGCAGGCCTCGATCCTGCCCGACGACACCGTTCTCGTCTCCGGCGGCTCCGAGGACTACCGCGGCCGCGGCGACTCCGACATCCTTCAGGCACGGCTGTACGACGCGCGGACCGGGAAGATGCGACGGGTCGCCGATCCACTTGTCGGCCGCAACTACCACGCCGGGTCGATCCTGCTGCCGGACGGGCGGGTGGTGTTCTTCGGCTCCGACTCGCTGTACGCCGACAAGGCCAACACCAAGCCGGGGGAGTTCGAGCAGCGCATCGAGATCTACACGCCGCCGTATCTCTTCCGGGACGCGCGGCCGACGCTGTCGGGCGGGCCGAAGACGGTCGCACGCGGCGGGAAGGCGACGTTCGGTACGCGGGACGGGTCGTCGATCAAGTCGGCGCGGCTGATCCGGCCCAGTGCGTCGACGCATGTGACCGATGTGGACCAGAAGTCGATCGAGGTGGACTTCAGGACGGACGGTGACGACATCACGGTGACCGTGCCGAAGAATCGGAATCTGGTGCAGTCGGGGTGGTACATGCTGTTCGTCACGGACGACGCGGGGGCGCCGAGCGAGGCGCGGTGGGTGAAGGTCCCGTAGCACTGCGCCGGCGTTCGCCGGGTGCGGGTTCGGGCGCGGGTTCGGGCGCGGGTTCGGGCGCGGGTTCGGGCGCGGGTTCGGGTTCGGATGCGTGGGGGCTGGTGGAAAAGCAGGGGGCACAGCCCCTGCTTTTCCAGGGGCGCGGGGAACTGCGCGACCGGCCACGAACCGACCCGCGGCCGCCCGACTCTCCGCACCCCCACCCCATGAGGCGCCCGGCCACTCACTCAGACGCCTCGGCCAACTCCAGCGCGTACTCCGGCCACCACTGCCCCGCCTTGGGCCCGCCCTTGCACTCCCCGTCCGACTCCCCCGGCCGCTTCACCCACAGGTACGCGTCCACCAGCGCGTCCGCCGTCTTGGTCGTAGGTGTCTCCCCGAGCGCCCGCCCCGGCGGGTTGCACCACTGTTCGTCCTCGTCGCCCTCGGTCCAGGGCCCGTTGCCGTTGCGGCTGGTGTCGATGACGAACGGCTTGTCACCGACCTTCGAGGAGAGCTGCTTGCCGTACTCGATGGAGTCCTCGGTGGTGTAGAAGTTCGAGACGTTGACGGCGAACCCGTCGGCGTCCTCGACCCCGGCCCACTTGAGCGGCTCGGCGATCTCGTCGGCCTCGCTCCATCCCGCGTTGCCCGCGTCCAGATACACCTTCGTGTTCCTCAGCGCGCCGAGCTTGTCGATCGCGCCCTTGAGCAGGTCGTACCGCTCCTCGTGGAACTCGCCCGGTGTGCAGCCGTCCACCACGTGGAGGACCGCGTCGGGCTCCAGGACGACCGTGGCCGGACGGTCCCCGATGCCCCTGGCCACCCCGTCGATCCACGCCCGGTAGGCGTCGCCGTCGGCCGCGCCGCCGCCGGAGTACTGGCCGCAGTCGCGGTGCGGGATGTTGTAGAGGACGAGCACCGCGTCCCGGTCGGCCTTCTCGGCGGCCTCGGTGAAGCCCTTGGCCTCCTGCTCCGGGTTCTCCGGGCCGATCCACTCACCGGTCGGCTGCTGGGCGATCTTGCGGATCGCCTCGGCGTCCTTGTCCTGGCCGGCCTTCTCGTAGGCGGCGACCTGTGCCGCCGCGTTCCCCTTCGGGTTGACCCAGAACGGGTCCGTGCCGTTCGGCTGTTGGGTGATGTCGGGACCGGAGGCAGCCCGGCCCTTCCCGCCGCCACCGCCGCCACCGCCGTCTCCCCCGGAACAGCCGGCGAGCCATAACGCGACCCCCACCACCGCCACGGACGCCCGAAAACCGGCCCCCCTGCTGCCGTACATCCAACTCCCCCTTGGGTGCACCGTGCCAAAGCCCCAATCCTGACATAAGTCCCGCCTCGCCCCGAGGTCGTGGTCGCCTTGGCAGAGAACCTGTCGCCTCGTGACCGCGAGGGTGACCGCGAATGCCCGTACCGCTCCGGTTCATCGCCGTACGGTGCATCAGAAGCCCGCGTCACCAGGCGACATGGGCGGCGTTCAGGGGCCCGTTCCGCTCAGGTACGCGGAGACGACGACGTTCGCCGTGTAGGTGCGGCTCGTCCGGTCGAAGGTGCCGCCGCAGGTGACTAGGCGGAGTTCGGCGCGCCCCGACTGACGTACGCCGTACGCCTGTCGGGCGTCGAAGTGGTCACGGTCGATGACCTGGACGTCGTCCACGGTGAACTCGGCGATCCGGCCGTCGGAGCGGGCCACCCGGATCTTCTCGCCGATCCGCAGCGCGCTCAGTTTGTAGAAGACGGCGGGCCGGGTCTCGGTGTCGACGTGCCCCACGAACAGCGCGGTCCCGGGCGCCCCGGGTCGCGTACCGCGCGCGTACCAGCCGACGACGCCCGGCTGGTCGTAGGACGGCGGTTCGATCGCCCCGTCCCGGTCGAGGCCGCGCGCCACGACCGGTGCCTGCACCCCCATCGCGGGGATGTCCAGCCGGTTCGGCCGCGCTCCCGTCAACGGCGGGACGACAGGCGGAAGTTCGGCCTGTGCGGGCCGCCCGACCGCCGCCACGTCTCCGGTGGTCGGCGCGGACATGCCGTGGCGCACGTCGGTGACCTCGCGGCTCCACAGCCACAGGCCGAGCAGCAGCACGGCCCAGGCGACACCGGTGACGACGCGGCCGGTTCCGCTGCCGGACCTGGTCGCGGTCCCGCTTCCGTAGTCGGAGTAGTCCCGTCCTGACACGCTGACCCCTCATTCCGTGCGGCGGCCACGGCCCCGGCGCGCGCCCCGCGCCACGACCACCACCGCCGCGACCCCGGCCAGGACCAGTCCGACGACCGCGTGCGGGGTGCCGGGCCCGGTGTGCCGGGAGTCCATCGAGTTGGCTGGATCCTCGGACCCCTCCGTCCCCACCGCCCCCACCGCCCCCTCCGTCCCCACCGAGTCAGCCGCGTCGACCGCCGTGAGCCGTGCCGCCGCTCCGCCGCCGCCTGCGCGCACCGGCGCGACCGGGGAGGCGGGGGCCGATGACCGGGGAGAGGCGACCGGCTCGCCGGCCGGGAGCCTCGTGGCTGTCGTGGCTGTCGTGGCTGGAGAGCCGGTGGCCGAGGGACCGACGGCTGCAGGCTCGACGGCTGAGGGCTCGACGGCCGGGGGCCCGGCGCCTGCGGGCTTCCTGTCGCCGACCTTGACGGTGCCCTTGAGCTTGTCCTCCCTGCCGTCGCAGGTGATCCGTACGTCGTACGTGCCGGGTTCGAGCGAGGACCGTACGCGGGTCTCCCCGGCGAGCGTGCCGATGTCCTCGCCCGTGAGCTGGGTGAGCCGGGCGTCCGAGACGAACGCCTTCGAGACGGCCGTCCCCGACCTCCCGCCGCAGCCCTCGGCCCGCACCCGGATGTCGCTGCCGGGCGCCGGCGAGGCCGGCACCACCGAGACGCCCCCGGGGTCGGCCACTTGGGCCGGGGGTGCGGCCCCGGTCAGCGCGGCCGCGACCACCGCCCCGGCACAGAGAGTGAGTCGCAGTGAGCCCATGGTGAACCTCCAGTCACCTGAGACTCCCCCGCCGGGTGCCGGGGCGCATCCGGGGAGCGGCCTGGACTGCTCCGTTCGGGTGCCGGAGGGTTTAGAAGTGTTGAGGGTTCTAAGGAGTTTCCGCGAGGCTCGGGGGCTGTGCCCGGGGCGCGGTGGGTCAGATGCGGTCGACCAGGTCCGCGATCGAGTTCACGACCTTCGACGGGCGGTACGGGAACTTCTCGATCTGTTCGGGGGTGGTCAGGCCGGTGAGGACGAGGAAGGTCTCCATGCCGGCCTCGATCCCGGCGAGGACGTCCGTGTCCATGCGGTCGCCGATCATCGCACTGGTCTCGGAGTGCGCGCCGATCGCGTTCAGGCCCGTGCGCATCATCAGCGGGTTCGGCTTGCCGGCGAAGTACGGCTTCTGTCCGGTGGCCTTGGTGATCAGCGCGGCCACGGCGCCGGTCGCGGGCAGCGGGCCCTCGGTGGAGGGGCCGGTCTCGTCCGGGTTGGTGGCGATGAACCGGGCGCCGCCGTTGATCAGCCGTACCGCCTTCGTCATGGCCTCGAAGGAGTACGTGCGGGTCTCGCCGAGGACCACGTAGTCGGGCTGGTGGTCGGTGAGCACGTACCCGATGTCGTGCAGCGCGGTCGTCAGCCCTGCCTCGCCGATGACGTACGCCGTGCCGCCGGGCCGCTGGTCGTCCAGGAACTGGGCGGTCGCGAGGGCCGAGGTCCAGATGTTCTCCACCGGCACGTCCAGGCCCATGCGGGAGAGGCGGGCGTGCAGGTCTCGTGCCGTGTAGATCGAGTTGTTGGTGAGCACGAGGAAGGGGCGCCCGGACTCCCGCAGCTTCTTTATGAAGGCGTCGGCCCCGGGGATCGGCACGCCCTCGTGGATGAGCACACCATCCATGTCGGTGAGCCACGACTCGATGGGCTTGCGCTCTGCCATGTGCGATCTCCTGCCGTACGTCCGGGTCCGCCCCCACCCTAGTGAGCCCTGGCCGAAAAAAGCAGGCCGATCTTGGCCGCTGAGACCGCCGCTGAGCAGGGCGGGGAGGGGGCGGGGCAGACAGGCAGGCCCGGGGCGGGCGGCGGGTCCGAGGCGGGTCAGCTCAGGCGTCCGCGGACGGCTGCCATCAGTAGGCCGCCGGCGGCCATGAGGAGGAGGCCGGTGACGTACGGCAGTGCCTCCCGCATACCCGTTTCGGCCAGTTCGTCGGCGTGCGGCCGCTCGTCCGGCACGGCTTCACGGGCACCGTCGCCGCCGGCCTCCGCGTCGCCCCTGTCCCGCTTGCCGCCCGGGTCCTCTTTCCCTACCTCACCCGCACCCTCACCCTCACCAGGGCCGTCGCCCGCGCCCTCGCTCTCGCCCGAGCCCTCGCCCTCGCCTTCCGCCTCCCCCTCTCCCCTTTCTTCCGTCTCCTCGTCGCCGGTGATCCGGAAGCGGTAGTCGTTCGACTCGCCCACCCACTCGCTGTCGTCTCCGCGCCGCTCGACGACGGCCGCGTTCGCCACGACATCGTTCGGCACTGCCGCGTCGGAGGTGACGGAGAGGCGGACCCTGACGGTGAGAGTGCGGCCGGGCGGCACCGTGAATCCGGTGCCACCCCCGTCCCCGTCGCCGCCGAGTACGCCGACCAGCTCGTCCGAGTCGGTGCGTTCGAAGGTCACCGGCCGGGACGTGGTGCCCTTGGCGTCCTCGTAGAACTCCAACTGGGGCTGGCTCCGCCTCAGCGTCCGCTCGGAGTCGACCAGTACGACCACCGGGTGGATGTTCGCGCAGGTCCGGGAGGTGGTGTTGGTGAGGTCCAACGCCCAGGTGTGGAAGCCACCGCCGGCGACATAGGCGGTGGGCCCGCCATGGATACGGGTCCGGATGGGGAAGTCACCGCTGTCGGCACCGGCGCAGGTGGGCCGACGATCGTCCGCCGCGAGCGCGGGCACCGCGCCACTGCCGAGCGCCACGGCGGGACCACCGACAAGGGCGGCTGTGGAGCCGAGGACAAGGGTCAGGCGCGTACACAGTCGCATGAACACATGACCTAGCCATCTGTCCACGACAAGACACCCCGCAACGCCCCGGCCAACCGGAACAGAGCAAGCAAATCCGCTCGATCAGCGGAACGACGAGCTCTCACGCGGCCTCTCACCCGCCCTCCCGCTCACCCCATCCCCCGACTCACCCCGCCCCCAGCTCACCCCGTCCTCCCGCTCACCCGCCCCTCCCCGGTCACCCCGTCCTCCCGCTCACCCGTCCTCCCGCCCGAACAACGGCGCCAGCAACAACTGCGCCGCGCCCTCCGCGACCCCGGCCTCCCCGCCCCCGGCCACTCTCACCGGCACCGCCGGGTCCTCCCCCTGCCGCCGGGCCCAGTCGTCCAGCACGAACCCCACCCCCCGCAGGAACGCGTCGGGATGTGCCTCGATCGTCCGCCCTCCCAGCAGCACCAACTCGATGTCGAGCAGCCCCACGAGGTTCGCGGCCCCGGCCCCGAGCACCCTCGCCGCCTCGTCCACGTCCCCCCGCGCCACCGCCGCGAGGCACAACGCCTCGATGCACCCACGGCTGCCGCACTCGCACAACGGCCCGTCGAGTTGGACGACCTGATGCCCGAACTCCCCGGCCCGCGTCCGCGCGCCCCGGTGCACCGCGCCGTCGATCACGAGCCCGGCCCCCAGCCCCGTACCGAGATGGAGGTACGCGAAGGAGACATGCCCCTCGGCGACCGCCGCGAGCCCCAGCGCCGCCGCGTTGGTGTCCTTGTCCACCACCACCGGCATCCCCAGCCGCCGCGCCAACGCCGCCCGCAGCGGAAAGCCGTCCCACTCCGGGAACCCGGTCACCCGGTGCAGCACCCCGTGCAGATGATCGAGAGGGCCGGGGAGGGCGACCCCGACACCCAGGACGGGAAGGAGAGCGGCACGGGGGTCGGTGGTGACGGCGCCGCGCCCCTCACTCGCTTCCGCCAGCAGCGCCTCCACCTCCCGCGCCGCCCCCTCGACCACGGCATCCGCCCCGGCGCCCAGGTACAGCGGCGTCCGCCGCTCCCCCACCACCGCGCCGGTCAGATCGCAGAGCACGGCCGTCAGTTCGTCGCGGTCGAGGTGGAGGCCGACCGCGTGCCCGGCGTCGGGCACGAGCCGCAGTACGGTCCGCGGCTTGCCCCCGGTGGACGCCCGGTATCCCGCCTCGGTCACGAGACCGTCCGCCCGCAGCCGGGCGGTGATCTTGCTGACGGCCTGCGGGGTGAGCCCCGTCCGCTCGGCCAGTTCGAGGCGGCTTATCCCTGCTGCCCCGGCGATACGCAGCAGGTCGAGGACCAGCGCCCCGTTGTGGCTGCGCAGGGCGAGCAGGTTCACGCCGGTCACTCCCGCGGTACGCCCGCCGCCGTTGCCCATCCCGTTGCCGTTCACGCCTCCATTGTCCCTCGCGCTTGCACTTTGGCAACAGCGTTGCTTAAGTGGGGGAATGACAGGCACCAGCACAGGTAGGACCCTCCGTGTCGCCGTCGTCGGCTACGGCCTCGCCGGCTCCGTCTTCCACGCCCCGCTGATCGCCGCGACCGAGGGCATGACCCTCGACACGGTCGTCACATCGAACCCGGAGCGGCGGGCGCAGGCCCGCGCCGAGTTCCCGCAGGCGCTGTTCGCGGACACGGCGGACGAGCTGTGGTCCCGGGCCGAGGAGTTGGACCTGGTCGTCGTCGCCTCCCCGAACAGGACACATGTCCCGCTCGCGACGGCCGCCCTGGAGGCCGGTCTCGCGGTCGTCGTCGACAAGCCCGTCGCCGGTACGGCGGCCGAGGCGCGCGAGCTGGCCGCTCTCGCCGAGTCCCGGGGCCTGTTCCTCTCCGTCTTCCAGAACCGCCGCTGGGACAACGACTTCCTGACCCTTCGGCAGCTCCTCGCCACCGGCGAGCTGGGCGAGGTCCGCCGCTTCGAGTCCCGTTTCGAACGCTGGCGCCCCGCGCTCAAGGGCGGCTGGCGCGAGTCCGGCGACCCCGCGGAGATCGGAGGTCTCCTCTACGACCTCGGCAGCCATGTCGTCGACCAGGCCCTCACCCTCTTCGGCCCCGCCACCCTCGTGTACGCCGAGTCCGACCTGCGCCGCCCCGGTGCCGAGACGGACGACGACACGTTCATCGCCGTCACCCACGCGAGCGGCGTCCGCTCCCACTTCTACGCCTCCGCAGTCACCCCCCAACTGGGCCCGCGCTTCCGGGTCTTGGGCTCCGAGGCGGGTTACGTGAAGTACGGCCTCGATCCCCAGGAAGCGGCCCTGCGCGAGGGCGAGCGCCCGGCGCCCGGCGCGTCCTGGGGCGTGGAGCCCGAGGACCTCTGGGGTCGCGTCGGCGCCGGCGACTCCCCGCTGACCGGCGGAGGCCGCCCCGTCCCGACCCTCCCGGGCGACTACCCCGCGTACTACGCCGCCGTGGCCGCCGCCCTGCACGGCACCGGCGACAACCCGGTGACCGCGCACGAGGCCGCCGCCGCGCTGGAGGTACTGGAGGCGGCGCGCAGGTCGGCGGCCGAGGGCGTGACGGTGCGACTGTGACAACCGACGCCTGACCCAAAGTCGAAGGGGCTCGTGCGGTCGGAGGCAGGCCGGACGGACCTCGGCCTGCTCAGCGGCACCGCCGTCGTTCTACACCGCGGTCAACGTCGCGTAGACCACGACATTTCCCTGGTAGCCGGTTTCTTCGGCGTATGGCCCCCCACAGGTGATCACGCGCAGTTCGGGCCGGTGGGAGCTGCCGTAGACCTTCTCATCCGGAAACGCCTCCTTGTCGTAGAGCTCCACTGCGTCGACCGTGAAGACGGCTGTCCGCCGGTCCGCCCTGATGATCTCGATGGTGTCGCCCTTGGCCAGTGCTCCGAGGCGGTGGAAGACTCCGGGGCCTTGCGGCGTGTCGACATGTCCCGCAGTGACGGCTGTCCCGACTGAGCCAGGAGGTGTACCGGCGCCGTACCACCCGGCAAAGCCGGGCAGACCAGCCGATGGCGGGCGCAGTGCTCCTGTTTCGTCGAGGCTCAGTTCCGTCATGGGGGCGTTCACGCCGATGGCGGGGATTCGCATCCGGACCGGAGCCGACGGGGGCAGCGTCGGCCCGGAGGGATCCCGGGTCGAGGCGGCGCTGCTGGGGCCGGGTGGCACGGAGGAGGAGAAGGACTGCGCGGTCGGAGGTTGCGGAGGCTGTTCGCCCCGGAGCGCCGTGATCACCAGCACCAGGCCCGCCAGTAGAGCGTAGGCGAGAAATTTGGCGGAGGGGGCGGACGGGGGAGAAGGATCGACGGGCTCGTACCTCGGTTCCATCGCAGTGGAGCCTCCGCGTCGCGGCCGAAGTGAGTGAAGGCGGGATGCCCCCCTGCCCCGGACACGGCCTGGGCCTGAGGCCTGGGGCTGGGCCTAGGCCTGGGCCTGGGGCTGGGCCTGGGCCTGGGCCTGAGGCCTGGGGCCTGGGGCCTGGGCCGGCAGGGCAGAGCGTCAGACGCGGGCGCCAACCGGGCGGCGGCGCATCTTGATCGCGCCGCCGACGGCGGCTCCGGCGAGCAGCACCGTACCGAGGGCGAGTTGCGTGCCCTTGTCGTTCGCCGCCCCGAAACCAGCGTCGACCGCGCCGCTGGGGTTGCCGGTGCCGACCCAGTGTGTGCCCGTGATCTTGACTCGCGGCGGGCACTTCAGGGTGATGGTGTAACCGCCGGCCGCGGTGCCGTCCGGCACCTTGAACTCGCCGGTCAGTACACCCTCCCCGTCGCCTGGGAGGAGGTGGAACTTGCCTCCTGCCTCAGACTCGCCCTTCCCATAGATCTCCGAGCCACAGGCCCTGGTGCTGACCGTGACGGTGGAGCCTGGGGTGGCGTGGCTCGGGCTGATGTGCATACCCGGATCACCGGTGGGCTCGTTCGTGGCTGCCGCGGCTGGGCTCGAGAGGCCGACGGTACCGAGAACGAAACCGATGCCGATGCCGATGCCGGCGCCCGCACACTTGATACGCATGAAGTTCCTCCGAGAAGCAGTGGCCGGCCGGAGCGCGCGGCGCCTTGTTGTGCTGCTCATGAGGAAACCGACAGACAGTCAGGGCTGCAACACGCATACGGACAGATGGGCCATCCGGCCAAGCCCAGCGACCGCACCGCTTTGATCATTTACGCAGGTGAGCGCTTATGAGGGCGAGGAGGGAAGAACCCACCGCACGGGCGACGAAGGGGCCGGCACCCGCTCTCGAGGTGATCTTGAAAAGTGCGGGACGCCCTGTGGCTGCCACTGCCGTCCTACATCCTCCTGCGCGGGCGTGACCAAGCCCCGCGGCTCGGCGCTTCGGCGATTCGGCGAACCATCTTCGACGGCAGCGGTTCGATCACCGTCCACAGCTCGTCATCGACGTTCCACGGCTTCGGCCGAGCCACGCCGCACTTCTTCAGGCGCCTGGCACCCCGAGCGGAGCGCCTACGCGTTCTTGAACTCCTGCCGCTGCCGCCCCAGCCCCTCGATCTCCAGCTCCACCACGTCCCCGGCTCGAAGGAACGGCTTGGGATCCGGCTCCCCCAACGCCACCCCGGCGGGAGTCCCCGTGTTGATGACATCACCGGGGTAGAGCGTCATGAACTGGCTGACGTATCGCACGACCTCACTCACCGCGAAGATCTGCTCGGCGGTCGTCCCGTCCTGCTTCAACTCCCCGTTGACCCACAGCCGGAGCCCCAGCTTCTGCGGGTCCGGCACCTCGTCCGCCGTCACCAGCCACGGCCCCAGCGGGTTGAACGTCTCGCAGTTCTTGCCCTTGTCCCACGTCCCGCCGCGCTCGAGCTGGAACTCCCGCTCGGACACGTCGTGCGACACGGCGTACCCGGCGACATGCGCGAGCGCCGCCTCACGCGACTCGACGTACCGGGCCGTACGCCCGATGACGACCGCGAGCTCGACCTCCCAGTCGGTCTTGGTCGACCCGCGCGGCACGAGCACGGTGTCGTGGGGCCCGACGACCGTGTCCGCCGCCTTGAAGAAGATCACCGGCTCGGACGGCGGCTCGGCCCCCGTCTCGCGGGCATGGTCGTGGTAGTTGAGCCCGATGCAGACGATCTTGCCGATACGGGCGAGCGGCGGCCCGATCCGCAGCCCGGCCGCGTCCAGGACTGGCAGCTCACCGCTCCCGGCCACCTCCCTGACCCGCGCGAGCGCCGCGTCGTCCGCGAGCAGCGCGCCGTCGATGTCCGGCACGATCCCCGACAGGTCCCGCAGAACCCCCTCGGCGTCGAGCAGCGCGGGCCGCTCCGCGCCCGCCGTACCGACTCGCAGCAGCTTCATGGCCGTCCATCTCCCTCGATCGTCCGCCGCCCGACCGATGGGTGCGGCCATCGGAGGACTGGTCGATCCTCCAAGGTCACCGTCCACTCCGCAACACCCCGTTCACGGAGTGGACCGCCCCCGCGCCGACGGCGGGCACGGCCCCGCGCGACGGTGGAACCGGCCCGCGCCGACCGTGGGCACGGTCCCGCGCCGACGGCGGGCACGGCCCCGCGCCGGCGGCAGGCACCGCGTCACGTGGCGGCGGGAACCGCCGGGGCCGGGGTCACCGGATACAGCGCCGCCCGCTCCACCGCGCTCCACGTCGTACTGGTCACCACGTACAACGCCGCCGCGAGCGGCACCACCGCCACGGTGATCAGCGTGAAGAAGGACATGAACGGCATGAACTTGCTGACGGCCCCCATGCTCGCCGCCATCCCGGGCACCTGCTCGTCGGACACGGCCGGCATCCCGGCCGTACCGGCGGCCATCATCCGCTTCGTCCGCCGGAAGTTGAAGACGGCGACCCCAGCGACGATCACGAACAGCGCCACGTAGACGAGCCCCTGCGCCCCGAACATCCCGCCCTCGCCCAGCGCGTCGGCCCAGCGGTCACCGAGCGGGGCCGCGAACAGCTGGTGGGTGAGGAGGGCGTTGGCCTCGCCACCGATCGTCGTGTTGGAGAACAGGTGGTAGAGGAGGAAGAAGGCTGGGAGTTGGAGGAGGCTGGGCAGGCAGCCGGACAGCGGCGACACCTTCTCCTTCGTGTGCAGCTCCAGCACCGCCTTCTGCAGCTTCTCCGGGTTCTTCGCGTGCTTCTTCCGCAGCTCGGCGATCTGGGGCTGCAACGCGATCCGCGCCCGCTGCCCCCGCGCCGCCGCCCGCGACAGGGGGTGCACTAGCAGGCGTACGAGGGCCGTGAACAGGACGATCGCGACGGCCGTCGCGGAGGCGTGGAACAGCGGCTGGAGCAGATCGGCGAGGTGCGCGACCAGGTCGGCGAAAACGGACATGGGTGTGAGCCCTCCTGGGGTTCGTCGTGCCGGGAAGAGGCGTCCCGTGACGGGACTCGGCGCGACGGCCCGCGCGAGGGGCACGTGCCGTGGAACAGGTGGGGGCGTGCCCTACGCGGTGGCCGTCAGGAGGGCACGGCCGGGCGCCCGGGGCCGCGTACGGCCGCGTGCGTCGGGATCGCGTTGGGGCAGGAAGGCCGTACGGCGTTCACGGTCCCGGATGGCCGTCCGTACCCGCGTACGGGGTACGACGGGTGCGCAGCGTGAGGCGATCAGCGCGCAGGCGGCGAACGCGGAACCGGCCGCGGCGGTCGCGGCGAAGGCGACGGCCGCGGAGAGCGTGCCGGTGTCGAGGACGGCGACCTCGAAGAGCAGCAGCAGAAGCATCGCGGCGGGACGCGGGTTGGCCCAGTTGCGGAACACCATGATCCCCCCTCTGCTCGCTCCGGTGTGGCTCGCTCGCACACATGCTCTCATCTGAGCCGCACCGAGCGCAGCTTCCCCCAGATCACGAGACGGTACGTGGAGGTGTACTCGGGAGTGCAGGTGGTGAGCGTGAGGTAGTGGCCGGGCTCGCCGTACCCGTACGACGGCCGCACCTCGCTGCGCGGGACGGGCCGCAGGACCCCGCCGTCGCCGGGGGTGGTCTGCGGCAGCGTGCGGTCGACGACGTAGGTGAGGACGGCGTCCCGGGTCTCGACTCGGACCTCGTCGCCGGGTTCGAGCCGGTCGAGGTTCCGGAAGGGCTCGCCGTGGGTGTTGCGGTGCCCGGCGAGCGCGAAGTTTCCGGGCCGCCCTGGCTGCGCGGTCCCCGGGTAGTGGCCGACGTACCCCTTGTCGAGGACGTCCGCCCGACCGACCCCCTCGGCGACGGGCACGCGGAGGTGGAGACGGGGGACGACGAGGACGGCGTAGGCCTGGCCGGCGCGGGGCGACGGCGACCGCGACGGCGACGGCGATGCGGCGGCGCGTGGTACCGGTGCCGGTGCCGGTCCAGGTCCCAGTCCAGGTCCCGGTGCCGGTCCAGATGCCGGTCCCGGTCCCGGTCCCGGTGCCGACCGTGGCCCCGGACGCACCCCGGTGGTGACCGCCCATTCCCTCTCCAGCTCCGCGACCTGCCGGGCGGCGCCCGACTGGGCCTGCCGGTTGGTCCACCAGAGCTGGTGGGCGACGAAGAGGAGGAGGACGAGGCCGAGGGTGACGGCGCACTCGGCGGCCGTCCAGAGCGCGCGGGCGCCCCGCCCGCGCCCCACTCCGCCCGCCCCTCTCCCTGTGTCCCCTTTCATCTCCCCTTCTCATAACCGTTGGAAGAAATCCAAGAAAGCGCTGTCATACCTATCGACAACCCCACCGTTCACCCCTGACTCTTCCGATGTCCCTACTGAGTACTGGCAGTACTGGCAGTGCTGGCAGTGCTGGCAGTGCTGGCAGTGCTGGCAGTGCTGGCAGTGCTGGCAGTACTGGCAGTGCGGAAGGTGGCGGCTCCCCAACCCCACCTTTCCCTCCCCTCGGCCCCCGCATCCCCCGGAGCTGACATGACCCCATTCCCCAACCCGCACGACGACCGGCCGAGACCGACGGCAGAGACCTCGGAAGCCACACCGTCCGCCGCACCCGGCCACCGCCCGGCCGCCTTCGGCCGCAGAGCCCTCCTGGCCGCGGCCGGCGGCGCCGTCGTCGGCACCGCCCTGGGCACCGGCACCGCCCACGCGGACGCGACCGTCGCCGTCAACCCCGCGACCAAGTTCGGCACGTGGGAGGGCTGGGGCACCTCGCTCGCCTGGTGGGCCAACGTCTTCGGCGCCCGGGACGACTTCGCCGACCTCTGGTTCACCACCAAGACGACGACGTACAACGGCACGGCCCTGCCCGGCCTGGGCATGAACATCGCCCGCTACAACCTCGGCGCGTGCAGCTGGAACAGCGTGGGCGGCGAGACCATGGTCGAGTCCCCGAACATCCCCGATTTCAAGCAGATCGAGGGCTTCTGGCAGGACTGGAACAACGAGGACCCGAACTCCTCCGCCTGGAACTGGAACGCGGACGCGAACCAGCGCGCGGCCCTGACGAAGGCGGTGGCGCGCGGCGCGACCACCGAACTCTTCGCGAACTCCCCGATGTGGTGGATGTGCCAGAACCACAACCCCTCGGGCGCCTCCGGCGGCGGCAACAACCTCCAGACCTGGAACTACCGCCAGCACGCCTCCCACCTGGCGGCGACGGCGCTGCGCGCCAAGAACAACTGGGGCGTGAACTTCGCAACGGTCGACCCCTTCAACGAGCCGGCGTCGTCGTGGTGGACGGCGACCGGCACCCAGGAGGGCTGCCACATGGACCCGGCGGTCCAGGCCGCCGTACTCCCCTACATGCGCAGCGAGCTGGACAAGCGGGGCCTGAACAGCATCCGCATCGCGGCCTCCGACGAGACGAACTACGACACGGCCCGCTCCACCTGGGGCGCCTTCAACTCCTCCACGAAGGCCCTGGTCAGCCAGGTGAACGTGCACGGCTACCAGGGCGCGGGCGGCCGCAGGGACCTCCTCTACACAGACGTGGTGACCACCTCCGGCAAGAAGCTCTGGAACTCGGAGACGGGCGACAGCGACGCCAGCGGCTGGACCCTCGCCCGCAGCCTCTGCTACGACTTCCGCTGGCTCCACCCCACCGCCTGGTGCTACTGGCAGGTGATGGACCCGACGACGGGCTGGGCGATGATCGCCTACGACAAGAACACCCTCCAGCCGACCACGGTCCAGACGAAGTACTACGTCATGGCCCAGTTCAGCCGTCACATCCGCCCCGGCATGACCATCCTGGACACGGGCTCCAGCTACACGGCGGCGGCCTACGACGCGTCGGCCCGCCGCCTCGTGATCGTCGCGATCAACACCTCCACCTCGGCGCAGACCTTCACGTTCGACCTCTCCCGCTTCACCACGGTGACGGGCGGCACGAACGGCGCGGTCCCCCGCTGGAACACCCACACCTCCGGCGGCACCGACCGCTACCGCGCCTACTCGGACACCCGCCTGAACGGCAAGTCGGTGGCTGTGCCGTTCGCGGCGGGGGCGGTGCAGACGCTGCAGATCGACGGGGTGACGATCTAGGCGCCCACCGGTCGTAGCCCTTCAGGGTGCGGGCCGGGGTGCCCCTCGGCCCGCACCCGTTGGAGGGGGCGGGTCCCCGCTGTGAGGACGCGACGGCGGGTGAGCCGAGCGGATGCGGAAGCCACCTCCGCCCTGCCACCCGCACGCCCGCCCGCACTCCCACCCATACCTCAACCCGTACCTCACCTCGGCCCCCATCGGCAGTACGGTGTCGTCCATGCGCCCCGACACGCCTGCCGAGAACGTCGACCACAACGCCGAAGCGGCACGCCTGGAGCGGACCGCCGACCTCTACCCCGAGGACGCCGAGCACCTGCTCCTGCAGGCAGCCGCCCACCGGGAACTCTCCGGCGACCGCCCCACCGCGACCGCCCTCTACGACCGCCTCCTGTCGTCCTCCACCCCTCTCGACAACCCCCACCTGGTACGGGCCCTCAAGGCCTCCAACCTCTGGGAGTACGGCCACGAGGCCGAAGCCCGCGCGATCATCGACGGAGTCCGCGCCGCGGCCCCCCGAGACCCGGCCCCCTGGGTGATCGTCGCCGAGGCCCTGGAGGCCCACGACGAGCTGCAAGCGGCCCAGGACACGTTCACGTCGGCCGTGACCCTGCTCCTGACCGACGTGTCGGAGCCCCCGTACGCGACCCGCGCGCTGCTCTTCGGCCGCCACCGGGTCCGCCGCATGCTGGGCGCGGTCCACGACGAGTGGGACGCGGTGGCCGACACCCTCCACTCCTCCTCGGTGTCGTTGGACGAGCTGCACGACCCGAAGCGGGTGTGGTCCCTGGGGTCGGACAACCCGGCGGAACTCCAGGCCGAAATCTCCCGCCTCCGGGCAGAGTTGGGCGCGTACCGAGAGGCCCTGTCCCGCCCGTTCCCGGTGGCGGTCCTGCACTGGCCGGCCCCCGAACTGTCGGAGCTGGTGGCGGCGTACCCCGGCCTGACCGCCGAATACCCCTCCCACGAGGAACACCTCGCGACGATAGAGGCCTCCCTGCGCGAACTGGCGTCCTCGGGCACCCCGAACCTGGGCATCGTCACGGGCACGGTCCCGTCTTACGAGGCGTTCGCGGCCTCGGAGGGCTCATCGCCGGACGACACGACACTGCTGCCGCAGTACGCGACGACGCTGGCGGCGCGGGGGCTGGCCGTGGCTTGGCCACCGCAGCGGGGGGCGGCGTGCTGGTGCGGGTCGGGACAGGCGTACGAAGGGTGCCACGGCGCGTAGCCCCGCAGCACCCGGCAGGGCCCCACCCACCGCAAGCCGCTAAGCAAACCCGGCGTGCCCGCGAGCCGAGACCGCGCCCCGACCCACAACCCAGCCGACCTCTACCCGAACCCACCTGGCCGCCCACCCTTCCGGGCCGCTCGCTCGTTTCTCCCCCGCACCTGGAGCGGCCCGGGTCAAGGGTGGCCTGCAGGGCCGTCGCCGAAGGCGATACGCGAAGACCCTTGACGCGGGCCGTGAAAGCACCACTGCAAAGAAACGGGCGGCCCCTACGGCGCCCCCGGGAACGGTGGCCCCCATTCACCAGTGCCACCCGGTCACCGGGACCCGGTGCGGTCGCCTCCGCCCCTGTGATGGAATCGAACCGCAGCCGTAGTCCAACGGCTCGATCGATCCATGCCATTCCCTGATGCGTTCGACCTCGCCACGTGCACCGGGCCGGGGCGCCCAGAGCGAGCCCGGAGCAGCTCTCCGTGATTGACTCGGGCCGGACGGACTCGGCAGTCAATCGACCGGACCGAGCACGATCGTGAGGCACAGACGCCTTGAGCACGATGAAGCCGTTGTCGCCTGCCGTCTCGGCACGCATGAGCAGGCAAGCCAGCAAGGACACGGCCGCCGAGCTGGCGGTTCGTCGTCTGCTCCACGCTGCCGGGTTGCGCTACCGCGTGGAGTTCCCGGTGCCGGGCATGGCCCGGCGCCGGATCGACGTGGCCTTCACATCGGTCAAGGTGGCAGTCCTGATCGACGGGTGTTTCTGGCACGGCTGCCCCCAACACGCGACGCAGCCGAAGTCGAACGCAGAGTGGTGGCGCCAGAAGCTGGACCGCAACATGGCGCGTGACGCGGAGACCACCGAGCACCTCGTGGCCGCCGGGTGGGAGGTCCTGCGGTTCTGGGAGCATGAATCGGCGGAGGATGTGGCCCTGCGCGTCGCAACGGCGGTGACGCGACGGAGGACCCAACGGGGACGGGGGACGAATCGATGAACGGGCTGACCTTTGTGGACGTGTGCTCCGGGGCCGGTGGGCTGGCCCTGGGACTGGAGCGGGCCGGCTTCGAGCCGACGCTGCTCCTGGACGAGGACGCTGATGCCTGCCGAACCCTACGGTCCAACCGACCGCACTGGAACGTACTGCAAGGGGACCTTCTGGATTTCGACCCTAGCGAGCACCCGGAGAGTTACGACGTGGATCTGCTGTCCGCGGGACTACCGCGGGTGAAGTCCAACGCCACGGCCGCCCGGGCCGAGTCGGGCGAGGAGGAGCGGCTACTGAAGGCCGCCGTCTACCTCGCCCATGCGGTCAGGCCTCGGGCCATGCTCGTCGAGAATGTGCCCGCCCTCGCGGACTCGGACAGATTCCACGACTTCCACGCATTCACCCGTGCCGAACTGGAGCATCTAGGTTACGAGTTCGGCTGGTTCGTCCTCAACGCCGCCGATTTCGGAGTGCCGCAGGACCGCAAGCAGGGGGTGCTGGTGGCGCTCAAGAAGCGGTGGTTCTCGGCCTTTCGGTCGCCCTCCCCGACAGTGACGGATCATGTGTCGGCCGGCGAAGCCCTGGCGCCCTCCATGCGGTCGCGTGGCTGGAAGGATGCCGACCGCTGGGCCGCCCAGGCGGCCACCGTGGCTCCGACACTGGTCGGCGGGTCGAAGAACCGAGGTGGGGCCGACCTGGGCCCGGCCGGAACCAAGCGGAAGTGGGAGAAGCTGGGGGTGAACGCCCACTCGCTGGGCGACGAGATCCCCGGACGAGACTTCGCGTGGGCGCCGGAACTCGGCAAGGACGGCATGGTGCGGCTCACGGTGGATCAGACAGCCATGCTCCAGAGCTTCCCGAAGGACTGGGAGATCACCGGAAAGAAGACAGCCCGCTACCGGCAGATCGGCCACGCCTCCCCGCCGCCGGTGGGCGAGGCACTCGGCCTGGCCATCGCCCACGCGCTCCGTTCCTGACCGAAACTTCCTGGTCAGGGCAGCAATAGCGGGCTCTCGAAGGGCCTCCTGACACGGACGGTACACGCCACCCGGGCCGGCTACACTTCCATCTCATGACCCGAGCACCTCACCCGAACGCAAACCAGGATCCACCCGTGATCGTCGATCTCTTCGCGGGACCGGGCGGCCTGGACATCGCGGCCGAGGTGCTCGGTGAACCCGCAATCGGTGTGGAGTGGGAGAAATCAACCCGCGCGACCCGGTACGCCGCCGGTCTCCGCACCACCGAGGTGGGCGACGTGGCGAAACTGAACCCGCTCGACCCCGAGTTGTGCTCTGCCCGCGTTCTCACCGGAGGTCCGCCCTGCCAGACCTACTCGGTGGCGGGTAACCGGGAGGGACACAAAGCCCTCGACGAGGTGACGGACCTGGCTCAGCTCGTGGGAGACAGCACGACCGTCGGGAAGCTGGAGAAGGCTTGGGCGGAGGTGGAGCGGAGAGCCGTCGAACTGGAATGGGCCGACGAGCGCACCGGTCTCGTTCTCCAACCCCTTCGGTGGATCGTCGAGAAGAAGCTCAAGTCCGATCCCTACGAGGTAGTGGTACTGGAGCAGGTCCCCACCGTCCTCCCCGTGTGGAAGAAGTACCGCGAGATCCTTCGCGAGCTCGGGTACGACGCGGAGTGCGAGATTCTGCGCACCGAGGAGTACGGGGTGCCACAGACACGGCGCCGCGCGGTGCTGATCGCTCGCTACCAGGGGGACGGCAGAGGCCGAGGTGTCGAGTTCCCGCCGGTGACGCATCAGCGCTATCGCAAGGGGGCGAAGCGCCACTCCGCAGCGCAGAAACCCAAGGCCCCGATCCCCGCCCTCCGGCAGAGCCCGCTCTTCGGCGCCCAGGCCTCCCCGTCAGTGAAGCCATGGGTTTCCATGGGCGACGCGCTCAAGGACTCGCGCTCCGCGGACTTCGTAGTCCGCTCCAACTACGGGTCGGGGGGTGACCCCAAGAAGCGGGGACTCCGCGCCTCGGACGCGCCTGCGGCCACCGTCACCGGCAAGGTGCGCCGCAACACGGTGCACGACCTCAAGGGCTTCGACGCGAACGGTGATCCTGAACTGGGTCCGGAGCAGGACCGTTTCACGTTCCGCGAGGCCGGACTGCTGCAGACCTTCCCGGCCGAGTATCCCTGGCGAGGCACCGACGTCGCGCAGCAGATCGGCAACGCGATCCCGCCGCTCCTGGCCGTGCACGTCCTGTGTATGGCACTGGAACTGGACGAGAGCCGCAAGGAACGAGCCATCAAGGCGCTGAAGTCCTGGCGCCCTCCCCACCAATAGGACGGAGGGCTCAGATCAGTCCTCCTCCGAGCCCTCCTCGCTCGCTTTTCCCCGCACGGGCGCGTCCGCGAACAGCTCCGCGAATTGGTCCGTCAGGCGCTCAACCGAATCCTCGGGGCGTGCTCCCCGTCCACTCCGACGAGTTCGGCCCACGCAATGGTGGGAGGCGGGCCGGAGCGCACATCGAATCGCGCCCACCGCCCGCTAAGCGTGCGCCACCCCGGACCGAGCCCGGTCACGCAACGGCGCCTCTGCGGCGAATCGCTCGAACATCCGCGACAGGACCTCGCAGGAGGAACGCCGGGCGGTGCCGTCATCCGGCCCTACGGGAAGCCGGTCCCACGGAACAGCCGGGGCTGATTCCGCATCGTCGATCCAGTCGGTGAGCGCGTGGTGGTCGGGCGCCTCGTCCGGAGCGATCACCTCGTACATGAGCGTGCTGCCAGCCGTATTGACTGCCGTACAGAGCGCGTTGACCCGATCCCCGAGTCGCGTGGCTCCCTCGTCGGCCAGCCCTTTGAGGACCCGCACCAGGGCCAGTGCGGTGGGTTTGTGATCGATGACAGCGAGCCGGAGCGCAGTGTTGGTCATGTCCTGATTGCGGCAGGCGATCTCCGCGGGGGTGTAGTCGGGCCCGTCGCGGAACATCTCGGCGGCCCACCACAGTCGGGCGAAGGCCTGACTGTAGTGGGTGCCTACGAATCTGGCGCTGTTGACCTTCCTTTGCGCACCGTCACCGGCCTCCCCGGATGGCATGTGCCGCCACAAGACAAAGTCCGGTGCCACGGCCAGCGCCAGGAAATTCCACAGCTCGGGGGCCGCCGCCTCAGCACGGGTCATCCGCAGGGTCGCGTGCAGCCGAGGCGCCAGCCAGGCATCGGCGTCGGTCCGCGCCGTATCGAACCTGTGCATCGCCTCATCGAGGATCTCCCGCACCGGGGCCGCGCTCCACCGGACGGAGTCGCTCTCGATCGGCGTACTCGCCCGGAGAATGGCCACTTGCGGCAGGCCGTCCTGCCCCGTGCGTACCCCATGGGTGAGGAAGGCCATGGCGAGGTGCCCGGGGAGCAGCGCGAGCCGATCGGGGGGCTCGATGCGGTGTCGGCTCATCGGCTAACTTCCTGGGTACGGGTTACGGCACGGATGGCCGCTGTCAGATTCTTGGGCACCTGGCCGCGCCTTCCGGCTGCGAACTGAATCCGCGACTGGACTTCCGCCCACCCTCGGCCGTCGCCTCGACGGCTGTGGGCCTCCCCCAGGGCCTCGGAGAGAGGCAGCCCGGGAAACACCTCAGGAAGCATGGAGCGCAGCACTGACTCCCGCCATCCACCAGGAAGGCGCGGGGTGCCGTCCTCGTCGAATTCGAGGTCGCTCAGCGCGGAGTGGAACATCGTCGCCCAGGCCTCTCCCGCGATCTGCGCGGCCACCAGTCCCGCGGTCGCCTTCTCCAACGGGCCACGAGCACCGGACAGCAGCTCGGGAAGACCCTCGAAGGACGTGTTGAGCAGGACAGCCGGCACGTCTCCGGTGGTGTCGATCAACCAAGGCGCATCCATGAACGGACGCAGCCACTCCTGCGGACCGTCTCGGAAATCCTCCTCCAGGATCTCCAGATCGCGTTGTCTGGTAGGAGTACGGGCAAGGAAATCCACGATCCAGGGTGTATCGCTGGTACCGAGGACCCGCCCGTCGACTCCACCGTGACTGCCGACCACACTCACGTCCAGAACGGCGCGCGCCACGTGAGTGGAGCGGCGTACTCGGACCTCACCTCGCCAGTGGGTGTCGTCACGACGGCGTTCCAGACGACTCACCCTGCGGGTGTTGGTGGCTCCCTCCGAGAGTACGGCGACGCAGGTGACTCCGGACCACGGGCCGTCGGCCAATTCGTCCATGGGCAGGGAGACTTCGAGATCGAGTACGCCTTCGGTCCAGTCGTCCCGCTCGATCTGATGGAGGGCGACGACCTGGTCGCGTTGGGAGATCAGCGAGAGCTGCAGCGGCTTCCCGTCTATGCTCGCCCGCCGGACGGTGACCTCGATCTTCCCTACCAATGTCGGATACGCGTACACGGGGCTCACGCCGAAGCCTCCCGTGCCTGCTGGATGTCCACGATCACTCCGGCCATGGCGGCGGCGACCGGGTGGCTGCCTACAGCCGTGACGCCGCCGAAGCGCGCCGACCGTACGTCCGGATCGACGAGCAGCCTGCCGTCGACGATTTCGCAGTTCTCCTTCGCGGACAGCTCCGCCCACTCCAATGAAGGACGCCCCCCTGATCGCACATCGAATTTGACGACCGGCAGTAGGTGCCAGCGGTTGTCGCGCTGCGGGACGGTCAGCGTCACGTCCAAGGTCCAGGCCCCGTCCCGGTCCACCTTCCCGACGACTCGGTCGACGAACGGGTGTCCCTGGCCACGACGACCACTCACCGCGGCGGGCGTGTCAAGGCGCAGCAGCTTCCGAAGGACCTCGGGTCCGGTCGAATCTTGACCGGCAGTCCGCCGGCCGATCACGCCCCGCAAAGCCGCGTCCATGGCCGCGTTGAACTCGGTCAATCGCCGAGGTGCGTTGGCATAGGCGGCGGTGAGTTCCTCTGTCGCCCCCCACCTGTCGTGCTCCGGCGGCTCGGCGGCTCGTAGGAACGCCTCGGCGGCATGGGTCGCCGCGCCGTCGTCGCCAGTGGCGAAACCGGCGAGCAGGACGGCCTGGAAGGGATCCACTCCGGGCCGCAAGCCGCGAGGACGACGGGTCGTAACAGTCATTCGGGTCCCGCGCATGCAGGTGATACGGCTGTGCTCCTCGTCCTTGTCGGCGGCAGGAGTGACCAGGAGTACGGCACGGTGGCTGTGTCCTTCAGCCCTACGCCCGGCGGCCCGCAGCGGCGGGACGGCAAGGGCGACCTCCACGGCGGCGACCTGTCCGGTGGCCGTGAGCTCGTCGACCGTCTCGCCATCGATGTACGCCCGGAGCGCGTGGGCCAGCGCCGGGTGCCGATCGAGCGGATCGACCCGCTTCTCCGGCACCACGAATTCACCATTGCGAAGAGCGCGGACCGATGCTTCCAGCATGGCCGACGTCGAACGGCCGGAGGTCATGGCGGCCCAGAAATTGTCGGCCAGCGCCCGACTGAGGGCCTCGTGCAGGTCCTCCAGGGTGTCGTTGTTACCGGCCGCGTCGTGAGCGCCGACGACGAGGAAGGATGTTCCCGGATCGTCGCTGTCCCGATCGAGTCGCAGATCGGCGACCACACGCTCGTCCGCCCACCAGGAGCGGGAGACACCTTCGTGCTCTTTCTCCGTGTCCGACTCACCGAGCCAGGCAGGTCCGGCGTAGGCGATTCCGTCGACCTCTCGCCAGGGAAGGTCGAGACGTCCGACCACTCGGCGGGCTGTCCGCCCCTCATGCGTCTCGGACAGGGTGCTGTTGATCAGCACCAGACCCAACCGACTCGCTGCCCACAGGGTGGCCTTCCCCAGCCCGTACGAACCACCGGCCCGGTCGTTGCTTTTGTGACTGTCGAGCTGCCGGCGAACCACAGCGGCGTACCGGCCGTCCCCGTACTCGGGGCCGGTCAGCCCCGAGGCGTTGTAGTCGTCCACCCGGAGAAGCAGAAGAGAGGAATCCTCACGCAAGGCCCGAAGCCCCTCGGCGAGGACCCGGCCGACCTTCTGCCGGGACCGTGCTGCCGCTGTGTAGTGGGGCTCCAGCTCGTCCCACTTCAGCGCGGAGAGGAAGGAGTGCAGATGTTCACCGGTCAGTTCGTGCAGGGTGAAGCGCACCCGCACCGGGCGTCGCGGGTCCAGTCGCTCGTCCAGGGAGTTCTGTGTGACCTCCCGGGCCAGCACGGCCAGGTTCGCGTCGAAGGCGAAAGCAGCCGCGTTGCCGTACTCCCGACCGCCGTCGTGGTGGGCGATCCGGTGATACCAGCCGATGGGTCGGGCCGATCCGGCGTCGGCGTCCCTGGTGACCAGGGTGGCGACGTCCGTCTCCAGGATCTCGGCGATCCTGACCATCATCTCCGCGCGCGGCTGGGCCCTGCCGGTGACCCACGCCGACACCGCTGCGCGCGTCAGGTCCAGCCGCTTGGCGAACTCCGCCTGCGACATCCCGCTGCGGCGCAGCTGGCGCCCAAGCCACAGGCCGAAGTCCTCGGTGTCGTCCTCCATAGCCCCACTTCCCCATCGGTTCCGGGCAGCGTCACCATAGCATCGAGATTGACGTAAACGGCACTGTCAAATTTCATTAGACGTGCGCCATCGATTCGAGCGCCAGCAGGGCGGCTTGAATTTTCTTCCGATCTTCAGATCGGCACACAAGCTGCGTGCTACGGTTCTGTCGACTCCCCACGTGGCCACGGCCGTTGAGGGTGCGCTTACTCCGGGGGCGGAGCTATGTCCTCAGACCAGTTACAGCTGTCTTTGCATTGCGTCATCCAGTCGCGGGCGCTCGTTGGCGCGCGCCCACAGGGAGGGGACCCACATGAACGACGATGAGACCTGGATGGCCTGGTTCATCAGGGAGTACGACAACACGGAGGACCCCGATCTCCGCGCAGAGCTCCTCATGTGTCACGGTATCCACCCCCAGGTCCTCGCGTCGGAACGGCGGCGTCTCGCCCGCCGCGCGCAGAGCAAGCCCACGGAGCAGACGACCACCCCCTTCGTCCCGCCCGTGCCCCGCAGGTCCCGTGCCACCCGTCGCCCCACCACCCCCCGGCGCGCCGGTAGCCCCCGCACCTACCAGATCAAGGTCACCCGCACCAAGAGGATCCGCTCGGCCAAGCGGACTGCGACGGTCGTGACCGTGACGACGACCGTCACCACGATCACGACCGTCACCACGGTCACCACCATCGACAGCTGATCCCCCTCATTTCTCATAAGCTGTCCTGATTTGCTTCAGCCGGGGGCGCCGGCTTCACACCGGCGCCCCCCTCCCCCCACGGTGTCCTCGGTTCGTTTCTCTCGTTCGAGACAGGTGCCTCATGACCGACCGGCAGTTGGCCGACCCCTCGCTCCCGCCCGTGATCGACACCGTGATCCGACAGTCCTCGACGGTCCTGAAGACGTATCAGGTCGACCCGGGGCTGATACAGGAGCACGCCAACGGTGAGCGCCGTATCACCCAGGGCGGCTACGGCGAAAGGCAGTTGCTCGAACTCGTCCAGAACGCGGCGGACGAGATCGCGGCATCACCCGGCGGCAAACTGCACGTCGTCCTGACCGAAACCCACCTCTACTGCGCGAACGAAGGCACTCCGGTCACGCCGGAGGGCGCCGAGACCATCCTGCGCATGAGTGTCTCGCGCAAGCGTGGCGGTCAGATCGGCCGCTTCGGCGTCGGCGTCAAGTCCGTGCTCTCCGTGAGCGACTCGCCCCAGTTCTTCAGCGGGAACGGTGCCTTCGGTTTCGGCTTCGACCGGGACTGGTCCGCCGCCGAGATCGCCCAGGCCATCGGCCGACAGGGCGACATCGGAATGGACACTCCGGTGCTCCGTATGGCCCGGCCCCTCGATGTCGAACAGGAGCGTGCCGACGACAACGTGCTGGACAAGCTCCTGCGCTGGGCCACCACTGTCGTCCGCCTGCCCCTGATGCCCGGTGCCGCAGAGCGTCTCGGACGGGACATCAGCGGGTACAGGAGTCGCAGCGGGCGGGTGACGGAAGCTTTCCCTGCCCACTTCCAACTGTTCTCCTCCCACGTCGGCCAGGTACTCCTGCACGACGAGCGCACCATGCCCCCCACTCGCCGGGAGATCTCGGTCGAATCCAACAACATCCACCGCACCCTCAAAGAGGTGGCACGGGGCGCCAAACAGACAACCGAGCAGTGGAAGGTTTTCTCTGTCGCCCACTCTCCCACCGACGAGGTCGCTGACGGTGCCGGCGAGCTGCACAATCGGCCGGTGCTCGATATCTCTTGGGCGGTGCCCGAATACACCGTCCGCAACGGCCTGTACACGACGCCCGGCGGCAGGGGGTCGTTCTGGGCGTTCTTCCCGACGAAGTACGAGGTGTCCCTGACCGGCATTCTGAATGCCCCGTGGAAGACAAACGAGGACCGCCAGCACCTTCTCGACGGCAGCCCCTTCAACCGGGAACTGCTGCAGGTCGCGGCCCGATTGGTGATCGATACCCTGCCTCGGCTCGTGCCCGCCGAGGACCCTGCCGCATACCTTCCGCTGCTGCCGGGCCGTACCAAGGAGAAGCTCAACTGGGCGGACGAGCATTTCCTCCGGCAGTTCTGGGAGATGACTGCCCAGCGCCCCTCCCTGCCTGACCAGAACGGCGAACTCCAGGTCCCGCGGGACCTGTTCATCACGCCATCGGGTCTTGACAAGGAATGGGTCCGGATCTGGTCGGAGTACAGCGGCCGCCCCACCAACTGGGTGCACGCATCCGTCGACGCGTCCGACACCGCCCTCCGCCGCGGCAAGATGATGCACATCCTGGACGCGGCGGGGAAGACACCCGAGAACGTCAAGGACTGGCTCGAGGCACTCGTCGCCGACGGCTCCGCGGAGGCCTCGTGCCACGCCATCGAGATCCTGTCGCTGATGGTGCTCAAGGATCAGGCCGCGCGCTTGCGCGGGGACTCCGCTCTCACCGCCGAGGCCCGTAGGGCCAGGATCGTGCTGACCGAGGAGCACGGGGTCGTCGCCCCCGTAGCCGGTGAGATCTTCCACCGAACCTCCGCCGACACCCTCCGCGATGACATGGTCTACGTCCACCCGTCGATCTCCGAGCGCCCCGAAATGGCGCGGCATCTGCACAACATCGGCATCAGGGTCGCCGATGCACAGGGACGGTTCGAGGGCGTCCTCGATCAGGGATTCGACAACTACGACAGCAACGCATGGTCGAACTTCTGGATCCTGCTGCGCAGCGCAGGCGGTAGCGCGAACGTCGATCGCATTCGCGCCAAGGTGCCCAGCCCGCTGAAGACGCTGCGCGTCCGTACCGTGGACGGTCGTTATAGGCCGATGCGCGACTGTCTCCTGCCCGGACCGGTGGTGCCCGGCGACGGAAGCCGCGACAAGGCCATCGCCGTCGACCTGGATTTCCACGAGAGCGATAGACCTGTCTTCCGCGACCTCGGGCTGTTCGACCGTCCCACCGGCGGATACCGGCCTCAAGAGGAGACGTGGTTCGAGGAATTCCATCGGGTCGTTCACGAGCAGTACCTCCGCAGTTTGCCGAGCTCCGCCCCCCGCCCCAGCATCTCGCGCCTCTCCGTCGAAGGTGCTCCGACGTTGGGACCGCTGCACCTGCTGCCCGCGCTGTCCGAGGAGGGCCGCGCTGCCTTCGTGGCGGCTCTGCCGGCATCCGACATCTCACAGCACTGGCAGATGCAGTACGGAACCACCGCCAGCACCCGCAAGGCGGTCATATCCCCGCTGCGCTGGATGATCTCCAAGCATGGCCTCGTGAAGACCTCCTTGGGACTGACCCGGGTGTCCGAGGCCGTTGGTCCGCAGCTCAAGGCGTTCCGCGCTGTTCTCCCTGTCGCCGAGATCTCGGAGGAGGCGGCGCGAAGGCTCAACATGCCCACGACCTCCGACGAGGTGCCCACCCGGCGCTGGGGCAAGCTGCTGGACCTCGTGCTCCAGAGCGAGGACGACGCGTTCATCGGTCGCGCGTACGCCCTCCTGCACAGGGTCGGCTTCGAGTTCCCCGAAGGCGTTCCCACTCGATGCCGCGTCGGTTCCTCCTGGGAAGGACGCCCCGACAACGAGATCGCCGTCGCGATGAACGCGCTGGAGTTCAAGGAACTCGTCCGTGAGCGACTCCCCGCGCTCCTGGTCACCGACAAGGCGGACGTGGCCACGGCGAAGGAGATGATCGAGGAATGGGGCATGCTCAAGGTCTCCGACGTCATCAGCAGAGAGATCGAGCCTGTCAAGACCGGGCGGGCCGTGTCCCTGTTCGAGGAGTTCACGACGGTCAAGGCGCGTCTCGGTCAGGCAGGCAGCAGCTACAAGATCCAGCGCTGTTCCGAGCTTGAGCAAGTGGTGCGCACGCCCATGGGCAGCAAGCGGAAGTCGCTCAAGTTCGCGAGGAAGGGCCAGACCCTTTTCGTACTGGACTCCCTCGACCGGCTGCAGGTTCTGCAGGCCGCCGATGAGGAATTCAAGTGGGGCTTCGGCGCGGCCGGCTGCAGTCAGGCTCTCGCTCTCCAGGACAGGCAGGAGCACGACCAGGCACTGCTGGGGCGGCTGCGCGCTGTGCGGGAGAGCGAGAGCGTCATCGACAAGATCGCTCTGCTGATCGGTGAGGAGGCCCTGCGTGGCGAACTTCCGCCCGGCCTCATGGAGAGCGAGATCCAGGAGCAGGGCGCCGAACCGAACCTTCGGCGCATCGCCGAGATGGCCTTCAACGCCCACGGCGAAGCGATCCTTCGGGTCCACTCCCGGGATCTCGCTCTGGACTTCCCCACCCGCGCTCCCAGCTCTTTCACCGGGAGCACGAAGGCCTTGCGCTTCGTCACCGACCTCGGGTTCCCGGACTCCTTCGCGGGCGCTCAGGCGCCGTCGCTGGAGCCCCGCCTCGAGGTCGACGGTCCGTCCGAGTTCCCTTCCCTGCACCCTTACCAGGAAGAGCTCGCGCAGGCGCTGCTCGCTCTGCTGGAGAACTCGATGCCGCAGCGCGGCATGCTCAGCCTGCCGACCGGATCCGGCAAGACACGAGTCACAGCCGAGGGAGTGATCCGGTGGATCCGTGATCGGGAGGATCTGCCCGGTCCGGTCCTGTGGATCGCCCAGACCGAAGAGCTGTGCGAGCAGGCCGTGCAGAGCTGGAAATTCGTCTGGTCGAAGGTGGGTCCCGAGCTTCCCCTGGTCATCAGCCGGCTCTGGGCCTCGAACGAGGCGACTCCCGTCGACGGACGCCCGCACCTGGTCGTCGCCACCGACGCCAAACTGGACAGCTGCCTGGAAAAGGAGGACTACGCCTGGCTGAGGGAAACTGCCGACCTCGTCATCATCGACGAGGCGCACACCGCGATGTCCCCGCGCTACACACGGCTGCTCGAACAGCTTGACCTCACGCACCGCCGTACCAGTCGTCACCTGGTCGGACTCACCGCGACCCCGTACCGGAACAACGAAGAACTGACCCGGCTGCTGGTGCAACGGTTCGGCAACCGCCTCGACACCGGCGTCTTCGACGGCGATCTGTCCGTCGCCATCAAGGGATTGCAACAGATCGGTGTTCTGGCCCAGGTCAAGCACCGAGAGCTGGTGGGCGCCGACATCGCGCTGACGGCGGACGAGCGTGCCCAGTCCGAGAAATTCTCTACCCTCCCCAAGGGCGCCGAGCAGCGGCTGGCCGAGGACCACGGACGCAGCCAGCGCATCGTCGACGAGATCGCCGCCATGCCCTCCGACTGGCCGGTGCTGGTGTTCGCCACCTCCGTGGCCCACGCGAAGCTACTGGCCGCGAAGCTCGGTGACCGGGAGATCAAGGCCGCCGCGATCGACTCGACCACGCCCCCCAATGAACGTCGTAAGCAGATCGACGACTTTCGCAAGGGCAGTATCCAGGTCCTGACCAACTACGGCGTGCTCACCCAGGGCTTCGACGCTCCGGCCACCCGCGTCGTGGTCGTGGCCCGCCCGACGTACAGCCCGAACATCTATCAGCAGATGATCGGACGCGGTCTCCGCGGCCCGAAGAACGGTGGCAAGGAGAGCTGCCTGATCCTGAACGTGCGGGACAACATCACGAACTTCGGTGAGGAACTCGCCTTCACCGAGTTCGAGTACCTGTGGAACGAGGGCCAGTGACCGTCACTCCGCTTACCGAGCATCGGCTCACCGCCGCACAGCAGGCTGTGGTGGACCAGCCCTGGGACGCCCGGGTGCTGGTCACGGCCGGAGCCGGCTCCGGCAAGACGCACACCCTCGTACGGCGGCTCGACGTGTTGGTGGAGCGCGAGGAACTGGAGGCCGGGGAGATCCTGGTGCTCAGCTTCTCCCGTGCCGCCGTGCGCGAACTCACCGAGCGGATCGAGCGGCATGCCGCCGCCGCGCAGCGGATTCGCGTGCAGACCTTCGACGCCTGGGCCGCAGCCCTGCTCAACCGCGCCTACCCGGACGCGGACTGGGGGACGTACACCTTCGACGAGCGCATCGAGGCCGCCACCGAGGCGATCGACAAGGGGGCGGTCGAGGGCGGCGAGTACCTGCCCGCTCATGTGGTGATCGATGAGGTTCAGGACCTCGTGGGTGTCCGTCGGGAGATGGTCGAGGCACTGCTCGACCGATTTCAGGAGAACAGCGGCTTCACCGTGGTGGGTGATTCGGCTCAGGCCGTGTACGGATTCCAGGTGTCCGATCCGGATCAGCGAGCCGAGGAGACCGACCGTTTCCTGGCCTGGGTGCGTGCCACTTTCGGTGAGGACCTCGTGGAACTCCACCTGGGCGACAACTTCCGGGCCCGCAGCGAGGCCGCGCGGATGGCCCTGCCCTACGGTGCCCAGTTGCAGCGGCTGCCCCGCGATCGGGCCGAGGCCGCCGCCGAGGCAGAACGTATCCACGGTGACCTGCGTGCTCTGCTGCTCTCGGCACCGAACTTCGGCAGCCTGGAGGACGAGTTCGTGCGGGCGGCGCTGCGTGACTATCCCGACACCACCACCATCCTCTGCCGCGACAACGGCCAGGCACTGACGTTGTCCGGCATGTTGGCCGACGCCGATGTCCACCACACACTGCAGCGATCGGCACGCGAGCGCTCGGCCCCTATGTGGATAGCCGAACTCCTCGCCTCGACCGGCGCGTCCACTCTGAGCCGGGAGCGCTTCGAAGAGCTGCTGGTCGACCTGCGGGTCCCTGACGGCAGCACACCGGAGGCGCTGTGGCGGTCGGTGCGCAAGGTAGCGCGGGGCAGCGGTCGCGGCACCGTCGATGTCGTCGGGCTGCACCGGGCGCTCGCCGATGGCCGGCTGCCTGACGAGCTCACCGCGGCGCAGCCGTCCTCGCTCGTGATCTCGACCGTGCACCGTGCCAAGGGCCTGGAGTTCGACCGGGTCCTGATCGTCGAACCACGCGTGCTGAAGGAGCCGACCAAAGTCCGGAAGAAGAAGTACGACTACGACCCGGCGGCGGAAGCCCGGCTGCTGTATGTGGCCATGACCCGGGCCCGGGATGACCTGTACGTCCTGGACGCCCCCAACTCGTGGCTCCTCCGCAAGGACAAGAGGATCGACCGTTGGTACCTGGGTGGTCGCAGCACCTGGGCCCGCAACGGCATCGAGCTGATCGGCTCGGACGTGTCCCACGAGCAGCCTCCGGGCACTGAGGGAATTCACCAGGACGCCGCGGAGGTGTCGCGGTGCCTGCGGGCCGACGTCGCCGCCGGTGCCGAGGCGGAGCTCGTGCTGCTGCACGGCATCCCCGTCGCCGCCGACCAGTCCCCGCCGTACGCGGTGGTGGTCGGCGGGCGGCGGATCGCGGTGGTGTCGGAGCGCTTCCGCACTGACCTGCACCGAATGCTGCGCCGCACCGCGCACTCGGGCGTCGATCGCTGGCCGCCGCTGATCACCGGTCTGCGAGTCGAATGCGTCGAAAGCGTGGCGGGCAGTCCAGCGGCGACCGAGGCCGCCGGACTGGGTACGCACGGCGCGTGGGTCGCACCCCGGTTGTGTGGTCTGGGGCGTTTCCAATGGAACGCGGACGAACCGGAAGGGGCCGAAGGATGAGCGGGTCGACTCACCAGGCGCATTACGAGGTATGCGACTCGCTCCTCGACGCCCTGCGGCAGGACCTCCTCGGTCCCGTGGGCGGTGTGGACGAGGTTCTCACCGACGATGCGCCGATCACCATGTACCCGGTCGGTGTGCTCTTCCCGCGCTCGCGGCCGGACCGGTCCGGTGCCCTGCCCCAGAGTGGCCCGGCCGAGCGGGGTGAGCTGGAGTCCGAGCGGGACGGGCTCGACGCGGTGTCGCTCGGCACCCGTCGGGACGTCGAGGAAGGACCCGGTGATCTGGGCGTCTCGCTGGCCAACGTCCGGATGCCGTCGTCCATCGGTCTGACATTCGCCGTGGACCCGACCATGTCCACGCGGATTCGGTTGACCGTACACACTGCCGTCTACAATCCCGAGGACGCCGAGGGAAATCCGGTGTCCGCGAAGCGGACCGAGGCACGAAGCACGAAGGCACAGCGGGAGCATTGGCGTCGTTCCGCCCTGCGGATCGAGCCGGTCGACGTGGATGTCACACAGCCCGGTCTGCTCGACCCCTTCGACCTCCATCCCGGGCTGGAACTGCGTGTGCTGGTCCGCCCCCGGTCCGAGTCGGACGGGACGGTGACCGTGACGGCCACGGTCGTCAACAATCTGAAGGTCGGCCAGTTCGACCTTCGGGACGCGCACTGCTTCTACCAACCGGAGCTGATCGTCACCGCTGAGGACGGCAGCAGTCCGGTGTTCGTGGCACGGCCGACCGCTCTGGACGCGGTCGACTCGGAACATGCGCTGAGCCGCCTCCTGTACCGCCATGCGCCGAGCTTCGCCACCGGCCATGGCTGTGCGGCGCATTGGGACTGGACGCCACCTCCAGTGGGGTCCGTATCAACCGAACCTCCGACCGTCACCGCCCTGCGAACCGAGTTCGTCCCGTCCCACGAGGTGTTGCTGACGGACTCCAACCCGGAGATCGACGCCACAGCACTGACCATGTACCAGCTGGGAACCGACCCGGCCCACGATGTCGTATCGGCCCTTCGCACCTTGCTCAGCGGGTACGAGCAGTGGATCGAGGCCCAGGAGGGTCAGGCCCGCCTGCTGCACGGCACGGAGTACGGCGAAATCGCGGTCGATCAGGTACAGCTCTGCAAGCGAGCACTGCGTCGAATGCATGACGGCGTGGATCTGCTGGAGGACCCCGATCGGCCGGAGATTCTGCGCGCGTTCCAGCTGGCGAACCTCGCGATGGCCGACCAGCGGGCGCGTACCTCGTGGATCAAAGGCGGCAGGTCGGGCGAACCGGATAGCCAGGCTGGGCGGTGGCGGCCCTTCCAAATCTCCTTCATCCTGCTCTGTCTGACCGGGATCGTCACTCCGGACCACGAGGACCGAAAGGTCTCCGACCTGCTGTGGTTCCCCACGGGTGGCGGCAAGACGGAGGCATACCTCGGACTGATCGCCTTCACCACCTTCCTGAGACGCCTACGGGACGGAGAGGCCGGGGGCGGCGTCACGGTGCTCATGCGGTACACGCTCCGCCTGCTCACCCTCCAACAGTTCGAGCGCGCCGCGGCGCTCATCTGCGCGATGGAACTCCTGAGGGCAGCCGATCCGGGACGTCTGGGGCGCGAGGAAATCTCCATCGGCATGTGGGTGGGTCGTTCGGCGACCCCCAACACGCTGGCGGTCGCCGCGAGCAAGCTGGCCGATCTCGCGCGCAACGAGAGTTTCCAGTTGGAGACGGAGAACCCGGTCCAACTGCGCAACTGCCCTTGGTGCGGTGAATCGTTGCGCGCGGCGGACTACTCGGTCGATGAGAGCGCCGTACGCATGACCGTCAATTGCCCGTCCTACACGTGTGACTTCCGCTGGGGACTGCCGGTACACCTCATCGACGAAGCCGTCTACGCCCATCGTCCGACCTTGGTCATCGCAACGGTCGACAAGTTCGCCTCGATGCCGTGGCGACCCGCTTCGGCGGCTCTGTTCAACCGGGACGTGGACGGAGTGCGTCCGCCCGAGCTCATCATCCAGGATGAACTCCATCTGATCTCGGGCCCGCTCGGCACACTGACCGGCCTGTACGAGACGGCCGTGGACGCCTTGGCGGATCGCCCCAAGGTCATCGCCTCGACCGCGACCATCCGACGTGCCGAGGAGCAGGGCACCCGACTGTTCGCCCGTTCGGTGGAGCAGTTTCCGCCTGCGGGCCTCGACTCCCGGGATTCCTGGTTCGCCGTGGAGACGCCACGGGAGCGGAAGGCGGCCCGCCGCTACGTCGGTTTGCTGACCTCCAGCACCAGCCAGGCCACGTTGCTGATCCGGGCCTACGCGTCGCTGCTCCATCGGGCTCACACCCATGACGCTCCGCCTGAAGTGAAGGACGCGTATTGGACCCTGGTCGGCTACTTCAACAGCCTGCGTCTGCTTTCGGCAGCGGAGCTCCAGGTCCTCGACGACGTCCAGGAGCGCCTGGGGCATCTCGCGGTGCGGGACGGGGTCAAGGCGCGCCGCGCCGATGCCCTCACGGAGTTGAGTAGCCGGGCGAATTCCAGCGACGTCTCCCGTCGGCTCAAGGCCGTGGAACGACAACTCCCGATGCCGGACGTACTGGACGTGCTGCTCGCCACCAACATGATCTCTGTGGGAGTCGATGTCGACCGGCTGGGCCTGATGGCAGTGATGGGTCAGCCGCAGACCACTGCCGAATACATCCAGGCGACGAGTCGGGTCGGCCGACAACACCCCGGTCTCGTGGCGGTCATGCTCAACTCCGCGCGATCCCGGGACCGTTCACACTACGAAGACTTCCAGAGCTTCCACTCCGCCCTGTACCGCGAGGTGGAGTCCACCAGCGTGACCCCCTTCTCCGCGCGGGCCCGCGACCGAGGGCTGCACGCCGTCGTGGTGGCTCTGGCTCGGTTGATGCTGCCGGCCGCCCGCGACAACAACGCGGCAGCACGTGTGGAGGACTTCGTGATCGACCTCCGCGAGACGGTCGGTACCCTCCTGCTGGACCGGGTGGCGGCGGTCGAGCCGGCCGAACTCGAGTCCACCACAGCGGCCTTTGAGGACTTCGTCGGATGGTGGCAGGACGAGGCGCTGGACAGCCCGAACCTTGTGTACGAGGCTCCGCGTGGCTCTCGCGTGCCCGCCTTGTTGGCCAACTTCGACGACGAGTCGGCCGACGCCGCTCCGTGGAAGACACTGTGGAGTCTGCGAGACGTCGACGCCTCGTCAACCTTCTTCGAGGAGCGCTGAACCATGAGCCCCGTCCCGCCCCGCACCCGTCGCCGCGGCCTCCCGTCGGCACCAGCACGTACCGTCCGCCGGCTCGGAGAGATCCGGCGGGCCCAGCTCATCACGACGTATGGTGTCGGAGCCGTGATCGCGGTGGAGAACGAGTCCTTCCTGGTTCGCGGCATCGACTCGTGGGACATCTCCGAGGCGCCGTTCATCTCAGAGCCCCGCTTGGCCCGGCAGTTGGGCGTCTCCGGCTTCCGGATGCCACCGGCGCCCGATCCCGAGAAGGTCCGGGACGGCGTACGGGCAGTGCGCTTCCCGGAGATGTACTCATGCCCGCACTGCCATCAACTGCAGCACTTTCGCAAGTTCAACTCGCCCGCCGGTCGGGCCGAGTGCTCGACCTGTCAGGAGAATTTGGTCCCGTCCCGCTTCGTGATGGCGTGCACGCACGGCCACCTGGAGGACTTCCCCTACTGGAAGTGGGTTCACCGAGGCAACCGGACGACCTTCGGGGCCTGCGGGGGGCAACTGACGTTCCGGGCCGACGGCTCGACAGCATCACTGCGTGCCGTGTTGATCGGTTGCAGTTGTGGGGTGCAGGAGGTGTCCATGGAGGGGTCGTTCCGGCGGCAGGCCCTCAAGGACCTCGGCATCCGGTGCGCCGGCCGTCGCCCCTGGCTGAAGGACGGACCGGCTGAGAGTTGCCAGGAGCCACCACGTACCCTCCAGCGCGGTTCCTCGTCGATGTGGTTCCCGGTCATGTACTCGGCTCTTTCCATCCCGCCGTGGAGCCAGGGCATCGCCAAGCTCGTCGCGCCGTACTACGAAGTCTTCAAACATGAGGACGCCCCCTCCATAAAGGCGTACGTGCGCATGCAGAGGCTGCTGCGTCACCACCCCGAGTACACCGGGGACGACGTGGTGGCCGAGGTCGAGCGGAGGCGCGCGGCGGAGGCTGCCGCGATGGAGCCGGCCGATGGTACTGAGATTGCCCAGCGCGCACGCAACTACCGGCAGGAGATCTACGAGGGCGAGTACCAGAGCTTGTCCACGCCGCATCCCGAGGTCGCGGACCAGGACCAGGAGTTTGTCTGCGAGCCCCCCACGACCCCGATCGGAACCCTGCGCTCGTCCCATGGCCTGGCGCAGGTGATGCTGGTCAAGCGGCTGCGCGAGGTGCGGGCACTGCAGTCGTTCCGGCGCGTGGAAGAACCGAGTCCGGCGGACTCCCCTCTGCGCGAGGCCGCGATCTCGCTGGCCAAGCCGAGTTGGCTGCCGGCTTTCGAAGTGAGCGGTGAGGGGGTGTTCGTTCGTCTCGACCCGGAGCGGCTGCGAGTCTGGGAGCAGGAACCGGGGCAAGTCGCTCGCGCCGCCCGGATCCAGGAAAATCACGAGAGGCTGCTGTCAGCACGTGTCGGCGACTCGGACAAGCCGATTCCGCCCTCGCCCGCTACGCCCCGCTTCCTCCTACTGCATGCCCTGGCTCACGTACTGATCAACGAATGGAGCCTGGACGGCGGCTACCCGGCTGCCTCCCTACGCGAGCGGATCTACGGCGAGGGTGACATGGCGGGAGTACTCGTCTACACGGCCACCAGCGACTCCGCCGGCAGTCTCGGTGGCGTCGTCGCCCAGGGTGAACCGGACCGGCTCGAAGCCTCTCTCCGGGCCGCCCTGCACAGAGCGAGCTGGTGCTCGAACGACCCCCTGTGCATGGAGTCCGAGGCGAGCGGCGCGGACAGCCTGAACGTGGCCGCCTGCCATGCCTGTCTGCTGCTCCCCGAGACGAGCTGCGAGAACAACAACATCCTGCTCGACCGGGCAGCCCTCGTCGGGACACCGGACGGTCAAGTGCCAGGCTTCTTCACTCGCTGACGCTCTGGCCGGCACGTAAGCCGGCCGCCGAATCGGCTCAGATCACTGACGTGCACGAAGCTGTGCCTCATAGTGACTCTGAGCTTGGTCCAGAACGTCCTCCGGATCACAGCCGTGCGCTCGCAGCCAGAGCAGGAAGTCCGAGATGACACCGACCATGGCATCCTGAGCCATCGCTACGCTCAACTTGTCCGGGCTCGGCACACGCACCCTCTCCGACATTGGGCAGAAGTCAAGCAGGGCCGCAGCTCGCATGACATCAGGTGTCGCGACATGGCCGTTCGACGACGTGGGCTTCGTCGACAGCTCGCACCACGTCACCTTCCGGTCAGCGAGGAGTTTGCACGCCCCAACGATCCGCAGTGAAGGTGATGAGCTCCATACCTCGCCCCGATTCAGAGCTGACGTCCTCATGGAGAAGCTTGGGCAGAGCGCGTGTGTCGGGGTCATGGACCTCGATCCGAAGACGCGTGCCCTTCATCGAGATCGCGAGGGTGGTGGGGGTGCCGGGACCGACATGAGCGATCACGTTGGAGACGAGTTCGCTGACGCAGAGTTGGGCGGCGTCGACGATCTCGTCCAAGCCCCAGAGTCCAAGGTGGATCCGCAATACACGCCGCAGGTCTGCCACTTTCTCGGGCTCCGCCAGAAAGTGAAGATCCCACGGCTCTCGTGACATACAAGCTTCCCGGATCACGAAGACCCCTCTCGTCGCTCGCCTCCCCTGACCCCAATGATCAGCGGAGCGTTGCCCGCACTCACAGAGAGTTGCGCCACTGGAAGGATGGACTGCGCGCATCCCTTCATGCAATGTGCACAGCGGGATCCCCACTTCCGAGTGATTGGCAAGCCAGCCCCTTGGCGCAAGACTGAACGTCCGCTATCTGAAAGAAGGTTGAAGTGGCCGGTTCACCGACGGCGCGCCGTCGCCGTCTCTCGATCGAGCTGAAGAAGCTCCGCGAGAAGAGCGCGCTCACCTGCGCCCAGGTCGGCGAAGCGCTGGACTGGAGCGGCTCCAAGGTCAACCGGATGGAGACGGGCAGCGGCAGGGTCCAGCCGTCCGACATCGATGCCCTGTGCCGGTTCTACGGCACTAGCGACGACCTGCGCGAATTCCTCATGTCGCTGGCTCGGCAGGCCAAGACGCGCGGTTGGTGGCAGGTGCACGGCGCCGGCGTCCCGGAATGGTTCAACATCTACATCGGCCTGGAGCAGGACGCCTCCACACTCCGCCAGTACCAGTGCGAGTTGCTGCCCGGCCTCATGCAGACCGAGGGGTACGCCCGCGAACTCCATACCACGGGTGCGCACATGTCCGCCCAGGACATCGACAGAGCCGTACGCGTTCGTATGGAGCGACAGGCCATGCTGGCTCGACCCGACGCCCCCGATGCCTGGTTCATCGTGAACGAGGGTGCCGTTCGCAACGTCGTCGGAGACCGGGCACTGATGCGGGAGCAGCTTGAACTCGTCCTGGATTCGACCCGGTTGCCCTCTGTAACCCTGCAGGTCCTACCCTTCGACTCAGGCACCTGTCCAGCCACCGGCTCGTTCACGATGCTCGGTTTCCCCGCCCCGGAAGACCCGGACCTGGTGTACCGGGACGGCATCACCGATGCTGTCTATCTCGAAGGCGAGCATCATGTTCGTGAGTACACCAGGGCGTTCGACGGCCTGCGAGCCGCGGCCCTGAGTCCTCAGCGTTCCACCCAGTTGATCAAGTCCGTTCTGAAGGAATACGCAAGGTGAGCATGGCAGAGTCCAGCAACGCTGGCCGTCTCGAATGGTTCACGTCGTCATACAGCAACGGCGCCGGAGGCGAGTGTGTCGAGTGCACGATAACCGGCGACCACGCTCTTGTACGCGACTCCAAGATCGCAGGAGGGCCTCTGGTCACCGTTCGAAGTGACACATGGCGTTCCTTCCTGCGGTCCTTGGGCGGCAAAGGGCCGGTGTGCTGACTTGGTCACAAGAGTTCGGCGGCGTGAAGCCGGGCATTGCGGCGCCGTCGCAAGTGCCGTCGCTCCTGGCACCAACGGAGTCTGGACAGGTGGTAATTCCCCGCCGACAACCGCCCAGCTCCCGCCGTACACCGTCGTGTAGTCGCGCTGGCAGTACGACGAGCTCGAGCTCGGGTAGAAGCAGACCTTGCGTCGGGAGTTGTTCGTCCGTCCTCATGAGGCGAAAAGCCGATGGCAGTGAGACTGGAAGGCAATGGCGGGAGAGGTTCCTATGACCTTGCAGGTTGTGCCAAGGCTCACGGCATGCGGCCGAGCGGACGAAGGAAAGTGAGGGCGTTAGCGTGGTCATATGACGTCTGACAGTTCCTCAGCGCCCACGGACCTCACCTCGCTCCCCCGGACGGAGTTCGCCTTCCCCGGACCGCTGCGGGACCGGCTCGTCGCGGCGATTCTGGACGGTTCCAAGACCTCCACGACGGGGCTCGTCGTCGATTACGAGTTGGAGGGGGAGCCGCTGCCGGAGGTCGGGAACCGTTCGGTGGTCGTCGACTCGGACGATCGGCCGGTCGCGGTCATCGAGGTGACCGGTGTGCGTGTCGTCCCGCTGGGGGAGGTGGATCTCGCCCATGTGGTGGACGAAGGGGAGGGGCACGCCGGGGTGGCCGAGTGGCGGGAGGGGCACGAGCGGTTCTGGCACAGCGAGGAGATGCGGGCGGCTCTGGGGGACCCCGGGTTCACCGTGGACGACGCGACGCCCGTGGTCCTGGAGCGCTTCCGCCTCGTCACCGACCTTCGCGGCGGAGAGTCTCCGAGCTGCGACACCTCTTGCGGCGGGTAGCAGAGCGTTCTGCTCATCGGCGGGGAGAGGCGGCAGGCTGCCGCTCCAGCGTTGGTCGTCGTCCCCTCCGGCCGCGTACCTGAACCAGTACATCGACGCAACCTGCAACCTTCCAGGAGCGGCTGACGCCGAAATGAGCCACCGTGGACGGCGGCCCTGTAACAGGGCGTTGAAGCCGGCCATGCCCACTGTCTGTGGCATCGCGTCGAAGCAAGCGAGGCAATCGAAGCAGGGGGAACGGAAGATCATGGGTAATCGACTGAGGTTCGGGGCGGTCGCGCTCGCGGCTGCTTTTGGTGCGGTCATCGCCACGGGGAGCCCGGCGGCGGCCTCCGACGACCACTTCTGGACGCGTAGTTGTGGGACCAAGTACTACGCCTTCGCCGACAATTGGACCGCCTGGACCAAGAAGTACTCGGGTGGCTCGTGTTCGGGGCACGCCTGGGTACGCGTCAAGGTCAACGGCAGTTGGACCAAGTGGTACCACGCCAGCGGCAAAATGACCCTGAACAACGACGCCGGGGACATCGAGCTGAGTGAGCACAAGGGGTGCGCGGACTGCAAGGCGTACTTGCTCATTCCCTGACCGGCGCCAACTCCGATGTCCTTGTCCTGGGCGGTACTTGAGCGGCCGGGGCGTCACCTTGGCGGCCTGTAGGCCGGTCCTCCGCTCAACCGGCGGCGAGCGGACGGGTCTCCGCCGTGGCGGGGAGGGGCTTGGTCCACCAGTGGTCGTAGCGGCGGTAGGGGGCCGGGTCCCGGGTGGCCAGGAAGGTCGCGAGGGCCGCCGCCTCCGCCGCCAGGGCGTTCCAGGTGTCCTCGGGCAGGGGATGGAAGGCCGTGGCCTCGATCGCGTCGGCGGCCGGGCGCCAGATGCCCGCGACGTGGCCGTCCACCAGGAGGGTGGGGAGTACGTCGCCGTTCACGCGGGTGACGTACGTGCGGTACTCGGGCGGGACGACGCGGCCCGGGTCGGCGTAGGAGAGGAGGGTGCTGTCCCACATCGCCATCAGGCGGGGTGGGGCGGGGGTGTCCTCGGCGGGGCGGGGGGCGTCCGGGAGGTCGTAGAGGATCCGCTTGCCGTCGGGGGCGGTGAGTACGTCGAGTTCCTCGGCCAGTGGATCAAGCGCCTTCTTGATCCGTCCCTGCTGGACGAGTGCGAACCGGGCCATGTCCGCCACCGACGCCGGGCCGAAGCCCTGGAGGTAGCGGCGGATCAGGTGGCGTAGTCCGTCGGTGGCCGCGTCCGGGTCGGTGAGTGCGGGGCGGGGGGAGGCCGCCACGTACGACTGGCGGGTGTCGAAGGACCACGGGCCGCCGGTGGGGGCGTGCCAGAGCGGGGCGTAGTGGCGGAGCATGCGGTGTGCGTCGGAGTTCGGTGCGGTCGTGCCGAGGTGGTTCTCCAGCCAGGTTCTGAGGTCGGCGGCGGTGCGTGGGGGGCCGTCGGCGTACCGCAGGAGGGGTGGGAGGAAGGTGTCGGCGTCGGACGGGGTCAGGCCGGAGGCCCTGAAGCGGGGGTCGCCGAGGCGGGAGCTGCGGAGGGTGGGTTCCATCGCCTCGCGGAAGGGGGCGTAGTCGTCGGCGTGCACGGTGTGGACGGTGATCCGCATCAGGGTCGATCTCACCAGGCGGTGGTCGGCGAGGGCCGTGTCCAGGTCGCTCGGGTCGAAGGGGGCCAGGCGGTTCCACAGGGCGATGTACGGGGAGGCCGGCTGCTGGGCCTGCAGCGCCACGACTCGACGTACCGCCTCGGTGACCTCCAACGGCTCCCGGGCCAGGAGCAGTTGGCGGGCGAGGGTGGCGCGGTTGAGGGCGCGGGCGGTGAGCTGCTTCGGGGTCCCCATGGCGCGATTCTCCCGCTTCGGTGAGGGGCCAGCACCACGGGCGGGCGGGCACGGCAGAGAGAGCGGGCACGGCAGAGAGAGCGGGCGGGGAGAGAGGGGGATGGGGTCATCCCCTCGCGTCTGCTGGGGGCTCTGCCCGGGGGAGGCCGTCGGCGAGGGAGTCGAGGGAGTCGAGGAAGTCGGCCATCGCCGAGTGCAAACGGTGCGGCTGGTCCAGGTGTACGTCGTGGCCGGCGTCCTCGATGACGGTGAGGTCGGTTCTGGTGCCAGGGGGGCGGCTGGTCGGCATCCGGACGGCGTCGGCCTCCGGCATGGTGCCGTGGGCGCCGCGTACGACCAGGGTGGGGCAGGTGGTGGAGGCCCATTCGGGGGCGTACGGCGTCTGGGCGAGCTCCTCGATCGCGGCGAGCATCGTGGCGCGGTCGGGGCGGGGGTGCCAGCCGTCGTGGCGTTGTTCGAGGTTGTGGGACCAGCTCCGGTGGCCGAAGAACTCGGTTGCCCGGGAGGGGGAGTCGAAGGGGGTGGGCCAGCTGTCCATCCACGCGGCGATGTGGGCGGGCAGCGTGGGGTCGGGGGCGCTCGGACCCGCCTCGATCAGGATCAGGGCGGAGACCAGTTCCGGGTGGGCGGCCGCGGCGAGGAAGGCCGTGTGGCCGCCGAGGGACTGGCCCACGAGGGTCAGCGGTGACTGCCGCCGCTCCTTGGCGGCCAGGCCGAGCCGCCCCTCCTGGGCGGTCAGGCCGAGCCCTTGGACCACCGTCACCACGTCCCGTACACAGGCCGCCCGGCTCATGTCCGCCGGGCGGCGGGTGCTCGCGCCGTGGCCCCGGGCGTCGTACGTCACGACGCGGTGGCCGTCCGCGAGGAGCGGGGACAGTAGATCGTCCCACTCCCCCTGGTGACCGGCGAGGCCGTGGAGGAGGAGCAGCGTGCGACGCGGAGTGGGGCCGCCGCCCGGAGTACGGCCATCGCCCCGGCCCGGTGTGTGGTCGTGCCAGGCGAGTCGGATGCCGTCCGGGGTCGTGAGTGTGCCGGTGACGGGGGCCATCAGCCGATGATGGCATCCGGTTCCTCACCCGCTGGTGCGCGGCCGTGCTCACGTCCCGCGAGACCCCCCTCGACAGGTCCCGCGAAACGTCCCGCGAGGCACCCCGCGAGACACCCCCCGGAACGTCACCCGATAGGCACTCGGTGAAGTTCCCAACGCGGCTTGGAAATGGCGCCGGAGATTCGCCGCCGTGCCCAGGCCCGTGCGGGACGCGATCTGGTCGACGGGCAGATCGGACTCCTCCAGCAACTCCCGTGCACGTTCTACGCGTTGCTGGGTGAGCCAGTTCATCGGGGTCGTGCCGACCTCGTCGCGGAAGCGGCGGTTGAAGTTGCGCACGCTCATCGCCTCCTTGGCCGCGAGCTGCCCCAGGGTGAGGGGCTCGTGGAGGTGGCGCAGTGCCCAGTCGCGGGCGGCGGAGGTGGCCGGGGCAGAGGGGGCGGGGACGGGGTGGCGTACGTACTGGACCTGGCCGCCCTCGCGGTGCGGGGGTACGACGGTGCGGCGGGCCACGTCGCCGGCCACCGCCGTGCCGTGGTCGCGGCGGATCATGTGGAGGCACAGGTCGATGCCGGCGGCGCAGCCGGCCGAGGTCAGGATGTCTTGGCCGTCGGTGTAGAGGACGTCCGGGTCGAGCTCGACCTGAGGGAACAGCTTGGCGAAGAGGTCGGTGTAGCGCCAGTGGGTGGTGGCCGTGTGCCCGTCGAGGAGTCCGGCGGAGGCGAGGACGAAGGCGCCCGTGCAGATGGAGGCCACACGGGTGCCGGGGCGGATGCGGGCGAAGGCGTCCGCGAGCGGGGGCGTGAGGGCGGGGGTGTCCTGGACGTAGTCCTCGTGGGAGGAGAGGACGATGACGGTGTCGGCCTCGGCCAACGCCTCCGGGCCGTAGGGGACGTTGACCGTGAAGTCGCCGTCCGTGGGCGTGGCACCGGCCCGCAGCCCGCACGTCACGACCTCGTACAGCGGCTCGCCTTCCGCCGTCGCGCCCTCTCTGGCCTGCCCGAAGAGCTGGTGCACGATGCCGAGTTCGAGGGGAAGGAGGAGTGGGCGGGCGAGTACGGCGACGCGGTGCCGTCCGGTGTCGCCTTCGGAGTGGGTGAAGACAGGCATGGCCACATACTTGCGCATGTGGTCCGTCTGGCCACTCGTGGGGGCGGGACCCGGTCACCAGGCTGAAGACATGGCCGAGTTCACCCGCACCACCGCACCGACCAGTGAGCGCCACGCGCCCCACGAGCGTCAGGCGCCCCACGCACCGAGCAGTGACCACCGGGCATCCCACGCACCGGGCAGTGAGCAGCGGACACCCCCGGCGCCGAACCGCCTCCGCCACCCCCGCCGCCCCCGCCGCCCCCACCGCGCCTGGGCCGTCGCCCTCGCCGCCGGTGCGGCCATCGTCACGGCCGGGGCCTTCACCACCGTCCCCGGGCTGCTGGTGACCCCGCTGCACGAGAGCTACTCCTGGGACCGGGGGCAGATCGCCCTCGCCGTCTCGGTGAACATGGTGCTGTTCGGTCTCACGGCGCCCTTCGCCGCCGCCCTGATGGACCGGGTCGGCACCCGGCGCGTGGTCGTGGGCGCCCTGATGCTCGTCACCGTCGGCGCGCTGCTGACCAGCGTGATGGTGCGACCGTGGCAACTGACCGCGTACTGGGGGGTGTTGATCGGCCTCGGCAGCGGCTGTCTGACCATGACGTTCGCGGCCGGGGTCACCCGGAGCTGGTTCCAGCTACGGCGCGGGCTGGTGACCGGTGTGCTCAGCTCCTCCAGCCATCTGGGCCAGTTGCTCTTCCTGCCGCTGCTCGCCTGGGCCATCGACCGTCATGGCTGGCGCCCGCCGGTGGTGACGCTGGCGTTCGTGGCGCTCGCGGTGGCCGCCCTCGTACTGCTCCTGCTGCGCGACCACCCGGCGGACGTGGGCGCGAGGCCGTACGGCGCCCCGGAGTTCGTGCCGAAGCCACCGCCGGCCTCAGGGGCGGCGGGGCGCGCCCTGAAGGTGCTGTTCGAGGCCGCGCGCACCGGGCCGTTCTGGGTGCTGGCCGGGATGTTCGTCATCTGCGGCGCCTCCACCAACGGCATCATGTGGAGCAACTGGGCACCCGCCGCACACGATCACGGCATGCGCGCCACCGCCGCCGCGTCACTGCTCTCGCTGATCGGCGTGTTCTCGGCGGTGGGCGCGGTCCTCTCCGGCTGGCTCACCGACCGTTTCGACCCGAGCCGCCTGCTGACCGTGTACTTCGCGATCCGCGCGCTCACCCTGCTGGCGCTGCCGATGGCGTTCTCGGCCGACGTCACCCTGGTCATGGTCGCCTTCGTCGCGGTCTACGGCCTCGTCGACGTCGCCACCGTCCCGCCCGTCATCGCCCTCGGCGACCGCGTGTACGGGGAGCGTGGGCCGATCGTCTTCGGCTGGGTCAACTCCGCCCACCAACTCGGAGCGGGGGCATCGGCGTTCCTCGGCGCCACCGCCCGCGATCTCTTCGGCGCGTACGACGTCGTCTGGGCCGCGCTCGGTGCGGTCTGCCTCGTCGCGTCGCTGCTGGCGATGGCCGTACGGGGGCCTGGGGGGACTCGGGGGCCTCGGGGGCCTCGGGGGCCTTGGAATCCTCGGAGTCGTCGGAGTCCTCGGGGCCTCGGGGCACCCGGCGGGTGAGGCGTGCCTCGTGCAGCCGGGTGCCGCGGGCCGTGCGGGTCTGCGGGTTCACTCCCGGGAGGCCGAAGCGGACGAGGGAACTTGACAACCCGCGACTCAAGTCCGGCCACGCGTTCCGTCAGGGGGCTAGCCTCGACCGGGCACCGGTCGGGAGCGTCCGCGCCGGTCAGGAGCGGCAGGAGGCAGCGATGGCGAAGGTTCCCACGGCGGCGGTGGCCGCGAGCGGGCTCATCGGCGGGTACGGGGTGGCTCGCTGGACGAAGAAGCGGCAGCTGGGCGGGGCGGTGCTGGCCGTCGCCGGGGGTGTGGCGGCCCAGCAGTGGCAGCGGGCGGCCGGGGGGAAGGCCGCGGGGGCGCTGACCGCGGGGTATGTGGCCGCGTTCGCCGGGTCTCATCCGTTGGCGAAGAAGGTGGGGGCCTGGCCTGCGGTGTTCGGGGTTGCCGGGGTCGTCGCGCTCGCCTCCTGGGTGGTGGCCGACCGGAAGGGGTAGCGGAGTTCCGGGGCTCGCGCCGTCCGCCGGGGAGTACGGACGGTCGCCGGTCCAGGATCTGGCCCAACCCGCCCTGCCTGTCGGGGATCTGGCCCGACTCGCCCTGCCAGTCCCGGATCTGGCCGGACTCGCCCTGCTAGTCCCGGATCTGGCCGAACTCGCCCCGCCAGTCCCGGATCTGGCACAACTCGCCCTGCTCGTCGGCGTGTTCGATCCGTTGTGCGCGACGGTCACGATCCTGATGACCGTCCCGCCCGGTTCCGTTACGCGGGCCTGACTTCCCAGTGGCGCTCACGTGGGTGCATGATCCGGCCATGTACGCACAGCAGTCGCCCTCGCAGGCCTACCTCGCCTCCGTAGCCGCCCGTCTCGCCGCCGACGAATGCCGTACCTGGTGGGAGGACTGGGCCGGAGTACCCGTACTCGTCGGGCGCCGGGCCGAGTTCAGGTGGAGCTGGATGGCGACGAAGCTGCACCTGTTCACGGTGGCGGCGGCGGTCCCGGAGATAACCATCCCGACCATCGAGACCTTCACCGACCAGGTGATGACGTACGCGAAGAAGACCAAGGGCGGGCTGCCGGCCGGCCTGCAGAACGGGCTCGCCTCCTTCCCCGTGCTGGTCAGCGACCGGGTGGACCCGGCCGCCGTCCGATGGGCGGAGGCCCAGCAGCGCCAGAAGTGGGCCGGTATGTCCCGCCCTGTCGTGGTCGACACCGCCCAGCAGTACGTGGGCACGTACCGGGGCACCCCGGTCATCGGCCTCGCCTTCTCCTCGTACCTCGAGCAGAAGGCACACCGGTACTTCCACGGCTGAGCGGCCCTAAGCCCTGCTGTGACCGCCATGGCCGCCGTAACCGCCATGGCCGCCGTGGCCCCCGTAACCGCCTTGATAGCCGTGCCCTCCGTGGCCTCGGTGACCGCTACGTCCTCCCGGCCCACCACGCGCGCTGTGGATCAGCCACTCCTCGTCGGCCGTCTCCTTCCTGAACCGCCGTCCCACCGACGCCGCCACCAGTACCCACGCCCCGAGGACCAGGGTGAAGAAGGCCCAGGACAGGGGCCAGACGTCCGCGTCCAAGGGCTCGGGGTGGGTGTGGAAGGCGGCGTACATCAGGGCCGAGGGCGGGGCGGCGGCCAGGAGCAAGGGCCAGGCGAGGGCGTCACGGTGACCGAAGTACGCGGCGAGGAGCAGCAGGACGAGGGCGAGGACGACGACGCCCGTGACCGTCACGGGGGTCGTCTCCGTGAGGGCACCCTCCAGTTCGGGACGGTTGCGCAGGTCCCACGGGAGACAGAGGCGGTACACGGCCGCGGCGAGGGCGGCGCCGAGCAGGCGGGTCAGCCAGCGTTCCGGCCAGGGGCGCGTGCGCAGGGGGCGGAGCAGCTTCTCGGTCATGCGTACGAGGGTTCCGGGGTCGGCGGCGGGCCACCATGAGTACGCGTACTCAAGGGCCGGTACCGCGTACTCAACGGCTGTTACGTGTGGTCACGCAGGCGCGCGGAGCCCGGGGTTCCCGGTGGTGTCAAGGGACCTGGGTCGCCGCCTTGGCCGACAGCGGCTCGGCGATGTCCTCCAGCGAGCGGCGTTCCGCGCGCACGGCGAGGAACGCGGCCACCAGCCCCGCCGCGCACATCAGGCCCGCACCGATCTGGAAGGCGAGGACGGTGTCGGCGACGACGCCGGACTCCGTCAGCTTGGCGAAGATCAGCGGGCCGCTGATGCCGCCGGCGGCGGTGCCGATGGCGTAGAAGAAAGCGATGGCCATGGCCCGGGTCTCCATGGGGAAGACCTCGGAGACCGTCAGATAGGCGCTGCTCGCGCCGGCCGAGGCGAAGAACAGCACCACGCACCAGCAGATCGTGAGGGTCACCGCGTCGAGCGAGCCCCGGTCGAACAGCCAGGCCGTACCGAAGAGCAGCACACCGGACAGCAGATACGTCCCCGAGATCATGATCCGGCGTCCGACGGTGTCGAAGAGCTTGCCGAGCAGCAGCGGGCCGAGGAAGTTGCCGGCGGCGATGAAGGCGAAGTAGTAGCCGGTGTCGGAGGTCGGGACGTCGTAGAACGTGGTGAGGATCGCGCCGAAGCCGAAGGTGATCGCGTTGTAGAGGAAGGCCTGGCCGATGAAGAGGGAGAAGCCGAGGGCGGCGCGGCGGCGGTAGCGGGAGAAGACCGTACGGGCGATCGTGCCGAAGCCGACGCTCGCCCGCTGATGGATCGTCATCTCCTGGTCGGCCGACGGCAGCGGACGGCCCTGCTCCGCCCGGACCTGCTCCTCCACCTCCCCCACCAGCCGTTCGGCCTCCTGTTCCCTGCCGTGGATCAGCAGCCAGCGAGGGCTCTCGGGCACGTTCCGGCGGACCAGCAGGATCACCAGACCCAGCACCACACCGAGGGCGAAGGTCAGCCGCCAGCCGACGTTCGCCGGGAAGAGGTCGGTGTTCAGGGCCACGATCGACAGCAACGAGCCACCGATCGCGCCGAGCCAGAAGCTGCCGTTGATGACGATGTCGACGCGCCCCCGGTACTTGGAGGGGATCAGCTCGTCGATCGCGGAGTTGATGGCCGCGTACTCGCCGCCGATACCGAAGCCGGTCAGGAAGCGGAAGAGGAAGAACCACCAGGAGGAGAAGGAGACGGCCGTCAGCGCGGTCGCCGCCAGATAGACCACCAGCGTCACCATGAACAGCTTCTTGCGGCCGAACCGGTCGGTCATATGGCCGAAGAAGAGGGCCCCCGCACAGGCGCCCGCCACATACAGCGCGGCCGCGATCCCCGTGACCTGCGCGGACGAGATCGGCAGACCGCTGCCCTGCTCGGAGAGCCGTCCCGCGATGTTGCCGACGACGGTCACTTCCAGACCGTCGAGGATCCACACGGTTCCGAGTCCGATCACGATCGTCCAGTGCCAGCGCGACCAGGGCAGACGGTCCAGACGCGCCGGAACGGCGGTGGTGATCACACCGGGTGATCCCGAGGGTCCGCGGGATCCCGAGGGTCCCTGCGATCCCGGAGATCCGGGTGACTTCGGGGCGGTGACGGCCATGGGCTGGGGCTCCCTCCACATCGAGCGAACCGCACCCGAGTGCCCTACCGGGCAGCGACTACGCCTGGCCACCGCCCACAACACCCGTACACCACACGGGTGACGACCCGGCTGCCTACGCCCGACGGCCCTACGCCGACGACCCGGCTGCCTACGCCCGACGGCCCGGCTGCCTACGCCCGCAGCGCCCGCGACTGCCGCCTACGCCCCCAGCGCCCGCGACACCGTGTAGATCAGCAGCCCCGCCAGTGAACCCACCACCGTGCCGTTGATCCGGATGAACTGCAGGTCCCGGCCGATGTTGGCCTCGATCTTCTTCGTGGTGTGCTCGGCGTCCCAGCTCGCGACGGTCTCGGTGATCAGGGAGGTGATCTCCTGGCGGTAGGTGGTCACGACATGCACGGCCGCGCCCTCGATCCACTTGTCGACCTTGGCCTGCGCGCTCGGCTCGGTGGCCATCCGGGTGCCCAGCGACAGCAGGGAGGCCCGCACGCGCAGCCGCAGCTCGCTGCGCTCGTCCTCGGCGGCGGAAACGATCATCGACCGTACGGCCGTCCAGGCGGAGGCGATGAGGTCCTGGACCTCACCCCGGCCGAGCACCTCACCCTTCAACCGCTCCACCCGCGCCCGGGTGTCGGAGTCGGACTGCAGGTCGGTGGCGAAGTCGGTGAGGAAGCGGTCGAGGGCGCCGCGCGCCGGGTGGGTGGGCGAGTCGCGCATCTCGGTGGTGAAGCGGAGCAGCTCCTTGTAGACCCGCTCGCCGACCTTCCGGTCCACGAACCGGGGGGTCCAGCCGGGGGCGCCGCCCTCGACGGCGTTCATGACCTGCGCGTCGTGGAGGACCAGCCAGTCGTGGGCACGGGCACAGATCAGGTCGACGGCCCGCCTGTGGCCGCCGTCAGTGACGATCCTCTCCAGCATCTTTCCTATGCCGGGCGCGATCTCCTGGGCGTTGGCCCGCCTGGTGATCGCCTCCCCGACCACGGCCTGGACGTCCGAGTCGCGCAGCACCGTCAGCGCGCCTCGCAGCGCGGTCGCCAGTTCGGCCGTCACCCGGTCGGCGTTCTGCGGCTCGGCGAGCCACGCGCCGAGCCGGCTGCCGATGCCGACGGCGCGCAGCCGCTGCCGTACGACGTCCTGGGAGAGGAAGTTCTCACCGACGAACTCGCCGAGTGAGACGCCCAGTTGGTCCTTCTTGGTGGGGATGATCGCGGTGTGCGGGATGGGCAGCCCGAGCGGATGCCGGAACAGGGCGGTCACGGCGAACCAGTCCGCCAGCGCGCCCACCATGCCGGCCTCGGCGGCCGCCGCGACATAGCCCGCCCAGGCGCCGGCGCCCTCGTGCGAGGCCCACTCGGCCAGCACGTACACCAGCGCCACGAAGAGCAGCAGCCCGGCCGCGATGAGCTTCATCTGGCGGACGCCGCGCTGCTTCTCCTCGTCGGCGGCGCTGAAGGTGGTCATGGTGCGGTGCGACACCCTCGGCTCGGCGCGCTCGTCCGCCGCCCTCGCCGTTTCCGCCGTTTTCGCCGCTGCCGCTCTCGTACGGTCCATTCACTCCACCCGTTCCTGTCCCCCGTACACATTGTCCGCTTTTCAGCTCTTCGACACTTGGTGACGTACTCCATAGACCTACTGACACCTACTCCGGGAACGGAACAGAAGTTCCCCGCGTCTGTCCGGGCGGGGGAACCGATGGGGGTTCTCACTAGCAACCCCCATCCCATGACGCATCATGGGGTGATCACATCGGAGCCTCGAGGCTCCATTGCCCAAGGAGTAACACCCGCATGACCAAGCATCACGGTTATGCACTCTTGGCTGCCATCGCCGCCCTGATCGTGACGATCTCGGCCGCGATATACGTCGGCGTCGGCATCGACGACGGCACCCGGCGCCAGGAGACCTTCGCCCGCTCGCACCAGAACAAGGCCGCCCCCGCCTCCACGGGCCTGTGGGTCGGCGCCTGGGCCGCCTCGCCGAGCGGTTCCGAGCCGGGGACCGAGGCGAACGGCTTCGCGGGCCGCTCGGTCCGCAACGTCGTGCACACGACCGCCGCCGGGACGAGTGCCCGCGTCACGCTGTCCAACCTCTACGGCCAGCAGCCGCTGACCATCACCCACGCCTCGCTCGCGGTCGCCGCCGTGGCGAACAGCCCGGCCGCCGCGGCCGACACCATGCGCCGCCTCACCTTCGCCGGCAACCCGACGGTCGTCATCGCCGCCGGCGGGCAAGTGGTCAGTGACGCCGTACGGGTGACGATCCCCCACGACAGCGACGTCCTCATCACCACCTACTCCCCCACGCCGTCGGGTCCCGCGACCTACCACGCGCAGGCCCGGCAGATCTCGTACACCGCCGAGGGCGACCGGACGGCGGACGTCACCGGAGAGCCGTACACCACACAGTCACTGCACTGGCGCTACGTCACCGCCCTGGACGTCCTCAGCAACGAGTCCGACGGCACGGTCGTGGTCCTCGGCGACTCCCTCACCGACGGCGTCTCCTCCACGGTCGGCGAGAACCGGCGCTGGACGGACGTCCTCGCGGGCCGCCTGCGCGCCGCCGCCGACACCTCGGACACGCCCCGCTACAGCGTCGTCAACGAGGGCATCAGCGGCAACCGGGTCCTCGACAACGGCCGCGGCCGCCCCGCCGAGAACCCCAGCGGCCTCTCCCGCTTCCAGCGCGACGTGCTCGGCCGTACGGGCGTCAAGGCCGTCGTCATCGACCTCGGCGTCAACGACATCCTCCGCAACCCCGGCCGGGCCGACCCCGACGCCATCACCGCCGGTCTGCGCCAACTCGTCGACCGGGCCCACTCCCGGGGCCTGCGCGTCGTGGGTGCCACCCTCATGCCCTTCCACGGTCACCGCGGCTACTCCGACCAGCGAGAAACCGTCCGCCAGGTCATCAACGGCCAGATCCGCTCCGGCACCGTCTTCGACGCCTACGTCGACTTCGACAAGGCCCTGCGCGACCCCTACGACCCCCGCCGCCTCCGCTCCGACTACGACTCGGGCGACCACCTCCACCCGAGTGACAAGGGCTACGAACGGATGGCCGAGGTCTTCGACCTGGACGAACTGAAGGGCGCCGTTCCGGCAGAGCTGTAGGACTTCCAGGGGCGGGGCCGCATCGATCCGCGGTCCCGCATCGATCCCGCGGTCCCGCCACGCGGGCGCGGAACCAGCGACCACGACGCGCCCGTACATCCCCGTCCCCGCGCCCATCCCGGCGCCCGCCCCGATCCGTCCCCGCGCCCATCCCGGCACCCGCCCCGGCCCGCCCCCGCGCCCGTAAGTCGGCCCACGTAGGCCCAAGCGGTCTACCCAAGCGGCCTAATGCTCCCGCTTGCGCCGCCGCTCCCGCTCCGACCGCATCGCCTCCCGCACCTGCTCCATCGCGTCCCGATGCGCCTCACGCATCTCATGCGCGTGGTCACGGTGGGACGCGTGCAGTTCGCGTCGTGCCTCACGGCGTTCCAGCCGCTCTTTCCGCCGCTCCTCCTTCAACCGCTGCCGCTCGGCCTTCGGCAACTTCCGGGTGACCCCCACCCCGCCCCAGAAGGCGAAGCCGGTCACCACGACACGCGGGGCCCCGGGGTCACCCGGCACACCGTCCTCCGTGAAGTCGAAGCCGCCCATGATGCCGACCCCGCGGACGACGACCTCGACGCCCGGCGGCACGATGATGTCCACCCCGCCCATGACGGCCACACAGTTGATGACGACCTCACGCTCGGCGAAGTACGCGTCGCGCAGATCCAGTTCCACACCGCCCCAGAACGCGAGGCAGTCGAACCGCTTCGGCACGGTCCAGGAGCCCTTGCGCTCGACGCCGGACATCACCGCCACGCCCCACGTGGACGACCCCTCGCCGCCGACGATCCGCTCCGGCCAATCGACGTCGCCCGACGACCTCTTCACCAGGGAGACGGTCGGCGGCGCCACCGCCCCCGCGCCGGGCAGGTCACGGGTGATCGGCGCCAGTTCGCCGTACGTCCGTGCCTTGTACGTCGCGTCCAGCCGCTCCTCGAACTCCTCCATGTCGAGCCGCCCCTCAGCGAGGGCGTCCCGCAACTGCTCGGAAACTCGTTCACGATCGGCGTCGGAGGCACGAAGATCCGCAGCGGCCGGAAGATCCGGCAGGTCGTCCGTCATACGAATCAGCGTACGAGGAACCTCCACGCCGGGCTACGAGAACGGCCCGCCCCGTCTCGCCGCACACGCTACGGAACGGTCTGCCCCGACTCCCCCACCCGCTCCGCCTGTTGGGCGTACATCTGGGCGATCACGGCCTCGATGTCCGGCTCCCGCACCGACAGATCCACCAGCGGATACTCCGACGCGATCCGCGCCACCAGCGGCGCCGCCGACTCCGACGCCGGGAACGCCAGCCACTGCCGCGGCCCCTCGACCCGTACGACCCGGGCGGGCGCCGCGTCGATCGGGGGCAGCTCACGCTCCAGGTCGACGACGAGGGTGCGCTCGCTCTCGCCCACCTCGTGCAGCCCGCTCAGCGGCCCGTCGTACATCAGGCGCCCATGGTCGATGACCATCACCCGGCGGCACAACTGCTCGATGTCCTGGAGGTCGTGCGTGGTGAGGAGCACGGTGGTGCCCCGCTCGGTGTTGAGGTCCTTGAGGAACTCGCGGACCCTGGCCTTGCTGATGACGTCGAGCCCGATCGTCGGCTCGTCCAGGTACAGCACCTCGGGATCGTGCAGCAGCGCCGCCGCGATGTCGCCGCGCATGCGCTGCCCGAGCGACAGCTGCCGTACGGGAACATCCAGCAGGTCGCCCAGTTCGAGGAGTTCGACACAGCGGTCGAGGTTCTCGCGGTAACGGGCGTCGGGGATGCGATACATACGGTGCATCAGCCGGTACGAGTCGATCAGCGGGAGGTCCCACCACAGCGTCGTACGCTGCCCGAACACCACCCCGATACGACGGGCCAGCCGCGTCCGCTCCCGGGACGGGTCGATGCCCGCGACCCGCAACCGGCCCCCGCTCGGGGTCAGGATGCCGGTCAGCATCTTGATGGTGGTGGACTTCCCCGCGCCGTTCGGCCCGATGTAACCGACCATCTCACCGCGCGCCACGGTGAAGGAGATCGAGTCGACGGCCCGCACCTCACGCCGCTCCCGGCGCAGGAAACCGGTCTTCTTGCGGACGTCGAAGACCTTCTCGACCCGGTCGAGCTCGATGAACACACTGTCGTCTGCCACGCCAGACTCCCCTAGCTCCCTGTACTCCGATACGAACGCAGCCCCGCCCGCCACGCCACCCCGGCCAGCGCGCAGCAGCCCACACCGACCAGCGGTGGCGCGAAAGCCAGCCAGGCCGGCAGGTCGAGCGGATAGGGGCGGCCCAGGACGTACAGTCCGGGCACCCAGTTGACGAAGGCGAGCGGCAGGACGAAGGTCACACCGCGCAGCAGGTCCTTGGCGAAGAGGGCCGGCGGGTACTGCAGGAGGGTCGCGCCGCCGTACGTGAAGGCGTTCTGCACCTCGGAGGCGTCCTGCGCCACGAACTGGAAGGCCGCACCCCCGACGAACACCGCCGCGAAGATCAGCCCGCCGCTGCCCACCATCAACGGGATCATCAACACCTTGTCCGGTGTCCAGGTGATGTCGAGCGTGACGAGGGCGTACCCGAGGACGAACAGGCCCTGGGTGATCCGGCCCAGGCGGCGCAGCGCGAACTTGTCGGCGGCGACCTGGGCGAGCACGGGGACGGGGCGCACGAGCAGGGTGTCCAGCGTGCCGTCGCGCACCCGCCGCCCCAGCCGGTCCATCGATCCGATCATCAGATCCGCGAGACCGAAGGCGACACCGGAGGTGCCGTACAGCAGGGCGATCTCGGGCAGGGAGAAGCCGCCCAACTCGTCCACCTGCGAGAACATCAGCAGGATCGCGACGAAGTCGAAGGAGGTGGCCGCGAAGTTCCCGAAGGTCGTCATCGCGAAGGAGGCGCGGTAGGCCATCGTGGAGCGGATCCACATGGCGGCGATCATGCGGTAGGCCCGCAGACCGTCCCGTACACGGCTCACCGGACCGTACGCGCCGAACGGGTCCTCCTCCCTCACCCGTACGACCGGACGCTCGTCGACATCAGCCACCCTGGACCACCACCTTCCGCGTCGCCGCCGACTGGATCAGCCGCCCGACCGCCAACAGCGCCGCCGCCCAGGCCAGCTGGAAGGCGTACGTCCCCCACGGGTCGGCCTCGCCCAGCAGGACGTCCGCCGGGGCCTGGAGCAGCGCGGACCAGGGCAGGACGCGGGCGAGGTCGCCGAGCGCGCCGGGGAAGACGTTGAGGGGGAGCAGCATCCCGGAGAAGAAGACTCCGGTGAGCCAGGTGATCTGCATCGCTCCCGCGCCGTCGAGGAGCCAGAACGCCCACAGGGCGACGATGTAGCGGATCGCGAAACTCACGAGGGCGCCGAGGGCGACCGCGACGAGGCAGGCGAGCCAGGGCAGCGGGCTCGGGGGCAGCGCCAGATCGAAGAAGAGGGCGCCGCACACCATGGGGGCGACACCCCGTCCCAGCAATTGGAACAGGGCCCGGCCCATGTCGGCGGCCAGCCACCACAGCTGGAGGTCGACGGGCCGGTACAGGTCAACCGCGATGTCGCCCGTACGGATCCGCTCGATCAGCTCCTCCTCGAAGCCGACGCTGCCCAGTACCATCACCGCGAACATCGCCTGGCCGACCCAGACATAGGTGAGGGCCTGCGCCTGGTCGTAGCCGCCGAGGTGGGGCTTCTCCTGCCAGAGGGCCGTGTAGGTGTATGCGAGGATGAAGCCGAAGACGGTGTTGGTGAACACCCCCGCCGCGGTGGCCACCCGATATGTCGCGTACCGCCTGAAACCACCGGCGGCGACGGCGGCGTACAACCGCCCTGTGCCCACGAGGAAACCCCCATTCGCTGCGAAGAGTCAGGCGAGACGCCGAGGCCGAGCCCGATCCGGGCCGAAGCTCCCGAGCCTAGTCCGCGGCCGGAACGGTGCGCCATGCGTTTTGGGGTGGTGCGAGGGGGGCTCCGGGGGGCGTGCGGGGCGCGTGCCGGTTACCGGGAACGGATTGGCCGATACGAGAGTCTTTAGTCAGGGGTGCAGAACCTGCCCGGAGTGGGCGCAAAGCGTACGAGGCCGTACGGAAATGAACGTACGACGCGAAAACAGGAGCACGGCAGCACGATGAGCGACGAGCCGCAGCCGAAGCGGAACAGCCCGGGCTGGGCACCGAGAGAACCGGAGCGCCGCACTCCGGGCGCGCCTCCCGGGCCCGGCGACAACGCCGCCCAGAGGAAGCCGGGAGACGCGGCCGAGGCCACCACCGGAGGTCCCGAGCCCACGCCGGACGACAGGCCCGAGCCCGCGTCCGCCGACAGGCCCACCGGAACCCCGGGCGCGACACCCGGCGACAGGCCCGGCTCGGCGCCCGACAACAGGCCCGGCTCGGCGTCCACGGGCAAGCCCGAGAGGCCCACCGCCCCCGGCAAGGCCGACAGCTCGCCAGCCGCCGGGCCCGAGGGAGCACGTGTGGCCAACTCCGAGCGACCACGTACGCCCAACTCCGACGGAACACGTGTGGCCAAATCCGAGGGAGCACGTGCGGGCAAGGCCGAAGGACCCCGTGGGGGCGAGCCCGAGGGCTCCCCTGCCACCACTCCCCGGGGCCCACGTGCCGACAAGCCCGCCGGACAGCCCGGTGCAACGCCCGGCGGAACCCCCCGCGCGGCCTCCGGCGGAACATCCCGCACGACGCCCGACGGCCCTTCCGGCACGGCACCGGCCCGGCCTTCGGGCTCGACACCGGGTGGGCCTTCCGGCTCCGCACGCGGCGGACAGCCCGGCGCGGCGGCCGGAAGCAGACCCGACGGCGGCCCCGGCTCTGCGGCGCCCGCGCCCATGCAGGACGCCGAGCACACCATGACGCTCGGTATCACCCCCGCCGGCAAGTCCGCCGGAACGGCGGCCGATGGAACGGGCGGTGCGGCGGCTGCCGGGAAGCCCCCCGTGGGGACCGGCCGGACGGCCGCCGGCGCGGCGGCCGGTGGGGCAGGCGGCCAGGTGCCCGACGTGGAGCACACCATGACGCTCGGCGTCACCCGGGCCGGGAAGACCGGCGCGAGCACGCCCGGCGGGACGCCCGCCGCCGGTGGCGGCGCCGCCGCCACCGCCGCGCTCTCCGAGGTGCCCGACATCACCCCCGACCCGGCCGGCAAGGGCGGCAAGGGCAAGAAGGGCAAGCGGCCCAAGCGCACCGGGTGGAAGCGGGCCGTCCCGACCTGGCGCATGATGCTCGGCACCTTCCTCATCGGGACCATGTTGATCATCGGCGCCTTCGTACTGGGCTACAACCTGGTCCACATCCCCAAGGCGAACGCGATCGCGACCAAGCAGAGCAACGTCTACCTGTACTCGGACGGCTCCCAGATCGCCCGCGACGGCGAGGTCAACCGCGAGAACGTCCCCCTGTCGAAGGTCTCCAAGGCCGCCCAGCACGCCGTACTGGCCGCCGAGGACCGCGACTTCTACTCCGAGCCGGCCATCGACGCCAAGGCCATGGTCCGCGCCGCCTGGAACACCGCGACCGGCAAGGGCAAGCAGTCCGGCTCCACGATCACCCAGCAGTACGTGAAGAACTACTACCTGGCCCAGGACCAGACCGTCACCCGCAAGGCGAAGGAGTTCTTCATCTCCATCAAGCTGGGCCGGGAGGTCTCCAAGGACGAGATCCTGGAGGGCTACCTCAACACCAGCTTCTTCGGCCGCAACGCCTACGGCATCCAGGCCGCCGCCCAGGCCTACTACGGAGTCGACGCCGACGAACTCACCGCCGGACAGGGCGCCTACCTCGCCGCGCTGGTCAACGCGCCCAGCATGTACGACGTCGTCGCCCACCCCGAGAACACGAAGGCGGCCGTCGCCCGCTGGAACTACGTCCTCGACGGCATGGTCAAGGAGGGCTGGCTCAAGCAGTCCGAACGCACCGGCATGAAGTTCCCGACGCCGAAGCAGACCACCACGTCCACCGCGTTCTCCGGCCAGCGCGGCTATCTCGTCGAGGCCATAAAGTCGTACCTCATCACCAACAAGATCATCGATGAGGAGGCGCTGGAGAACGGCGGCGGCTACCGCATCACCACCACCATCCAGCCCAAGATGCAGAACGCGTTCATCAAGGCCGTCGACGACCAGCTGATGGACAAACTCGACAAGAAGAACCGCAAGGTCGACAACTACGTCCGCGCCGGCGGCGTCTCCATCGACCCCAAGTCCGGCAAGGTCATCGCGATGTACGGCGGCATCGACTACACCAAGCAGTACGTGAACAACGCGACCCGCCGCGACTTCCAGGTCGGCTCGACCTTCAAGCCGTTCGTGTTCACCTCCGCCGTGGAGAACGCCTCCAACACCCAGAGCGGCCAGGCGATCACCCCGAACACCGTCTACGACGGCACCAACAAGCGCCCCGTGGTCGGCTGGCCCGGCGAGACGTACGACCCCGAGAACGAGGACTACGTCAACTACGGCAACATCACCGTCCGCCAGGCCACCAACAGCTCCGTGAACTCGGTGTACGCGCAGATGGCCGTGGACGTCGGCCCCGAGAAGGTCGAGAAGACCGCGATCGACCTCGGCCTGCCCAAGAACACCCCGGACATGAACCCCTACCCGTCCATCGCCCTGGGCACCGCCACCGCGAGCGTCCTCGACATGGCCGAGGCCTACGCCACGCTCGCCAACCACGGCAGGCACGGCACGTACACGATGATCGAGAAGATCAGCAAGGACGGCGAGGCGATCAAGCTCCCCTCCACGCAGTCCACGCAGGCCGTCAGCCGCAAGGCCGCCGACACCACCACCTCCATCCTGCGCAGCGTCGTCGAGGGCGGCACCGCCACCGCCGCGCAGGCATCCGGCCACCCGGCCGCCGGCAAGACCGGTACCGCCGAGGAGGACAAGGCCGCCTGGTTCGCGGGCTACACCCCCGACCTCGCCACCGTGGTCTCCGTCATGGGCCAGGACCCCAAGACGGGCGCCCACAAGCCGCTCTACGGCGCCATGGGACTGCAGCGCGTCAACGGCGGTGGTGCGCCCACCGAGATCTGGGCCCAGTTCACCAAGGCCGCCCTGAAGGGCAAGAAGGTCAAGGACTTCGACCTCGACCTCCAGGTCGGCGCCGATGTCGTCTACACCCCGCCCAGCACCCCCGCCGACGAGCCCGGCGCCACCGGCGACGAGGAGAGCGGCGGCACCACGGGCGGGGAGGAGACCGACGGCCCGGCGGACGGCGGCACCGACGGAGGCACCACCACCGGCGGCACCCCGACGAACGGCGGCGCCACGACCACGACCGGCGGCGCGGCGACCGACGGCGGCGGTACGACATCCACGGGCGGCCCCACGACCGACGGCGGAGCCGCATCGACCGGCGGCGGCCCGACGACCGACGGAGGAGCCGCATCGACCGGCGGCGGCCCGACGACCGACGGAGGAGCCGCATCGACCGGCGGCGGCCCGACGACCGACGGAGGCACGACGGACGGCGGAGCCACCACAGGCGGCGGAACAACGGAGGGAACGTTCCCCTAGCGCCCGGACAGCGGGGCGGTCGGCTGGCCGCCCGGCTGTTCGACTGCCCGGCCTGACGTGGAAGGGGCTGGTGACCGCGACGGTCACCAGCCCCTTCCGCGCGCTCCGCGCGGAATCAGAGATACAGCCCCGTGGAGTCCTCGGCCCCCTCGAACCGGTCCGCGGCCACGGCGTGCAGATCACGCTCACGCATCAGGACGTACGCCACACCGCGCACCTCGACCTCGGCGCGGTCCTCGGGGTCGTACAGGACACGGTCACCGGTCTCGACGGTGCGGACGTTCTGGCCGACCGCGACGACCTCGGCCCAGGCGAGGCGTCGGCCGACGGCCGCCGTCGCGGGAATCAGGATGCCGCCACCGGAACGCCGCTCGCCCTCGGCGGTGTCCTGGCGCACGAGCACACGGTCGTGCAGCATCCGGATGGGCAACTTGTCGTGCTGGGTCTTCTCGCTCACGCCCCGAACCTACCTGTCCTCGTCAGGCCCTACGACGCCGAGTCCCGAGGGCCAGGAGCCCGACGACCCCGACGACCACCAGGGCGACCGGCACGATCCGCTCCACCCTGGGCGCCCCGTCCTCGGTCACGAACTGCCCCCGGACGTCACCGACCACACGGTTGACCGAGACATACGCCCTGCCGAGCGTGTGGTCGAGGTTGGAGACGACCTTGGCCCGGGCGTCGCCCACGATGGTCTTGGGGTGCACCCGGACGCCGATCTCGTCGAGCGTCTCGGCGAGCGTGTCGCGGCGGCGCTTGATGTCCGCCTCGATCTCGGCCGGGGTCCTGGTGTCCGAGGTCTCCGCCACCGCGCTGCCTCCGTCGTCGTCAAAAGTCTTCTGCTCCGGACAGTCTGTCAGCTCCACCCGGCGCCGTACTCCCAGGCCCCGCCATTACGCTGGAACGATGAGCGAGCGACTCCAGCCCGGGGATGTGGCCCCCGCCTTCACCCTCCCGGACGCCGACGGCAACGAGGTGTCCCTGTCCGACCACAAGGGCCGCAAGGTCATCGTCTACTTCTACCCGGCCGCCCTGACCCCCGGCTGCACCAAGCAGGCCTGCGACTTCACCGACAACCTGGAGCTCCTCACGGACGCCGGGTACGACGTCCTCGGCATCTCCCCCGACGCCCCGGAGAAACTGGCCAAGTTCCGCGAGAAGGAGTCGCTGAAGGTCACCCTCCTCGGCGACCCCGACAAGACGGTCCTCGACGCGTACGGCGCCTTCGGCGAGAAGAAGAACTACGGCAAGACATACATGGGCGTCATCCGCTCCACGATCGTCGTCGACGAGGAGGGCAAGGTCGAACGGGCCCTCTACAACGTCCGCGCGACAGGCCACGTAGCAAAGATCATCAAGGACCTGGGTATCTGAACGAGATCCAGAACGCCGCTCGCCGGATAGGCACCGATCACCGTACACTTGCAGCCGCCCGTCATGCTCGACGACGGGCGGCAGGGCGGCCTTGGCGGAATTGGGCAGACGCCTCGCATTTAGGGTGCGATGGGAGCAATCCCGTGAGGGTTCGAGTCCCTCAGGCCGCACTCACCTTCATTTCCAGGGTCCGGCTTGCGGCTTCCGCAAGCCGGACCTTCCTCGTGCACATGCCTCAGCCCACCAACTCCCGCACCACCGGCACCAACGCCCGGAACGCCTTTCCCCGGTGGCTGATCGCGTTCTTCTCCTCCGCTGTCAGCTCGGCGCAGGTTCGTGACTCTCCGTCCGGCTGGAGCACGGGGTCGTAGCCGAAGCCGTTTGTGCCGGTGGGGGTGTGGCGGAGGGTGCCTCTCAGTCGGCCCTCGACCACGCGTTCCGTGCCGTCCGGGAGAGCCAGGGCCGCGGCGCAGGTGAAGTGGGCGCCCCGGTGTTCGTCGGCGATGTCGCCGAGCTGGGCCAGCAGTAGCTCCAGGTTGGCCTTGTCGTCGCCGTGGCGGCCGGCCCAGCGGGCGGAGAAGATGCCGGGGGCGCCGTTGAGGACGTCGACGCAGAGGCCGGAGTCGTCGGCGATGGCGGGCAAGCCCGTGGCCTGGGCGAGGGTGTGGGCCTTCAGCAGGGCGTTCTCGGCGAAGGTGACGCCGGTTTCCTTGACGTCGGGGACGTCGGGGTAGGCGTCCGCGCCGACGAGCTCGTGGGCGAGGCCCGCGTCGGCGAGGATCGCCTTGAGTTCGGTGAGTTTGCCGGCGTTGCGGGTGGCGAGGATCAGGCGGGTCATGCCCACCAGTATCGCGATCCCCGCCGCCCGCCTCCTGCGGGTTACGGGGTGCAGACCTTGGTCAGTTCGCCCGCCGCGTCGGTGATGCCGCTGATGTCGGGGGTGGCGTCGCCGTTCTCCACGGCCGTACGCGTGTCCGTGACGGCCTTCTGGAGGTCGTCGACGGCCTTGTTGACGTCGGTGTTGTCGGTCTTGTCGCCGATCTCGTTCAGGTTCTTGTCGATGGAGTCGAGGGACTCCTCCAGCTGCGTCGGGTCGTTCGCGGCGTTCTCGACGGCCTGCTGGAGGTCGCCCACGCTCTGGGCGATGGCCTCGGCGGTCTGGACGCAGTCCAGGGCCTTGCTCACGGCGTCGCAGCCGGTGGTGAGTCCGGCCGTGAGGGCGACGGCAGCTACGGCTCCGGCGATGGTGGTCATACGGCGTCGGCGGCTCGCGGCCATGGACGGTCCTCCTACTGGACTGGTTGCAGGCCTGACGGCCCCCAGGTGACGTGCTGGAACGGCTACTGCGGTGTTGGCCGGGCGCACGGTGGTGTGCCGTGCGCCCGTATGTGCAAGGACGCGGGTGGGGCCGCCGTGGTTGCTGTCGGCGATCACCGTTCTTGGGGTGCCCTTTACCTTTCGAGGACCGTATCAAGTGCCTTGCGCTGCAGGAGGGCCAGCTCGGTGCAGCCGGAGACGGCGAGGTCGAGCAGTGAGTCGAGTTCCTCGCGGGCGAACGGTTCGGCCTCGGCGGTGCCCTGGACCTCGACGAAGCGGCCGTCGCCGGTGCAGACGACGTTCATGTCGGTGTCGGCCTTGACGTCCTCCTCGTAGCAGAGGTCGAGGAGGGGGACGCCACCCACGATCCCGACGGAGACCGCGGAGACGGTGCCGGTGAGGGGCTGGCGGTTGGCCCTGATCAGCTTCCTGCCCTGGGCCCAGGAGACGGCGTCGGCCAGGGCGACGTAGGCGCCGGTGATGGCCGCGGTGCGGGTGCCTCCGTCGGCCTGGAGGACGTCGCAGTCGAGGACGATCGTGTTCTCGCCGAGCGCCTTGTAGTCGATGACGGCGCGCAGGGAGCGGCCGATGAGGCGGGAGATCTCGTGGGTGCGGCCGCCGATCTTGCCGCGTACGGATTCACGGTCGCCGCGGGTGTTGGTGGCGCGGGGAAGCATGGAGTACTCGGCGGTGACCCAGCCCTCGCCGCTGCCTTTGCGCCAGCGGGGGACGCCTTCGGTGACGGAGGCGGTGCAGAAGACCTTGGTGTCGCCGAAGGAGACGAGGACGGAGCCCTCGGCGTGCTTGCTCCACCCGCGTTCGATGGTGACGGGGCGGAGCTGTTCGGGGGTGCGGCCGTCGATTCGAGACATGGCGCTGAGCCTATCGGCACATACGGAGGGGGCCCTTCCCGCGCTGGGAGAGAGCCCCGGCCGGGAGCGGGTGCGGTTACATCATGTCCTCGATCTCCGCGGCGATGGGGTCGGCGTCGGTGCCGATGACGACCTGGATGGCGGTGCCCATCTTGACGACGCCGTGGGCGCCGGCGGCTTTGAGGGCGGTTTCGTTCACGAGGGAGGGGTCGTTGACTTCGGTGCGCAGGCGTGTGATGCAGCCCTCGATCTCTTCGATGTTGTCGAGGCCGCCGAGTGCGGCGACGATCTTTTCAGCCTTGCTGGCCATGGTCGTTCTCCTGTTTCCCTGATCCGAGCCGCTTGGTCGCGGGCCTGCCCGTGACTGGTCTACACCACCCCGTGAACGGTAGCCAACCCCGGAAACGCGGGGGAACGGTGAGGGAGAGGGGTGCGGGCGTCACGAAGGCGTAAAACGGGAAATCGCGGGTTCCTTGCCCGACCCTCCACGTGCTACAACAGGTCTACACCACTGATTGGTGTAGACCTCTCCGTGCTGCCCCTCCCCCACTCTTTGTCCCGGGCGGCGCCCTGCCCACTGGAGGAAGTCGTGACAACGGCCAGCGCCGCTCCCGCGGCCGCAGACAACAAGGGGCCCGGCTGGGGCTCCCGCACGATGGCGGTGCTGCAGCGTATCGGCCGCAGCCTGATGTTGCCGGTCGCCGTTCTGCCGGCGGCCGCCCTGCTCGTCCGCCTCGGCAACGACGACATGCTCGGGCACGAGTCGCTCCCCGGGTTCATCACCAAGTTCGCGAGCTTCATGGCGGCCGGTGGCGGGGCGATCCTCGACAACATGCCGCTGCTGTTCGCGGTGGGTATCGCGATCGGCTTCGCGAAGAAGTCGGACGGCTCGACCGCACTCGCCGCGGTCGTCGGCTACCTCGTCTTCCAGAAGGTGCTGGCCACCTTCACCGACTCCCACCTCCCCCAGGTGGCCACGGTCGTCGACGGCAAGGTCGTGATGGTGGACGCGGCGGTCAACGCCGGTGTCCTCGGCGGTGTGGTGATGGGTTTGGTCGTCGCCCTGCTCTACCAGCGCTTCTACCGAACCAAGCTGCCCGACTGGGCCGGCTTCTTCGGCGGTCGCCGTCTGGTGCCCATCCTGGCCGCGTTCGCGGGCCTGTTCATCGGCATCGTCTTCGGCTACATCTGGCCGGTCCTGGGCGCGGGTCTGCACAACTTCGGTGAGTGGCTGGTCGGTTCGGGCGCGGCCGGCGCAGGCATCTTCGGTGTCGCCAACCGTGCGCTGATCCCGGTCGGCATGCACCACCTGCTCAACTCCTTCCCGTGGCTCCAGGCCGGTTCGTACGAGGGCAAGAGCGGTGACATCGCGCGCTTCCTGGCCGGTGACCCGACCGCCGGACAGTTCATGACCGGCTTCTTCCCGATCATGATGTTCGGTCTGCCGGCCGTCTGTCTCGCGATCTACCACACGGCCCGCCCCGAGCGCCGCGCGGTGGTCGGCGGCATGATGTTCTCCCTCGCGGCGACCTCGTTCGTGACCGGTGTCACGGAGCCGATCGAGTTCACGTTCATGTTCATCGCCCCGGTCCTGTACGCGGTCCACGCTGTGCTCACCGGTGTCTCCATGGCCCTGACCTGGGCACTTGGCATGAAGGACGGCTTCGGTTTCTCGGCCGGCGCGATCGACTTCGCCCTCAACCTCGGCATCGCCACCAACCCGTGGGGCCTGCTCCTGCTCGGTCTCTGTTTCGGCGCCCTGTACTACGTGATCTTCCGCTTCGCGATCGTCCGCTTCAACCTCCCGACCCCCGGGCGGGAGTCGGACGAGGAGCTGGCGGAGCTGCAGAAGGCGGAGGCCAAGTAGGACCGCCCGACCCCGCCCCGCCCCGCCCCGCCCCGCACGGGAGAAGGCCCCGGAGTGTTCTCCGGGGCCTTCTCGTCCGTACGGGCTCAGATCTCGTACGACGTCCTGGGCACCGCCAGCTCCACCGGGCCGTCGTACACCTCGCGGGCGTGGGCCAGGTTGATCTGCGGGTCGGTCCACGGCGGGATGTGGGTGAGGACCAGTCGGCGGGCGCCCGCCCGCGCGGCGGTCTCCCCGGCCTCGCGGCCGTTGAGGTGCAGGTCCGGGATGTTCTCCTTGCCGTGGGTGAACGCGGCCTCACACAGGAACAGGTCGCTGTCGCGGGCCAGTTCGTCCAGGGTGTCGGTGACACCGGTGTCCCCGGAGTACGTCAGCACCCGGCCGCCGTGCTCGATGCGGATGCCGTACGCCTCGACGGGGTGGGCGACCCGTTCGGTGTGGACGGTGAAGGGGCCGATCTCGAACGTGCTCGGCTTGACCGTGTGGAAGTCGAAGACCTCGCTCATGGAGGAGGCCGACGGGGTGTCGGCGTAGGCCGTGGTGAGACGCTGCTCGGTGCCTTCCGGTCCGTAGACCGGGAGGGGGGCGCAGCGGCCGCCGTCATGGCGGTAGTAGCGTGCGACGAAGTACGCGCACATGTCGATGCAGTGGTCGGCGTGCAGATGGCTGAGGAAGATCGCGTCGAGGTCGTAGAGACCGCAGTGGCGCTGCAGCTCGCCGAGGGCACCGTTGCCCATGTCGAGGAGCAGCCGGAAGCCGTCGGCCTCTACGAGGTAGCTCGAGCAGGCCGATTCCGCGGACGGGAACGACCCCGAGCAGCCGACGACGGTGAGCTTCATGAGAGCTGGAACCTCCGCGCTGGCGTGAAGTCGTGACAGTCGTGTCATGTGGTCGGTCGTGACGTGCGGACGGGTCGCGGACTGCGAGTGCGTTACGGATTGCGTTACGGATTGCGGAGCGTTTTGCAGTCAGCGGGGTTGCGAAGGACGGACGTGCGTGCAACGGGGTTGGTGCGGTCCGTTGAGCGTAAGGCGCAAAAGGGTAGGTCGCTCCTCCGCCAGGGGCCGTTGTGGGCGAACTCACCTGTGCTGTCACCGGTTCGGCTGGTGGTGGGGCCGTCGGGGCGCGTGTGTGCCGGGGTGAGGTGGTGGAGAAGGGCGCGAGGGCGTGCGAGGGGGCGGGCGTTGTGGGGTGTGCGCCGGTACCGTCGTGGCCATGGACACGTCCTGGTGGTTGGCACTCGCCGCGGTGGTGTCGCTGGCGCTGGTCGCGACGGTCGTCGACGGGTGGGGGCGGTCTCGGCGGCCGCCGCGTCGCTCTGGGCGTCCGGGTGGCCGTACGCGGCCGCCGGGGCGGCCCGAGCGGGGGCGAGGGCCTGTGCCTCGGCCCCGGCCGTCCGAGATCTGGTGGGCCAGTGTGCCGTTCGAAGACGGGCCCGGGGGTAAGGATCGACCGTGTCTCGTGCTTGCCGTCCGGGGGGACCGGGTGCGCGTGGCCAAGATCACCAGTCGGTACCGTGACGAGAGGGCGGGGGTGATCCCGTTGCCGCCGGGGACCGTCGGTGACGCCCGGGGGCGGCCCAGTTTTCTGGAGACGGGGGAGTTGCGGGAGGTGCCGGTGCGGGACTTCCGCCGTAAGGCCGGCGTGGCCGACCCGATCCTGTGGGACCAGGTCCGCCATCTGTCGAAGTGACCGGATGGTGTTCGCCCCCCGCCGCCCCTACCCGTCCCATCCGAGGGGCTGCGCCTCCAACAGCACAAAGCACGGGGCGCAGCCCTGCTTTTTTGAGGGGCGCGGGGAACTGCGCGAGCAACCACGCACCACCCGCACTCGCCTACGCACAGGCGCCCCCACCTCATGGGGCACCCCCACCCCATGGGGCGCCCCCACCCCATGAGGCGCCCCCATCCGCGCCCTTACGCCCAGAGCTGGCCCTGCAGTGTCTCGATGGCCTCCTGCGTCGTCGCGGCGGTGTAGACGCCCGTCGAGAGGTACTTCCAGCCGCCGTCGGCGACGACGAACACGATGTCGGCCGGCTCGCCGGACTTCACCGCCTTGTTGCCGACGCCGATCGCCGCGTGGAGGGCCGCGCCGGTGGAGACGCCGGCGAAGATGCCCTCCTGTTGGAGCAGCTCGCGGGTGCGGGTGACCGCGTCGGCCGAGCCGACCGAGAAACGGGTCGTCAGCACCGACGCGTCGTAGAGCTCGGGGACGAAGCCCTCGTCGAGGTTGCGGAGGCCGTAGACGAGGTCGTCGTAGCGGGGCTCCGCGGCGACGATCTTGACGTCCGGCTTCTGTTCGCGCAGGAACCGGCCCACGCCCATCAGGGTGCCGGTGGTGCCGAGGCCGGCGACGAAGTGGGTGATGGAGGGGAGGTCCGCGAGGATCTCGGGGCCGGTCGTGGCGTAGTGGGCGCCCGCGTTGTCGGGGTTGCCGTACTGGTAGAGCATCACCCAGTCGGGGTGCTCGGCGGAGAGTTCCTTCGCCACTCGTACGGCCGTGTTGGAGCCGCCTGCGGCCGGGGAGGAGATGATCTCGGCGCCCCACATGCCGAGCAGGTCGCGCCGCTCCTGGGAGGTGTTCTCGGGCATGACGCAGACGATGCGATAGCCCTTGAGCTTGGCCGCCATGGCGAGGGAGATGCCCGTGTTGCCGGAGGTGGGCTCCAGGATCGTGCAGCCGGGTGTCAGACGGCCGTCCTTCTCCGCCTGTTCGATCATGTGCAGGGCGGGGCGGTCCTTGACCGAACCCGTCGGGTTGCGGTCCTCCAGCTTGGCCCAGATGCGGACGTCGGCGGACGGCGAGAGCCGCGGCAGGCACACCAGGGGGGTGTTGCCCACCGCGGCCAGCGGGGAGTCGTAGCGCATGGGGTCGGTGACCTGTCAGGCCATGCCGCCGGCAACGGCCGGCAGGATGGTCACGTTGTCGCCGTCGGACAGCTTGGTGTTGATGCCCTCCAGGAAGCGGACGTCCTCGTCGTTCAGGTAGACGTTGACGAAGCGGCGCAGTTCACCGCCGTCCACGATGCGGGCGTGGATGCCGGCGTGCCGGGTCTCGAGGTCGGTGAACAGGTCGGCGAGGGTGTCACCGGCTCCCTCCACCGCCTTCTGACCGTCGGTGTACTGGCGGAGGATGGTGGGGATGCGGACCTCGATGGCCATGGTGTGCGGCTCCTGTCGGGAGTGGTCGGGTCGGTGGGCGCGCGGCAGCGCGAAGTGCTGGGTCACACACGGGGTGGCGCCGCGGCTCACGGCCGTACGGCGGCAGGGGTCGGCGTCAACAGATGGCGCTGGCAAGCCTGCACAGGTCGACGTGCAGCCGCGCCACGAGCAGTACGCCCGGCGTCTTCTCGCTCACGTCGTCAAGAACCATGCGCTCATCGTATCGATTCCCGGTCCGGGTCCCGGAATGTGATCCCACATGTCGGACGGATGAGGGCCGGGAGGTGAGACGGCACAGGTCGGACGCGTGCCCGGTGGCCACGTGGGGAGGCCTGCCGGCCCCCACGCCCCGGAGCCGCTGCCGCATGCCTGGGCGTCTGGCTCCTTTGCGTCCGGCGCTTGGCGCCTGGCGCCTGGCGCCACCGATGACCCTCGGCGCCACCGCCGGTTCCGGCACCACTACCGGTTCCGGCACCGGCGCTCAGGCCGACTTCCGCACCACCAGCCGGGTGGGCGTGACCACCGACGACAGGGACCCGGCCTGCGCGGCGCCGCCGGTCGCGCCGCCCACCGGCCCCTCCGTACGGCTGAACAGCAGCCGGGCCATCAGACGGCCCATGCCCTCGATGTCCTGGTGGACGGTGGTCAGCGGTGGGTCGGTGTGCTCGGCGAGGGGCGCGAGGTCGTCGAAGCCGACGACGGCCACGTCGTCCGGTACCCGGCGCCCCTGCTCACGCAGCACCTCCAGGGCGCCGGAGGCCATCAGGTCGGAGGCGACGAAGACGGCATCCAGGTCGGGGCGGCGGTCGAGGAGGGCGGTCATGGCGTGGGCGCCGCCATGACGGGTGTAGTCGGAGTGTTCGACGAGATCGGGCGAGGCGTCGAGCAGTATGTCCCGGTAGCCGTCCAGGCGGTCGACGGCGGAGGCCTCCTGGTCGCACGGGCCGGTGATCGTCGCGATGCGTTCCCGGCCGAGCGAGACCAGGTGGCGGACGGCCTCGCGGGCCCCGCCCCGGTTGTCGGCGTCGACGTACACGCAGTCGCGTACGGGCTCGCCCGCGCGGAGCAGTGGCCGGCCGCCGAAGACGGCGGGCAGACCGATGCGTTCGATCATGCCGGGCAGCGGGTCGTCGGCGCGTAAGGAGAAGAGCAGGGCCCCGTCGACGTGGCCGCCGCCCAGGAAGTCGCCGACGCGCGGGTACTCCTCGGGCTCCTCCAGGAAGAGGAGGACGGGCTGGGCGCCGTGGGCCACCAGTTCCTTGCGGATGCCCCGGAGGTGGAGGTCGAAGAAGGGGTCGATGAAGAGGCGGTTCTGCGGCTGGCTGGCCACGACGGCGATGGCGTTGTTGCGGCGGGTGACGAGCTGGCGGGCGGCCGAGTTCGGCACGTACCCCAACTCGGCGATCACTTCCCGGACGCGTTCGACGACCTCGGCGCGCACCTTGTCCTCGCCGTTGATGACCCGTGACACGGTGGACTTGGACACGCCCGAGCCGCGTGCTACGTCGTCGAGGGTGGGGCGCCTGCCGGGCAGTCGTCGCGTCTGTCGTGTCAACACCGTCTCCGTCGCGGGCAGTTGGGTATGTGCGCGGGCTCACGGACACCGTAGCCCCGAGTGCCGCTCGCCCAGGGGCCGGTATGTGTCAGTACGCCTCCACGATCCGTACCTCCTCCTCGGTGACCTCGCCCTCGACGATCCGGTACGAGCGGAACTGGAAGTCGCCGAGTGCGTCGGTGTCGGCGGTGGAGACGAGGACGTAGTGGGCGCCCGGCTCGTTGGCGTAGGAGATGTCGGTGCGGGAGGGGTAGGCCTCGGTGGCGGTGTGGGAGTGGTAGATGACCACCGGTTCCTCGTCGCGGTCGTCCATCTCGCGGTAGAGCTTGAGCAGGTCGCCCGAGTCGAACTCGTAGAACGTGGGCGACATGGCCGCGTTCAGCATCGGGATGAAGCGCTCGGGGCGGTCCGAACCCGCCGGTCCCGCGACGACGCCGCACGCCTCGTCGGGGTGGTCCTTGCGCGCGTGGGCGACGATCTGGTCGACGAGGGCCTGGGTGATGGTCAGCATGCTCGCAAGAATAAGCAGGCGCGCGAGGCACTCGTTCGGGGTGGTGGTGGGAGACGGGCGGGAAAGCAGAAGGGCTGTTCCGTACCGGGGGGTGGTACGGAACAGCCCACATGCTGGGACGAGGGGCCTTGTGGCCCTTGCGGCCCTTGATGCCTTTGTGTCGCCCGGTCAGCCGACCTTCTCCATCTCCGGGTCACGGCGCTCGGTGACCTCCGGATTGCGGGCCTTCAGGACGGCCCAGCCGACGGCGAGGGCCGCCGCCCAGCCGGCCATGACGTAGAGGCTGACGCGGGCCTCGTGGTCGTAGGCGATGAGGCAGGTGACGAAGAGCAGGAACACGATGGCGATCCAGCTTCCCACCGCGCCGCCGGGCGCCGGGAAGGAGGAGGCGGGCAGCCGGCCGGCGTCGACGGCGCGGCGGTAGCGGACGTGGCTGATCAGGATCATCAGCCAGGTCCAGATGCCGGCGCCGGTGGCGACGGAGACGACGTACTCGAAGGCCTTGTCCGGGACGATGTAGTTCAGGACCACGCCGATGCCCATGAAGAGCACGGAGACGGAGATGGCGAAGGCCGGCGTCTTGGTGGCGGACAGCTTGTTGAACGCGCCGGGCGCCTCGCCGCTGTCGGCAAGGGTGCGCAGCATGCGGCCCGTGGAGTACATACCGGAGTTGCAGGAGGACAGGGCGGCGGTCAGGACCACGAAGTTGACGATCGCGGCGCCCGCCGGGATGCCGATCTTCGCGAAGGCGGCGACGAAGGGGCTGACGCCGGGCGCGAACTCGGTCCACTTCACCACGCAGAGGATGACGGTGAGCGCGCCGACGTAGAACAGCGCGATGCGCCAGGGCAGGGTGTTGATCGCCTTGGGGAGGGTCTTCTCCGGGTTCTCGGACTCACCGGCGGTGACACCGACGAGTTCGACGGCGAGGTAGGCGAACATCACGCCCTGGAGGGTCATCAGGGAGGAGCCGATGCCCTTGGGGAAGAAGCCGTCGTAGGCCCAGAGGTTGGAGACGGCGGCGGTGTCGCCGGCGGCGCTGAAGCCGAAGGTGAGGACACCGAGGCCGATCACGATCATGCCGATGATGGCGGTGACCTTGATCATGGAGAACCAGAACTCGATCTCGCCGAACAGCTTCACCGAGATCAGGTTGGCCACGAACAGGACGACCAGGAAGACCAGGGCCGACACCCACTGCGGGACGTCCGGGAACCAGTAGTTGATGTAGATCGCGGCGGCGGTCAGTTCCGCCATTCCGGTGACGACCCACAGCAGCCAGTAGGTCCAGCCGGTGAAGTAGCCGAAGAACGGGCCGAGGAACTCACGGGAGTACTCGGCGAAGGAGCCGGAGACGGGGCGGTAGAGCAGCAGCTCGCCGAGCGCCCGCATGATGAAGAAGATGATGACGCCGGCGAGGGCGTACATCAGGATGAGGCTGGGGCCCGCCTTGGCGATGTTCGCCCCGGCGTTGAGGAAGAGGCCGACGCCGATGGCGCCGCCGATGGCGATCATCTGGACCTGGCGGCTGCCGAGCCCGCGCTCGTACCCCTCTTCGGGAGCCTCGCCGCGCACGGCTTCGTCGCCGTTCTTGTTGACCTGAGCGGAGGTCATGTGTGGTGCGCCTTTCTCCACGCTGAGCCGATCCGAGCCGTTCGTCGACCCGGGATCGGGTTCCGATCCCCCCGGATGTGATGGAGCTGAGCGGGCCTCGCGGGCCCGCTCGTGCCTGGCCGACGGTCATCGGCTCGGTGGCGCACCCGAGCGGACATGGGTGTCGTCCGTCGGGCGGTCGTGAAGATTTAACACGGCCGCAACATTGATCCACTTGCCACTTTGTGGCTCACGGCACAAGAAGAAGTGGACAAAGAACACCCGCGAGGGCATCCCTCACGGGTGCGGTGACACGATCGTTATCCGGATTTGAGTGTCCTCTGAGCGAACGTGAAACGAATCCGGAGAGGTACTGCGAAGAACTCGCGCCTCAGGACATCAGCGTCGTGACGAGCGAGTCCTGGAGGCCGCCCAGCCACAGATAGGCCATGACCATCGGCTTGCGGGGGTCCTCGTCCGGGAGGCGGTAGAGGAGGTCGGCGTCCTCCTCGTCGACGACGTCGAGCCGGGAGCCGATGGCGAGGCGCAGGTCGTTGAGGCAGCCGAGCCACTGCCGGGAGTCGTCCGCCGACAGCTTCAGCACGGCCCCGCCCTCACCGGTCGCCGCCAGCCCGTCCAGGGAGTGGATGACGGCGAGGGCGCTGTCGCGTTTGCCGGCCCGCAGGTCGTTCTCGGTGAAGCGGCGGAACTCCGAGGAGTACGCCCGCTGCTCCTCCGCCTCCTGGGCCGTCGGGGTGCCCTCGGGATCGCTGTAGGCGTCCGGGAAGAGGCGGAGCAGGACGGGGTCCTTGGGGGGCTCGCTCGGACCTTCGGCGAAGAGTTCGGCGAGCGGGTCGGCGGAGGCGTCCTCGGCGGGGCCCGGACCGATCAGCTCCAGGAGCTGCACCGCCAGCGAGCGGATGATGGAGATCTCGACCTCGTCGAGCGCGACGGCCGCGCCGCCGCCGGGGAGCGGTTCGAATTGTCCTGGCATCAGGTGCGTCGTTACTTCCGGTCCTGCTGGAGGGTGGCCCACAGACCGTAGCCGTGCATGGCCTGTACGTCGCGTTCCATCTCCTCGCGTGTTCCGCTGGAGACGACCGCGCGGCCCTTGTGGTGGACGTCGAGCATGAGTTTGGTGGCCTTGTCCTTCGAGTACCCGAAGTACGTCTGGAACACATAGGTCACATAGCTCATGAGGTTGACCGGGTCGTTGTGAACGATCGTGACCCATGGGACGTCGGGTTCGGGTACGGCGAAGACCTCCTCCGCCGACTCGGTCTTCTCGATCTCGATGGGTGCGGCTGCCGTCACACGGCCCATGCTGCCACCACAGGGGGGTGCCCGCACAAATGCGCCCCCGCGACCAGGGCAGACGAGAATCACCGACCCAGAAATCGTCAGATTGACGAGATGGGAGTACGATCCCTTGCCATGAACACAGCGGACCTGGGTTTGCCGGTCGACGTCCCCTCGACCGCGCTCTTCACGGACCACTACGAACTCACGATGCTGCAGGCCGCTCTGAAGGCGGGCACGGCCGAGCGGCGTTCGGTGTTCGAGGTCTTCACACGGCGGTTGCCGGAGGGGCGCCGGTACGGCGTGGTCGCCGGCACCGGCCGGGTACTGGACGCGGTCGAGAACTTCCGTTTCGACCCGGGCGTCCTGAGCTTCCTGCGCGAGCGCTCCGTCGTCAACGCGGAGACCCTCGACTGGCTCGCCGGCTACCGCTTCAGCGGGGACGTGTGGGGCTACCAGGAGGGCGAGGTGTACTTCCCCGGCTCGCCGATCATGCGGGTCGAGGGCACCTTCGCCGAGTGCGTCCTCCTGGAGACCGTGATCCTCTCCATCCTCAACCACGACTCGGCGATCGCGGCCGCCGCCTCCAGGATGGCCAGCGCCGCCGGGGAGCGCCCGCTGATCGAGATGGGCGCCCGGCGCACGCACGAGCTGGCCGCCGTGGCCGCCTCGCGCGCCGCGTACGTCGGCGGCTTCACCTCCACCTCCGACCTGGCCGCCGGTTTCCGCTACGGAATCCCGACGGTCGGCACCAGCGCCCACGCCTTCACCCTTCTGCACGACCGCGAGCGGGACGCCTTCCAGGCCCAGGTGGACTCCCTCGGCCGCGACACCACGCTGCTCGTCGACACCTACGACGTCACCGAGGCCGTACGGACCGCCGTGGAGATCGCCGGGCCCGAGCTCGGCGCCGTGCGCATCGACTCCGGTGACCTGCTCCTCGTCGCCCACCGGGTGCGGCAGCAGCTCGACGAGCTGGGCGCGACCGACACGAAGATCATCGTCACCTCGGACCTCGACGAGTACGCCATCGCCTCACTGGCGGCGGCGCCGGTGGACGCGTACGGCGTGGGTACGCAGCTCGTGACCGGCTCCGGACATCCCACCTGCTCGATGGTCTACAAGCTCGTCGCGCGGGCGGAGTCCGCGGACCCCACGGCCCCGCTGCTGCCGGTGGCGAAGAAGTCCAGCGGCGGCAAGACGTCCATCGGGGGCCGCAAGTGGGCGGCCCGGCGGCTGGACGAGCACGGGGTCGCGGAGGCCGAGGTGATCGGCACCGGACCCGTCCCCGAGGAGTTCCAGGACCGCCAGCTCCTCGTCCGGCTCGTCGAGGACGGCCGGGTCCTCGCCCGCGAGCCCCTGGACGTCGTACGCGAACGGCACACGGCCGCGCGGGCGAACCTGCCACTGTCGGCGACACAGCTCTCGCGTGGCGAGGCGGTCCTTCCGACGGAGTACGTCTGATCTGACGGAGTACGTTCACTCCGACGGAGTACGTTCGAGCCGAGGGGGCGGGCCGGGTCCGACGCGGCGAGCGGGCCGGAGCGGGTTGCGGGGGACCGGAGTGAACGTGCCGGTGCGCCCCCGCCGCGAGCCGCGCAGCGCCCGCGCGTCCGGCCCGTGCTCCGGTCCGCGCACCGGGGGAGAGCCGGATGCCCCCTCCCGAACAGCTCTCGAAGTCTCTAGGCTCGGAAGTTCGTAGTTTCGAAGCCCGGGGCTCCGCCCCCCATCGCCATCCTCATCCGCGTACCGACCCAAAGTCGAAGGACACCGACACCATGCGCCGCGCCTTGATCGTCGTTGACGTGCAGAACGACTTCTGCGAGGGGGGCAGTCTCGCGGTGGCCGGCGGTGCCGATGTGGCCGCCGCCATCACCGAGCTGATCGGCCAGGCGGCCGGGCCCGGGTACCAGCATGTGGTGGCCACGCGTGACCACCACATCGCGCCGGGCGGCCACTTCGCCGACAACCCCGACTATGTGCACTCCTGGCCCGCCCACTGTGTCGCCGGCACGGAGGGGGTCGGCTTCCACCCCAACTTCGCCCCGGTGATCGCCTCCGGCGCGGTCGACGCCGTGTTCGACAAGGGGGCGTACGCGGCGGCGTACAGCGGTTTCGAGGGCGCCGACGAGAACGGCGTCTCGCTGGCGGACTGGCTCCGCGCCCGCGAGATCACGGAGATCGATGTCGTCGGGATCGCCACGGACCACTGCGTACGCGCCACCGCCCTGGACGCCGCGAGAGAGGGCTTCCGCACCCAGGTCCTCCTGGACCTCACCGCCGGCGTCGCCGAGAACACCACGGAGCGCGCCCTGGAGGAGCTGCGGGAAGCGGGCGTCGAACTGTCGGGCAAGCCGGTGGTGTAACCCGAGCCGCAGGTCCCTTCGCGTGATCACCCGCCCGGGGTCACACCCGTACCGTCGGGCGTCGCAGGAGCGCTCTGATCGGGTGCCAGAGTTCCGGGGTCGTGGAGGGTGGGGTGGTGGGCGAGGGGCGCCATATGAGGCCGTCGGGGTGGTGGAGGACGGCGGTGATCTCGTCCGGGGTCGGGGGCGCCGCGTTGCCGCGGAGGTAGATCGCGCGCATGCCCAGGTTGCGCAGCCGGGTCAGGGCACGGGCACGGTTCGCGGCCAGCACGAGGACCCGTACGGACCCGTCACCCGGCACGCCCCCGGCCCCGGCGGCCCCGGCGGCCCCACCGACAAGGCCGGCCCCGGCCGGGCCGGTGCCGCCCACGGTCGCTCCCCCGGGCGGAGCCCCCTGCGGGGCCCTCGTCGCAGCCCTGGGCAGGGTCGCGAAGACGCCGCCCGATCCGGGCGTCGGCAGGGCTCCGGCCGTAGCCCCGGCCGTCGTCCTCGGCAGGTTGAGCGCGACGACGACATTGCCGTCCGGCAGTTTGCAGAAACCTCCTGCGGCCATGCAGGTCACACCCCCGTGCGCGTCAGTGTCAATAAGAAGGCCACACCCCGCACCTAAACACGTCCGGCCGCGACCCGCCAAGGGGGTCGCGGCCGAACATGCTCTGACCTGCGGAAACGCCGTTTACTTCACTGCAGGCCCGACCTGGACCGAGATCGTGGAGCCGTCCTTGGCCTCCTTGGCGATCTTGATCTTGGTGTTGGTGTCAGTGATCTTGACACCGGCGAGGGGCGCGGCCTCGTCGTAGTACGTGCTGGTGTGGTCGTTGAAGGTGGACACACCCTTCGACGACGGGATCCTCGTCAGCACGTCATCCTTGTGCAGCCTCAGACCGTCCGTGCGGTACAGGCTGAACGGCGAGTCGTAGGACTGGATCCGGCCGCGCATCACCGTGCCGTCGGCCCACTTCAGCGCCGTGGGGTGCGAGTCGACCGGCAGGAGCAGACCCGAACCCGGGTGGACACTGGTGTTGTTGTCCGCCTGCGAGGTGTCCCACTTCCAGATCAGCAGACCGTTCTGGTAGGGGAAGTGCTCCACCCAGGACGGACGCGTGGTCGAGAAACCGAAGTTGTACGGGCCGACCTTCAGCGTCTTGTCGTACGACACGTACTGGCGGTTCTCGGCGATGTAGTACTGGGCGTAGTCGTCCGTGATCGACGCGCCGATGCGGGAGAAGCCCTTGGCGGTCCAGGCCGCGTCCGCGCTCTCCGCGTCGTCCGAGAACAGGGCGGAACCGTCGGCGGTCACGGTGATCGAGTCGGCCGCGAAGCCCTTCGGGGCCACGCCGCCGTCGGTCTGGTAGCGGAAGCGGAGGTCGAACTTCTGGCCCGCGTGGGCGTCCAGGGAGTACGACAACTTCTTGTGCCCCGCGGAGGAACCGGTCAGCGCCGGCTTGCCGCTGGCGTCGCGCGCGATCGCCTCGCCGTCGGCCCTGCCGTCGATGGCGGTCCAGTTGGCGCCACCGTCGGTCGACACCTCGGTGTAGAGGTAGTCGAACTCGGCCTCGATGTCGTACCAGCCGTCGAGGGTGAGCGCGGCCGAGGACTTGCCCGTGAGGTCCACGGAACGGGTCAGGGTGTTGGAGAGGTTGTCACCGCTACCGCTCCACCACTGCGTCGAGCCCTGCGACGGCTCGACGATCTCGGTGGTGACCTTCTTCTTCGGCAGCTCGACCACGAGGGCCTGCTTGTCCTTGGTGTTGTACTCCGCCACACCGAGCTTGTGCTTCGACTTCGTCGCGGCCTTCGCCGTGTCGTAGTTCAGCCAGCCGAGCTGCAGCTTGTCCCAGGCGGTCATGTCGCCGGGCAGGTCACCGATAGCGTCCTTGCCGGTGCCGAGCCAGGAACCGGAGGACATCAGGGTCCAGAAGCCGGTGGAGTTGTCGCCGGCGCCGGTGGTGTCGTAGTGGTCCGGCAGACCGAGGTCGTGGCCGTACTCGTGGGCGAAGACACCGAGTCCGCCGTTCTCCGGCTGGACGGTGTAGTCGCCGACCCAGATGCCGGTGTCGCCGATCTTCGCGCCGCCGAGCTTGTTGCCCTCGGGGCCGGTCGCACCGGCGTCGGTGCCGAACGCGTACCAGCGGTGGGCCCAGATGGCGTCCTCGCCCTGCGCGCCGCCGCCCGCGGACTCGTCCTCACCGGCGTGCACGATCTGGAAGTGGTCGATGTAGCCGTCGGACTCGTTGAAGTCGCCGTCGCCGTCGAAGTCGTAGCGGTCCCACTGGTCGAACTCGGCGACGTCCGCCTTGATCTCCGCGTCGGTGCGCCCCGCTGCCTTCTGCTGGGCGACCCAGGACGTGAGACCGTCGCTGACCACGTTCCACACGCTGGAGCAGGTGGTCTGGCCGCAGGCGTTGTTGCCGTAGCGGGCCTCGTTGTAGGGGACCTTGACCCAGTCCGAGACCTCGCCCTCGATCGAGTAGCGGCCCGAGGACTGCTTCTCGTAGTACTTCTTCATCGACTCGGTCTTCTTGCCGGTGCCGAAGTACAGGTCCTGGAAGTACTTCTGGTCGTAGTCCGCCTGCCAGACCGTGGAGTTGTCCTGGGTGCGGTCCGGCTCGGCTATCCGGTTGTGCAGCGGGCCGGGCGTGCCGCCGTAGCGGCTGTCGATCTCGTCGCCGAACTCGACCAGGATCGTGAAGATCTTGTCGGTCTTCTCGCGGCCGAGCTCGACGTACTTGCTCTTGCCCTTCTTGCTCTTCAGCTGCACGACCCGCGAGCCGTCACGGTTCTTGACCGTGGCGTCGCCGGATATGACCTGCTGAAGGGCCTCCTCGCGCTGGGCCTCCTGCGTCTTGCTCAGGGGGCCTTCGAGGTCGTGGTCGTCGGCGTGCTCGTGGTCCGCCGGGTCGTGCCGGTCGACAGCCGCCGCCGGAGCGGTGTCCGTGTCCGCGGCCTGCGCCACGGTGAAAGCGGACATGGTCGCCGCCGCCGTGGCGACCGCGACGCCGACCGCCGCCGCCCGGTACGTCCAGGATCTACTGCTCACTTGAGTTCCTCCCCCGCGTCCGTTCGCGCGGAAGGGGTTGGCCCACTCGTGGAGGAGTCCGCGCGCGCTCTACGCGTGTAGTCAAGTGACGCCATTCGACCGGAGATCCGAAAGAAAAAACAGATCTTGACTTGGACAGGTCAAGTGGATTATCGACGTCCAGAGACAACGCTTGTTCGTTATCCGGTCGTTACGTTCATCGCCCACATGTCTTCGGAACCGGCGCGCATACGCGTCCACCTGCCGGACACCATGAACCCGTGCGCCCCCTGTGCACCCGGCACCGTGTGTCAGGTCACGCTTACCCGTCGTTCCACTCGGGCACCCTGGCGAATAGAGTCGATTGGCGGAGTGCCGGACGTCGGCGGAAGCCAAGCCGACCGCACTGTTTCACCTTTGATTCCCACCCGAGGACACGATTGCCATGCCTCGTCCGACGACCGCACAGCTCGCCTACGGCTCCTGCACCGTGATCTTGTCCACCCTCGCCATGCTGCTGCTGTCACAGACGAGTTCCGGGGTGGGTATCGCGGTGATCGCCCTCGCCGCCCTCGCCCTCGGCCTACTCGTCGCACTGACCGTGCCACTGCCCAAATCCGCTGCCGGCCCCGCCGCGCGGCCCGGGACACCCACCGCCGCCCCGGCTCCAGCCCGGGCCCCGGCCCCGGCCCCGGCGATCGTGCGGTCAGAAGCGGTACGCGGGCCGGTACGCGAGCCAGTGCGCGAGCCGACGGGTTCCTGAACCGGCGCTCGGTGACAGCTCGCAGAAACGCTACGGCGGGCCCGTGGTCCACGGACCCGCCGTTGTCGTGCGACCGCTGCCCGGACGGAGCCTCGGCTCAACCCGTGCTGACCACCACCGTCTTGGCCGCCTTGTCGTGCAGACCCTGCTTGTAGGGCTTGTCGAAGAAGCTCCAGCCGCCGGCGATCGCCGTCCAGATGCAGGCGCAGCAGAAGGCGAAGGGGATCCAGAGCACCACCGCGCGCGTCAGGGCGGTCTGCACGGGGGGAGTGGAGCCGTCGTCGAGGTTCGCCACCCGCAGCTTCATCAGCCTCTTGCCGAGGGTCTGGCCGTTCTTGACGGTGAAATAGGTGTCGTACCCGATGTAGAGGATCGCGGCGAGCGCCTCCTGCGCCAGGGACTTGCCGAACTCGAAGTCGTCCGAGTCCACCGTGTACTGGCTGATCCTGAACGCCCACGCCAGCAGCCCGACCACGATCGCCACCAGGATCATGTCGATGATGCGCGCGAGCACCCGCTTCCCGCTGTCCGCGAGCGGCGGCATGCCCGACAGCGGGTCGCCCGGGTACTGCCCGCCGCCGTACGGGTCACCGCCGTAGGGACCGCCACCACCGTAGGGACCACCGGCGTAGGGCGGCGGCTGGCCGCCCCCGTACGGCGGCTGCCGCGGCGGCGGGTCGTACGGGGAGCCGCCGCCCTCGTGCGGCGGGGGCTGCTGCTTCTTGAACGGGTCGTCGTCCGGGGACTGACCGGAGCCGAAGGGCGGCGGTTCGGTGCTCATGGCCCGAGTCGACCGCGAACCCCCCGGCTCCGCATCCGGCACGGGGCCGTCCGGGGTACGGCTACTCGCTCGCCACGAACGTGTGGGCCGCCTTGTCGTGCCAGCACTGGCGCCACGGCTTGTCGATCAGACACCACAGGACGCCGACGACGCCGATGCCGAGCAAACCGGTCACGGTGTGGACGAGCCAGCGGCGCAGGGAGGCCCCGAACGACGGCGGCTCGTGGCCCTCGATGTCCCGGACGTCGATACCGACCAGCTTCTTGCCGAGGGTGCGGCCCCACTTGGCGGTGGGCAGCACCTCGTAGAGGGCGCTGACGAGGAACAGGACGCCGAGGATGATCCCGAAATAGACGGAGGTCGTGCCGTCGACCAGCCAGACGGTGACCTTCTCGCCGGAGAGCTTGGCGGCGTCGATCTTCTCGTTGATGTGGTCGATCGCCTTGGTGCCGAACGGCACGGCGGCCCCGGCCGTGGCGGCGCCCACGACCAGGCTGTCCACGAGCCGGGCGGTCAGCCGTCTGCCGAGCCCCGCCGGGCGAGCCTCCGACTGCCGTCGGGCCGCCGCCTGGAACGGGTCCTCCACCACCGGCTTCCAGGGCGCGACCGGCTGCTCCGCCTCACCCCCGGCGAGCCGGTGCACCTGCTGGGCCCAGGAGGGCTGCCCGCCGCCGGCTCCGACGGCCATGGGGGTGTCGGCCGACTGCCGGGGGGTCGCCTGTGGGGGCACGCCGGGCGAAGGCTGCGGGGCCTGGGGGACCTGCGGGACCTGGGGAGTGGATGTGGCCTGCTGGGGGAAGACGCCGCCGAACTGGGGCTGCTGTGACCGCGGTTGCCGTGGAGCCGGGGTGGTCGGGGTGACGGGGGCGGACGGAGCGGAGGGCGCGGAAGAAGTGGAGGGAGTGGCAGGGACGACGGGAGCGGCGGGCGTCGTTGGGGCTGCGGGAGCGGCGGCGGCCGGGGCCGTGACCTCCGACTGCGGTCCCTGCTGAGGTCCTTGGGCGGCCGGAGGGCTCTGCGGTCCCTGCTGAGGTCCGGACGGTGCCGTGGTGGGCGCGGAGGACTGCGGGGCGAGCCCCAGGGCCTGCTGGGCGGCGGCCTGGGCGCTGGTCAGGGGCGCGCCGAAAGCGGCGGGAGCGGCGCTCGCGGCCCCGTCCTGCTGTCCCGTGCGCGCGGCCGACGGACGGAACGTCATGGTGCCCTCGGACTGCACCGGTTCCGCGCCCTCGCCCGGCCGGGGACGACCGGGCGTGCCGGGCGTGCCGGATGCGCCGGATGCGCCGGGCGTGCCGGACGTGTTCGGGCGGCGGAAGACCACCGTGCCAGGCGTGGCCCCGGCGTCGTCGTCGGTGCCCGCCGGCGGGATCGTCGCCGTGCCGTCCGTGCTCGCGGTACGTCCGGAGTCACTGGCGCCGACGAAGTCACCGGAGCCGCCGGTGTCGCCGGTGTCGCCGCTGTCGTCACCCGTGTCGGCCGCGAGGGACATCCGGGGGTCGCGCGGATCGGCGCCCGGGGGCGAACCCCAGGAGACCCGGCGGTCCTTGTCGCCGCCGAAGCCGGTCTGGCGGGAGCGGTCGGCGCCCCAGGCGGAGGCGGGCTCGGGGCGGGAGCCGTGCAGGGCGTTGTCGGAGGCGGGGCGGGCCGCGTCGCCGGCGGGCGCGGGGTCCTCGTCGAAGAAGTGCGGGCCCGTCTCCTCCACGGCGCCGGACGAGCCGGAGCCGGGCGGCGGGGCGAGCGGTTCGCCGTCGGAGGGCGCCGGACGGCTCGTACCCGGCACCCAGGAGGCGCCGTTCCAGTACCGGACATATCCAGGAATGGACGGGTCCGGGTAATACCCTTCGCGGGGCCTGTCGTCACCGGGGGCCGGGGTTGGGGCGCTCATGTCCGTCGTCCCGTATCTGCTCGTGGGTCGGGTTGGGGGGGTCCACATCTACCAGACGCCGACAAGTCCCATGACCGCTGCCGCCGGACCCGCCCCATTCGGGCACGGATCTGCTACGGGAGGGAAGGGCCGTCGGGTGGCGGAAGCCGGTCGGCGCGCTCGTCGGAAAAAAGTTTCGCGAAGCCGCGTAATGCTACGGGCCCTTGGCCGCTCTCACTCGTACGGGCCCGTCGCCGGGCCCGTACGACAGGCTCCGTACGAGAGAGGAACGATCACCATGCGGCACACCGTCGTGGAACGCGAGCTGGAGCTCAACCTGGTTCTGTCGCCCGAGCGCAGCGTCCCCGTGCCGGCCAAGCTCGGCTACCGCGGCGACGACCCGTACGCCGTCCACATCACCTTCCACATCCACTCCGACCGGCCGGTGCACTGGACGTTCGCGCGGGAGCTGCTCGTCGAGGGGGTGTTCCGGCCTTGCGGGCACGGGGATGTGCGGGTGTGGCCGACGAAGGTGTCGGGCCGGAGCGTCGTGCTGATGGCGCTCAGCTCTCCGGACGGGGACGCGCTGCTCGAAGCGCCGGCCGCCGCCGTGTCGGCGTGGCTGGAGCGGACGCTGCGGGTGGTTCCGCCGGGCGCCGAGTTCGAGATGCTGCGCATCGACGACGGCCTGGCGGAACTCCTCGCCCGGTGACGTGCAGTCGGGCGACGAACGCCTCGCCGGGATCAGAACAGCTTTCCCGGGTTGAGGATGCCCAGCGGGTCGAAGGCGGCCTTCACCGCCCGCTGCATCTCCATCCCCACCGGGCCGATCTCCCGCGCCAGCCACTCCTTCTTGAGGATGCCCACGCCGTGCTCGCCGGTGATCGTGCCGCCGAGTTCCAGACCGAGGGCCATGATCTCGTCGAAGGACGCGCGGGCGCGCCGGGACTCGTCGGGGTCCGCCGCGTCGAAGCAGACGGTGGGGTGGGTGTTGCCGTCTCCCGCGTGCGCGACGACGCCGATGGTGAGCTGTCGCTTCTCGGCGATCCGCTCGACGCCTTCGATGAGGTCGCCGAGCCGGGAGCGGGGCACGCACACGTCGTCGATCATCGTCACACCGCGCACCGCCTCCAGCGCGGTGAGGGACAACCGGCGGGCCTGGAGCAGCAGTTCGGACTCCGCCGCGTCGTCCGCCGGTACGACCTGCGTGGCGCCCGCGGCCTCGCACAACTCCCCCACGGCCGCCAGGTCGGCAGCCGGGTCCGGGGTGTCGAAGGCGGCGAGCAGCAGCGCCTCGGTCGTCTCCGGCAGGCCCATGTGGGCCAGGTCGTTGACGGCCTTCACCGTCGTGCGGTCCATCAGTTCGAGCAGTGAGGGGACGTGTCCGCCGGCCATGATCCGGCACACGGCGTCGCAGGCGGCGGCCGCCGACGCGAACTCCGCCGCCAGCACAAGCTGTTGGGGCGGCTGTGGCCGGAGGCCGAGGATCGCGCGGACGACGATGCCGAGCGAGCCCTCCGAGCCGACGAAGAGCCGGGTGAGGTCGTATCCGGCGACGCCCTTGGCGGTCCGTCTGCCGGTGGACATCAGTCGGCCGTCGGCGAGCACGACGTCCAGGCCGAGGACGTATTCGGCGGTCACCCCGTACTTCACACAGCACAGGCCGCCGGAGGCGGTGCCGATGTTCCCGCCGATGGTGCACATCTCCCAGCTACTGGGGTCGGGCGGGTAGTACAGGCCGTGTTCGCCGACCGCGCGGGAGAGGGCCGCGTTGACGACGCCGGGTTCGACGACGGCGACGCGGTCGACGGGGTTGATCTCCAGGATGCGGTCCATCCTGGTCAGGGACAGCACGATGCAGCCGTCGGAGGCGTTGGCGCCGCCGGACAGGCCGGTGCGGGCGCCCTGCGGGACGACCGGGACGCGCAGGTCCGTGGCGACGCGCATGACGTGCTGCACCTGTTCGACGGTCCGGGGCAGGACGACGGCCGCCGGGGCCCCCGCCTCGCAGAAGCTCGCCATGTCGTTCGCGTACGAGGCCGTGACGTCCGGATCGACGAGGACGGCCTCCGGCGGCAGGCCGCTCAGCAGACGGTCGACGAGGCTGCCGGTCGTCACAGCGTCTTCGCTGAGCGGGGCTCGGCTACGGCTCATGATCACAGGATCGCACTCACGGCCATCGGTGTGAACCCGTCGACGCGAGCGTTCGGGGGTACGGGATGTGGTCGTCGTATTGACGCACAGTGAGCGGCATGTCTGTGGAGAACGAGGAGCGGCTGGCGCGGGCGGCACGTGGGCGCCTGCGGGGGCGGCAGGTGGTCGGGGCTGTCGTCGGGTGTTTCGCGCTGGGCGGTGTGTTGACGCTGCTTCCGCTGGGCGGGGACGAGGACGGTGGCCGGCGGGAGGCTCGGGTCGTGGGTGCGGCGGGGGCCCAGGGGCAGGCGTCGGCCGGGGTGACGGGCGGAGGGCTCGGCACACCGGCCGAGGTGGGCGCCCGCGTGCGGGAAGGTGAGGCTCGGGTGCGAGAGCGGCCACGTGATCACGCGGCCTGGGCGGACCTCGGCGCGGCGTACGTCGAACGGGGCCGGCGGACCGGCGTCGTCACCGACTACCCGCGGGCCGAGCGGGCGCTGCGCACCTCCCTGCGGCTCCGGCCGCACGGCAACGCCGACGCCCTCGAAGGGCTCACGGCGCTCGCGAACACCCGCCGGGACTTCCGGTCGGCGAAGAGGTGGGGCGAGGAGGCCGTACGGGTGGCGCCGAAGCGCTGGACCTCGTACGCGCTGCTGATGGATGCGTACGACGGGCTCGGCCGGTACGAGGCGGTGCGCGGCACCCTGGAGAAGCTGCTGGCCCTGCACTCGGGCCCGGCGGCGCGGGCGCGGGCCGCGCAGGTCTACTGGGACCAGGGGCGGCGGGAGGACGCGGCGGCGGCGCTCGCGGACGTGGTGGCGTCGGTTCCGGGGACGCGGTCGGGTGCGCGTGGACAGGCCGGGCGGGGCACGTCCGGGGTGACGGCCGTCGAGGGGGCGGCGTGGTCGGTGCGGGCCGGGGATCTGGCCTGGGAGCGGGGGGAGCCGGAGCAGTCGTTGCGGTACTGCGAGGTGGCGGGGCGGCTGGTCGCCGGGGGTGAGCCGGACGCCGATGCCTGCCGGGGGCGGGCGCTGGCCGCGCTGGGGCGTACGGCGCAGGGTGTGCGGGCGTACCGGGCGGCGCTGTCGCGGCGGCCGTCGGCGCAGGTGGCGCTGCGGTTGGGCGAGTTGTACGAGTCGCTGGGGCGGGCGAAGGCGGCGCGGAAGCAGTACGGCGTCGTGCGTGCGCTGGTGGCGCGGTCGGCCGCGGCCGGGGTGAACGAGTCGCTCGTCCTCGGTGCGCTGGAGGCGGACCACGGTGATCCGGAGGTGGCGGTGCGGGTGCTCCGTGCGGAGTGGGAGCGGCAGCCGGGGTTGCGGGTGGCCGATGCGTTGGGGTGGGCGTTGCATCGGGCCGGGGAGGACGCGGAGGCGCTGGGGTTCGCGCGACGGGCTACGGATCGGGCGCGGGGTGGGGAGGTGCGGAGTGCGGCTTACGCCTATCACCGGGGGGTGATCGAGCGGGCGGTGGGGTTGGAGGCGGCGGGGCGGCGGCACCTGGAGGAGGCGCGGCGGTTGAATCCGTACTTCGCGGTGGGTGGGGTAGGCGCGTAACAGCTCGGAGGTTCGGGGGCGGGGGCGGGGGCGGGGGCGACTGCGGCCCGGTGGGGCGTCTCACGCAGTTCCCGGCGCCCCTGAAATGCAGGGGCGCGGTCGCCCTCGAGCTCGCGCCCCCGAGCTACCGGGCGCCCCTCACAGGTTGCCCCTCTTCTCCTGTTCCCTCTCGATCGCCTCGAACAGCGCCTTGAAGTTGCCCTTGCCGAAGCCCATGGACCCGTGCCGCTCGATGATCTCGAAGAAGACCGTCGGCCGGTCCTGGACCGGCTTGGTGAAGATCTGCAGCAGATAGCCGTCCTCGTCGCGGTCGGCCAGGATCTTCAGTTCGCGCAGGGTCTCCACGGGGACGCGGGTGTCGCCGACCCACTCCCCCAGCGTGTCGTAGTACGAGTCGGGGGTGTTCAGGAACTCGACCCCGGCCGCCCGCATCGTCCGTACGGTCCGGACGATGTCGTTGGTGTTGAGGGCGATGTGCTGGACGCCCGCACCGCCGTAGAACTCCAGGTACTCGTCGATCTGCGACTTCTTCTTGGCGACGGCGGGCTCGTTGATGGGGAACTTGACCTTCAGGGTGCCGTCCGCGACGACCTTGGACATCAGCGCGCTGTACTCGGTGGCGATGTCGTCGCCCACGAACTCCTTCATGTTCGTGAAGCCCATGACGCGGTTGTAGAACCCGACCCACTCGTTCATGCGCCCGAGCTCGACGTTGCCCACGCAGTGGTCGATGGCCTGGAAGGTGCGCTGGGCCGGCGGTTCGACGACGGGGTCGGCGGCGACGTAGCCGGGGAGGTAGGGGCCGTCGTAGCCGGTGCGCTCGACGAGGGTGTGCCGGGTCGTGCCGTACGTGGCGATCGCGGCCAGGACGACCGTGCCGTGCTCGTCCTTCACCTCGTACGGCTCGGTGACGGACCGGGCGCCGTGCTCGATGGCGTAGGCGTACGCGCGGCGGGCGTCCGGGACCTCGATGGCCAGGTCGATCACTCCGTCGCCGTGCTCGGCGACGTGCTCGGCGAGGAAGTGGCCCCAGGTGGTGGCGGGTTTGACGACCGAGGTGAGGACGAACCGGGCCGAGCCGTTCTCGAGGACGTAGCTCGCGGTCTCGCGGCTGCCGGTCTCGGGGCCGGCGTAGGCGACGAGGCGCATGCCGAACGCGGTGGAGTAGTAGTGGGCGGCCTGCTTGGCGTTGCCCACGGCGAAGACGACAGCGTCCATTCCCTTGACCGGGAAGGGGTCTGCCTGCCGTGCGGTGTCGGGGACGTGGTGTGTGGTCTGCGTCATGGCCGCAGGCTCCTCCCGTACCCACAAGGTGCGCAATAGTTGGCGTGTTCACTGGGCAATCTGTTCAGCCGAACGCCACTGAACGCATGGGTTCTGTACAGGATGACCACCACGGGAGGCCTCATGGCGATCGATCATCTGGACGGTCGGCTGATCGTCCTGCTGGCCCGGGAGCCACGGATCGGGGTGCTGGAGATGTCGCGGCGGCTGGGGGTCGCGCGGGGCACGGTGCAGGCGCGGCTCGACCGACTTCAGGCGAACGGGGTCATCCGGGGGTTCGGGCCCCAGGTGGACCCGGCCGCGCTCGGCTACCCGGTCACGGCGTTCGCGACGCTGCAGATCAGACAGGGTCAGGGAGCGGACGTACGGGCACACCTGGCGACCGTTCCGGAGGTGCTGGAGCTGCACACCACCACCGGCAGCGGGGACATGCTGTGCCGGCTCGTGGCCCGTTCCAACGCCGATCTGCAGCGGGTGATCGACCGGGTCGTCGGGTTCGACGGCATCGTCCGGGCCGCCACGGCGATCGTCATGGAGAACCCCGTCCCGCTGCGGATCATCCCGCTGGTGGAACAGGCGGCGCAGGACCGGGAGGCGGCGACCTAGTGTGATGCGGCAGGCAACGGGCGTCTTCGGGAGTGCCTCCCCGGGGAGGTACTCCGCTCAGCAGCTCGGGACCTTGCCCCTGCCCGTCTCCAGTGCCACGAGCGAGCCGACCGCGCCCTTCAGGGTCGTCACCGGGATGAGCCGCATGCCCTCGGGCAGTTCGGCCTCGGCGTCGGCGCACTCGGCCTCGGGGACGAGGAAGACGGTGGCGCCGTCGCGGTGGGCGGCCTGTGTCTTGAGGGTGACGCCGCCGACCGCGCCGACCTTGCCGGAGGTGTCGATGGTCCCGGTACCGGCGATGACGCGGCCCCCCGTGAGGTCACCGCCGCTGCCGTCGCCGTCGAGCTTGTCGATGACGCCGAGCGAGAAGAGCAGGCCCGCGCTGGGGCCGCCGACATCGGCGAGGCGCAGGGTGACCTTGATGTCGCCGGAGTCCTCGCCGAGGTAGGCGAGGGCCGCCTCGGTGGCGGTGTCCTGGGACTCCTTCATCTCGGCCTCGTTGTACTCCTGGATCTCCTCGACGGTGTCACCGCTGGGGTACACCGCGTCGCGCGGCATGACCGCCTGGTCCGTACGGAACCAGCCGTCGAGCACGTCATCCAGGCCGACGCGGGCGGACGGCCCCGTCGCCTCGATGGTCGTCATGCGTAGCTGGCCGCTCGTCCGTCGGGTCTCCGCGCCGGTGATCGTGATCACCGGGTCCCCCTTGTTCTCACCCAGCACGTTCGCCGTCATCCCCGGCTGTGCCACGGAGAAGGGCAACGGCGCGAACGCCGCCGTGGTCAGCAGCCCCACGACGGGCAGGGCGCATACGGCTACGGCCACGGGACGCGAAAGGCTGGAGAGGCGAGAGAGCACGGGATCAATCTAACGTGAGGGATGGTTCCGGCCAGGGGCCGGTCCGTCGCGGGGGGTGGGGCGCGACGCCGTGGGCGGGTGGGGCGGGTGGGGCGGGGCCTCAGTTGACGTCGACGTCCTCGAACAGGGCGAGCATGCGCGTCAGCACCCGTACGCAGGCGTCGACGTCGGCCTCCGTGAGGTCACCGCTCGCCCGCTCCAGCAGGACACGCTCCCGGGCGACCAGCGCGTCGATGGTCGCCCGGCCGGTGTCGGTGAGCCGGATCAGGGAGGACCGCTGGTGCGTGGGGTTGGGGATCGCCTCGACGAGGTCCCGCCCCGCCGCCTCGTTGACCATCCGCTGCACGAACTGCCTGCTCAGCGCCAGAGTGCGCCCCATCTGCGGCACGGTCATGGGCCGCCCGCCCATGCGCAACAGCTCCAGGACCGCGCGCACACCGACGGGGAATCCCTCTTTCTGCTCCTTCAGCTCCAGGGCGCGGGTCGTCCGCCGATAGAGGGGACCGAGGACGGCGAACACCTCGGACAGCCGCCCGGCGAGCGCGTCGGGCGGCAGCGGCTCATTGGTCTCTGTCACGGGGTCATTGTCTTCCACACTCCCCCGCACCACACAAATGACAACTGGGTTGTCATCTTCTCGACAACATGACACCTTGGTTGTCATGACTGATGCCTCGCAGGTCCTCACACGCACGTTCCAGTCCGACGACGGCCCCCTCGTCTACCAGGACACCGGTTCCGGCGCCCCGCTCGTGCTGCTGCACGGCGGCTTCACGGACCACACCATGTGGCGCGACCTGGTGCCCGCCCTGGCGGCGGCCGGTCACCGCGTCATCGCCCCGGACGCGCGAGGGCACGGCTCCTCCGCCAACGCGAGCAAGCCGTTCCGCTTCACCGACGACCTCGCCGCGCTACTGCGCCACCTGGACACCGGCCCCTCGGTCCTGGTCGGCATGTCGATGGGCGGCGGCACGGCCGTCGACACGGCGCTGGAACACCCCGAGCTCGTACGCGCCCTCGTCGTCAGCGGCGTCGGCACCAGCGAGCCCGAGTACACGGACCCCTGGACCAAGGACAGCGTCACCCGGTACTACGGCACGCTGATGGCCGGCGACCTCGAGGGCTGGCTCGACGTGGTCGCCGAGGCCGTCGCCGGTCCGCACCGCGAGGTCGACGAGGTGGACCCCGACATCGTCCGGCGGGTACGGGAGATGAGCCGCGCCACCGCCCTCAAGCACAGCGTCGGCGAGGCGGACTGGCACGTCCCGGTCACGGACACCTGGGCCCGCGCCGCCGGCATCACCGTCCCCACCCTCGCCGTCAACGGCGCCCTGGACGCCCCCGACCTGATCGCCATGGCCGAACGCCTGGTCACCACGGTCGCGGGCGAGGGCAACGCCCTCTCGATCGAGGGCACCGGCCACTACGCCAACATGGAACGGCCGGACATCTTCACGAAGCACCTGCTGGACTGGCTGGAGGCCTGCCCCGCCGTGTAGCCAGGGGCAGTCGTACGGGTGGGGCGGTGGGGCCGGCCGACAACTCAGCGCAGCGCGTCGGCCACCTCGCGGGCCGCGTCCATCACCCGCGGCCCCACCCTCTCCGGCACCGCGTCCGCCAGCATCACCACACCCACACTGCCCTCGACCCCGTTCACCCCGAGCAACGGCGCGGCGGCCCCACTCGCCCCCGCCTCCAGCTCCCCGTGCGTGAGCGCGTACCCCGGCCAGTCCCCCGGCTGCTGCCGCCCCGACAGGATCGCCCGCCCCGCGGCCCCCCGGTCCAGCGAGTGCCGGAACCCGGCCCGGTACGCGACGTGATAATCCGTCCACGTCGGCTCGACGACCGCGACGGCCAGCGCCTCGGTCCCGTCGACCAGCGTCAGATGGGCCGTCGCCCCGATGTCCTCGGCCAGCGACCGCAGCGCGGGCAACGCGGCCTCCCGTACCAAGGGATGCACCTGCCGTCCGAGCCGCAGCACCCCGAGCCCGACCCGAGCACGTCCGCCCAGGTCACGTCGTACGAGGGAGTGCTGCTCCAGAGTGGCGAGCAGGCGGTACACCACGGTCCGGTTGACCCCGAGCTTGTTGGACAGCTCGGTGACGGTCAGCCCGTGATCAGTGTCGGCCAGCAGCTTGAGGACACGCAGTCCCCGATCAAGCGTCTGAGAGGTCTCCGCGGTCACGACGCCCACTCCTTCTTGGTGAGGGCGGCGACCCCTGTGACGGCTGATGCGTCACCGGTCCCGTTCGGCGACGCGCTACAGAGGCCGCCGATCGGCTGAACCCGGACAATCCGGGCGGAGTCGCTTCACGGCTGCGCTCCGCGGCGGCGCTGCCACGGGGCGTTTGCGTAGCGGGACAGTAGACGAGCCGGTTCGCTCAGCGGAAGACTCCGTCCAGAATCCGGTCAGCGACCGGTAGGGACTATTTCCGTTTGTCGCGATATGTACGAGCGTGCCTCGCCCGGCGCGCACAGCGCCCCACCCAGCGCACGCGGCCGTCGGCGCGCCTGACTCAGTGCACACACGTCTCGCCCAGCGCCCCGCCGCCGCGGGCGCGCCTCACTGCATCCGGGTGGCCCACTCCCGCACCTTGGCGATCCGCTGCCGCAGCTGCCCGGCCGTGGCCTCGGCGCTCGGCGGCCCACCGCACACCCGCCGTACCTCGGTGTGGATGACGCCATGCGGCTTGCCGCACTGGTGGGAGTAAGCGCCGACCATGCTGTTGAGCTGTTTGCGCAGCTCCAGCAGTTCCTTGTGCGTGACGACCGGCCGCCGGTCGGCGGGAAGCTCGACGAGATCGGCCTCCGCGTCCGGCTTCTTGCGGCTGTGCGCGATCTGTCGCGCCTGCCGCTTCTGCAGCAGCAACTGCACCTGGTCGGGCTCCAGCAGCCCCGGAATCCCGAGGTAGTCCTGCTCCTCCTCGCTCCCCGGGTGGGCCTGCATGCCGAACTCGGCGCCGTTGTACATGACCCGGTCGAACACGGCGTCGGACTCGAGCGCCTCGAAGGGCAGCATGTCCTGCTCGCCGGTGTCCTCGTCCTGCTGCTTCTCCGCCTCCGCGAGGAGCTTCTCCTCCTCGGCGTACGGGTCCTCCTCGCCCTCCTTCTTCGGCTTGTCGAGGGCGTGGTCCCGCTCCACCTCCATCTCGTTGGCGAAGGTGAGCAGATCGGGCACGGTGGGCAGGAACACGGACGCGGTCTCGCCGCGTCGCCGGGACCGCACGAACCGCCCGACGGCCTGGGCGAAGAAGAGCGGCGTGGAGATGGTGGTGGCGTAGACCCCGACGGCCAGCCGGGGCACGTCGACCCCCTCGGACACCATCCGCACGGCCACCATCCACCGGTCGGTGTTGTGGCTGAACTCGTCGATGCGGTCGGAGGCGCCGGCGTCGTCGGACAGGACGACCGTCGCGCTGGTCCCCGTGATCTCCCGGATCAGCTTGGCGTAGGCGCGGGCGGAGTCCTGGTCGGTGGCGATGACGAGGGCGCCCGCGTCCGGGATGGCCTTCCTGACCTCGGTGAGCCGCTGGTCGGCGGCGCGCAGCACGCTCGGCATCCACTCGCCGCGCGGATCGAGCGCGGTACGCCAGGCCTGGCTGACCGCGTCCTTGGTCATGGGTTCGCCGAGGCGGGCCGCGATCTCGTCGCCCGCCTTGGTGCGCCAGCGCATGTTGCCGCTGTAGGAGAGGAAGATGACGGGCCGCACGACGTTGTCGGCGAGCGCGTTGCCGTAGCCGTAGGTGTAGTCGGCGGAGGACCGCCGGATGCCGTCCGCGCCCTCCTCGTACGTGACGAAGGGGATGGGGTTGGTGTCGGACCGGAAGGGCGTACCGGTGAGCGCGAGGCGGCGGGTCGCGGGCTCGAACGCCTCCAGGCATGCCTCGCCCCAGGACTTGCTGTCACCGGCGTGGTGGATCTCGTCCAGGATCACCAGGGTCTTGCGCTGCTCGCTGCGGTTGCGGTGCAGCATGGGCCGCACGCCCACACCCGCGTAGGTGACCGCGACGCCGTCGTACTCCTTGCCGAGCGGTCCCGCGCTGTACTCGGGGTTGAGCTTGATCCCTATCCGCGCGGCGGCCTCGGCCCACTGCTTCTTCAGGTGTTCGGTGGGCGCCACGACCGTCACCTGCTGCACCACATGGTGGTGCAGCAGCCAGGACGCGAGCGTCAGCGCGAAGGTCGTCTTACCGGCGCCCGGGGTGGCGACCGCGAGGAAGTCCCGCGGCTGCTCCTGGATGTACTTCTCCATCGCCCCCTGCTGCCAGGCGCGCAGCTTGCTGGCGGTACCCCAGGGGGCACGGCCCGGGAAGGCGGGCGAGAGGTGGTGGTTCGAGGAGGAGGTGGCGGTGGTAGTCACGGTCTCCGGTCTGGGTGGAATCGAAGGGGCCGCGCGTAGCGCGTCGAGTAGGGCGGTGGTGGGCGACGGGCGGGCGGCTCGGCGGGTAGCCCCGGGCGACTCGCGCAGCGACACGGACACCCCGGCTACGTCTGACAACCGGGCCACCCTACCGGCGGCCCGGCCGTGCCCATACGCGGACTGCGCCGGGGCGTCCGAGGATGGGACCGAGGTCACATCGCTACTCGGCCAGGTCCCGCAGCGCCTCGGAAATGACCTTGACCTCGTCGAGAGTACCGGTGGAGACGGCGATGACCAGGCGCTCCGCCGCATCGATGTCCGGCCGCAACTGCACCCCGTTCATCGCGAGGAAGACGACGCAGGACACCCAGGCCGTGCGCTTGTTCCCGTCCAGGAAAGGGTGGTTGATCGCCAGCGACTGCAACAGCGCCGCCGCCTTGTCGAACAGGTCGGTGTAGGCCTCCTGCCCGAACATCGCGGCCGATGGGCGGTGCACGGCGGATTCCAGCAGGCCGGCATCGCGCACGACGACGGCCTGGTCATCCACTGCGTGTTCGGCGATGGCCAGGACGTCCTCGGCCGAGAGGTAGACACAGCTCACTTCAGCCGCTCCAGCAGCTCCGCCCACTTGACGGTCTGCTCCTTGGCGGCCTTGCGGACCAGCGCCTCGTGAGCCGTCCTGGCCAGGTAGTCGTCCACGGCCCTCAGCAGTATGGCGTGCATGCTCGTGCCCTCCTCCTCGGCGCGCAGCTTCAGGGCTTCCGTCTGGTCATCGCGGAGACGCAGGTTCATAGCCATACCAAAACGGTACCACCGGGTGGGGTCACATCGGTACCAGCTTCAGCTAGCGAGCCCGCAACCGCGTCGTCACCCAAGCCCCCACCAACGCCACCCCCGCCATCGGCAGGAACACCGCCACGAAGGCGGCCGGGTGGGACGCCGCGCCGGTCGTCGTGGTGGCCGCGTGACCGACCGCTCCACCGCCCAGCGCGGCGAAGGCGGCGCCCCCCGCCGCGAGGAGCAGCGCGTTGGTGAGCCCGTCGGAGATCTGCAGCGCGGCGGAGTTGGTGCCCGCTTCCTCCGGGGCGGAGAGCTGGAGCAGCAGCACGCTGGTGGAGGAGATGACGAGCCCCATCCCGAAGCACCCGAAGGCCCAGGCGACGGCCACGATCCACACCGGAACGGAGTCGACCAGCGCCCCTGGCAGCGTGCTGATCGCCGCCGCGACCAGCACCATCCCCACCGTCATCAGCCGCTCCCGGTACGGCTCCACCCGCGCCCGTGCCTGCACCCACGACCCCAGCGCCCAGGTCGCCCCACCGGCCGCCAGCGAGAACCCGGCGAGCGTCGGCGACAGCCCCCGCTGGGTCACCAGCATCAGCGGCACGAACGACTCGGCCGCCACGAACGAGCCCGCCGCCACCCCCCGCAGCAACACCACCGACGGCAGCCCCCGCACCGCCCGGTACGTCCCCCTCGGCAACAGCCCCGCCACGGCCGGTACGAGGAGTCCGGCCCCCGCGACCGCCGGCACCAGCGACCACCACCGCAGGTCCTGAGCCGCGTACTGCAACAGTCCGGCCCCGAGCGAGATACCGAAGGCGAGCCGGATACGACGGCGGTCGAAGGAGAGGGAAGGGGCAGAGGCTGAGGCGGAGGCTGAAGTGCCCCTCCCGGCAGCGGAATCGACCGGCCCTGCAGCCCGTCGCCGTATCTGCGGCAGCGCCAGCCCCAGCGGCAGGAGCACCAGCGCCGGGATCCCCAGGAACACCCAGCGCCAGCCCAGCTGTTCCGTCACCGCGCCCGAGGCGAGCGGACCGACCACGGAGGGGATGACCCAACTGGCCGCGAAGGCCGCCATGATCGAGGGCCGCAGCCGCTCCGGGTACGCCCGGCCGACCACGACGTACAGCGCGACGATCACCAGTCCGCCGCCGAGCCCCTGCACGGCCCGCCCGAGGACGAAGAGCCACATCGCTCCGGCCGTCCCGGACAGCACCAGCCCGGCCGCGAAGGCACCGATCCCCGCCGTCAGCGGCCCCAGCGGCCCCCGCCGGTCCGCCCACTGCCCCGCCAGCACCATCCCTAACAGACTCGTCGTGAAGTACGCCGAGAACGCGAACCCGTACACCGAGATGCCGTCCAGCTCCCGCGCCGCGACCGGCATGGCCGTCCCGACCGCCATGGCCTCGAACGCGATAAGCAGCACGACCGAGACGATCCCGATACTGAGCCCCCGGTAGGAGCGGCTCAGCACGCTCTCCTCACCGTCGGCGACCGGCGTCGGGGCAGGGCTCTGCGTGACATCCGTGCCACGCGGTTCGGAATCGGCCATGCGAGCCAGCGTAAGGGGCACGACAGCCTTTCGCCCCTGTCCAAAGTCCCCCACCCCCCAGGACCTTGGTCGTACGCCCTCCGTCCCTGAAGACTATGAACGGCGTATGGCAGTCCCGTTGCAGCACCCCCACCACCCTTGAGCCCCGACCCGAGCCTGCCTACGGTCGACACATCGAGTTCGGAGCGACAAGCCCACCGGCCCCAAGCTCCCGACCCGGCCGTGTGCCCGAGTGGCTTAGGGACTCGCCTGCAAAGCGAGTTACGTGGGTTCGAATCCCGCCGCGGCCTCCGTACGACGACGGGTTGACCGCATCTCCAGCGGTCGGCCCATCGTCGTGTGCCGTGGCGGGCTCGCATGCACGGCCCTGCGGGTCAGAGTTCCGCGCAGGCCTCGTTGCGCAGGCGCTCGACCCAGCAACCCGACGCCGTCCCCTCGCGCTTCTCGCGGTGCAGCAGCCACAGCTTGAAGGCGAGAGTGGAGAGGTCGGCGTTCAGCGGACAGAGGGTCGACTCCGGCTCGCTCCAGTTGAGGATGGCGCCGGTGGCACCGTCGACCACAAGGCTGTTGCCCTCGACGAAGTGGCCGAGGCGAATCAAGTGGGCTGCCCGGGGCGGGAGTTGCTCGATGGGGAAGTCGGGCCGCTCGCCCGCGTAGTACTCGGCGAGAGTCGGGAGCGGGACGTCCGTGTCCAGCTCGAAGAAGCCGTGGTCCTCGGGCAGGCCCATGTCCCGCAGAAAGCGGCGGGTCGGCTCGTGGGTGAGCGTGGCCGGGAAGTCGAAGTCCTCGAAGCACCACACCTTGCTCTGGCCGAACTCCTCGTCGAGCAGCCGGGCGGGCAGGTCCAGCGCCAGGCCCGAGCGGGTGACCGGCCCTCCGGTCAGCACCGCCAGGTCGTTCAGTCGGTTCACGGCGTCCAGGTCGTTCAGGTTGTTCAGGTTGTTCAGGTCCGTCAGGCCCATGGTCCCCATCGTCATAGTGCTCATGGCTCCCCCCAGCACATGGTTCGCAGCGCGCTTCCCCCGGTGAGACCTCCACAGCCGCCGAACGGTTGTCGTTCCCACCGCCAAGAACCATACGCCGCCCCACTGACAACGCCCGACGTACGCGTGAACAAGCTCGAACAGGTACGAAGAGGCACCTGGAACGGCCGCTCCCGGGGCCGCCTACGCCCCCGTCACCACCGCCGCCTGGGGCCGGATCGGCAGGCGGTTCACGGGACGGCCCGTGGCCGCCCGCACCGCCGCCGCGATGGCCGCCGGAGACGTGACCACCGGCACCGCACTGGCCGCCTTCGCCCCGAAGGGGGCCACGACGTCACGCTCCTCCACCAGTTTGACGATCTGGATGTCGGGGGCGTCGAGGGCGGTGGGCAGGGCGTAGCCGGTCAGGTCGGGGTGGCGGATCAGACCGCGGGGGGTGCGCAGGTTCTCGGTGAGGGCGATGCCGACGCCCTGGGTGACACCCGCCTCGATCCGCGCGTCGAGCTGTGCCGGGTTGAGGACCCGGCCCACGTCCTGGGCGACGGCCAGCTCCACCACCCGTACCGAGCCGAGTTCGATGTCGACGTCGACCACGGCCCGGATCGCGCAGAAGGCCATGCCCACGAACGCGTCGCCCTGGCCGGCGTCGTCCAGCGGCTCGGTGGGGTGCGGGCGGCACTGGGCGGTGGCCCACAGTTCCTTGCCGTCCAGCGCCTCGGCGACGGTGGTGGACAGGACGCCGTCGTACGACGTGATCTTGCCGTCGGTGATCTGGAGCAGTTCGGTGGACATGCCGAACTTGTGCGCCAGCGGCTGGAGCAGTTGGGTGCGGACCATCTTGGCCGCGCGCTCGACCGCGCCACCGGAGACCCAGGTGTGACGGCCCCGGCAGCCCGCGCCGGCCGGGGGCTGGTCGGTGTCGACCTGGGCGATGTGGACCTCGTCGATACCGAGGGTCTCCTGCACGATCTGCCGGGCCAGGGTGGAGAAGCCCTGGCCGGTGTCGACGGCGGCGCAGAGCACGGTCGCGATGCCGTCGTGGACCTTAACGGTGGCGGTGGAGACCTCGTCCGCGCCCTCGGCGCCGAGCATGTGGACCATGCCCAGGCCGTAGCCGACGCCCCGGCGGACCGCGCCCGGCTCGCCCGCGCCCTCGGGGCCACCGGGCAGCAGCCACTCCTCCTCGGGGGTGTCCTTGGGCAGCGCCGGGAGCGGGAACTCCTGCACCGCCTGGAGCAGTTCGGCGACCGGGGCCGGGCAGGTCACCGACTGGCCCGTCGGCAGCACGTCACCGGTGGACATCACATTGCGCATGCGCAGTTCCGCCGGGTCGAGGCCCAGCTTCTTCGCCAGCTTGTCCATCTGGGCCTCGTACGCGGCGCAGACCTGCATCGCGCCCTCGCCGCGCACATGGCCCGACGGCGGGTTGTTCGTCCGTACCGCCCAGCCCTCGATGAAGGCGTTGGGGACGACGTACGGGCCGCAGGCGAACGAGACGGCGGCGGCCAGGGCCTCCGAGGACGTGTCGGCGTACGCGCCCGCGTCGAGCAGGATCTGCGCCTCGACCTTGACCAGCTTGCCCTCGGCGTCCGCGTGGTGGCGGTAGCGCAGCAGGGTGGGGTGGCGGTGGGCGTGGCCGAGGAAGGACTCCTCGCGGGTGGCCGTCAGCTTGACGGGGCAGCCGGTCTTCAGGGCGAGCAGGCCGAGCGGAAGCTGGAAGCCCTGGTCCTCGCGGTCGGCGGTGGCACCGGGGACTCCGGTGACGACGATCTTGACGCGGTCGGGGGCCAGGCCGTAGCAGGCGGCGGCCGCGTCGCGGTCGGCGTGCGGGTCGGTGGAGGCCACGTACAGCTCGACGCCGCCGTCGGGGCGGGGCACGGCGAGGCCGGCCTCGGCTCCGATGGGGGCCGGGTCCGCGCGGCCGATGCGGTACTGGCCCTCGACGACGATCTGGCCGGCCGCGTTCGGGTCGCCGTGGCGCAGCGGGATGTGCCGGATCAGGTTGCCGTCGGGGTGCAGGGGCTCGGCCTCGAAGGCCTGCTCCGGGTCGATCACCGGGTCGAGTACCTCGTACTCGACGATGACGGCGGCGGCGGCCATCCGCGCGGTGTCCGGGTGGTCGGCGGCGACGGCGGCGATGGGCTCGCCGTGGTGGCGCACGACCTCGGAGGCGAACAGGGGCCGGTCGGCCTTGCCGCGCCCGTGCAGGGTGACGCCCGGCACGTCCTCGTGGGTGACGACGGCCCGTACGCCGGGCATCTCACGCGCGTGGGACGTGTCGATGGACACGATGCGCGCGTGCGGGTGGGGCGAGCGGAGCACGGCGGCCCACAGCAGGCCCTCGGCCCACAGGTCGGCCGCGTAGGGGAAGGTGCCCTCCGACTTGGCGCGCGCGTCGGCGGACGGCAGGGACACGCCCAGACCGTGCGGCAACGGCTCCGGGGCCGGTGCGGCCTCCCCGGGGCTCACGGGCGTCGCGATGACGGTTTCGTTGCTCACGCCTGGCCTCCGTCCTGGCCGAACGACCGGCCCTGACCGCCGTACGAGTCGTCCTGGCCCTCGAAGGACTGGTCCTGGCCGCCGTACGTGTCGCCCTGGCCACCGAAGGACTGGTCCTGACCGCCGAAGGACTGGTCCTGACCGCCGTACGAGGTGTCGCCCTGCCCGTCGAAGGACTGGCCCTGACCGCCGTACGTGTCACCGTGGCCAACGAACGACTGGCCCTGGCCCCCGTAGGTGTCGCCTTGCCCACCGAAGGACTGGCCCTGACCGCCGTACGTGTCACCCTGGCCCTCGAACGACTGGCCCTGACCGCCGTACGTGTCACCCTGGCCCTCGAACGACTGGCCCTGACCGCCGTACGTGTCGCCCTGGCCACCGAAGGACTGGTTCTGACCGCCGTACGAGTCGTCCTGACCGGTGAACGACAGCCCTTGGCCGCCGTAGGACTGGTCGGGGTCGTGCGGTGTCTGAGGTGGCGTTCCCTGGGAGTCGTACGCCGCCTGGTTCACGCCGCCCGCGCCGGGGCCCGCCTGGTGCGGGATGCGGGCCTCTTCGGTGTCCGCGCCGGTCTCGTTCTCGGCGGTGGTGTGCGCCTCGCGTTCGGCGACGACCTCGCGGACGGCCGAGAGCACGCCCCGGTAGCCGGAGCAGCGGCAGAGGTTGCCGCAGAGGGCCTGGCGGGTCTCCAGGTCGGTGGGCGCGGGGTTGCCCTCGAGCAGGTCGTGCACGGTCATCGCCATGCCGGGCACGCAGAAACCGCACTGGACGGCGCCGCACCGGGCGAGGGCCCGCTGCACGTCCGAGGGCTGTCCGTCGGCGGCCAGGCCCTCCACGGTGCGCACCTCGCTGCCCGCGGCGGTGACGGCGGGGACCAGGCAGGACGCCACGAGCCGGCCGTCGACCTGCACGTTGCAGGCGCCGCACTCGCCCTGCGAGCAGCCGTCCTTGGCGCCCGCGAGGCCGAGGCGCTCGCGCAGCACGTAGAGCAACGACTCTCCGATCCAGGCGTCGCTCACGGGCCGTTCGGTGCCGTTGACGCGCAGGACGAACGAGGCGAGGGGGTGGTCGTCGTGCGGGGGCGCGAGGGGCTGCTCGGCCGGGGCCGGCTCCCCCTCCGCCTCGGCGTCGGAGGCCTCGGCGGTACCGGGCTCCTCGGACGCCGGCTCCGACTCCTCGCGGCCCTCGGCCGCAGTATCGCCCTCACCGATCGGCTCAGCGGGCTCCTGGGCGGCCTCGGGGGCCTCCCCGGCGCTCTCGGGGGCCGGTTCGCCGTACGGCCCCCCAGGGGCCTCGGAGGGCGCCCCAGGGGCTTCCGGGGTCTCCTGGGGCACGCCGGGCGCGCCGCCCCCGGGCCCACGGTCCTCGACCGCGTGCGACCCGGGTCCGTGCGCTTCGGCCCCACGCGCATCGATCCCGTGCTCGCCGACTCCGTGCTCGCCGGCCTCGCGCCCGTCGGTCCGGTGCTCCTCGGGCCGGGTGGGCGGCGGGGCGGTCCACGCCGTACCGATCTGCTCGGTCGCCCAGGGCGCGGGGGCGCCGCCGGGGAGAGTGGCGGGCGGGGTGCCGCCCCACTGCTCGACGAGGGCCGAGGCGCTGAACTCCCCGGATTCGTCCGGAAGATCACCCCCGGCGACCGGAATCGACCACTCACCGGTCACGTCATGACCGGGAGCGGTGTTCTCCTGTGCGGCCGGCTCCTCGAACGTCCACTGCCCGGTCGAGCCGGGGTTGTACGTGAACCCGTCCTGCGTCGGGGGCTGCGGCTGTCCGGCGTTGGGGTCGTGCCAGTGGGCGCCCTCGGCGGGCATCGCCCACTCGCCCGGGGTCGACGGGTCGGTCCCGGCGGTGTGGGCCGTGTTCGCCGTGTGGCCGAGGTTCGACGTTATCTGCGGCGGCACATAGCCGTGACCGGGCGCGGCCAGCGGGCTGTCGGCGGCGAGGAGCGCGTCGATGCCCCCTTCCGGGAGCTGCACGAAGGTGGTGGCGCCGTCGTCGTAGTCGCCCTGCGGCAGTCGCTCCCAGCCGCTCTGGCCCCCCTGCTGCGGGGTGCCCTCTCCGTGCTGGTCGTCGGTCACGACAGTGCCCTCCCCAGTGCTCGTCGGGCCAGCGCGGCGACGGTGCGCCGCAGGTGCAGTACGGCGGGCGGAAGCGGTGGTACGGAGCCGTCGACCTCGGGGGCCGGGTCGGGGATGCATGCGGCGGCGACGTACTCGCCGAAGGCCTGGAGCGCCTCGGGCACCAGGGTGCGCTCACCGTCCCAGTCGATGAGCTGACCGACCCACGCCTCGGCGTCCAGCGGGCGCAGCGGCATCGGCGCTATGGCTCCGACGGCGCACCGCACCCCGCGCCGGGCGGGGTCGAGGACGAGGGCGACGGAGGCGACCGCGCGGCCGGGGCCGGTGCGCCCGGTGGCCTTCAGGAAGACCTGGGGGGCGTGCAGCAGCGGCACGCGCACGAAGCCGATGAGTTCGCCGGGGCGCAGCATCTCCATGCCGGCCAGCAGGTGCGAGACGGGCATCTCACGGCGGGCCCCGCCCGAGCCCGCGATGATCAGCGTGGCCTCCAGGGCGGCGAGCACGGGCAGCGCGTCCCCGGTGGGGGCGGCCGTCGCGATGTTGCCGCCGAGGGTGCCGGCGTTGCGGATCTGTGGTGGTCCGGCGGCGCGCGCGGCGGCGGCGAGCGCCGGAATGAGCGCCGCGAAGTCCGGGCGCCCCATCCGGGCGTGCGTCAGCCCGGCGCCGAGCAAGGCGTGTCCGTCCTGGTACTGCCAGCCGCGGATCTCGCTGATCTTGCCGAGGCCGACCAGCGCGGCAGGCCTGAGCTGCCCCGAGTTGACCGCGGCCATGAGGTCCGTGCCGCCCGCCACCGGAACAGCCCAGGGCATGGCGGCGAGGGCCGCCACGGCCTCGTCCAGCGAGCCGGGCAGGGTCACGGCCTGCGCCGCCTGCGGTGCGTGCGTGGTCAAACCGGCTGCCCCTTCCCGCTGCCCCACCTGGTCCGCCTGTGTTGCCGTACGGTACGTGCTGACGGGGCGGACGTGGCAACTCTGGCACATTCTCGCGAGGCCCGAACGCGGGGGTCCGCCGGGAGGCATGCGTCCACCCCACCCGAGAGGTGGTCCGTTTTGGCAGAACTTAACCAGTAGGCGTGAATTGCCACTTCCGGCAACTCTTGCCTCTCTTGCTCCCCTGGGGTCACCGTCGCAGGGCACGCGCTTTCGGTCCTACGGGTTCGCCGCCGCCTCACACGTTCGGGGGCGCCCCCTCGATCGGGCGTCCGAGCACCCCGCGCCCGCGCTGCCACGGAAAGCGGTCCCGAAGGCGGCCGATAACCGACTCCCAGGGCGTCATGTCGCCGGCAGTGGGTCGTCATCCGGCACTCGAAGTCCGCGAGGTCCCGCTCGGCCGGCGCAGGCAGCCGACTCCAGGCACCTCGGTGAAGGCCGCCGGGCGCGGGAACGTCTGGTAGTCCACCCGTGCGGGGTCCTCCATCACCTCGGTGCACACGTTGCCCCGGGTGCCAGCACATGCCGGGCCTCCTCGGGCGTCAACTCCGGGGGCACCGACTCGAATCGGAAGACGTCTCCAGAGTGCGTACGTAGCCGATCGGCACCGGCTCGTCGGGGCCGCCGTCCTGACGGTGGTCCAGGTACACCTGCCGCTAGGGGCACATGACCACGTCGTGACCCGAGCGGGCTGCCGTGACGCCGACCGCGCAGCCCCGTCAGGACGTCACGGCCGCCCCCGGCGCGAGGCGGCCCTCCACGATCTCGTCCCATCCGATCAGGCGACGCCCGCGCGCGGTCGGCCAGTTGTCGAGGTGCCGGACGGACCACGACTGCGGCTCCTTCTCGTCCGCGAGCCCCGGCGCCCGTATGCGAGCCCGCGCGGCGACCGACGCCCTCCACTGGCCCTGGGGGCACTCGTCACCGCCGACGTGACGGTGCTCCCCGAGTCGGCCGTGCCCGTCCTACTTCTTGTCGCCGTTGTCGTCGCCGCCCGCGCCGAGGGACTCGAAGATCTCCTTGCACATGGGGCACACGGGATACTTCTTCGGGTCACGGCCCGGGACCCACACCTTGCCGCACAACGCCACGACGGGCGTGCCGTCGAGGGCGCTCGCCATGATCTTGTCCTTCTGGACGTAGTGGGCGAAGCGCTCGTGGTCACCGTCACCATGCGACACCTGCGGCGTCGGCTCGACGAGGGTCCCCGTACCAGTACCGCGCTCGGGCTCAAGAGTGCTCATGACGCCAAGGGTACTGAAGGCCACGGACATCAGTTGAGCGAAGGGTCGTCCGGATAGGTGGCCACCATCGCGAGTTCGCTGCGCTGGCGGCGCAGAACCTCGCGCCAGAGTCTCTCCGGGGAGGGTGAGGAGACGTCGCCCGGTTCGGACTCGACGACGTACCAGGCGCCCTCCGCCAGTTCGTCCTCCAACTGGCCCGGGCCCCAGCCCGCGTAGCCGGCGAAGATGCGCAGCGAGCCGAGCGCGGAGGCCAGCAGTTCGGGCGGGGCCTCCAGGTCGACCAGGCCGATCGCGCCGTGGACGCGCCGCCAGCCGAGCGGCGTGCGGTCCACGGAGCCGCCGCCCGGTATCACCGCGACACCGAGCGCCGAGTCCAGTGCCACGGGGCCGCCCTGGAAGACGACTCCCGGTTCGCCGGCGAGTTCCGCCCAGCCCTCCAGGATGTCGCCGACATCCACCGGGGTCGGGCGGTTCAGGACCACCCCGAGCGAGCCCTCCTCGTCGTGGTCGAGGAGCAGCACCACCGCGCGGTCGAAGTTCGGGTCCGCCAGGGCGGGCGTGGCCACGAGCAGTCGCCCTGTGAGCGAGGACACCTCGGTCATGCCAGACATGATCCCGCATCCGGCCCGCGCGGGGGGAGCCAACGCCGCTGGCGACGTGAACCCAGCTCACGGCGTGGGGAAGCGGCCGGGGCGCACATCGGTGACGGTCACCCCTTGTGCCCGGCGGTGAACGGTTCGTGTTGTGGCGATTCCATGACGTGGCTGAGAAGCACTTGGGCTTACGGAAGGGGGGTGGGCGGCGATTACGCTAGCTCTCCGGCCCACGCCGCGACGGCCCCGCACAACGGGACCGGCGGACGGCCCCCCATGCCGGAAAGCCCTCTGCCCAACTCCACGGAACGCGAGATTCATGACCGTCAACGGCTCTGACGACGTACTGCTTGTACACGGCGGCACCCCGCTCAGTGGCGAGATCCGTGTCCGCGGTGCGAAGAACCTCGTACCCAAGGCCATGGTCGCCGCGCTGCTCGGCAGCGGTCCGAGCCGGCTGCGCAACGTGCCCGACATCCGCGACGTGCGGGTCGTGCGCGGGCTGCTGCAGCTCCATGGCGTAACGGTCCGCCCGGGTGACGAGCCGGGCGAGCTGGTGATGGACCCGACGAACGTGGAGAGCGCGAACGTCGCCGACATCGACGCCCACGCCGGTTCGTCGCGCATCCCGATCCTGTTCTGCGGCCCCCTCCTGCACCGCCTCGGCCATGCCTTCATCCCCGGTCTCGGCGGGTGCGACATCGGCGGCCGGCCGATCGACTTCCACTTCGAGGTGCTGCGGCAGTTCGGCGCGAAGATCGAGAAGCGCGAGGACGGCCAGTACCTGGAGGCGCCGCGACGGCTGCGGGGTACGAAGATCCAGCTGCCGTACCCGTCCGTGGGCGCGACGGAGCAGGTACTGCTGACCGCCGTCCTCGCGGAGGGCGTCACTGAGCTCTCGAACGCGGCGATCGAGCCGGAGATCGAGGACCTCATCTGCGTGCTGCAGAAGATGGGCGCCATCATCGCGATGGACACCGACCGCACGATCCGCATCACCGGTGTGGACTCGCTCGGCGGCTACAACCACAAGGCCCTCCCCGACCGCCTGGAGGCCGCGTCCTGGGCGTCCGCCGCGCTGGCGACCGAGGGCGACATCTACGTCCGGGGCGCCCAGCAGCGCTCGATGATGACGTTCCTGAACACCTACCGGAAGGTGGGCGGCGCCTTCGAGATCGACGACGAGGGCATCCGCTTCTGGCACCCCGGCGGTCAGCTCAAGTCGATCGCTCTGGAGACGGACGTCCACCCCGGCTTCCAGACCGACTGGCAGCAGCCCCTGGTGGTGGCCCTCACCCAGGCCACCGGCCTCTCGATCGTCCACGAGACGGTCTACGAGTCCCGTCTGGGCTTCACCTCGGCCCTGAACCAGATGGGCGCGCACATCCAGCTCTACCGCGAGTGCCTCGGCGGCTCCGACTGCCGCTTCGGGCAGCGCAACTTCCTGCACTCCGCCGTGGTCTCCGGCCCCACCCGCCTCCAGGGCGCCGATCTGGTCATCCCCGACCTCCGCGGCGGCTTCTCCTACCTCATCGCGGCGCTGGCGGCCCAGGGAACCTCCAGGGTCCACGGCATCGAACTGATCAACCGCGGCTACGAGAACTTCATGGAGAAGCTCGTGGAGCTCGGCGCGAAGGTGGAACTGCCGGGCAAGGCACTGGGCTAGGGAGCGCGGGAACTGCGCGACCAGCCACGACGGACCCGCAGCCCAGTCTCACGCCGATGGGGGCGGCACCCCGGATTCCGGGTGCCGCCCCCATCAGGCGTTCTACGCGCCGTACACCATCCCGTGAGAGACGGACGGCAAGGTTACTTGCCCTTGGCCGCTTCCTTGAGCTTGCTGCCCGCGGAGACCTTGACGCTGTAGCCAGCCGGGATCTGGATCGGGTCGCCGGTCTGCGGGTTGCGCGCGGTGCGAGCGGCACGGTGGGTGCGCTCGAAGGTCAGGAAGCCGGGGATGGTGACCTTCTCGTCGCCCTTGGCGACGATGTCGCCGACGACCTCGGCGAACGCGGCCAGCACGGCGTCGGCGTCCTTGCGGGTCACCTCGGCGCGGTCGGCCAGCGCGGCCACCAGCTCACTGCGGTTCATGTTGTTACTCCCGTGTTCTTCTTGCCGTTGAGGCGGACCCGGGTCCGTCGTCAGACCCAACGCCCAGAGACGCATCCTGCACTCACCTGCGGCGGGAAAGCCAATCCGGCACCCCTGGGGAGTCACACGGACACCCTTGGGAGTCACACGGAAAGCGCCACCATCGCCACGGTGACGCGACGTCCGCTCACACAGCGGACGGTAGGGCCCGGCAGGCCTGAGCCTGGCCGCCACACTAAAGGGCGACACAAGCCCTCCCGCCCCGCGACGCGCCGGGGGCGCGGGGCCGTGGCCATGGTCACAACCGGGCGTCGAGCGGCACTCAGGCCGACGCCGCCTTCGCGGCCTCGCGCACCGCTCCGGCGACCGCACCCGCGACCTTGTCGTTGAAGACGCTCGGAATGATGTAGTTCGGGTTCAGCTCGTCCTCGGTCACGACGTCCGCGAGGGCGGTCGCGGCGGCGAGCATCATCTCGGTGTTGACGGTCCGGGACTGGGCGTCGAGCAGACCGCGGAAGACACCCGGGAAGACCAGCACGTTGTTGATCTGGTTCGGGAAGTCGGAGCGGCCGGTGGCCACGACGGCCGCCGTCTGGCGGGCGACAGCGGGGTCGACCTCGGGGTCGGGGTTCGCGAGCGCGAACACGATGGCGTTGTCGGCCATGGCGGCCACGTCGTCGCCGTCGAGGACGTTCGGGGCCGAGACGCCGATGAAGACGTCGGCGCCGCGCACGGCCTCCTTGAGCGTGCCCGTCAGGTTCTCGGGGTTGGTGTTGTCGGCGATCCAGCGCAGCGGCGAGTCGGAGGCGGCGTCGACGAGATCGGTGCGGTCGCAGTGCACCACACCGTGGATGTCGGCCACGACGGCGTTCTTCACACCGGCGGCGAGGAGCAGCTTGAGGATGGCCGTACCGGCGGCGCCGGCGCCCGACATGACGACGCGGATGTCGCCGATCGCCTTGCCCGCGACGCGCAGTGCGTTGGTGAGGGCGGCGAGGACGACGATCGCGGTGCCGTGCTGGTCGTCGTGGAAGACGGGGATGTCGAGGGCCTCGCGCAGCCGGGCCTCGATCTCGAAGCAGCGGGGCGCGGAGATGTCCTCCAGGTTGATGCCCGCGAAGCCTGGGGCGATGGCCTTGACGATCTCAACGATCGCGTCGGTGTCCTGGGTGTCCAGGCAGAGCGGCCAGGCGTCGATGCCGGCGAACCGCTTGAAGAGGGCCGCCTTGCCCTCCATGACCGGCAGGGCGGCCTTGGGGCCGATGTTGCCCAGGCCCAGCACGGCCGAGCCGTCCGTCACGACCGCAACGGAGTTGCGCTTGATGGTGAGGCGGCGGGCGTCCTCGGGGTTCTCGGCGATCGCCATGCAGACGCGGGCCACACCCGGCGTGTAGATCATCGAGAGGTCGTCACGGTTGCGGATGGGGTGTTTCGACGCCATCTCGATCTTGCCGCCGAGGTGCATCAGGAACGTACGGTCGGAGACCTTGCCGAGCGTGACGCCCTCGATGCCGCGGAGCTGCTCGACGATCTCGTCGGCGTGCGCGGTGGAGGTGGCGGCGATGGTGACGTCTATGCGGAGCTTCTCGTGGCCGGAGGCGGTCACGTCGAGGCCGGTCACCGAGCCTCCGTGGGACTCGACGGCTCCGGTGAGCTGGGAGACCGCGGTTCCGCTCGCGGGCACCTCCAGCCGGACCGTCATCGAGTAGGAGACGCTGGGCGCCGTTGCCATGGCCGACTTCCTCTGCTTTCGCGTACTTCTGCTACTGCGTTTGCTGCGTTTTGCCGTCCGATCGTCGCACCTACCGTCGAGTAGGCGGTAGCCGCGTGGGGTTACGAACGTTTTGTTCTCAACAAGAAGAGGTCCACGTCACAGATGACGTGGACCTCTTCCTACGTTCAGTGGCACCGACCCGCCATGCTCGCCTCGCGGCAAGTGGTCGCTCGTAGCGACGAAGGTTGGGCCCGGGGGCTTGGATCGAGCCGGTGCCACCACCCAGGCTAACAGGCGCGTTGGCGTTCGGGGAGTTGACGATGCGTCGGCGGGTGCGGGTGATTCGTGGTTGCCGCGCGAGAAGCCCCACCGGCCCGCGGCCGACCGACCACCCGTCGGCCGCCGCGCACCCGCCGCTCAGTCCCGAAGGAGGTCGGGGACCCCGTCCCCGTCCGGCTCGTCCCGCTCCGCCGAGACGACGGTCAACTGCTGCGTCGCCCGCGTGAGCGCCACGTACAGCACCCGCAACCCCGCCGGGGACTCGTCCGCGATCTCCGCCGGGGAGACGACCACCGTCGCGTCGTACTCCAGGCCCTTCGCCTCGAGGCTGCCGAGGGCGACGACCCGGTCGCCGAGACCGGCCAGCCAGCGGGCCGCCTCCTCCCGGCGGTTCATGGCCACGACGACGCCGATCGTGCCGTCGACGAGGTCCAGGAGGCGGGCGGCCTCGGCGCGGACCGTGCGGGCGAGGGTGTCGCGGGCGGCCGTGACGAAACGGGGCTCCACGCCGGTGGAGCGGACCGCCGCCGGTGACTCGGAGCCCGGCATGGCCAGCGCCAGCACCCTCGCCGCGAGCTCGGCGATCTCGGCGGGGTTCCGGTAGTTGACGGTGAGGGTGAAGCGGCGGCGCGGGCGGGAGCCCAGCGCCTCGTCGCGGGCCTCGGCCGCCTCGTCGGGGTCGGACCACGACGACTGGGCCGGGTCTCCGACGACCGTCCAGGTGGCGTGCCGGCCTCGCCGGCCCACCATCCGCCACTGCATCGGGGTCAGGTCCTGCGCCTCGTCGACGATGACGTGCGCGTACTCGGTCCGCTCCTGCGCCAGCCGCTCGGCCCGCTCGCGCTGGGTCTCCTCGCGCACGGGCATCAGCTCCTCCAGGCCCGTGAGCTGGTCCAGGGGGTCGAGGTCGCGCTTCTTCCGCGGGCGGGCCGGGAGGCCGAGGATCGCCTGGAGCTCGTCCAGCATGGCGACGTCGTGGACCGACAGGCCGTCCCGCCTGAGGGAGCGTGCGACCCGGCGGACCTCCCCCGGGTTGAGGATGCGGCGGGCCCAGCGGCCGAGGCGGCGCTCGTCGGCCATGGCGGTGAGCACCCCGCGCGGGGTCAGCTCGGGCCACCAGGCGTCGAGGAAGGCGATGAAGTCGTCCTCGGTCGTGATGTCCTCGTCGAAGGAGGAGCGCAGCTCGGCGGCGAGTTCCGGGTCGGTGTGGCGGCCGGCCGCCCCGGACCGTGCCCACAGGGCGTCCAGCAGCAGCTTGCGGGCGCGGGGGCGGAGCAGGTTCACCGGAGCCGTGCCGCCGAGCGCGTTGCGGCGGAGGCGGTCCAGTTCCTCGGCCTCCAGCTCCAGGCGGCGGCCGAAGGCGACGACACGGAGGCGGCGGGGCGCGTCGCCGGACTCCAGAGCGCCCCGGGCGGCCTTCCGCAGCACCTTGAGCATGCGGTGCGAGCCCTTGGCACGGGCCACGGCCGGGGAGTCGTACAGGGTGGCCTCGGCGCCGTCGACGAGGGAGCCGATGGCGCGGATGGCGACCTGGCCCTCCTCCCCGAGGGAGGGCAGGACGCCCTCGGTGTACGCCACCAGCAGCGGGGTCGGGGAGACGATCAGGATGCCGCCCGCGTACCGGCGCCGGTCCTGGTAGAGGAGGTAGGCGGCGCGGTGCAGGGCGACGGCCGTCTTGCCGGTGCCGGGGCCGCCCTCGACGTACGTCACGGAGGCGGCGGGGGCACGGATGACCAGGTCCTGTTCGGCCTGGATGGAGGCGACGATGTCGCGCATGGTGTGGCTGCGGGCCTGGCCGAGGGCGGCCATGAGGGCGCCGTCGCCGATGACGGGCAGCTCGCCGCCGTCGAGGGAGGCCTTCAGCTCGGGGCGCATGAGGTCGTCCTCGACGCCGAGCACCTTGCGGCCCTTGGAGCGGATGACCCTGCGGCGTACGACCCGGCCGGGGTCGACCGGGGTGGAGCGGTAGAAGGGAGCGGCCGCCGGGGCCCGCCAGTCGATGACCAGCGGCGCGTACTCGGAGTCCAGAACGCCGATGCGGCCGATGTGGAGGGTCTCGGCGATGTCGGCGGTGTTGTCGGGGCGGACCGCGCCCTCGGCCGGTTCGACGGCGGTGTACGCGCCGTCGGGCCCCTTCTTGCCGTCCTTGCCGAGAAGCAGGTCGATGCGGCCGAAGAGGAAGTCCTCGAACTCGTTGTTCAGGCGGTTGAGGTGGATGCCCGCACGGAAGACCTGGGCGTCCCGCTCGGCGAGGGCGCCGGGGGTGCCGACCTGACCGCGCTTGGCCGCGTCGTTCATCAGGAACTCGGCCTCGTGGATCTTCTCCTCGAGGCGCCGGTACACCCGGTCCAGATGTTCCTGTTCGACGCCGATCTCCCTCTCACGCACCGAGTCGTGAGCGGAGTCGAGCGTTTCTTGCTGAACCTGAGCGGCCACCCGGGCCCCCTTCTGACGTGCTGGGCAGCCGTCAACCGTACGCGAAAAGGACCCCGACAGGCTATGTGCCCGACCGGGGTCCGTCCGCTGTTCGTCGCGACTGTTCGCCGCGAGCGTGTCCGTTTCGCCTCGACGCGTTACGCCTTGACCGACACGAGCTTCTTCCCACTGAAGGTCAGGACCTCGAAGTGGTCGATCTCGTTGGGGGTGAAGGCGGCGCCGCCGTGGACGTAGAGCGGGTTCCTGGCCTGCTCGGTCTCGGCGTTCTTGATGCCGTAGCCCCACTTCGGGACGGACCAGGAGGTGACCGTCTCCCGCTCGCCGTTCTTGCCGACGGCGATCAGCGAGCACTTCTCCGGACCCTTGACGTTCTTCAGCTCCAGGACCGCGTGGGTGCCCCAGGCCTTGGACTCCATGCCGACCGTGGCCGTGACCTGGGTGGCCGCGTCGGTCCCCGAGACCTTGTCCGCCGCCTTCATGCCCAGGAAGGCGTCCTTGGCCGGGCTGGCGACCACCGTCCTGTTCTCCGGAGCGTCCTCGCCGCCGCCCGCCGTCGCGAACACCGCCGTCGGGCCGCCGACGATCAGGGCGACACCGGCCGCCAGCATGAAGAAGTTGCGTCGGCTCTTCTTCGCCCGGTGCTGGACGACCTCGCCGACCAGCCGGTCCGCGAGTCCCGTGGTCGGTTTCACCGACAGGGACTCGCCGATCGCGGGTGTGCCCTGGGCGGCGGGCAGGTCCGCGAGCGCGGCCAGCATCGGTTCCATCCCGGCCAGCTCGTCGAGCTGCTGGCCGCACCACTCGCAGGTGGCGAGATGCATTTCGAACTGTGTGGCCTCGGCGTCGTCCAGTATCCCGAGGGCGTACGCGCCGACGGTTTCGTGGATGTTGTCACCGGAACCTTGGGCTCCTTGCACAGACCCGGGCATTCCCGGTCCATACCCCCCGTAGATGTTGCTCATGCCGTCACCCCGCGCTCCTCTAGAGCCAGCTTCATCGACCGCAGGGCGTAGAACACCCGGGAGCGGACGGTGCCACTGGGGATGCCAAGCGTCTCGGCCGCCTCATTGACCGTACGCCCTTTGAAATAGGTCTCGACCAGGACCTCCCTGTGGGCAGGGGTCAGGTCGTCCAGCGCGTCCGACAGTGTCATCAGCCACAACGCCTTGTCGATCTCGTCCTCCGCGGGGATGACCTCCAGCGGCGACGGGTCGACCTCCTGCGGCCGGGCCTGCCGGCTGCGGTGGCCGTCGATGACGATGCGGCGCGCGACCGTCACCAGCCAGGGGCGTACCGATCCGGTCGCTCGATTGAGCTGACCGGCGTTCTTCCAGGCCCTGATGAGAGTTTCCTGCACAACGTCCTCGGCACGCTGGCGGTCGCCCGCGACCAGACGCAGCACGTACGCGAGCAAGGGTCCAGCGTGCTCGCGGTACAGCGCGCGCATCAGCTCCTCGTCTGGCTCTGAGGGCTGTGATGCGCGATGTCGGGCCCTGTGCGGGCGTTCATCGGCCACAGCGGAATCCTTGCGCACGGCTACCTCCGGTGTCCGGGGGTTCCCCCAGTCGGTCGCTCACATCGGGATACGTAGGTAACCAGTTGTGTGTTCAGGGCTGAGCCACAACTTTCTCGATTCAACTTGGGGCTGGTGGGGCACGCGAGAGACAAGTGCAACCAAACCCGTCGTTAAACCCGCACGTATGTGAGGGAGTTGTGAAGACACCCAAGTCGCAATGTGAAAAACAGCACTGCTGCTTCTTTACGGAGGCATGGGGTTTGACCAACTGGCGTGCAGGGTAAGGCAGATGGGCATTTCGGCGCCAACATGAGCAAGTGGGGCGCCGGCGCCCCGTGTTGAAACGAGCAACCAACGCCGTGAGCGGGTTACGCGCGGGTGAGCGCCGCCCGGCGGCGGTGGCGGGCGACGCGTTCGCGGTTGCCGCAGATCTCGCTGGAGCACCAGCGGCGGCGTCGGCCGCGGGACGTGTCGACGTACACGATGGGGCAGTTGTCGCCGGCGCACTGGCGCAGGCTCGCCCGGGCGACCGGATCGGTGAGCAGCTCCACGGTGTCGCGGGCGATGACCGCGAGCAGGGCGGTGCGGTCGGGGGCGTGGTCCAGGGCGCGGGTGAGGGTGCCGTCGTCCGCGCGGACCGCCCGGGGCGCGGGCGTGGCAGCGCGGGCCAGTTCGTTGATCCTGGCCAGGGAGAGGTCGAAGAGGCGGGAGGCAGGGGGCCTGCCGAGATCACTCCTGACCAACTGGCCTATGTGTTCGCGTAGTTCACGGAAGCCGGTGAGCCAGTCCGGGGTGATGTGGTCGAGCGGGGTGCCTTCGGGGACCAGTCCGGCGGCCGTGATCCAGGTGCCTAGTCGGGCCGCCGAGTCCAGGTGTTCCTCGGGGTGGGTGGTCGCGAGGAAGTCCAGGCAGAGGTGGCCGCAGTCGAAGCGGGGGTCGTGTGCCATGGGGTCGTCACCGCCGGGGGTCGCCGCGTCGGGGAGGCGTGCCACAGAGGTTTGTACCCCGTGAAGTGCCGGGCCGCACCCGGCGGCGAGAGCGGTGAGGGCTCGGGTGCCTGAGAGCTCGGGGGTGCGGGGGTGCGGGCGGGTGCCTGAGAGCTCGGGGGTGCGGGAGTGTCGGCGGGTGCGGGTGGGGTGGGCGGGTGCGGGTGGGGTGGGGTGGGGTTGCTCGCGCAGTTCCCCGCGCCCCTGCGGGGGTGGGCCTGCGGCCCGCCCTTCATCCACCCACCCGCGGCCGACAACGAACCCGGTGACCTCGAACTCAGGCGTCGCCGTACTTCGCGTCGGCCGCCGGGTCCAGGGCCAGCCGGTAGCCCCGTTTGACCACGGTCTGGATGAGCTTCGGTGTGCCGAGGGCCGTGCGGAGGCGGGCCATGGCCGTTTCTACGGCGTGTTCGTCGCGGCCTGCGCCGGGGAGTGCCTTGAGGAGGTCGGAGCGGGGGACCACCCAGCCGGGCCGGCGGCAGAGCGCGCGGAGCAGGGACATGCCGGCCGGCGGCACGGGGCGCAGGGCTCCGTCGACGAGGACCGCGTGGCCGCGGATCTCCACACGGTGGCCGGCGATGGGGAGGGTGCGGGCGCGAGCGGGGAGTTCCTGGCAGAGGAGTTGGACGAGGGGGCCGAGGCGGAAGCGCTCGGGCTGGACCGTGTCCACACCGTGGGCCTGGAGCGGGAGGGCCGTGACCGGGCCCACACAGGCGGGGAGCACGTCGTGGCCGAGGGCGTTGAGCAACTCGGGGAGCAGGCCCCGGTCTTCGGCGCGGGAGAGCAGGGACGCCGCCGCCGGGGCGCTGGTGAAGGTCAGGGCGTCGACACCGCGGCCGATCACCGCGTCCAGGAGGCGGTCCACGGGGGTGAGGTCCTCGGGGGGCATCCAGCGGTAGACGGGGACGCCCACGACCTCCGCTCCCCCGGCCCGCAGGGATTCCACGAAGCCCGGGAGGGGTTCGCCGTGGAGCTGGACGGCGATACGGCGGCCTTCGACACCGTGCTCCAGCAGCCGGTCCAGTACCTCCGCCATGGATTCGGAGGAGGGGGACCACTCCTCCGTGAGGCCGGCGGCGCGGATGGCGCCCTTCACCTTCGGTCCGCGTGCCAGAACTTCGACGCCCCGCAGCCGGTCCAGGAGGGCCTCGCCCAGGCCCCAGCCGTCCGCGGCCTCGATCCAGCCGCGGAAGCCGATCGCGGTCGTCGCCACCACGATGTCGGGCGCCTGGTCGAGCAGGTCCTTGGTCGCGGTGAGGAGTTCGCTGTCGTCGGAGAGCGGCACGATGCGCAGGGCGGGAGCGTGGAGGACCGCGGCTCCCCGGCGCTGGAGAAGCGCTCCGAGTTCGTCGGCACGGCGGGCGGCCGTGACGCCCACGGTGAACCCCGCGAGCGGCCCGTGTTCCGGTTGCGCTGTCCGATCCATCCGATCCATCAGATCCGTCCTGTCTGGTCGATCGGCTCGATCTGATCGCTCGGGTCGCTGCTGTTCGTCGTACATGGCTCTCGTCCCGCAGTCGAGTCGTTGCACTCAGTCGAAGCTCCGTGCGAGTGCACCGATTGGTGCTCCCACATGCCGAACGAGCCTGTCAACGGTGCGTGACAGGCTCGGTTCGGGTTGATGTCGCCGGTGTTACGTCACACGTGTCACGGCATGGGCGATGTCACACCTCGGCGTAGCTGAGCTGCGGCTTCGAGTCCGTCGCGGTCGTGGTCGAAGCGGCGTTCGAGGCCGGGCGGCGAAGGTATACGGCCCAGGTCACGGCGAAGCAGACACCGTAGAAGGCGAGGAAGGTGACGAAGGCACCGGTGCCGGAGCCGACCGTGAGGAAGGACTGGCGGAAGGCCAGGTTGATACCGAGGCCGCCGATCGCGCCCACCGCGCCGATGATGCCCATGGAAGCGCCGGAGAGCCGGCGTCCGTAGGCCGCGGCTTCCTCGCCCTCAAGGCCCTTGGCGAGTGCCTTGGCCTGGAAGATGCCCGGGATCATCTTGAAGGTGGAGCCGTTGCCGAGGCCGCTGAGGACGAAGAGCGCGATGAAGGCGCAGGTGAACAGCGGCAGCGACTTCTCCATGGAGGCGAGGACGATGACCCCCGTGGCGCCGGCCATGGCGACGTAGTTCCACAGCGTGATCTTCGCGCCGCCGAAGCGGTCGGCGAGCGCGCCGCCGACGGGCCGGATCAGCGAGCCGAGCAGGGGGCCGATGAAGGTGACGTACGCGGACTGCAGTGGCGTACGGCCGAACTGGGTCTGCAGGACGAGGCCGAAGGCGAAGCTGTAGCCGATGAAGGAGCCGAAGGTGCCGATGTAGAGGAAGGACATGATCCAGGTGTGGGCGTCCTTGACCGCCTCCTTCGCGGCACCGGTGTCGTTCTTCAACGACGCGATGTTGTCCATCTTCATCCAGGCCAGGACGGCGGCGATCACGATGAAGGGGATGTAGACGCCCAGCAGGACGCGCGGACCGCCGCCGGCCCCGATGACGGCGAGGCCGATGAGCTGCACCACCGGGACGCCGATGTTGCCGCCGCCGGCGTTGAGGCCGAGCGCCCAGCCCTTCTTCCGCAGCGGGAAGAAGGCGTTGATGTTGGTCATGGAGGAGGCGAAGTTGCCGCCGCCGATACCGGCGAGCATCGCGCAGATCAGGAACGTGTTGAACGAGGTTCCCGGCTTCATCACGAGGAAGGCGGCGACGGTCGGGATGAGCAGCAGGCTCGCGGAGACGACCGTCCAGTTGCGGCCGCCGAAGACCGCCACCGCGAAGGTGTAGGGGATGCGCACGATCGCGCCGACCAGCGTGGCCATCGAGACGATGAAGAACTTGTCCGCCGGCGTGAGCCCGTACTCCGGGCCCATGAACAGCACCATCACCGACCAGACGGTCCAGATGGAGAAGCCGATGTGCTCCGAGAGCACCGAGAAGAGCAGGTTGCGGCGGGCGACCTTCTCTCCGGTCTCGTTCCAGAAGGCCTCGTTCTCCGGGTCCCAGTGCTCGATCCAGCGGCCTCCCCTGCTCGACGCGGGGGCAGTGCTCGGGGCTGTCATGACGCCTCCACCTTCTCCGGGCTCGGGTCTTGCGATGCGGTGATGAGGGGTGATGAGTCCCGAAGGTAGAGAGAGCGCGTTTCCTGCCTGTGGCACCGGGTGACCGGAAAGGAACTTTGCTCTCACGGACTTGCGGACAGACCGGTGAGGAATCGGAGAGCGGAGCGTCATACCCCGTGGTCAGGCCTCCTTCGGTGCGGCCCGCATGCCAATGTAGGCGCACCGGGTGCCGTCGCTCAGCGTGGCGAAGACCACAGGCATCCATCCTCCGCGAAGGAGGCGCCGCCATGCGAACGGCGTGCGTGCTTCCGTGAAGGGGCCTGGGCAGTCGGCCCGTCCGGTCAGTCGCCCGCCCGGCCGTCCGTGCCCGCCCCGGGGAGCCCCGGACCGGAAGAGGCGGAGCCGAGTTCGGAGCTGTTGCGTGATCTGCACGAAGGCCGCCCGGGTCGATGTCCTGTTCAGGGTGGCGTGGTCAGGGGCGCGAGGACCCGGGTGCCGCCGCGCGGAGTGGCACGCGAGGTTCCGGGCGCCCCCGCGCGGCAGCGGCCCGTGCGGGTCAGCTCGACGCCTCGCCGACGTAGCTGAGGGTGTCGGTGCCGCCGCCCTCCCAGGTGATGACCACGTCGTCGCCGGAACGGCGGACCGTGGCGAAGGTGACGTCCTCGTCCTTGACGTCCTTCGAGGCCATGGGGGTGAGGGCCATTCGGAAGTTGTTGTCGTCGCGGTAGGCGCCGACGCCGGTCAGGATGCCCTTGCCGCCGACCATGTCGATGTAGGAGAGGGGGTGTTGGCCCTTGCCGTCGCCGGTGGTCTGCTCGGCGCCGATCGTCAACGTCCTGGCCTCGTCGTCCTGCCACTGCCCCTCGACACCCTTGGCGGGCGCGGTGGTCGAGCCACCGTCGTCCAGACCGCCGTCGGGCGTCCCCGTGCCCTCGTCGGTGGCGTCGCCGGTGGCGTCGTCGGTGGCCTCCTCCGTAGGGGTCGGGGACTCGGTCGCCGTCGCCGAGGCGGTCGGCTCGGGCTTGGCCGTGGTGTCGTCGTCGCCACCGGTGAGGAGAAAGATCCCCCCGCCGATCACCGCGAGCGCCGCCACGACGGCCACGATGATCAGCGCGACCTTGCCACCACTGCCGCCGGAGGGCGGGGGCGGCGGCGGGTAACCCCCGTAGGAGGCGGGGTACTGGGCACCGTACTGGGGAGCCCCCGGCGCACCCGGCATCCCCGGAGCCCCCGGCGCACCCCCGTACGGCGGCTGCCCACCGGCCCCGTACGGCTGCTGGGGAGCCGTGGAGTACGGGTTCGGTGGCTGTCCGGGAACCTGGCCCGCCGACGGGGGCGTGTACGGCCCCGGGTACGGCTGCTGCGGCGGCTGGGAGCCGTAACCGTCGTGCGGCGGCTGGCCGGGAGGCTGGGTCATCGGCGGGTGTCACTCCTCGAGTCGCTTCGGGGAGGCAAGGAACGCCTGCCTCAAGCGAGTTCAACATCCACCACCCTCCGAGTCGTACGCAAGTGCGGATCCCGGTTGGTTACGTGGTCAATACATGACCGACCGTCCCCAAGCGCCACGCCGCCTCACGGCCTTCGCGGACTCCGCCCGACCTCCCCACCGCTCGGCCACACCCTCGGCGTGCGCCCTGCCGCCAGGTCCTCCGCCCAGCCGAAGACGACGACACAGCAGGCGATCAGCAGCCAGGTCACGAGCAGTACGGGCCAGACGCTCTCCAGCAGCCAGGGGACGTTCTGTTCGAGGAACACGACGCTCCACAGCCGGTCCCACTGGGTCGCGGCGATCAGGACGCACGTGTTGTGCCAGAGATAGATCGTCACCGCGCGCGAGTTGAGCAGCGTGATCGCCCCGTCGAAACGGCGCAGCCGGCGCGGCCACTCGGCCCACGTCGGGCTGATGTGCAGCAGCAGCGCCACCGTGCCGACGGACCACAGGGCCTGGGCGAACGGCATGCTGTCGAGGTCGTTGCCGGTGCCGAAGTCGCTGTTCAGCGCGTACCAGAGGCCGACCATGGCGAGCGCCGGGGCGACGGAGGGGACGATGTACCTCGGGAGGCGCTTGAGGACGCCTTCCTGGTGGGCCATGCCGAGGATCCAGCAGGCGCCGAAGGTACTGAAGTCCGTCAACCCGGAGGCGAACCGCTCCCCCGGCAGCGCCGCCAACTCCAGCTCGAACACCCCCGCCAGCGCGATCGGCACGAGGACCGTCACCATCGGCACCGCCCGCAGCGCGCGCAGCAGCAGGGGCGAGAGGATGACGTACCAGAGGTAGGCGCGGACGTACCAGAGCGGTCCGGCCAGTTCCACGGCCCAGTCCGCGCCGATGAAACCGTGTACTCCGGGCAGGCCCTCGGCGTACGGCGGGTCGCTGATCGGCAGGATCCAGAAGGTGAGGTGGAACCACCACCAGCCGGGGTGCCCGTCCGCGTCCGGTCCCCAGCCCTGGGCCACCATCCCCGTGACGCCCACGACCCCCAGCAGCCACACCGGCGGCAGCAGTCGGCGGAGCCGGCCCCGGACGACCTCCACCGCCGGGCGCCTGAGCGAGCGCGCCATGAGGTTGCCGGCGAGCGCGAACATCACGCCCATGGAGGGGAAGAGGAGCGGCAGCCACGCCCAGCCGGTGAGGTGGTACAGGACCACCCGGAAGAGGGCGACGGCCCGGAGGAAGTCGAAGTACCGGTCCCGGGCGGGAGCGGGAGGATCCTGCGGGTCGGTGCCCTGCGGGTCGGTGCCGTGTGGGTCGGTGCCCTGCGGGTCGGTGCCCTGCGGGACCGGGCCCCGCGCCGTGGGGTCGGGGTCGGGGTCGGGGTCAGGGGAGCCGGGCCCGGTGGGGTCGTATGGAGTGGAGCCGGGTGCGAGGGTGCTCATCCGACCGGCCTCCGCTCCCCCGACTGCTGCCCGGGTACGGCCGCCGTCTGTTCCTGGGGTGCGCCCGGCAGTCCCACGGCCCCCGTCCGCCGCAGCTTCTGCCAGCGCAGCCGGCCACCGGTCAGCGCCGTGATCCACGACTGCAGCAGGACGACGTACATGAGCTGGCGGTAGAGGAGCTGCTGGAGCGGGAGCGAGATCAGGTGGGTCATGCGCTCCTTGTCGAGACGGAAGGCCAGCGCCGCGCACACCACCTGGACCGCCAGGACGCCCAGCCAGGCACCGATCGTCTTCTCCGTGGGCCCGAACACCAGCCCGTAGAGCAGGAACACGTCGATGAGGGGCGCCAGCAGTGGGGCCACCACCATGAACAGCGACACCAGCGGCAGACCCACCCGCCCGAAGCGGCCGGACGCGCCCCGGTCGAAGAGCGAGCCCCGGTGCTTCCAGATCGCCTGCATCGTGCCGTACGACCAGCGGTAGCGCTGCGACCACAGCTGCTGGACGGATTCCGGCGCCTCGGTCCAGGCCCGCGCGTTCTCGGCGTACACGACGTGCCAGCCGTCGCGGTGCATGGCCATGGTGATGTCGGTGTCCTCGGCGAGGGTGTCCTCGCTCATCCCGCCGACCCGTTCGAGCGCCTGCCGCCGGAACGCCCCGACCGCCCCGGGGATCGTCGGCATACAGCGCAGGATGTCGTACATCCGGCGGTCCAGGTTGAAGCCCATCACGTACTCGATGTGCTGCCAGGCGCCGATGAGGGTGTCCCGGTTGCCGACCTTGGCGTTGCCGGCGACGGCGCCCACCCGGGGGTCGGCGAACGGCTGGACCAGTTCGCGGACGGTGGACGGTTCGAAGACCGTGTCGCCGTCCATCATCACGATCAGGTCGTGCCGCGCGTTGGCGATGCCCCGGTTGAGAGCGGCGGGCTTGCCCGCGTTGAGCTGCCGTACGACACGGACGCCCGGCAGGTCCTGGCTGAGCTCCTCGACGATACGGGCCGTGCCGTCGCTGGAACCGTCGTCGATGACCAGCACCTCGATGGGGTGGTCGCTCGCCACCAGCGAACGGACCGTCTTCTCGATGCACTTGGCCTCGTTGTACGCCGGGACGAGGACGGACACCGGTTCGGTGACGGGCCCGTCCGGTCCCCAGCGGAAGTTACGGCGGCGGACCCGGCGGGCGTGGGCGATCGAGAGGATCAGCATCAGGCCGAATCGGGCGAGGACGAGGACGCCGACGACCGCGAGAGCGACGACGAGGATGCTCGTCGTCCTCTCCGAGGCCTGCACCAGCGTCACCCAGACCTTGCCCTTCACCAGGCCGAGCCCCGTGACCGGGGTGTGCGCGCTGGGCGCCTTCAGGGCGCCGGTCAGGGTGTCGAACTTGTACCCCTTGGCCTGGAGCCGGGCGATGTACCGGTCCAGCGCGGCCACGGTCTGTGAGCGGTCGCCGCCGGAGTCGTGCATCAGCACGATCGCGCCCTCGCCGCGCTCGGGCGTGGACCGGCGGATGATCTCGTCGACGCCCGGCCGCTTCCAGTCCTGGCTGTCCGTGTCGCTGACCACGGTGATGTAGCCACGGCTGCCGATGTACCGCGTCACCGGCCAGGTCCGGTTGTCCATGCGCTCGGAGAACGAGGAGTACGGCGGCCGGAACAGCGAGGTGCGCACGCCCGCCGCGCCCGCGAGCGCGAGCTGGTTCTGTGACAGCTCCCAGTCGATGCGCTCCCTGGACTGCAGGGACAGGTCCGGGTGGTTGAAGGTGTGCAGTCCGATCTCATGGCCTTCGTCGACCATGCGCTCGACCAGGTCCGGGTAGCGCGAGGCCATGGTGCCGGTGATGAAGAAGACTGCCTTGGCCTCGTGCTTCCTCAGCACGTCGAGGACCTTGGGGGTCCACTTGGGGTCCGGCCCGTCGTCGAACGTCAGGACCAGCTCGTGGTCGGGGACGTCGAGGCTGAGCTGCCGTCCGGGGCGGGTGTCGATCACCGGCCCGCCCTTCAGGATCTTCTTCGGCACCCGGTCGTTCGACACGGGCGGCCTTACCCGGTGGTCGGCGAGGATCTCGCTGTGCACGTAGCCGCGCAGCATCAGCATCGCCATCAGCGCGAGGAGCAGCACACAGGGCAGCAGATAGCGCAGCGGAAGTCGCCGCGCCGAACGCTTCTTCCGCGAGCTTCTCTTCTGCGGGCGCCGGGTGGCGGCACCTCTCACGCTGGTGTGCGCCGGACTCTTCGCCGCGCTGTCGGCTCCGCCGTCGGCCACCCTGGCGGCCATGGTCCCGGCCGTACCGGACGTGTGGTCGGACGTGTGGTCGGACGTGTGGTCGGTGGTGCTGCCGGCCGTGCCGCCGTTCGTGCCGTCGTCCGTGGTCGCGGTCGCGGTCGTGCCGTCCTCGGCGCTCTTCGCCGAACGCGCTGGACCGGCTGCTCGCGCTGAGCGGGTAGGGCGCTTGGCGGCACGTGAGGACGTGTCGCCGCGCTGGGAGCGGGTCATCAGGCGGGGCTCTCCGGGTTCTGCGGGCTCTGCGGCTCCTGGGGGCTCTGCGCGTTCTCCGAGGCCGACGGGCCGGGCTCGACGGGCGCCGGGGAGGCCGGGCCGTCGGCGACGGTGTCCGTGCCGCCGGAACCCGGAGCGGGTGCGGGCCCCGTGGCGCCCGAGTCGGAGGGCTGGGGCGAGGGCGTGACCGAGGGGCTGGGCTCGACCTTCGGCGGTGCGGACGCCGAGGCGGACGGCTCCGGGCCCTTCCCCGTGGCGCTCGGCTTCGGCTTCGGCTTCGGCACGACGCCGGCGCTGGGGCCGGCCGAGGGTTCGGCGCTGGGGGACGCCTCCGGCGTCTTGGCACGGCCCGACGAGCCGGCCGGGGACTTGGCGCCCGGCGATGACGTCGCTGCCGCGCGGTCACCGCCCGGCCCCGTGTCGGGGACGAGGCCGTCCGCCGTGTCCGAGCGGTCGTCCGTCTCGTCCGGCTGCGGCGGGGTGTCCACCTTGCTCGCCGGCTTGTCGTCCTTCTGCATCGGCACCGGCAGCCAGGGCGCGTCGGAGTTGCCCGACACGAGCGTGCCGACGATGACCACGGCGTACGCCGCGCAGGCGGTGCCGACGGCGATACCGAGCTTCCGGTAGAGGTTGCGGCGCCGCCCCGACTCGTCGACGAAGACGGGTCCGTCGGAGTCCTGGCCGGCAGGCGCCGCCCCGTCCGTGTCGGCGTGCTTGCCCGGCCCTTCGCCGACTTCGCGCCCCAGACCGTCGAGCTGGACGGTCACCTCGTGCGGGTCGTGACTGCGGCCGGGCTGGTCGGGCCGCTCCCAGGGCGCCGGAACGGCACCCGACAATCCCGGCTCACGTCCCGAGAGCCCCGAGAGCCCCGCGTCCGCCGAGGCGCCGGAGAGTCCCGACACCCCGGAAGCGGTCGGCTGCTGGGGCACGGCGCCCGTTCTGCCGGCGGCCTCGGGCCAGACCACCTCGTCCCTGGAGCCGCTACCACCACGGCCTCGGCCAAGGCCTTCACCCTCGGTCCGCTTCGGCTGAGTGCCCTTGGACCAGTTCTCGACGTGCACGCACTTCCCCCCACGGGATCGTTCTTGGGTGCGTGTTCGATGTCGGGCGGTCGCTCTTTCCTGTACCGGAACGGGCCCCCACCCGATCCGGGGCACCTGGCCCCTCACACGCACCCGGAGCCCGAATGTAGAGGTGGGAGAGATGCCTGATGTGTGATGTCAGGTGAAGGTCATCATGATGAGTGCATCTGTGGCCGGAATCCACCCGTCCTCCGGATGTGATAGCCATACTTCCGCCCGCCCCAGCTCGACGGCGGCCCGCCGCAGCGTGTCGAGCCCGGGATGCGCGAATCCCTTGCGCCACACCAGCGAGACGGGCGACAGCGGTACGGGGTCGACGAGCGGCCTCGACACGGTGCCCGGCATGGGCGGGAAGTCCACCACCGCCAGCACCGGAGTCCGCGTCTTGGCCATGATCCGCTGGAACTCCTCCTCCCCCACCGCCAGCGGGGCGGGCGCCGCGACCTCGATCCCCCGCTCTTCGAACAGCCGCTCCGCCAGCTCGGTCCACTCCGGCGTACGAGGGTTCCCGGCTCCCGCGTACACGCTCTCGCCCGCCATCTCCGCCAGCGGTACGGCGTCCAGCGCGGCCAGCCGGTGGTCCTCGGGCAGGATCACCGTCATGGGCTCGTACCGCACCGGCTGCTGTTCGAGCCCCCCGCGCACCGCCGGGTCGAGCCCCGCGAACCTCCCGAACGACACGTCCAGCCGCCCGGCGAGCATCTCGGCCGCCGCGTACGTCAGCCCGCTCTCGTACCGGGCCATCAACTCCAGCTCCGGCGCGAGCTCACGGGCACGCCGCAACACCCGCGCCCCGGTGGCCAGCCCCGGCGAGTTCAGATCCACCAACAGGGGCCGTACCTGCCGGAACGCGGCCACCAACTCCTCCTGCGCCGCCACCACCCGCCGCGCGTACGGCACCAGCCGCTCCCCGTCGGCCGTCAACACCACCTGGCGGGTCGTCCGTACGAACAGCTCCACCCCCAACTCCCGCTCCAGCCGCCGGACGTCCCGGCTGAGCGCCTGCTGGGCGACGAAGAGCCGAGCGGCGGCCCTGGTGAAGTGCAGTTCCTCGGCGACGGCGAGAAAGCCGCGGAGGAGCCGGGGCTCGGCGGCATGGGGGACGCTGGACATCCGGCGAATTTACAACCGGGGCGCGTGAATCACCACGGAGTAGGTGTTGGACGGTGGATCATGCGCGGCGCGACGGTTGAGGACATGCCGCAACCGACAGGACCTCTGCTGACCGTGACCGCCGACCAACTGGTGGCAGCCGACTTCCGCCCCCGCCGCCCCAAGGGGCGCGGGGAACCGCGCGACCAGCCACGACCCGCGCGCACCCGCCGGCGCACCCCCACCCGCACCCGCCGGCGCACCCCCACCCCCATCCCCACCCCCTACCGCGCCCTCTTCCAGACCCCCGGTGCCCTCCGCTTCACCGCCGGAGGTCTGCTCGCCCGACTCCCCATGGGCATGTTCGGCATCAGCGCCATCCTCATGATCGCCACCACCCGCGACTCCTACGCCCTGGCCGGCGCCGTCGTCGCGACCGGCCTCGCCGCCACCGCGCTCGTCGCCCCCTGGACCGCCCGCCTGGTCGACCGCCACGGCCAGGCGAAGGTCGCCGTCCCCGCCACCGCGCTCGCCTGCCTCGCCGGCCTCTCCCTGATCGCCTGTGTGCACTTCGACGCCCCCGACTGGACCCTCTTCGCCTCCCATGCGGCCACCGCGACCACCCCCAACACCGGTGGCATGTCCCGCGCCCGCTGGGCCCACCTCCTCAAGGGCGACCGGGCGGCCCTCCACACCGCGAACTCCTTCGAACAGGCGGCGGACGAACTCTGCTTCATGCTCGGCCCGGCCCTCGCGGCCCTCCTGTGCACCACCCTCTTCCCCGAGGCCGGCACCCTCGTCGGCGGTCTGCTCCTCATGACCGGCGTCCTGGTCTTCACCGGCCGGCGCTCCACGGAACCGCCCCCCACCGGCCGTACGACCACGAGGTCCCCCCTCCGCGCCCCCGGCGTCCCCGCCCTCCTCGCCGTCTTCCTCGCCACCGGCGGGGTCTTCGGCTCGCTGGAGATCGCGACCGTCGCCTACGCGGACGCCCAGGGCCACCCCTCGGCGGCCGGTGTGATCCTCGGTCTCCAGGCGGCCGGGTCCTGCGCGGCTGGCCTGGCCTACGGCGCCGTCCGGGTGACGGGCCCGGCGGAACGCCGCTTCCTGTGGTGCCTGGCGGCGATGACGACCCTGATGGCCCTCCCCTGGCTCACCGCGACCACCACCGGCTCCCTCCTGGCTCTCGCCCCGTCCCTCCTGTTCGCCGGCATGGCCACCGCCCCCACCATGGTCACCGCCATGTCCCTCCTCCAGTGCCGCACCCCCGGAGGGCAGGTGAACGAGGGCATGACCCTCGCTGTCACCGCCCTGCTCACCGGCATAGCCGCCGGATCGGCCCTGGGCGGCCGACTCGCGGAGAACAGCGCGCACGCCGACCCCATCACCACCGCCTTCGGCCTCCCGGTCGCCGCGGCGGCGCTGGCCCTGCTGATCGCCTCGGCCCGCCGCACGACCGGATCCGCCCCCGTTCGCCCCACCGAACGCCCGACGTTCTCCCCTCCGTCCCATTGACGCGCCCTTGGCCCGCCCTTACCTTCCGTCGAAGCGCTTCGACGTCAGGCGTCGAAACGATTCGACCATGTGGTTCGACGAAGTGCATGTTTCAACGGGCCGCGCGGCCGACAGCCGTCGCGTGACGCCCGAGAACCATCCGACTCCGCTGGAGGGCGCGGGATGCTGACGGCACGAAGGCTCAGGGCGCCCGGTCCACTTCCTCTCACATCCTCGTGTTCTTCCTCCTCTTCCAGCGCGACTCAGCCGGGGCATCACGGTGGGAGCAGTGAAACAGGCCGCGACGTAAGGAGAAACCCCCCCACATGAAGTTCACCGACGGCTACTGGCTGCTCCGCGAGGGTGTCACCGCCGCCCATCCTGTCGAGGTCCTGGACGTCACCGCCACGGACCACGGCGCACTGGAGATCCACGCCCCGACCCAGCCCATCCGCCACCGCGGCGACCTGCTGAAGGGACCGGTCGTGACGATCAGCGCCCACGCCCCGATGCCCGACGTCATCGGCGTCACGTTCACCCACCTCACCGGCGAACGACCGCGCGGCCCTCAGTTCGAACTCACCACCGAGGAGTTCACCCCCCACGCCTCCTACGACGACGAGCACGCCACCCTCACCGCAGGAGAGCTGTCGGTACGCGTCTCCCGCACCGGCCCCTGGCACGTCGACTTCCTCGCCCACGGCCGCACGCTCACCACCAGCGGCCCCAAGTCGATGGGCATCATGCGCGAGGCGACCGGCGCGCACTACCTGCGCGAACAGCTCAACCTGGGCGTCGGCACCTCGGTGTACGGCCTCGGCGAACGGTTCGGCCCGCTCGTCAAGAACGGCCAGGTCGTCGACATCTGGAACGCGGACGGCGGCACGGCCACCGAACAGGCCTACAAGAACGTGCCGTTCTACCTCACGGACGCCGGCTACGGCGTCTTCGTCGACCACCCCGGCAAGGTCTCCTTCGAGGTCGCCTCGGAGGTCGTGTCGAAGGTCCAGTTCAGCGCGGAGACCCAGCAGTTGACGTACTACGTCATCTACGGCCCCACCCCTAAGGACATCCTCCGCAAGTACACGGCGCTCACCGGCCGCCCGGCGCTCCCGCCCACCTGGTCGTTCGGCCTGTGGCTGTCGACCTCCTTCACCACCTCCTACGACGAGGAGACGGTCACCTCCTTCATCGAGGGGATGCGGGAGCGGCGGCTGCCCCTGTCCGTCTTCCACTTCGACTGCTTCTGGATGCGCGAGTTCCAGTGGTGCGACTTCGTCTGGGACCCCCGGGTATTCCCGGACCCGGAGGGCATGCTGGCCCGTCTCAAGCGGCGCGGCCTGCGGATCTCCGTCTGGATCAACCCGTACATCGCCCAGCGCTCCCCGCTGTTCGCGGAGGGCAAGGCGCTCGGCCACCTCCTGCGCAGACCCGACGGCGGTGTCTGGCAGTGGGACCTCTGGCAGCCCGGCATGGCGCTCGTCGACTTCACCAGCCCGGCGGCCCGCGAGTGGTACGCCTCGAAGCTGGAGGCACTGCTCTCCCAGGGCGTCGACTGCTTCAAGACCGACTTCGGCGAGCGGGTGCCCCTGGACGTGACCTGGTCCGACGGCACGGACCCGGAGCGGATGCACAACTACTACGCCTACCTCTACAACCGGACCGTCTTCGACGTCCTGCGCAAACACCGGGGCGAGGGCGAGGCGGTCCTCTTCGCCCGGTCGGCGACCACCGGCGGCCAGCGCTTCCCCGTCCACTGGGGCGGCGACTGCGAGTCGACGTACGAGGCGATGGCCGAGTCGCTGCGGGGCGGGCTGTCGCTGGGGCTGTCGGGCTTCGGGTTCTGGAGCCATGACATCGGCGGCTTCGAGGGCACCCCGACACCCGCGCTCTTCAAACGCTGGATGGCCTTCGGCCTGCTCTCCTCCCACAGCCGACTGCACGGCTCGTCGTCGTACCGCGTCCCCTGGCTCTTCGACGACGAATCGGTGGACGTCCTGCGGCACTTCACGCAACTGAAGCTCAGCCTCATGCCCTACCTCTACGAGGCCGCGCGCACGGCCCACACCGAGGGCGTGCCGATGATGCGCGCGATGGTGCTGGAGTTCCCGGACGATCCCGGCTGCGCGCATCTGGAACGCCAGTACATGCTCGGCCCCGACCTCCTTGTCGCACCCGTCTTCAGCGACGAGGGCGATGTCACGTACTACGTGCCCGAGGGCACCTGGACCCGCTTCCCGGCCGGTGACACGGTCACCGGCCCGCGCTGGGTCCGCGAACGCCATGACTTCACGAGCGTGCCGCTCCTGGTCCGTCCGGGCGCGGTCGTCCCCGTCGGCTCGGTGACGGACCGCCCGGACTACGACCACGCCGACGGGGTCACCCTGCGCGCGTACGGTCTCGCCCACGGCGCCCAGGTGACGGTGCCGGTGGGCGACGTGACCTTCACCGTCGTACGGGAGGGCGATGTGCTGCGGGCGTCGTGCGGCGACCCCAGGGCGCCGTGGGGGCTCGCGGCCGGCGACCGGGAGGTCAGGGCCGAGGCGGGCACGGGGTTTCTGACGATGGACCTGGACGGGGATCCGAACGGGGATCCGGCCGAAGGAGCGGGGTCGGTGTGACGGTGAAGATCACTGATGTGGCACGGCACGCGGGCGTCTCCCCCAGCACGGTCTCGTACGCCCTCAGCGGCAAGCGGCCGATCTCGGCGGAGACGCGGTCGCGGGTCGAGGCGTCCGTCCGCGAGCTGGGCTACCGGCCGCACGCGGGCGCCCGTGCCCTGGCCGGCAGCCGGTCCAACGTCCTGGCGATGGTGGTGCCGTTACGGGCCGGCATCAACGTGCCGGTGGTCATGCAGTTCGCGGTCTCGGCGGTCACCACGGCCCGTGCGCACGACCACGACGTCCTGCTGCTGACACAGGAGGAGGGGGAGGAGGGTCTGCGGCGGGTCGCGGACACGGCGCTGGTGGACGCGCTGATCGTGATGGACGTCCAACTCCACGACCCCCGGTTGCCGTTGCTGCGCAACCTGGGCCGCCCGTCGGTCCTGATCGGTTTCCCCTCCGACGCCACCGGCCTGACCTGCATCGACCTGGACTTCAAGGCGGCGGGCGAGTTGTGCGTGGAACACCTGGCGGGCCTCGGCCACCGCGTGGTGGGGCTGATCGGCTCCCCGCCCGAGGTCTACGTCCGTCAGACCTCCTTCGCCCAACGCGTCGTCCAGGGCTTCACCTCGGCCGCCACCCGCAACGGCATGTCCTCCACGGTCCATCCCTGCGAGGCCACCCCGGCGGCCGCCCGAGCGGTGGCGGAACGCCTCCTGCGCGAACAACCCGCCCTCACCGGTGTGGTCATCCACAACGAGGCCATCCTGGAACCCCTGTTGGACGCCTTCGAACACCTCGGCCTGCGCGTCCCGACCGACCTCTCCCTCACCGCCCTCTGCCCCGACGCCCAGGCCACCGCCCTGCCTGTCCCGCTCACCTCGATCGCCATCCCGGCGGCGGAGGTGGGCGAACAGGCGGTACACCTGCTCATGAGGAAGCTGAGCAGCGATCCCACCCCCGAGTCCACCCTGCTCGCACCCCACCTGACCGTGCGATCGAGCACGGCCCGCCGGGTCGCGGGATGACGAAAGGGGCCCGGTGGTCGAAACGACCACCGGGCCCCTACTCGCTTGCTTCACATGGGAATTGTGGAGATGGCGGGAATCGAACCCGCGTCCAACGGTGCGGAACCAGGGCTTCTCCGTGTGCAGTTCGCTGTGATTTTCTCAGCCCCGGCGATCACGCGAACAAGTCGCCGACGGGCTCAGTCACTGTTTGGTTTCCCATCGAGCCCCGTGACCGGGCTCAATGGTTTAGTTCCCTAGATTATGCCAGGATCCGGGCCGGGAACGCTCCCGGGCTGACACCCATTAGGGCCTTCGTTCACTGCTTATCAGGCAGCGAGAGCGAAGGTCTGGGAATCGCGCTTGGTGTTGGCGATTATTTGGTGCGACATATGGTTAACGAGATCATTGCCGCTTCCTCGACACGCTTCCCCTGCTTCGACAGCCGCTGTCGAAACCGATCATCCCCATGTTTTGTTTTCAACGCTCACACCGACCGCGGCCGGTGTTGACACCATCGTACGTGACCGACGCACGCCGATGCCACCGTATTCCCGGCGACCCCTCGCCCCACTGGCCCTACTGGCCCTACTGGCCCCGCTGCTTCCGCTTCGCCGCCGCGATCGCCCGGTCCGACTCCCGCCGGTCCTGCTTCTCCCGCAGGGTCTGCCGCTTGTCGTACTCCTTCTTGCCTCGTGCGAGAGCGATCTCCGCCTTGGCCCGGCCGTCCTTGAAGTACAGGGCGAGGGGCACGATCGTGTGACCCGTCTCCTGCGCCTTGGACTCCAGCTTGTCGATCTCCTCGCGGTGCAGCAGCAGCTTCCGCTTGCGGCGCGCGGAGTGGTTGGTCCAGCTGCCCTGGTGGTACTCGGGGATGTGGGCGTTGTGCAGCCACGCCTCGCCCCGGTCGATCTGGACGAAGCCGTCGGTCAGCGAGGTCCGTCCCTCGCGCAGCGACTTGACCTCTGTACCCATGAGGACGAGACCGGCCTCGTAGGTGTCGATGATCGCGTAGTCGTGCCGGGCCTTCTTGTTCTGGGCGACGATCTTCTTCTTGCCGCCCTTCTCGCCGTCCCTGGCCTTGGCGGCCGTCCCGCCCTGCTTGGGCTGGGACTCCTTCGGTACGTACATTCCCTTGCTCATAGTGCCGCCCATTTTCGCACCCCGGAGGGGGTCGGCGGGAAGTCGATTAACGAGGGGCGGTGAGGGCGCGCGCGTGGCGGGCTACTGCCCGAGTCCGCTCAGTACCGTCTCGGCCCGTCGCAGGGCGTCCTCGTCCGCTTCGAGGTCGGGGGTGATGCCGCTGCCGTCGACGCCGCGGCCGGAGGGGGTGCGGTAGTGGCCGACGGTCAGTTCGGCGACGGAGCCGTCGGGGAGGCGGCTCGGCATCTGGACCGAGCCCTTGCCGAAGGTGCGGGAGCCCACGACCACCGCGCGGCCCCGGTCCTGGAGGGCCCCGGTGAGCAGCTCGGCCGCGCTCATCGTGCCGCCGTCGACCAGCGCGACCAGCGCCCTGGTGGTGTCGCCGCCGGGCTCGGCGTGCAGGGCCCGCTGCTCGCCGTTGACGTCGTACGTGGCGACCAGTCCGCCGTCGAGGAAGGCGGAGGCGGCGGTGACGGCCTCGGTGACCAGGCCGCCGGCGTTGCCACGGAGGTCGAGGACGAACCCGGCGGTGTCACCGGCCTGCTCGACGGCGGCCCGCACCAGGTCGCCGGAGCCCTTGGTGAACGCGTCGACCTTGATGACGGCGACCCCGCCGGCGGTACGGCTGACGGTCACGTCCTCGGTGGACAGGCGCGCCCGGCGCAGGGTCTCGTGCCAGGTCCGGCTGCCGCGCCGCAGCTCCAGCGACACCTTCGTACCGGCGGCCGCGCTCTCGGAGGTCCCGCTGTCCTCGGTCCCCCCGCCGATCGCGTCGCCGCGCAGTAAGGAGACGACCTCGGTGACGGGCCGGCCGTCGACCTTCTCTCCGTCGACGCTCACGAGCCGGTCACCCGCGCGGATGCCGGCACCGGCCGCGGGCGAGCCGTCCTGCACCCGGGTCACCTCGATACGGCCGTCGCGCTCGCGGCGGGCCCAGAGCCCGACGCCGGTGTACTCGCCGTCGAGGGCCTCCTCGAACTGCTCGTACTCGCCCTCGGAGTAGACGGCGCCCCACCGGTCGCCGCTGCGGCTGACGGCACGCTCCGCGGCCTCCACGGGGGACTTGCCCTCGGCCATGGCCTCGGCGGCGGCGTCGGCGACGTCCTGCTCCCTGCCGGTGGGGGTGGAGCGGGAGGTGTCGGACGCGGCGGCCGTCGAGCGCTGCGGGTCCTCGAAGGAGCCGGTCGCGGCGCCCGTGACGAGGACGCTCGCGAAGACCAAGGTCAGGGCGGCCCCGCGGCCGATGCGGCGGGGCTGGGAGAACAGGTCGCGGCCTGACATGTCGGCGAGTCTAGGACAACGCGAAGGGCCGCACCGGCCCTTGCCGGTACGGCCCTCAGGGGCGTGCGTCACACCTTCAAGTACTTGCGCAGCGCGACGAACGCGGCCAAAGCGGGCATCAGGAAGCTCACCGTGAGGATGAGCGGCAGCTTGATGAGGACCGCGTCCCAGCCGACGAAGTTGATGAGGGGCAGGTTCTGGGAGAGCGAGACTCCGTTGTCGATCACGAAGTACTGGCCGAGGGCCAGGAAGACGCAGGCGATCACACCGCCGATGACACCGGCGACCGCCGCCTCCATGATGAACGGCGCCTGGATGTAGAAGCCCGAGGCGCCCACCAGCCGCATGATCCCGATCTCACGACGACGGCTGAACGCCGAGACCCGCACGGTGTTGACGATCAGCAGCAGCGCCACCACCAGCATGACCGCCATCACACCGCGCGCCGCCAGGTTCAGGTACCCGAGGAGCTTGAAGAGGTTGTCCAGGATGCCCTTCTGGTCCTGCACCGACTGCACGCCGTCACGGCCGTTGAAGGCGCTCGCGATGACCTGGTACTTCTCCGGGTCCTTCAACTTGATGCGGTACGACTCCTGCATCTGGTCCGGGGTGAGGCTGCTGGCCAGCGGGGAGTCGCCGAACTGCTCCTTGTAGTGCTTGTACGCCTCGTCCTGCGACTCGTAGGCGACGTTGTCGACGACCGCCATCTTGCCCAGGTCGGACTTGATCTGGTTCTTCTGCTCGGTCGTGACCGCGCCCTTGGCGCAGTTGGGGTCGGACTCCGCGTCGCTCTTGTTGCAGAGGAAGATCGACACGTTGACCTTGTCGTACCAGTAGCCCTTCATCTGGCTGACCTGGTCGCTCATCAACAGCGATCCGCCGAACAGGGCGAGGGAGAGGGCGACGGAGACGATGACCGCGAAGGTCATCGTCAGATTGCGGCGGAGACCGACACCGATCTCGGACAGAACGAACTGGGCGCGCATGGCGTCTTACTGGGCCTTTCCGTGGACTGGGGCGGTCAGTGCTGGTAGCCGTAGACGCCGCGCGCCTGGTCGCGGACGAGTCGGCCCTTCTCCAGCTCGATGACGCGCTTGCGCATCTGGTCCACGATGTTCTGGTCGTGGGTCGCCATCACCACGGTGGTGCCCGTCCGGTTGATCCGGTCGAGCAGCTTCATGATGCCGACGGAGGTCTGCGGGTCGAGGTTGCCGGTGGGCTCGTCGGCGATCAGCAGCTTGGGCCGGTTCACGAAGGCCCGCGCGATGGCAACTCGTTGCTGCTCACCACCCGACAGCTCGCCCGGCATCCGCTCCTCCTTGCCGCCGAGCCCGACCAGTTCCAGCACCTGCGGCACGGACTTGCGGATCTCACCGCGCGACTTGCCGATGACCTCCTGCGCGAAGGCGACGTTCTCCCCGACCGTCTTGTTCGGCAGCAGCCGGAAGTCCTGGAACACCGTCCCGAGCTGGCGGCGCATCTGCGGCACCTTCCAGTTGGACAGGCGCGCGAGATCCTTACCCAGGACGTGCACCTGACCCTGACTGCACCGCTCCTCCCGGAGGATCAGCCGCAGAAAGGTGGACTTCCCGGAGCCGGAGGACCCCACCAGGAACACGAACTCGCCCTTCTCGACCTCCAGGGACACATCCCTGAGTGCGGGACGGGTCTGCTTGGGGTAGACCTTGGACACGTTGTCGAATCGGATCACGGATACACCACAAGCCGTCGGGAATGGATGACGGTGACTGTACCGCCCCCCGGCCCCGTGAGGGGCGCGGGGAACCGCGCGAGCGATCACGACGTGCCCGCAGCCACGCGACCGAGGTCACCCACCCCTTCGTAGGCGCCCGCGCAACCTCCGGGGGGACCTGGCACAGTGGAGGAGAGGAACGTCCAGGCTCCGCGAAGCGTTGAGGTGTGTGTGAGGCCACTGCAAGGAGGGCGAGGCGCATGACGTACGACCGGTTGGTGTGCGCGAACTGCGCCTCCCCCGTCGCCGAGGGCCGCTGCCATGTGTGCCGGGCCAGCCGCGAGCGGCTCCAGCAGGAGAACCCCTTCGCGAACCTGAGCCCCATGACCCTGATCGCCCTTCTGGCGATCCTGATAACGGCACTGGCGCTGCTGGCGCACCAGACGGCATAGAGGACGAGCAGGGATACGTACGACGAAGGCCCGGGGCTGGCTGCCCCGGGCCTTCGTCGTACTGATGTGTGGCTGTGCCTGACCGTGTGGTCAGGCGGCGGCGCCGCGGCCGGCCATCAGGCGCGGCAGCAGACGGAAGCCGATACCGCCGGCGATCATCGTGGCGGCGCCGACCAGCAGGAACGTGGTCTCCGCCGCGCCCGTCTCGGCCAGCTCGGCGGTGCCGGCGCCCTGAGCCTCGGTCTCCGTGCCGGTGTCCGTGAGGGCCGAGGAGCCCTCCTCCTGGACGACCTCGTCGTTGCCGCCGTCGGGGTCGCTGCCGCCGGAGGTGGAACCGCCGGTGGAGTCGTCACCACCGGTGCTGGAGTCGTCGTCGCCACCGGTCGAGCTGCCGGAGGTGCCGGTCGTCCCGGTGGTGCCGGTCGTCCCGGTGGTGCCGGTGGTGCCCGTGGTGCCCGTGGTGCCGGTGGTGCCCGTGGTGCCGGTGGTACCCGTGGTGCCGGTGGTACCCGTGGTCCCCGTCGTACCGGTGGTGCCGGTCGTGCCGGTCGTGCCCGTGGTCCCCGTCGTACCGGTGGTGCCCGTGGTGCCGGTCGTACCCGTGGTACCGGTGGTGTTGGTCTCGCCGGTCGTGCCCGTGGTACCGATGGTGCCCGTCGTGCTGACCGCACCGGTGGTGTTGGTCTCGCCGGTCGTGCCCGTGGTACCGGTCGTGCCGGTCGTGGTCGTCTCACCGGTGGTCTCACCGGTGGTCTCACCGGTGGTCTCACCGGTCGTCTCGCCGGTCGTCTCACCCGTGGTCGCACCGACGTTGGTGTTGCCCTCGGTGTCGTTGCCGGTCTGGACCGAGACACCGGCTCCGACCTTGCCACCGCTGCCGGTGTCGACACCTACGCCGATGTTGAGGTCCAGTGCGGAAGCGGCACCCGCGGCGGTCAGCGAAGCACCGGCGGCGATCACGGCCCCCGCGGCTATTCGCGCCACGCGGATCCGCGTCTTCTTCGTCATATGGCTGCTACCCCCAGTAGCTCATCAGTAATTGGAGCAGCGCGCCGGGGCCGCGATCAACGGGAGCAGTCGGTTGGGTCGAAGTCCCCCGGTTCACATGCACCCCAGTAATGCGCATGCCACGCGCCAGCCTTCCCAGTTTTCGCAGCAACGTCAAGGTCGTTGCGTACGCGATGTCCCGTTCACCGCATTTGACCGCGACAACGACATGTGAGTGTGACGTAAAACCCAGACATCCCCATACAGACAAGGCAACTGGCTTCCAGGGGAAGACAGTTGCCTTGTCGACAAAGCGCTGAAATTGTCCGGGCTCCGGCCCGTCGCTGTTCCCGCTTCCGGGACCGCTACTTCTCCTGCTGCTTGCGCCAGCGAATTCCGGCCTCCAGGAAGCCCTCGATCTCACCGTTGAACACGGCCTCGGGGTTGCCGACTTCGTGCTCGGTGCGAAGGTCCTTGACCATCTGGTACGGGTGCAGGACGTACGAACGCATCTGGTTGCCCCAGGAGTTGCCGCCGTCGCCCTTGAGCGCGTCCATCTTGGCCTGCTCCTCCTGCCGGCGGCGCTCCAGGAGCTTCGCCTGCAGAACGTTCATCGCGGTGGCCTTGTTCTGGATCTGCGACCGCTCGTTCTGGCAGGAGACGACGATGCCGGTGGGGATGTGGGTCAACCGCACCGCAGAGTCGGTGGTGTTGACGCCCTGGCCGCCCGGACCGGAGGACCGGTAGACGTCCACGCGGAGCTCGGTCTCGTCGATCTCGATGTGGTCCGTCTGCTCGACCACGGGGAGCACCTCGACACCGGCGAAGGAGGTCTGACGACGCCCCTGGTTGTCGAAGGGCGAGATACGGACGAGCCGGTGGGTGCCCTGCTCGACGGAGAGCGTGCCGTAGGCGTACGGCACCTGTACGGCGAAGGTGGTGGACTTGATGCCCGCCTCCTCCGCGTACGAGGTCTCGTACACCTCGGTCTTGTAGCCCTTCTGCTCCGCCCAGCGCAGGTACATCCGCTGCAGCTTCTCGGCGAAGTCGGCGGCGTCCACGCCACCGGCCTCGGCGCGGATGTTGACCAGGGCCTCGCGGGAGTCGTACTCGCCGGACAGGAGGGTACGGACCTCCATCTCGTCCAGCGCCTTGCGCACGGAGGCCAGCTCCGACTCGGCCTCGGCGCGGGTGTCCGGGTCGTCCTCCTCCTCGGCCATCTCGAAGAGGACGGCGAGGTCGTCGATGCGACCGCGCAGCGCCTCCGCCTTCCTGACCTCCGCCTGGAGGTGGGAGAGCTTGCTGGTGATCTTCTGCGCCTCGTCCGGGTTGTCCCACAGGGACGGCGCGGCCGCCTGCTCCTCGAGCACGGCGATGTCTGCCCTCAGCCTGTCGAGGTCCAAAACGGCCTCGATCGACTCCATGGTCGAGGAGAGGGACTTCAGCTCTTCGGATACATCGACGACTGCCACGCCCCCCAGCGTAACGGCTCCGCCGACCGCCCAGCGGGCGGTGACCGCGTCCTGGGCGGGCACCCGGAGGGCCCGTCGGACCACCTGGTGCGTCCGGTGCGGCTCTCAGCCGCCGACAACGACCCCCTCGTCCTGGGTCCGAACCGGGTTGACGGTGTCGAACAGAACCCTGTTCGACAGTCGGTCGAAGGAGAAGGTCGCGGTGTACAGACCGCCCGTGATCTCCTCGTCGATCTCGGTACTGGTCACCCACTCGGATGGCCCGCCCACGCAACGACGCAGGGGCTCCGGAACGTCCACGGTTTCGACCCGCTCGAATTCCCGGTCCCGGTCGTCGAGGATTCTCCTCATGTCCGTGGCCGTGGTCTCGAAGCAGCCGACCATCCTGATGTCGCTCGGCCCGGGAACACGGGACGACCCTCCCGTGAGATCGATCGCACACCATTCGGCGCTGACGACCTTTCCCAGCCCGGAGAAACGATCGGCCACCTGTTGGGTGGTGTCACGGACTTCGCAGCCTGCCGAGCCGTGGTCCGCCTGCGGGGCGGACCCCCGCGGTTCCGAGGAACCGCAGGAACCGACTGAGACGATCACGGCGACGGCCAGTGCGCCCTGGAACGCGGCGCCGGCCCGCGCGGTGACTCTGCGGGCGGTGCCCCACGGCCCGGTCACGGTGATGTCGGCGTCGACGTGTTCGTGTCCGTGGACCCGCCGGCCGGTTCGTCACCCGAGGTCGCCGCCCAGGTCCCCACACCCGCCGCGATCGCCAGCGCCACCGCCGCCGCTCCGAGCGTGATCCGCCGGCGACGGGCCATCGCCCGGTTCCGTGCCGATCCCGGCCGAGGCGCCCCCGCCGCCCGAGGCGCCCGCGCGGTTCCCCGGGCGCCCCCCGCCAGCTCATCCGGCCCCGGCACCCGCATGGACGTGTGCGTGTCCCGGTTGGAGTCCGGCTTGGCCCCCGGCACCAACGGCACCGCCCCGCGCCGCACCCGCTCCCGAGGCGTCTCCGCCTCGGCGGGAACCTCCTCGTACCCGTCCGCCGACTCCGTCCCCGGCTCGTCGACGTCCAGCGGCGGCATCCCCGCCAGCAGCGGCAGCTGCTCCCGCAACCGCGCCGCCAGCTCGGACGCCCGCAGCCGGGAGGCCGGCGCCTTGGCGAGGCACTGCACCAGGAGCTGCCACAGCTCCTCAGGGATCCCGGGCAGCGGGACGACGGTCTCGGTGACATGACGGCGCAGTACGGCACCGGGGTGACCGCCGCCGAAGGGGGTGAAGCCGGCCAGCAGCTCGTACAGCACGGTCGCGAGGGCGTAGATGTCCACGGCCGCGCGGGGCGGCAGGCCCTCGACGATCTCGGGGGCGAGATAGTCCGGTGTGCCGATGATCTTCGTCGCACGGGTGCGGCGGGGCGAGTCGATGAGCTTGGCGACGCCGAAGTCGGTGAGGAGAGCCGGGTGCGAACCGCCGGGACCCAGCGGGCCCTGCATGTCCAGCAGCACGTTCTCCGGCTTCACGTCCCGGTGGACGACTCCGGCGGCGTGCGCCGCCGCCAGGGCGTCCGCGATGTCGGCCACTATGGCGACTGCCGCCTCGGGGGCCATGCGCCGCTCCCGGTCGAGGCGGGTGCGCAGGTCGGTGCCCCGGACGAGGTCCATGACGAGGGCGAGGTCGTTGCCGTCGACGACGAGGTCGCGTACGGAGACCACGTTCGGGTGGTCGAGGCCCAGCAGCGCCGTGCGCTCCTGGACGAAACGGCTGACGAGTTCCTGGTCGGAGGAGAGGTCCTCGCGCAGCAGCTTGATGGCGACGGGGCCCTCCGGGCCCTCACCCAGCCACACCGTGCCGGCGCTGCCCCGCCCCAGGATCTGGTTCGCGGTGTACCGGCTTCCGATCTTCCGTCCCAAGACTGCTCCTACAGGCCGCGTGTTGGCGACAAAGCTACGCGCCCCATGACCCCACGTTCACCGCCCAGGCGGAAATCACCCCTCAGATGTCGACAAGTCCCCAACATGGGGCTCCGCCCGGGGTTGCGGGGTACGCGGATGGGGGTGGGAGGTTCGGGGGCGTCGGCGGGTGCGGGTGTGTGTGGGGCTGGTCGCGGCCGTTCCCCGCGCCCCTGAAAAAGCCGGGGCTGCGCCCCATGCTTTTTCGGCCCGCAGGGCGCTCTATTGGCCCGAGCCGCCGGAACCGGACCCGTTGCCCAGGTCGCCGATCCACTTGCCCACTTCGCCGACCCAGGTGGAGAGCTGGCCCCACCAGGTCTTGCCGGTGCCGACCCACTCCTGGAGAGGCGTGAACTCCCAGATGAGCCAACCGCCGACGACGAGCAGGACGATCATGAAGAGGCAGCCCTTGAGGCAGCCGAGACCGGGGATCCTCATCGGGTTGGCGCTGCGCTGACGCGGCTCGCGGGGCGGCCGCGGCTCACGCTGGGGCCGGGGCGCCGGCTGCTGCGGCTGCGGCTGCGGCGCGGGCGCGTACCGCTGGGGCTGTTGCCGCTGGGGCTGCGGGGCGGGCGGCGCGTACGGCTGTTGCTGCTGCGGGTGGCCGTAGCCCGGACCGGGGCCGCCCTGCTGCGGACGCTGCTGCCGGCGCGGCTGCTGCTGCGGCTGGGGCGGCTGCGGAGGGCGGTTGACCTGCCGCTGGGGGCGGCGACGCAGCGGGTCCTCATTGGGGTCCAGGTACTGGACCTGGGTCTGCTCATTGCGGTCGCGGGCCGCGCGGAGCTGGTTCTGCCAGGGGTGGGGCTGCTCGGGCGGCTGGCCGCCGGGGTCGTGGGGCGGCACCGGCGGCATGACGGACGTCGGGTCGGAGCCGCTGGTGTGCGGGAGCACGGCGGTGGGGTCGGCGGCGCCCGCCGGGCCCGAGGTGTGCGGGAGCACGCTCGTCGCGGCGTTCGGGTCGTACGCGCCGGCGCCGTGCGGCAGCACCTGCGTCGGGTCGGCCGAGCCGAACGGTTCGCCACCGCCCGGCACCTGCGCGGGCGCCGGGTCGGGGGCGAGGATGTGGCCCACTCCGTCGGCCGCGGCGATCTGCATGGAGTTCGCGTGCACACCGACGCCCTCGGCGACGATGCGCAGCGCGCGGGCGAGGTTGACGGCGCTGGGCCGCTCCCGCGGGTTCTTGCGCAGACAGCGCTCGATGACCGTCCAGAGGGGCTCGGGGACGGTGGAGGGGCGGCGCGGCTCGGCGCTGAGGTGCTGGTGCAGGACCTCCAGCGCGGACTGGCCGGCGAACGGCGGGCGTCCGGTGACCAGCTCGTACATCAGGATGCCGGCGCCGTAGATGTCGACGGCGGAGGTCTGCGGCTGGCCCTCGGCTGACTCGGGGGCGACGTACGCGGGGGTGCCGACGAACTCGCTGGTCCGGGTCAGCCCCGGGGAGTCGGCGAGGCGGGCGATGCCGAAGTCGGTCAGCATCGGGTGCATCTCGCCGCCGCCCTGCTTGAGGAGCACGTTGGCGGGCTTCAGGTCCCGGTGCACGACGCCGTCGGCGTGGCTCACCGCGAGCGCGTCGGCGATCTGCGCGGTCAGGAGGGCCGCGCCGACCGGTGAGAACGGACCGTTCTCCCGGAGGTACCGGTGCAGGTCGGGGCCCTCGACCAGGTCCATGACCAGCGCCAGCAGATCGCCCTCGACCACCAGGTCCCGTACCTGGACGATGTTGGGGTGGGTGAGCCTGAGCAGGACGGAGCGCTCCCGGAGGAACCGCATCACGATGTCCGGGTCGTTGGCGAGCTCCTCCTTGAGGACCTTGATCGCCACGGTCTCGCCCGGGTGCCCCGGAACGGCCGCCTCGGCCCCCGCCGTCTCCCGCTGGCGGGCGCGCCAGACGGTGCCCGTGGCGCCGCGTCCAATCGGCTCCTCAAGGAGGTACTTGCTCCCTACCGGCCGCACGTCATGCGCTCCCTGTTGCTTGCTTGCCTGGTCACGCCCCGGGTCCCGTGGACGTCCCGCCCCACTGTAGTGCGGTCGTCCCCGGTACCCGGCTGTCGTCTTCCTTGCTTTTCGTGGTTCTTCCCGTCCGCTCGCCGTGGATGGGCCGACCTGCCGTGTGCTGCCTGTCGGTGTCCGTTTCCGCGAGTACGTACGAATACCCGTGCGCGTTCGATGGAAAGACGCTCACGCATGGGCGGTTGGTTGCCGGAGACGGACGTGTGCGATTCCGCATACGGACGCGAGACGTAAGTGACCGATCTCAACTGATCAACTAGCGGGCACCGGTCAGGCACTTATGGGGGCAGAGCCGACCAATCAAGATCACTTGACGGTGGGCGGCGGGCGTGTTGTCAGTGGCAGGTGCGAGGATGCCTCCAGTACTGGCCGACGTGCCCGTGAGCGGTGGGGGAAGTCTGCGGTGGGGACCGCGCAGTCTCGTCCTCGCCGTCGCGGGTGCCCGCGCGGAAGGGACCGCTGACGGCGATGCAGATCCGGCTGACCGTCGTAGACCCGCTGGGACCGCCCTCGGAGCCGCGAGGACGTGCCACGGCCTGCGACGTGCTGGTCACGGCGCCCGCCGGGACGGCCCTCGCCGCCGTGGCCTCGGGCCTCGCCGCAGCCGTCGGCGACGGCGGTGCGGAGCGGCTGGAGCGCAGCCGGGAGGTGGGCGGCGGCCAGGTCGTGCTGTACGCCGGTGCCGAGCGCCTCGACGCCCAGCGCTGCACGCTCGGCGAGCCACCCCTCATCGACGGCGCCGTGCTCTCCCTGGGCTCCCCCGCCGAGCCGGGTCCCGAGGTCGACGAAGCGGCCGCCCAGCTCCATGTCGTGGCCGGCCCGGACGCCGGCGGCGTCCACCTGCTGCACGGCGGTAAGATCCACATCGGCCGCTCCGCCGACGCGGACGTCCCGCTCGACGACCCCGACGTCTCCCGCCTCCACTGCGCGGTCACCCTCTCCGCGGACGGCCGTGTCTCCGTCGTCGACCTCGGCTCCACCAACGGCACCACCCTCGACGGCACCCGCGTGGGCGACCGCCCGGTGCGCCTGGCACCGGGGGCCCTGCTCCGCATCGGCGAATCCGCACTCCGACTGGCCTCGTCCTCGGGGGTACGGGGGGTCGGCACCGCGCCGGACGGTGAGGGGCACGTCCGGGTGGCGGCGGGAGCGCCCGGGGGTGACGAGGGTTCTCGTACAGCGACGGAAGCCGGGACCGGCTCCGGCTCCGGCTCTCGTGGGGGCGGCGGCCGGGGGGTGGAAGGGCCGGCACACGGTCGTGCCGAGCGACGGACCGTGCCGGGGCAGGGCGGGGCGCCCGGGATCGAGTGGGCGGCGGAGGGTGCGGGGTCCGCGACCGCTGTCGGCCGGACGTGGGCCGACGGTGCCCGGAGGCCCGGCGGGCCCCGCGTGCCCGAAGACTCCTGGAGGCCCGCTGAGCCCCACGGGTCCGGTGCGTCCGGCGAGTCGCACGGGGCGCACGGGTCGCACGCATCCGACCGTCACGGCGGCTCTGCCGCGCCCGGTGGCTCTGCCGAGGCCGGTGGCTCTGCCGTTCCGCGCGGTTCGGTCCTGCCCGGCGGCCTCGCCGATTCCGGTGGTGCCGGTGAGCCCGTCGAGTCCGGTACGCGCAAGGGGACTCCTCTCCGGGGAACCGATGTGCCGCGCGGGCTGCGTAAACGGGGTGGGTTCGGGGCCTGGGCCCGACGGTTGACCGGCGGGCGGGGGCAGGCGGGGGCCGAGCACGACCCGTACGAGTACGACGCCGAGTACGACGAGGACGAGCGCGGGGCGATGGCCTCGGTGCTCTCGGCCGGCGGGGAGCGGCTGCCGGAGACATGGCCCGACCCCGCCGCGCTGCTGCTCACCGCGCTGGGGCCGGGCGCCCGGCTCTGGGAGCGGGGGCCGGGGCACCCGGAGGCGTTGGCGGTACGGCTGGGTACGGCCGACCGGACGGCGCCGGACGGGTCGGGATTGCTGCCGGCGGTGCCGGTGACCGTCGGGTTGCGCGAGGTCGGCGCGCTGGGGCTGGCCGGGCCGCGCGCCCGGCTGATGGGGCTGACCCGCGCGGTCGTCGCCCAGCTCGCCGCGCTGCACTCCCCCGACCTGCTGGAGCTTGTCCTGATCAGCGCGGACCGCTCCCGCTGCGCCGAGGAGCGCACCACCGACTGGTCCTGGCTCGGCTGGCTCCCCCACCTCCGCCCCGCCCATGGCCAGGACTGCCGCCTCCTCCTCGCCTACGACCGCGAGCAGACGACGGCACGTCTGGACGAGCTGCTGCGCCGCGTGGCGGACCACTCCGCGGACACGGCGAGCCACGGGACGGACGACAGGACCGGCCACAGGGCCTCGGAAGCGGTAGGGCACACGGCCGGGCGTTCGGCGGAGGCCGGCCGAGGAGAGGCCGTGCACGGGGCCGAGGGCGCTTCCGGGCGCCGGGCCGTGCGGAGGCCTGCCTGGGCCCGGGACGACGACCCGGCGGACGGCGGCTTCTCGGGGCCGTACACGGTGGTGATCGTGGACGGCGACCCCGGGGGCGCGGATGTCCGGGAGGCCGTGATACGGCTGGCGCAGGACGGGCCCGCCGCCGGCATCCATGTCGTGTGCCTCGCGGAGACGGAGTCCGCGTCGCCCGCCTCACCGGTGGCGGAGACGTACGCGGCGGCCTGCGCGGACTCTCCCGTGTTCCGCGCGTGCGGTGCCGTCGCCCTGCTCAGCGGTGACGTCGCCACGGCGCTACGGCTGCTGCGCGTCGCGTCCGTGTACGCCACGGCGAGCGCCACCGGGACCATGAGCCCGGCGGCCCGGACGGCTTCGGCGCGGTCCGGCCGCACGGGAACCGCACTCCCCGGCCCCGCCGGCCCCGCCGACCCCGCGCGCGACACTGCCACCGACGCGCCGTCGAGCCGTCCCCGACCCGGCCGTTCGGATCACGCCGATCACGCCGACCACGCCGACCAGACCCGTCGGACTGACCACATGCACCACACCGGCCACACCGGCCACACCGGCCACACCGGCGACACCGGCGACGTGGGCGACTTGGGCCACACCGGCGATGCCTCCCGCACAAGCGACACCAGTCACAGCGGTCGTACCAGCCGCCCCGAGGCCGAGCGCCGCCCGCACCCCGCCGGTCCGGCGGACCCCGGTTCGGTGAGCCGTACGCACACCCACATCGGCCTCGCCGGGAGCGCGCTCACCGGGGCCGACGAGCGGACGCACCCCGGCGCGAGGGACCTGTCTCCGCTCGACGCGCAGGCGGCGCCGGGGCTGTTGAACCAGGGCACGGTCGCCACCCTGGACGCGGTGTCGCAGGCCTGGGCGGAGCGGTTCGCGCGGGCGTTGGCGCCGTTGCGGACGGACGGAGCGGCCGGGGACCGACAGGCGACGCGCGTGTCGGCGCCGTTGCCGCAGTCGGCGCGGCTGCTGGACGAGTTGGGGCTGGCGCGGGCCACGCCGGCGTCGCTGATGGCGCGGTGGGCGGACGCGTCCGACGACACGACGGCGCTCGGCGGACGGGCCTGGGCGGTGCTCGGCGCCGGGCCGCGCGGGCCCGTGTCCGTGGACCTCGTCGCAGAGGGACCCCATCTGCTGATCGAGGGGCCGGCCGGCAGTGGTCGTACGGAGCTGCTGCGGGCCGTCGCCGCGTCCCTGGCCTCCGCCGAGCGACCCGACCGACTGGGCATCGCCCTCGTGGACGGCCGGGACGGCGGTGGCGGCGGTGCGGGCGCCGGGCGGACCGGAGAGGGGCTGGGCGTCTGTACCGACCTGCCCCATGTCGGGACGCATCTCACCGCCAACGATCCCGTCCGGATGCGGGAGTTCGCGCAGTCGCTGAGCGCCGAGCTCAAGCGGCGGGCGGAGTCGCTCGGCGGACTCGGGTTCATGGAGTGGCACACCCGGCGTGAGGTGTCCGGCCGCATCGTCCCGCAGCGCTCGGCGACTTCGGGGGCGGTGGCGAAGCCCGGGTTGAAGCAGGGAGCGCCGAACACGGGGGCGGCGATGTCCGGGCCCTCGGGTCCGGAGGCCTCCGGACCGGGCGCGGCCGTGTCCGGGGCCGCGCTGGGCGGATCGGGTGGGGCCGCCGATCTCGACTCGTCCTCCAGTTCGACGCTGCGCCTGCGGCCGGGGGCCGGACGGAGGAACAGCGACCAGGACGGCAAAGGAGCGGCGGGAAGGAACGCGGCCTCGGAGCTGCCCCGGCTCATCGTCATCGTCGACGACCTGGACGCCCTGCTGTCGCCGCCTCTGGGCTCCACCGGGCGGCCGGCGGCCGGCTCGGTCGTGCGGGCACTGGAGGCGGTGGCCCGGGAGGGCGAGCGGCTCGGGGTGCACCTGATCGCCACGACCGGCGGGGGTGGGCGTACGGGCGAGGGTGAGCTGGGGCGTGCGGCCGGCAGTCGCGTGGTCCTGAGCGCGCCAGTGCCGGGTCCGGACGAACCGGCCCCCGGCCGGGGCGAGTTGCGGGGCGAGGGGGGCCGTACGACGGCGTTCCAGGCCGGGCGGGTGACCGGGCGCATCCCGCGCACGGCGACCCTGCGGCCGACCGTCGTACCGCTGGACTGGGCCCGGATGGGAGACCCGCCGGCCCGGCGCCCCGTACGGGAGTTGGGCAACGGGCCCACGGACCTGGCGCTTCTCGCCAGCGCGTTGGAACGAGCGGCGCGGGAGGTCTCGGCGGCGGGCGTCCCGTCCCTGCTGTGACCGTCCGCCCGCACCCGGGCAGCCCTCGGTGAGGGGGCGCCGTGCGCCGCGCGAGCGACCGTGGCACACCGCCGCACCTCCGCCCATGACGAAGCACCCCTGCGGCGCATACGCCTGCATGCGCTTTCCGGCATCCCATGGTCACGACGCGGTCACGATCAAGACGTTGACACGGTAGGCGCTCTTGCCGCCCTCAGGCACGCGGCGTAGACCAGAGCGCACGGGACAGCGCTTCTACGTTCGACGACGCACGGAGAACGGGGTTCAGTGATGCGCAGCATTCGTCGCATTCATCGTATTCATCGCTTACTTTCTGCGAGCAAGCTCGATTCCGCTCGCGAACCCACCACCCGTCCATTCCCTCCCTCCGCTTCCAAGACCCTCGTCGCCCTCGCCACAGGCGTCCTCGCGCTCTCCCTCACCGCATGCGGCGGTGACGGCGACGAGGGTGGCGACACCGGGAGCGAGGGCAAGGACGGCGGCAGCGAGGCCACCGTCCAGCTCCCCAAGCTGGACGGCCAGAAGCTGGAGGTGGCGGCGGTCTTCACGGGACCGGAACTGGACAACTTCCAGAAGGTGCTGGACGAGTTCGAGAAACGCACCGGCGCCTCGGTGACGTTCGTGCCGACCGGCAACAACACCTCCACGTTCCTCGGGACGAAGATCGAGGGCGGCAAGCCGCCGGACGTGGCGTTCCTGCCGCAGGTCGGCGTGTTGCACCAGTTCGCCGAGAAGGGCTGGGTGAAACCGCTCGGCAGTGAGGCGCAGGCACAACTGGACAAGAACTTCTCGGACGGCTGGAAGGACCTCGGCGCGTACGAGGGCAAGCAGTACGGCGTGTACGCGAAGGCCGCCAACAAGTCCCTCGTCTGGTACAACACCGCGGCGTTCGAGGCGGCGGGGATCACCCAGGAACCCAAGACGTGGGACGAGTTCCTGCAGACCGCGCAGACGCTCTCCGACGCCGGTTCCCCCGCCGTGTCGATCGGCGGCGCGGACGGCTGGACGCTCACCGACTGGTTCGAGAACGTCTATCTGTCGCAGGCGGGCCCGGAGAAGTACGACCAGCTCGCCAAGCACGAGATCAAGTGGACCGACCCCTCGGTGAAGGAAGCCCTCACCACGCTGGCCGAGCTGTGGGGCGAGGACGATCTGATCGCGGGCGGGGCGTCCGGCGCGCTGCGGACCGAGTACCCGAAGTCGATCACGCAGACGTTCGGCGGGGACACCCCGGCGGGCATGGTCTTCGAGGGCGACTTCGTGGCCGTCACCATCAACGGTGACACGGACGCCGAGATCGGCACGGACGCCAAGGTCTTCCCGTTCCCGGCGGTCGGTGACGACTCCCCCGTGGTCACCGGCGGCGACGCGGCCGTGGCGCTGAAGGACGGCGAGGGCGCGCAGGCGCTGCTCACCTTCCTCGCCTCGACCGACGCGGCGGAGATCTGGGCGGCACAGGGCGGCTTCCTCTCCCCCAACAAGGAAATGGACCAGGGAAGTTACAAGGACGATGTGACCCGGGAGATCGCCAAGGCACTGCTCGCGGCGGGTGACGACTTCCGCTTCGACATGTCGGACCAGGCCCCGGCGGCGTTCGGCGGCACGCAGGGCGTCGGTGAGTGGAAGGACCTTCAGGACTTCCTGAAGAATCCCGACGACGTGGCCGGTGCCCAGAAGCAGTTGGAGACCGACGCGGCCAAGGCCTACGGGAACGGCTGACGGCGACCCATGTCGTCCGCCGTGACGAAGACGGCAGGGGGCGCCGGCACACTGCCGACGCCCCCCGCCGCATCGCGCAAGAGCGTGACGGGCACCCGGTGGTGGGTGGCGGGACTGTTTCTGCTGCCCGCGCTGGTGCTGCTCGGCGCGCTCGTGGTCTACCCGATCGGGTACTCGGTCTGGCGGAGCCTGTTCGACGCGGACGGCTCGGGCTTCGTCGGCCTCGACAACTACGCCGAGATTTTCACCGACGACTCCACCCTCATCGCCGTACGCAACACCGCGATCTGGGTCGCGGTCGCCCCGGCACTGGTCACCGCGCTCGGTCTGATCTTCGCGGTGCTGACCGAACGGGTGCGCTGGGGAACGGCGTTCAAGCTGATCGTCTTCATGCCGATGGCGATCTCGATGCTGGCCGCGGGCATCATCTTCCGACTGGTGTACGAGCAGGATCCGGAGCAGGGGGTCGCCAACGCGATCGTCACGTCCGTGCACGACGTGTTCGTCGACGAGTCGGTGTATCCGAAGGCCCGGCCCAACGCCCAGGTCAGCGATCTGCGGCCGTCCGGAGGGGGGGCGTTCACGACGGAGGGGCCCGTACGGGCCGGTACTCCCGCCCTGCTCCCCCTCGTCGGTATCGCGCCCAACCGGCTGCCCGGCGGCGCGCAGGACGCGAAGGCCGCCACCGGCAGCGGGGTCACCGGCACCGTCTGGCTGGACTTCCGGCTCGGTGGCGGCGGTGAGAAGGGGGCCGTGGACCCGGGTGAGAAGGCGCTGGAGGGCGTCGAGGTCGAGGCGGTGAAGGACGGGAAGGTCGTCGCCACCGCGACCAGCGGCGCCGACGGCACCTTCAGCCTTCCGGAATCGGCCGACGGGTCCCGGCTCCGGCTGCCGGGCTCGAACTTCGCCGCGCCCTACAACGGCATCGACTGGCTCGGCCCGGCCCTCGTCACCCCGGCCGTCATCGGCTCGTACATCTGGATGTGGGCCGGCTTCGCGATGGTGCTGATCGCGGCGGGGCTGGCCGGTGTCGACCGGAATCTCCTCGAAGCGGCGCGTGTCGACGGGGCGAACGAGTGGCAGGTGTTCCGGAAAGTCACGGTTCCGCTGCTCGCGCCGGTCCTGGTGGTCGTCCTCGTCACGCTGATGATCAATGTGATGAAGGTCTTCGACCTCGTCTACATCATCGCGCCCCAGCCCACCCAGGACGACGCCAACGTCCTGGCACTGCAGCTCTACCTGGTGTCTTACGGCGGCGGGGGCGACTTCGGCGTCGGCAGCGCGATCGGTGTGGTCCTGCTGCTGCTCGTGCTGCCGGTGATGTGGGTCAACATCCGGCGGCTCAGGAAGGAGCGCCAGCGGTGACCGCTGTCGAAACGCCCGCGCCGAGGACTCCGCCGCGCGAGGCCCCCGTACCCGCCAGGCGGTCCGTCGCCGCCCGGCTGGCGAGCGGCACGGCGGGCGGCGCGCTGCGGGTCTTCCTGCTGCTCGTGGCGCTGTTCTGGCTGGTACCGACCTTCGGGCTGCTGGTGTCGTCGTTCCGCGATCCGACCGACATCGCCACCTCCGGGTGGTGGAAGGTGTTCTCGGCACCGGCCCAACTCACCACGAAGAGTTACCAGTCGCTCCTGGAGAACGACGACATCTCCAGCGCCCTGTTCAACACGGTCTGGATCACGGTCCCGGCGACGCTGCTGGTCGTCCTGATCGGCGCGATGGCCGGGTACGCCTTCGCCTGGATGGACTTCAAGGGCCGCGACTGGTGGTTCATGGTCGTGGTGGGGCTGCTGGTGGTGCCGGTGCAGGTGGCGCTGATCCCGCTCTCCGGGCTCTTCCGTGACCTCGGCATCTTCGGCGACATCATCGGGGTCGTGCTGTTCCACGTCGGCTTCGGACTGCCGTTCGCGATCTTCCTGTTGCGGAACTTCTTCGCGGAGATCCCACGCGAGTTGCTGGAGGCGGCGCGGCTCGACGGGGCGGGTGAGATGCGGCTGTTCGCGACGGTGGTGCTGCCGCTGGCCGCGCCGGCGCTCGCGTCGCTCGGGATCTTCCAGTTCCTGTGGGTGTGGAACGACATGCTGGTCGCGCTGGTCTTCTCCAGCTCCGACTCCCAGCCGCTGACCGTCGCGCTCCAGCAGCAGGTACGGCAGTTCGGCAGCAACATCGAGGTCCTGGCGCCGGGTGCGTTCATCTCGATGGTGATCCCGCTGGCCGTGTTCTTCGCGTTCCAGCGGCAGTTCGTGTCGGGGGTGATGGCGGGGGCGGTGAAGTGACCGTCCGGGCGCCCAGGGGCTCGGGGTGACCCGTTGTGTGGCGGATGCGGGTGAGTGGGGGCTGGTCGCGCAGTTCCCCGCGCCCCTGAAAGGCCTGCGGTGGCCGGCGGCCTCGAAAGGCACGGTGCCACGGGCCGATGAAAGCAGGGGCGCGGCCCCTGCTTTCAGGGGCGCGGGAAACTGCGCGAGCCACCACACACCACCCGCACCCGCCCACACACGGGCCCCCGAGCTCCCCCGCGCCCCCGCGCCCCCGCGCCCCCAGGCGGAGCCAACCGCGCGAACTCGCTTTACTCACCCACAAGTTCACGCCCGCACGCCCCCAACCCCCAGCGAAATCCCCCGTATGGCACACACAACGTAACCAAATCATCGCATCGGCGGTTTCCGGGCAGTATGCCCGCGCCGACCCATGGATGTCCCCCTTGCCCAGGTTCAGTGTCATCGTCCCCGCGTACAAGGTTCAGGCGTACCTGCACGAATGCCTGGATTCCGTGCTGTCCCAGTCCTTCACCGACCTCGAACTGATCGTCGTCGACGACGCCTCGCCCGACGGCTGCGCCGCGATCGTCGACGAGGTCGCGGCCCGCGATCCCCGTGTGCGGTGCCCGGTGCGCCTGCGGGAGAACAAGGGGCCGGGTGCCGCCCGCAACAAGGGGATGGAGTTCGCCAGGGGCGACTACCTCCTCTTCCTCGACGGCGACGACACCTTCACGCCGGGCGCGCTCCAGGCGATCGCCGACCGCGTCAAGGAGACCGGCGAACCCGACGTGCTCGTCCACGACTTCGCGCGTACCTCCTGGTCGGGCGAGCCGGTCCGCGACGCACACGCCCCGCGACTCACCGAGCAGGGCCCGGCCCCCTTCCGCCTCGACGACCGACCGGGCCTGTTGGACGTCCGCCCGGTGGCCTGGAACAAGGCGTACAAGCGGGAGTTCGTCGAGAACCACGACTTCCGGTTCCCGCCCGGGATCTACGAGGACACGGCGTGGACGTACCCGGTCCTGATGACCGCCGAGTCCGTCGCCACGCTCGACCGGGTATGCGTCCACCACCGTCGGCGCCGCCACGGCAGCCTGCTCGGAGCGACCACTCGGGGTCACTTCGACGTGTTCGAGCAGTACGACCGGGTGTTCGCCTTCGTCGACGAGCGGCCGGAGCTGGCGCAGTGGCGTCCGGTGCTGTTCCGGCGCATGGTCGACCACCTCGATGCCGTGTTCTCCCGGCGCCACCGGCTGCCGCGCGCCGCCCGCGCCGAGTTCCTGCGAACGGTCCGCGCGCACTGCGCCCGCTACCGCACTCCGGGCGCCCCCGTCCGCGCCCGACTGCGGCACGCCCTCCTGAAGCCGGGCGGCCGGCGTGTCCGCCGCGCCCTGTGGACCGTGGCCCGGCTGGGCCGGCGCGCCGGACGCCTGGTGCGGGGCCTGGCCGGTCTGGTGCGAGCCGGCGGGCTCCGCGTCCACTACCGCGTCCAGCGCCTCCTCCCGCTGCGTGCCGACCGGGCGGTGTTCGCCGCGTACGGGGGCCGGGGCTATGTGTGCAGCCCGGCCGCCCTGGAGAACGCGTTCCGTACGTACGTCCCCAGGATGCGCACCTCGTGGGTCGCACGCCCGGAGCACCACCACACCCTTCCGGTGGCGACCCGGCGTGTGGTCCCCGGCTCGATGGCGTACTGGACGGCGCTCGCCCGCTCCAAGTACCTGGTCAACAACGTGGACTTCGACCGCCGTCTGGTCAAGCGCTCCGGCCAGGTCCTTCTCCAGACCCAGCACGGCACCCCGCTCAAGCACATGGGCCTCGACCTCCAGGACCGGCCCGCCGCCGCGCGCGGCACGGACTTCGCGGCCGTGCTGCGCGGCAGCGACCAGTGGGACTACGTCCTGTCGGGCAACCGCCACTCCACTCTCGTCTGGGAGCGCGTCTACCCGTCCGCGTACACGACCCTCGAATTCGGCTCGCCCCGCAACGACGTGTTCCAGAGGGCCGCTTCGACGGATGTGGCCCGCATCCGCGAGCACCTGGGCATCCCCGAGGGCGCGGTCGCCGTCCTGTACGCCCCCACGCACCGCGACTACCGCCACTCGCAACGCGCCCACCTGGACCTGGAGCGCGTCCTGCGCAAGCTCGGCCCGCGTTTCGTGATCCTGGCCCGCGCGCATCACGCGTACGGCGGCCCGCTGACGGATCTGGCGCACGGCAGGCTCCTCGACGTCACGGCCTACCCGAGCGTCGAGAACCTGTGCCTCGCCTCCGACGCGCTGATCACCGACTACTCCTCCCTGATGTTCGACTACGCCAACCTCGACCGGCCCATCGTGATCCACGCGGAGGACTGGGAGGCGTACGAGGCGGCGCGCGGCACCTACTTCGACCTGCGGTCCGCCCCGCCGGGAGCGGTCGCCCGCAGCGAGGACGAACTGATCGACATCTTCGCGACCGGGCACTGGCAGGGGTCCCGTTCCGCCCAGCTCCGGGCCGCGTTCCGTGACCGCTTCTGCCCCTACGACGACGGGCGGGCGGCGGAGCGGGTCGTACGACGGGTGCTGCTGGGCGACACCTCGCCGGTCGACTTCGTCCGCCTGTCCGACCGCCACCCCGTCCCGTCCGCCGCCGCGGCCCGTCCGTCGTCCCCACTGGCGACGGTGCCGGGGCAGTCCCTGCCGGACCCTGGCGACCCCCTGCGCCAGTAGTCCCCGTGCGCGTTCCGGCCCGGGGGTTCGGGTGCGTAGGCGAGTGCGGGGTGTGGGGGTTGCTCGCGCAGTTCCCCGCGCCCCTGGAAGCAAGGGCTGCGCCCCGTGCTTCTCGGCCCGCAGGGGCCCTGTCCTTCAGGAGCGCGGGGAACTGCGCGATGCAACCCCCCACCCGCCCGCACCCGCCGACGCACCCGCTTCCCCGCGCTCTCCCGCGACCGACCGAAAGGACAGAATGCCCCGCTTCAGCATCATCGTCCCCACGCACGGTGTCGAAGGGCGCCTGCCCCTCGCCCTGGACTCTGTCCTCACCCAACCGTTCGGCGACTTGGAGCTGATCCCGGTCCATGACGCGCCGGACTCCCCGGCGGGGGCGGTCACCGCCGCGTACGCCGGCAGGGACACCCGGGTCGCCCCCGTGGAGTCCCCGCCCGCCGCGGGCCTGGGCGCGGCCCGCAACGCGGGGCTCGCCGCGGCGCACGGGACGTACGTCCTGTTCCTGGACGGCGACGACACCCTCGCCCCGGGCGCGCTGCGGGCGATCGCGGACCGGCTCGGTGAGGCCGGTGACCCCGACGTCCTGTACTTCCCGCACGAACGCGCGCACTGGTGGGAGGGCGGTACGACGGTCGTCCACCCGACGGGTGTCCACGCTCCGGCGTGGAGCGCGGCCTACCGCCGGGACTTCCTCACGGAACACCACCTCACCTTCCCCATCGGCCACTTCACCGACCTCGGCTGGAACGGCCTGGTCGCGCTCGCCGCCGACCGGACGGCCGAGCTGCGGGGCACGGTCTGCGTACGGCATCTGCTGCGCCGGCAGGGCAGCCGGCTGAACGTGCCGGGCGAGCGGCAGCTGGACCTCCTGGACCAGGTGGAGCTGGTGCTGGCCCGGGCCACGGCCCGGCAGGGTCTGACGGCGGCTCTGTTCGAGCAGCTTTTCGCGGCCGTGCTGAGGAGCGCCGCGCACCCGGAGCGCCTGCCCGTCGGCCACCGCCGGGCCTTCTTCCGCCGCGCCGCGCACCTCTACCGCCGGCACCTCCCGGCCGACTTCCGCCCGCCCGGCGGCAGCCTCGGGGCGCAGCACCGGCTGCTCGCGTCCGGCTCGTACGCCGTGTTCCGGGTCCTGCGCGCCGCCCACCGCGCGGCGGCCGGGGCCCTCGCGGCGCTCCCCCGCCCCCGCGCGCCCCTCACTCGCGCCCTGTACGCCCTTCAGCGCCGTCTCCCGCTGGACAGGAACCTGGTCGTGTACTGCGCGTTCTGGGGCCGTGGTGTCACCTGCAACCCGGCAGCGATCCACGCCAAGGCCCGGGAACTCGCCCCCCACCTGCGCCCGGTGTTCCTCGTGGAGCCCGACGCGGTGCCCCACCTCCCGGAGGACGTCGAGTACGCCGTCATCGGCAGCCGGCGCCACTGGCGGGTACTGGCCCGCGCCAAGTTCCTCGTCAACAACGCCAACTTCGCGGACGCGGTCGTCAAACGCCCCGGCAGCGTCCACCTCCAGACCCAGCACGGGACCCCGCTGAAGACGATGGGTGTCGACCAGTCCACGTATCCGGTGGTGGCCGCCGTGACCGGCAGCTTCACGGGCCTGCTCAGGCGGGTGGACCGCTGGGACTTCAACCTCTGCGCGAACCGGCACTCGACGGAGACCTGGGAGCGGGCCTTCCCGGGCACCTACGAACAACTGGAGTACGGCTATCCGCGCAACGACGTGTACTACACGGCGACGGCGGCGGACGTGGCCCGTGTACGACGCGAACTCGGTGTCCCCGAGGGCAAGAAGGCCCTGCTCTACGCCCCCACCCACCGCGACCACTCCACCGGCTACGACGCCCGGCTCGATCTGGCGGCGTTCTGCGATGCGGTGGGCGAGGGGTTCGTGGTGCTGCTGCGGGCGCACTACTTCTACGACGACGGCACGGCCGGTGAAGCGGCTGCCCCGAGTGACGACCGGATCATCGACGTCACCCGGCACCGCTCCACCGAGGACGTCTGCCTCGCCTCCGACGCGCTGATCACCGACTACTCCTCCCTGATGTTCGACTACGCCAACCTCGACCGGCCCATCGTGATCCACGCGGACGACTGGGAGGTCTACCGGGAGACCCGGGGCGTCTGCTTCGACCTGCCGGCCGCGCCACCCGGCCGTCTCGCCCGCACCGAGCGGGAGCTGGCGCAGCTGTTCCGTGACGGTTCGTACGCGGACGCGGAGGCCGACGCCCTGCGGGCCGCGTTCCGGGAGCGGTTCTGCCAGTTCGACGACGGCCGGGCGGCCGAGCGGGTCGTACGGCGGGTGTTCCTCGGCGAGCCGCCGGAGGCGCTGCCACCCGTCGTGCCCCTCGCCGAACGCACCCCGGCCCCGGCGCCCGCCGCCGCGACCCTCGTGAGGAGCTGACGGACATGCCCCGCTTCAGTGTCATCGTCCCCGTCTTCAAGGTCCGGGGCTTTCTGCGCGAGTGCCTCGACTCGGTCCTCGAACAGTCGTACGGGGACGTGGAGGTCATCGCCGTCGACGACTGCTCACCGGACGGCAGCGGCGAGATCCTCGACGCGTACGCGGACCGGGATGCTCGTGTACGGGTGGTGCACCTGCCGGCGAACGTGGGCCTCGGCCGCGCCCGCAACGCCGCACTGCCTTACGCCACCGGGGACTTCCTCCTCTTCCTCGACAGCGACGACACCCTCACCCCGGGTGCCCTGCGGGCGCTGGCCGACCGGCTCGACGAGGCCGGCGACCCCGATGTGCTGGTCTTCGACTACGCCCGCACGTACTGGTGGGGCGGAACGCGCCGCAACGCCCTCGCCGAGGTGCTCGCGAGGACGGGGCCCGGCACGTTCAGGGTCACCGAGCACCCGGAGATCCTCGAACTGCTGATGGTGGTCTGGAACAAGGCGTACCGGCGGGAGTTCGTCGAGGCGCACGGGTTCCGGTTCCCGCCGGGCTACTACGAGGACACGCCCTGGACGTTCCCGGTGCTGTTCAGCGCCGGGCGGATCGCCACGCTGGACCGGATCTGCGTCGCCTACCGGCAGCGGCGGCAGGGCAACATCCTGACCACCACCAGCCGGAGGCACTTCGACGTCCACGACCAGTACGAGCGGGTCTTCGGCTACCTTCAGTCGCGTCCGGAGCTGGCCCGTTGGCGGCCGTACGTGCGGCACAAGATGGCGGAGCACTGCCTGGACATCCTCGCCAAGCCGGACCGGGTGCCGCCCGGCGACAAGGCCGAGTTCTTCCGGCGGACGGCCGGGCTGTACCGGAAGTACCGGTCCGACACCGATCCCGTGACCCCCGGGTTCCGGGTGCTGGAGGGGAGCTGGGCCGCCTACCGTGCCCGGCAGCGGGCCGCGCGCCTGCGTACGGCGCTCGGCACGCGCGGGGAGCGCCTGCGGGCGGCCGGCGCCGAGCGGATCGGGCGGGGCTGGTCACTGGCCCACGAGCGGTTGCCGCTGGACCCGGACCTCGCCGTGTACTCGGCGTTCTCGCACCGAGGGGTGCTCGGGGACCCGGCGGCCGTCTACCAGGCCGCCCGCGAACTGGCCCCGCACATCCGGGGGGTGTGGGTGGTGCGGCCGGAGCGGGTGGCGGCGCTGCCGCCGGGCGTCGAGTACGTGACGCCGGGCTCGCGCGAGTATCTGCGGGTGACCGCGCGGGCGACGTACTTCGTCAACAACGTCAACTGGCCCGGCTCCCTCGCCAAACGGCCGGGCAGCGTGCACGTCCACACCCACCAGGGGACGCCGCTGAAGTTCATGGGTGCCGACCTGCTGCGCAAACCGGGTGCCCGGCTCGGTGTGGATGTGCCGCGGATGCTGCGCCGGGCCGACCGCTGGGACCACAGCCTCGTCGCCAACCTCCACTCGGAGCTGGTGTGGAGCAGGGCGTACCCGTGCGGCTTCACCTCGCTGCGCACCGGCAGCCCGCGCAACGACGTCCTGGTGAACACCGGGCCGGACGGCGGCGCGCCGGTCCGTGAGCGGCTGGGCATCCCGGCCGGGCACATCGTCGTGCTGTACGCGCCCACGCCCCGCGACTACCGGCGGGGCGGCCATGTCGAACGCTTCGACCTCGCCCGGTTCGCCGCAGACCTGCGCCGCAGCCTGGGCGAGGGGCACACCCTCGTCGTACGGCTGCATCCGTCGCTCGCTCAGGGCCCGGCGCGCGGCTTCGGGCTCGCCGAGCTGCACCGGCGGGGTGTGGTCGTCGACGCGACGGACGAGCCGCACGTGGAGGAGGTGATGCTCGCCTCCGACGTCCTGGTCACGGACTACTCGGCCCTGATGTTCGACTACGCCAACCTCGACCGGCCCATCGTGGTCCACGCCGACGACCGGGACGCCTTCGCGGCGAGCCGGGGCCTGTACCTCGACATCACCGCCGACCCGCCCGGCCATGTCTCCCGTTCCTACCGTGAGCTCGCCTGGCTGTTCGACTCCGGGCAGTGGCAGGACGTCGAGTCGGCGCGGCTACGGGCGGGATTCCGGGAGCGGTACTGCGAGTTCGACGACGGCCGGGCCGCCGAGCGGGTGGTGCGGACGCTGATGCTGGGCGAGGGGGCGGAGGCGGTTCCCGCGCCCAGGCCGGCCGGCTCGTCGACGGACACCGGCGACTCCTCACTCGTGTTGTCATGACGGCGCCCGCGGTCGAAGGGCGGGCGCGGACGTGCGCGACGCGTGCGCGGGCGTGGGTGCTGTTGCTCGCCGCGGGTTTCGCGCTGCTCCAGTTCGCGAGTGTCACCGGGCGCGCGACCCCCGACACCAAGAACTACCTCTCGTACGCTCTCAGTCTGGGGGGTGCCGGGATCCGGGAGTCGGCGGCCGGGACCATCGACCACTACTGCGAGAGCCGGGCGCACACCGCCGCGCGGAACCAGAGCGTGGACGTGCTGCGCTTCCACGGGCCGAGCCCGGCGGGGAAGGTCGCCCGGGAGTGCCGCCGGGAGCTGGGGCGGACGGTGGACCGGCGGCTGGCGGCCGGGCAGACGGGCGGGCACATCGCGCCGTTCGCGTCGCAGCGGTTCCAGCGGATCTTCGAGACGCGGCCCGGGTATCCGGTGCTGCTGACGCCGTTCGTCGCGGTGTTCGGGGTCACCTGGGGCGTGTGGCTGGCGAGTGTGCTGATCGCGGCGGCCGGCGGCGTCCTCGCCTTCCTCGTCCTGCGCGCCGTCCACGCCCCGGTCCCGGTGGCCCTCACCGGCCAGGTGCTCTTCCACGTGCTCCCCTGCGGCACGACCGCGATGCGGCCCATGACCGAGGGGTTGCTGCTGGCCCTGACGCTGGCGGCGCTGTGGGGGTGCGCGCTGGCGCAGGAGGGGCGAGTGCGGGCGGGGACCCTGCTGACCGGCGGTTCCCTGCTGGCGCTGTTCACGGTGAAGCACTCCCAGGCCCTGTTCCTGGGGGCGTGTCTGGCCGGGGCGTGCGCGGTGGTGGGTTTGCGGCGCGTACGGCGCGAGGGGCCCGGCGGGCCTGACGGGGGACCAGGGCGCGGCGGGCGCACGGTACTCGGGCGGGTCGAGCGGTGGGTGCGGGCGGTCGGGGCGGTGTCGGCGGGCGCGGTGGTGGGCACGCCGGCGCTCGCCTGGCTGCTGCACTACCCGACGTCGTCGGAGAGCCTCCAGGACCTGCTCACCGCTCACTTCACCCGGCCCGACCGGGAACGGCCCTGGCCGGAGTTCCTGCATCTGGAGTTCAACTTCTGGGTGGAGTGGGTGCGCCGGCAGCTCACACAGCCGCTGTTCCCGGCCGTGCTGGGGGCGGGTGCGTGGGGCGCGCTGCGGCAGCGTCCGGTGTTCGGGTGGTTCGTGCTCGCGGGCGCGGCCACCGGGTTCCTCAACCAGGCCGGGCACCCGGACATCGGCATCTGGGGCGACCGGCTGATCGTGGTGGCGTGGCTGCTGCCGGTGCTGGGCCTGCCGCTCCTGCTGGAACGGATCACCGCTCCCCGCACCTCACTCGATGTGGTGACCACCGGCTAAGCCGTTGACCCGCACGGGAATACACGGCAAATGCCCCATAGTGCCCAGACCGGTCAACATTCCGGCCCCGGTCCCTCGGGCGCCGGCACCCGCGTCCGGCTCCGCCACCGCCTCGCCCTCGGCGCCACCGCGCTGCGCGGCGGCCGCACCTGGCTGACCCGGCGGCCCACTCCGTATGTCGTGATGGGCGGGCTGTTCTGGCTGGTGATGACGCTGGCGTACTGGCGGGTGCCGCTGTGCTGCGACGCCGGCCAGCACGCCGCGGTCGTCGAACGCCTCCGCTGGAACCTGCTGCATCCGGCCCACCCGACCGCCGACCTGCCGGGCGCGGGCAGCCCGTACTACTCCCCGTACGCCGTGGCGCAGGGTGCTCTCGCGCGGCTGACCGGGCTGAGCGGATGGTCACTGGTGAAGCTCGCCGGGCCGGTGAACCTGCTGGTGCTGCTCACCGGGATCGGCCGCTTCGTGCGCGTGCTGACGCCCCGGCCCTGGGCGCCGGTCCTCGCGCCGCTGTTCATGACGCTGCTGTGGGGCACCGAGCGGATCCTTTGGAGCGGCTACCTCGGCCTGATGTCGATGACCACGAACCTCGGCTACCCGTCGGCGTTCGCCACCGGGCTGACGTTCTGGACGTGGGCGTGGACGGCGGCACGCGCGCGCGGCGGCGGGTCGGCGCGGGGCGTGCGCTATGTGGGGCCGAGTGGCCTCGGCAGCGTCTGGGCGTACGCGGGGATCGGCGCGTCGTACGGGCTGATCGTCCTGGTGCATCCGATCACGGCGGTGGGCGCGGCGGCCGGGGCCCTGGCGATCGTGGTGGCCCTCCAGCGGGACCGGCGGGGCCTGGCGGTGGGCCGGTGGGCCCTGGCCTGCGGGGTGGCGTCGGCGGTCGCGGTGTCCTGGCCGTACTACGACATCCTGTCGCTGGCCGGGAACTCGGGCGTGGACGCCATGCACCGGGGCCTGTACGCGAACATGGCCGGGCATCTCTGGCTGGCGCTGCTGGGGCTGCCGGCACTGTGGGCGCGGGGGCGCCGCTCGCCGAGGGACCCGCTGGTGCTGATGTTCACGGCGGAGTGCCTGGTGGTGGCGTACGGCTGGGTCAGCGGGCACCACACGTACGGGCGGGCGCTCGGACTCGCGGCGGTCCCGGCGCAGTTCGCCCTGGCGGTGGAGCTGGCGGCGCCCCGCCCGTGGGGGTGGGCGCGGCGGCTACTGGGCGGGGCCGCCGCCGCCGGGGTCTGCGTGGGCTTTCTGACCGTGCAGGCCGGGGCGGTCGTACCGCGGGCGGTGGATCCGGTCGGCTTCGACCAACCGCCGCGCTGGCCTTCGTACGGGTGGGTGGCGCGGCACGTACGGGCGGGGGACGTGCTGATCACCGACGGGTACTTCGCGGGGCACGCCATCGCCGGGTACGGGGTGAACATGGCGGCGCCGACGTGGCCCGACCCTGCGCTGGACGAGGGGGAGCGGGTGCGGCGGTACGCGGATGTGCGGGCGTATCTCGACCCCGCGTCGACTCGGGCCCGGCGGGGGTTGGTCGCACGGCGCTACGGGGTCAAGTGGCTGTTGCTGACCCGCTGGCGGAAGGTGCCCGAGGAGGCGGTGGTGGTGGACTGGAGCCGTCGGACGGGGGAGGTGCTGGCGCGGATCGCCCCGTGAGGGGTGGTCCGGAGCGATCCGCGAGGCCTTCCCCGGTCGCGAGGCCTTCCCCGGTCGCGAGGCCTTCCCCGGTCGGGTGACCGGAGGCCTTCCCGGTCGGGTGACTACTCGACGACCAGCTCGACCGGCATGTTGCCGCGGGTGGCGTTGGAGTAGGGGCAGACCTGGTGGGCCTGCTCGACGAGCTTGCGGCCGGTGGCCTCGTCGACGGAGTCGGGGAGCTCGACGCGGAGGGTGGCCTTGAGGGCGAAGCCCTCACCCTCCTTACCTATGCCGACCTCGGCGGTCACCGCGGCGTCGCTGACGTCGACCTTGGCGGCGCGGCCGACGAGGCCGAGGGCGCTGGCGAAACAGGCGGCGTAGCCGGCGGCGAAGAGCTGCTCCGGGTTGGTGCCCTGACCGTTGCCTCCGAGCTCCACCGGGAGGGCCAGGTCGAGGTCGAGCTTGCCGTCGTTGGTGACGGCGCGACCATCGCGGCCGTGGGTGGCGGTGGCGACAGCGGTGTAGAGCGCGTCCATGGGAGAACCATCCCTTTCACAGGTCATGTCACGTCCGGCGGCCCGGTCCGGCCGCCGTTCACGGGATAATTAGAGCACACAATTCAATTGCCTACAACTAAATGGCGGGCGCGAGGTACGCTGGAGCCATGACCACGAGCGCCGCCACCTCATCCGAGGGGAACCCCCAGGAGGTCTCCGGGCAGATCTCCAACCAGATCTCCAACCAGATCTCCAACCAGGCCTCCGAGCAGGTCCGCGAGGAGGACTTCCTCCGTCTCGACCGGCAGATCTGCTTCTCCCTGCACGCCGCCTCGCGCGCCTTCAACAGCGTCTACCGCGTCGTCCTGAAGGACCTGGGGATCACCTATCCGCAGTACCTGGTGATGCTGGTGCTGTGGGAGCGGGGCGAGCTGCCCGTGAAGAAACTGGGCGAGCATCTGCGGCTCGACTCCGGGACACTGTCGCCGCTGCTGAAGCGGCTGGAGGCGGCCGGTCTCGTACGTCGTGAACGCAGCGCCCACGACGAGCGGTCGGTGGTCGTGCGCCCGACCGACGAGGGCACCGCCCTGCGCGAACGCGCCCTGGCCGTCCCGCGCCGCATCGTCTCCGCCACCGCCTTCGACATCGACGAGATCCGCGACCTGCGCGACCGCCTGGACCGCCTGACGACCGCCCTGGACGAGGCGGCTCTGGAGAGTGCGGCCGAGTAGACACGGCCCGACCCGGGCCGATGCCGGGCCGACGGGCGGCCGGCGGCGGCACCGGACCCGCAGGCGGCAGCCGCGGCCGGCGGGGCGGCACCCCCGGCTCGGCGGAGGTGGGCGGCGCGCCCCGGCGGCATATTGCCACATATGCGGCTTTCCATACTTTACGATCCGCCCTGATGAGACCTCTCACCTTGGGTTGGCTCGCCACCCGCGCCCTGATGCTGTGGCTGCTCGCGCACAACCACCTCGGCCCCCTGGGCGAGGGTGGTGTCGCGCGCGAGGTGCATGAGCTGTACGCCCGCTGGTACGGCGCCCTCGCGACCGGTACGTATCCGTCGGGCGACCGGCTCTGGCAGTACCCGCCCGGCGCGGGCCCGGTGCTCCTCTCCCCCGGCCTGCTGCCGGGACTGACGTACTTCCAGGCTTTCGTGGTCCTCACCCTCGCCACGGACGCGGTCGTCACGATCGCCCTCGCGCGCGCGGGCGTACGCCCCGGCCGCAGTCTGCGCGGGGCGGCCCTGTGGACCGGAGCACTGCCACTGCTCCTCTTCCTCCCCCTCGTGCGCTACGACGTGCAGGCCACCGCCTGCGCCGTCATCGCCCTGCTGACGTTGTCGCGTTCCACGCGCGCGTGCGGCGCGTTCGCGGCCGTCGGCGCGCTGGTGAAGGTGTGGCCGGCGCTCACCCTGATCGGCACACCGAGGGGCCGCACCACACGGGAGGCCTGCACGGCGGCCGCGGTCACGGCCGGCGTGCTGCTGGCCGCGCTCGCCGCGCTGTTCAGGGACCCGTTCGACTTCCTGCGCCAGCAGGGCGGCCGGGGCGTGCAGATCGAGTCGTTCGGCGGCACGGTCCTGGGCCTCGCACGCCGGGCCGGCTGGCCGGGCACGGTACGCCACCGCTACGGCTCGCTGGAGTTCCTCGGCCCGTACGTCTCCTCCGTGGCCGCCGCCTCCCTCGCGCTCACCGCACTAGCGCTGGGCGCGCTGCTGCTGTGGCGGGTGCGGGCCCGCCGCTGGTCACCGGCGACCCCGTACGACGCTGCCCTGACCGCCGTCCTGCTGTTCACGGTGACCAGCCGGGTCATCAGCCCCCAGTACCTGGTGTGGCTCGTCGGCCTGGCCGCCGTGTGTCTGACCTCGCGGCACACCACCCAGCGCCCGGTGGCCGCGCTGCTCGTCGCGGCGACGGCGCTCACCACCCTCGTCTACCCCGTCATGTACGACGAGGTCGCCGCCTCCACCTGGAAGGGCTGCCTGCTGATGGTCGCGCGCAACGGACTCCTGGCGGTCGCGGCGGGCCTGTCCTTCACACGGTTGTGGCGGGGCACCTCGGGGCACTCCGACCCGAACGACCCGGGCCGTCCCGGGGCTCACGCGAGCCGCCCGAGCGGCCCGACGGAATCCGGCGACGCCAAACGGAACCCCGACCTCCCCCACGCCATCTTCCCCACGGGGCCGCGAAGTCCCTCTTAAGGGAATATTGCACACATACCTCTCATAGGTGCGGGGCAACCATGGCTCTTCAGCAGGCGCAGGTCTCCGTCGTCGTCATCGGGTACGACGACGCCGCCCATGTGGCGGAAGCCGTGCGTTCGGCGCTCGCCCAGGGGCCGGCCGTCGGTGAGGTGATCGCGGTCGACGACTGTTCGACGGACGGCAGCGGAGAACTGCTGGAACGGATGGCACGGGAGGAACCGCGCCTGAGGGTGATCCGACGCGCGACCAACAGCGGCGGCTGCGGCACCCCGCGCAACGACGGACTGGACGCCGCGGCCTCGCCGTACCTGATGTTCCTGGACAGCGACGATGTGCTGCCGCCGGGCGCCGCGGCCGCGCTGCTGGGCGCTGCCCAGGAGCATGACGCACCGGTCGCGGCGGGGCTGTGCGTGCGCAAGGAGTTGCCGTCCGGCCGGGAGACCCCCTGGCAGCCCGAGCTGTACGCCCGGCGCACGCTGGTGGCGGACCCGTCCCGGCACGTGCGCCTGGTGCACGACACCCTCTGCGTCAACAAGCTCTACCGCACGGCCTTCCTGCGCGAGCACGCCATCCGCTTCCCCGAGGGCCGCTTCCCGTACGAGGACTTCGTGTTCGCCGCGCGCCTGCTGGCCGCCGTGCCGCGCGTCGCTTTCGTCCCGGACCCGGTGTACATCTGGCACGTGCGCCGGTCGGCGGCCCGGCTGTCCATCTCCCTCGACCGCTCCGACATCGCCAACTGGCGGGCCCGCATCGAGGCCGACCGGCTCTCGTACGACATCCTGCTGGGCGCCGGCGAGAAACGGCTGGCACGGGCGACGCGGACGCGCTTCCTCGACCACTCCCTGCGGATGTACGCGCGCGAGCTGGATCTGCGCGGCGCGGACTACCGGCGCGACTGGTGGGCCCTGACGCGCGAGTACCTGGCCGGCTTCGACGAGGGCGACTTCACACCGGCGCCCGCACCCGGCCGGGTCGTCGCCCGGGTGATCCTCGCCTCCGAGGAGCCCCGCGACCTGGGCCGCCTCAAGGAGATCGCGGCACGCCCGGCCCGGCTGACCCCGCCCTACGCCCGCGCGGGCGACGGCTCGCCCGTCTGGTCCGCCGATCTGCCCGAGGTGGAACTGGACCACCTCCTCGTCCGCCCCGTGCATCTGCTGCCGGCCGCCGTCGACGCCGAACTGCGGCCACGCGCGCGGGGGACGGTCCTCCGGCTACGCCTGCACGAGCTGTACGGGCGGATGGCGGACGCGGGACCGGAGTCGGTGACGGTGGAGTTCACGGAACGCGAGACCGGGCGCGTGGGGTTCGGCGCCGCGGCACCCCTCGCGGCGCAGCCGGACCGCGAGAGCTGGACGGCCGACGTCCCGCTGGACCTTGGGGCCTTGGGCAGCGGCACCTGGGACCTGCGACTGCGCCTGCGGTTCGAGAACGGCTCCCCCCGTGAGACCTCCGCGCACGCCCTCGCGGGCGCCGGACTGCTGCGCCGGAGCGCGCTGCCGAGCACACGCCACGGAGTGCTCCTCGTACAGCCGTACGCGACCCACGCCGGGGCGCTCGCCGTGCGACTCGCGCCCGGTTGGCGAGGATTGACCGAAGTCGTACGCCGACGTCTCAAACGCCTGCTTCACTGAGGACCGACCTGATGTCATCCGCTTCGTCGACACGACCACACACGACTACGAGGGGACGATCGTCCATGACCTGGCTGATCACCGGTGGCGCCGGATACATCGGGGCGCATGTGGTGCGCGCGATGCTCGACGCGGGCGAAGAGGCCGTCGTCTACGACGACCTGTCCACGGGAATCGCCGAACGGGTGCCCGAGGGTGTGCCGTTGGAGATCGGCTCCACCCTCGACGGGGAAGCGCTGGCCCGGGTGTTCCGGGACCACCGCATCACCGGAGTCGTCCACCTGGCGGCGAAGAAGCAGGTCGGCGAGTCCGTCGAACGTCCGCTGCACTACTACCGGGAGAACGTCGAGGGTCTGCGCACCCTGCTGTCGGCGGTCACGGACGCCGGGGTGGCGTCCTTCGTCTTCTCGTCCTCGGCCGCCGTGTACGGCATGCCCTCCGCCGCGCGAGACGGTGACCTCGTCACCGAACGGACGCCGTGCCTGCCGATGAGCCCGTACGGCGAGACCAAGCTGGCCGGCGAGTGGCTGGTGCGTGCCACGGGCCGGGCGACCGGGATGTCGACGGCCTCCCTGCGCTACTTCAACGTGGCCGGGGCGGCCGCCCCCGAGCTGGCCGACACCGGCGTCTTCAACCTCGTCCCGATGGTCTTCGAGAAGCTCTCCGAGGGTGCCCCGCCGCACATCTTCGGCGCCGACTACCCGACCCCCGACGGGACGTGCGTCCGGGACTACATCCATGTCGTCGACCTGGCGGAGGCCCATGTCGCCACCGCGCGGCGGCTGCGCGAGGCTCCGGGCACGGACCTCACCCTCAACATCGGTCGCGGGGACGGTGTCTCGGTGCGCGAGATGATCGCCCGGATCACCTCCGTCACCGGCCACGACCTGCCTCCCGTGGTCGTCGACCGCCGACCCGGCGACCCGGCGCGCGTCGTCGCCTCGGCGGACCGGATCGCCGCCGAGCTGGGCTGGAAGGCGCGGTACGGCGTCGAGGACATGATCTCGTCGGCGTGGGCGGGCTGGACCCTGCGCCATCCGGTGCGGTGAGCGCGTGACCGGATCCACGTTGCGCCCGTGACGGCCGCTTTGGTACCAACGTAACGGTCCTTGCGGTACGCACGGTTGAGCGTGGCCGCGTGCGACGGCCGTGAAGTCCCGCTCGCCGGGCGGGAACTGTTCGGTGCCCGTTGCGCGTGTGTACTGAGGGAAGGGCGAACGGCCAGAACGACGAGCAAGCGACGTACGACGTGTCCGACAGGGCGTTACGGGGGTAGCGACGATGCCGGCTTGGGACATCGATCCGATCCATGTACAGACCACGCTGAACTCGACCGGTGAGGCGGCGGGCGGTCTGGAGAAGGCCGCCAACTCGCTGGTGGTGAACATGGCGAGCGCCGCCGAGTCGGCCGGTACGGCCGTGCCGGGCGGGCAGTTCAGCGGCCCCATGATCGGGCCGGTGGCCGCGGGCACCCCCCGCGTGCCGGTCGGCCCCGTGGCGGCGGCGCTGAGCAAGTACCTGGAGGAGCGGCAGAAGAAGCTGGCCTACATGGCGCAGCGGACCATCGACTCCGTGCAGGGCGCGGCCAAGGCCACCAACGCCTATGTCACCGGCGACCTGGACATGGCCGCCGATCACCAGGCGAACGCCCTCAAGGCGACGGTCGTGCCCCCACCGCCGGGCGTCGACGGCAACGGCGGGCAGGGGCCGAAGTGAGCGACGACATCCCCGTCATCCCCGAAGAGGTCCCCGAGTTCACCGGCAACCTGGAACTGCTCGACCAGCACATCGCGGGCGTACGGTCGGCCGGCACCTCCCTGAAGGACTCGGGCTCGGCGGTCCACACCCGCTTCGGCGGCCTCTCCGCGTACTACAAGGCGCCCGAGGCCGAGCAGTTGTTCGCGACGACCGCGCCGGTGGCGGCCAAGGGCGACGAGTTCGCCACCGAGTTGGAGACCGTCGCCTCGGCCCTGGACACGTACGCCGCGGCCGTCGGCCCGCTCAAGCAGAGGTTCGACCAGCTCCGCCAGGACGCGATCGCCTTCCGCAACAGGATCGCCGGTGACGACGAGTGGCGTGCCGACGGCGACCTCGTCGAGGAGAACAACAACCGCCGCTCGGACATCAACGCCGCGTACGCCGCCTTCCAGGCCGCCGAACGCGACTGCTACAACAAGATCGTCGCGCTGGTCGGCGGCGAGGCGCTGGTCGTCAACGACGGCTCGAACAAAGAGAACATGTACGGCTACCGGGGCGAGGACCTGAACAACGCCGGTGGTCTGCCGTGGGGCGACCCCGTCGAGGAGTCCAATCCCTGGTACTACATCCACGAGCACGTCTGGGACTTCGCGGTCGGCTTCGTCGTCGACGGCGTGTGGGGCACGCTCAAGGGGCTCGGCACCCTGGTCGGCCTCAACGGCTGGGACGCGGCGGGCCAGGCCTGGACCGGCCTCGGCAAGCTCCTCACCGGCATCGTCATCACGGCCACACCGTTGGGCGCCGCGTACTGGCTGACTCCGGCCGACAAACTTCCGTCCTGGCTGCGTGACTCCCGTACGGCGGTGGTGGAGACCGGCAAGGCCCTCATCGCCTACGACGAGTGGGGCAAGAACCCCTCCCGCGCGGCCGGGGCCGTGACCTTCAACGTCCTGACCACGGTGTTCACGGGCGGTGCGGGCGGGGCGGTGGCCGGCGCCGGCAAGGCGGGCGCGATCGCGAAGGCCATCTCCTTCGCGGGCAAGGCCGGCAGGATCGTCGACCCGATGACGTACATCACCAAGGGCGTCGGCGCCACGGCCGTGAAGATCGGCGACGTGATGGCGAGCCTGCGCGGCATCACCGACGGCACCCACATCCGGCTCGGCGAGGGCACGTACCGGATCGCCGACGCGCCGAACATCACGGACGACCTGCCGTCCGGCCTGACCCCCGAGAACAGCGTCCGTATGGAGACCCCGAAGGGCGAGGTCGTCTACCTCGACACCAAGACGTTGGTGATGCACAACGCCGACGGCACGGTACGGGAGTCCCTGGACGGCATCAGGCACGAGGGGACCACCGCCGAGCGCGGTGCCGATGTCTCCCGACCGCAGCCCGAGTTGGTGGGGGCCGGGGCGAAAACCGGCGACGGCACGGGGGCCGTGGGCCGGGTCGGGGAAGACGGCCTGCCTGGCGGGCGTGCGGACACGGGGCCGACCGGGCGGGTCGACGACCTTGGCCGAGGGCCGGCCGGGAGTCATGAGACGCCGACCGGTGCCGGCGGGTCCCGTGGCGGCGACGGGCCGACCGGTGGTGGGCAGGGACACGGCGAGACAGCGAGCGGCGGTCACCACGAGACCCCCGCGAGCGGGCGTGGCGAGACTCCCCCGGGTCATCACGGCGGCGACGCTCCTTCGGGCCAGGGCGGCGACACCACGGGAACGCACCCGCACTCCGGCGGAAACCACCCACCGGAACCCCCGGCCTCACCGCCCGTCGACCACATCACCGATCTGCCGGGCGGCGACGGCGTGGTGCCGCCGCCCGGTGCGGGCGAGAAGCTCCTCGCCACGCTGGACGACAGCGAGGTGACCCGATCCGGCGACCTCATCAGCGACGTGAACGGCCGCCCGGTCGCCGACTACCTGGACGATCTCTCCCGTGACCGCGCCGACGCCTATCTCCAGGCAAGGGACGCCAAGACCTGGCCCCGGGCACAGACCGGGGCGTGCGTCGGTGCCGTGATGGACCTCCGCACCGGGCATGTCGTCGAAGGCATCAACGGGCCCAAGCCGGCTCTGTCGATCCCTCTCGCTGAACTGCACCCCACGCTGCGGGCGCGCTACGACGAGATCGTCGACAACCCGCCCCACCATGCCGACATCCTCAGCCATGCCGAGGTCAAGGCGGCGAATCAACTCCTGTGGGCCCGTACGGAGGCAGGCCTCCCGGACGGCCCGGCAGCGCTGGCGGAGATGCGGGCCTCAGTCCAATTCCCCTACATGGCCGACAAGACGACCGGGCTCTACCCCCGAGGCGCGCCGTTCTGTGGTAACTGCAACCATATGTTGGAAGGGGTACCGAGCAGCCACGGCCGCTACCTCAAGGACCCCCCTGGCCCCGAGAACTGGATGCCCTGATGACCCTTCCCCGCATCGACATCGACGATCCCGAGGTGGACATCGACGACGGAGAACGCCTCTTCTACCGGGGCGAGCTGTTCACCGGTGAAGTCGTCGAATATCAGGGCAGCACGCTCATCAGCCTGGAGACCTACCAGGACGGAATCGTGGACGGCCCTGTCCAGCAGTGGTTCGAGGACGGAACGCCGCGAGCGGAGGGAAACATGCGCAGGGGGTTTCCGGCCGGGGAATCCCGGAGGTGGCATCCGAACGGCGTCCTCGCGGCAAAGCGGATCATGACCGAGGACGGACATCGCCCACTGGCAGAACTCGAGTGGGACGAGAGCGGCGAGCAGACCCGTTCCTGGTACGCGCCGGGATTCCGGCAGGAGTAGCAGGCGCACGGAGAGCGATGCCACCGCGCGGCGAAGGAAGCATGCGCGGGGGCCTCCCGGTCGGGCAGGTTCGGGTGCAGCAGGCCGTAGGTGCGGCGGCGGTCCAGGCGCCTGGCATCCCGACGGCACCCTGGTGACCAAACGGATCATGGCCGAGGACGGCCGTCGTCCGCTCGTGGGACCGGCGTGGGACGAAGACGGTGAACAGACCCGCCCATGACACCGTTGGCTCCCCTTGCCCACCGGCTGTGAAAGGGAACCGAGATGCTTGGTCCTCCGCCCCCACGACAGACGCCCGGGCCCGTCGACCCCTGGCGGGCCCTCGGCGCGGTCCTCGGGTCCGCTGTCGGTGATGCCCTCGGCGCCCCCTTCGAGTTCGGCCCCGAGGGCGCGTTCTCCGCGCGGTTCCCGCAACCTGGCCACGGCGGTGAGATGTGCGGGGGCGGTGGCTGGGAGCCGGGGGAGGCCACCGACGACACACAGATGGCCGTGCTCGTCGGGGAGTCGCTCGTGGAGCACGGCGGGCTCGAACTGCCCGATGTCTTCCGGCGGTTCCAGCGCTGGGCCGCCTCCGAGCCCAAGGACATCGGCATCCAGACCGAGGACGTGCTCACCAACGGCGAGCCCTGGGACCGCGCCGCCGCCGTCCACTTCCAGGTGAACCTACGGGCGGCGGGGAACGGCGCGTTGATGCGGGCGGCCGCCTCGGCCGTGCACTTCGCGTCGTACGGACGGGAGGCCGGCATGGACGCCGGCCGGCGGCTGTCCGCGCTGACGCACGGGGACCCGGCCGCGTGGGAGGGGACGGCCGTCTTCCATGAGCTTGTGCGGGTCGCGCTGGGCGGCGGAGATCCGGTGGCCGCCCTCCCCGCGACACTCGACGCCGTACGGGCGGAACACCGCGACCGGTACGCCGTCGTCCTCGCCCCCGACTGGCACCCGGACGACGCCACCGAGTTCAACGGCGCGGTCTGGCCCTGCCTCGGCTCCGCCGTCTGGGCGGTGCGCACGACCGACTCGTACGAGGACGCCGTGCGCGCCGCAGTCGACCTCGGCGGTGACACGGACACCGTCGCCGCCGTGACCGGTGGGCTCGCGGGGGCGGTGTACGGCGCCGACGCGATCCCGGCGCGCTGGCTGGAGCCCCTGCACGTACCCCTTCCGGGATTCGGCGACCGAGTCCTGCGCGCCCCCGAGCTCACCGAACTGGCCGAGAAGTTGCGGGTCCCCCCGGCGAACCCGGCCGCGACACTCCCCACGCCGAACCGTCCACCGGCCCCGCCACCGGTGTCCCCTCCCGCACCGGGCGCACCGTGGCCCTCGGCGTCCGCTCGTCCCGGCACCGGCGGGACGGTCTGATCGGCACGGCCGAAACGGCACGGTCGAGATCCTCGCGCCGGAGCTCCTCACCCTGCGCGCCGCCCCGGACCGAGCCGCCCCGGGCCCGCCCGGCGGTCCTACAGCGCCCGTAGCGCCGCCGCCGTGGCCCGGGTCAGGGCGTTCAGGTAGCCCTTGGGGAGCTTCGGTGACCGTACGACCACCGAGCGCCAGTACAGCGGCCCGAACATCACGTCCAGGGCCAGGTCCTCGTCCACACCCTCCCCGATGTCGCCGCGCGCGACCGCCGCCGCGACGATCCCGGTGGCCACGCCCTGCTGCCCCTCGCGGAGCGCCTTCCGCATGGCTTCGGCGATCTCGGGGTTGCGGGCGGCCTCGGCCTGGAGGTCGGGGATGACCTGGCCGGCGACAGGGTGGCGCAGGGCGCGGGACGTGACCTCGTACAACAACCGGAGGTCGCCCTCCAGGGAGCCCGTGTCCGGCGCCGGCAGACCCTGGACCGCCACCGCCGACACCAGGTCCAGCACCAGGTGCAGCTTGGAGCGCCAGCGGCGGTACACCGCCGTCTTGCCGACGCCCGCGCGGCGCGCGATGCCCTCGATGGACATCCGGGCGTAGCCGACGGCCGCCAGTTCCTCGAAGACCGCCGTCCGGATCGCCTCGGTCACGTCCTCACGGAGCACCGCCGCCCCGGCGGGGGCCCGGCGGCGCGGCCGTGGCGGCGGCTGCGCTGCGGAGGAGTCGGCGTTCGTCATGCCCCACAGCATAGGGGCGTCACGACGAAACGGTTGCGTTCCGACGTCGAATCGTCATACGCTCACGTTGCGACGATACGGTCCCGTCCCGACGTAAGACCACGACAAGAGCGGTACGAGAGCGGCGTAAGGAAGCGTGAGACGGCGCCGCTCGCGCCGAGCGCACACCGAGCCGCGCCCGGGACGCCCCCCACTAGCGAAAGCAGCGGATGTGAGCCAGGTCCTCCACACACCGCCGACCACGACGGCGGACACCTCCCCAGCCGTCCCCGCCCCCACGCCCGCCGCCGAGACCCCGGCCCAGCTCGCCGCGCGGTACGGCCTGAGCGTCAGCGGGGCCCGCCCCTCGCTCGTCGCGTACGTACGGCAGCTGTGGGCCCGGCGGCACTTCATCACCGCCTTCGCCACGGCGAAGCTGACCGCGCAGTACAGCCAGGCGAAGCTCGGCCAGGTCTGGCAGATCGCGAACCCGCTGCTCAACGCGGCGGTCTACTACCTCATCTTCGGCCTGCTGATGGGCACCAAGAAGGGCGTGCCGGACTACGTCCCGTTCCTCGTGACCGGCGTGTTCGTGTGGACCTTCACCCAGAGCTCGATCATGGCGGGCACCCGGGCCATATCCGGCAGCCTCGGCCTCGTCCGCGCCCTGCACTTCCCCCGGGCCTCGCTGCCCCTGTCGTACTGTCTGCAGCAGCTCCAGCAGTTGCTGTTCTCCATGGCCGCGCTGGTCGTGATCCTGCTCGCGTTCGGGGTTCCGGTCGCCGCGTCCTGGCTGCTGATCGTGCCGGCGCTCGCGCTCCAGTTCGTGTTCAACGCCGGGGTCGCGATGGTGATGGCGCGGATCGGCGCCAAGACCCCCGACATCGCGCAGCTCATGCCGTTCGTGCTGCGTACCTGGATGTACGCGTCGGGCGTGATGTTCAGCATGGACCACATCCTCGCGGGCCGGGACATGCCGGCCTTCGTGCACATGCTGCTGGAGTGCAACCCGGCCGCCGTGTACATCGACCTCATGCGGTTCGCGCTGATCGACAGCTTCGACCGGAGCCATATGCCGCCGCACGTCTGGGCGATCGCCACGGGCTGGGCGCTCCTCGCGGGCGTCGGCGGGTTCATCTACTTCTGGAAGGCTGAGGAGACGTACGGCCGTGGCTGACACCATCATCGCCCCCCACACCGAGGACGCTCGCGCGAGGGCCGCCGAGCCCGACCCCACCGTCCCCACCGTCGTCGTCGACGGCGTCGACATCGTCTACCGCGTCAACGGAACCGGTGCCGGGCGCGGCACCGCGACCGCCGCGCTCAACCGGATCCTGCGGCGGAAGAAGGCCGAGAAGGCGGCCGGTGTGCGCACGGTGCACGCCGTGCGGAACGTGTCGTTCACGGCGTACCGGGGTGAGGCGATCGGGCTCATCGGTACGAACGGCTCCGGCAAGTCGACGCTGCTCAAGGCCGTAGCGGGGCTGCTGCCCGTGGAGAACGGCCGTATCTACACCGATGGTCAGCCGTCCCTGCTCGGGGTGAACGCCGCGCTGATGAACGACCTCACCGGCGAGCGGAACGTCCACCTCGGCGGGCTCGCCATGGGGATGTCGCGGGAGCAGGTCAGGGAGCGGTACCAGGAGATCGTCGACTTCTCCGGCATCAACGAGAAGGGGGACTTCATCACGCTGCCCATGCGTACGTACTCCTCCGGGATGGCGGCGCGGCTGAGGTTCTCCATCGCCGCCGCCAAGGACCACGACGTCCTGCTCATCGACGAGGCCCTGGCGACCGGCGACCGCTCCTTCCAGAAGCGGTCCGAGGCCCGCATCCGCGAACTGCGCAAGCACGCGGGCACGGTGTTCCTGGTCAGCCACAACAACAAGTCGATCCGGGACACCTGTGACCGTGTGCTGTGGCTGGAGCGCGGCGAACTCCGCCTGGACGGGCCGACCGACGAGGTGCTGAAGGAGTACGAGGCGTTCACCGGCGGGAAGAAGTGACACCGGAAGCGGGGGCTACCTCTCCAGGAAGGTGAAGAGGCGCTCCCACCTGTCCACGATCTCGTCCGTCCCGTACCGGCGTATGTTCTCCCTCGCCGCGTCGCCCATCCGGTCGCGCAAGGCCTTGTCGGTCATCAACAGGTCCAGCTTGCGGGCCAGTTCGCCCGTGTTGCCGGGGGTCGCGAGCAGACCGTCCTCGCCGTCGCGGACGATCTCGTGGACGCCGGGCGCGCAGTCGAAGGCGACACAGGGGACGCCCATGGCCATGGCTTCCATCAGGGCGAGGGGGAACCCCTCGCCCCGGGAGGACAGGGCGAAGACCGAACCGCCGCGCAGGGCGCCCGGGACGTCGTTGGTGCGGCCCATCCAGGACACAGAGCCGTCGAGGCCCAGGGCGGTGCACTGCTTGCGCAGGAGTTCCTCGTCCTCGCCTGAGCCGTAGACGAGGAGGCTCCATTCGGGGTGGCGGGGTGCCACCTCGGCCCAGGTGTCGAGGAGCATGTCGACGCCCTTCTCGTCGCTGAGCCGACCGATGCTGATGACGGCCTTACCGGTGCGCGGCGAGGGCTCGTCCGGCACCCAGGGGACGGCGTTGGGCAGGTACGAGGCGTTGTTGAGGCCCTCACCGATCCACAGGTCGGCGTCCTCACGGGTGAGGACGAGCATGCGGTCGACGTCCCGGTAGTGCCTGAGCACCCGCTGGAAGCGTGAGGAGCGCCGCGCGGTCTCGAAGGACTCGTGGCTCATCCCGATGACGGTCAGACCGGCGGTGTCGGCGAGCTTCACCCACTCCATCGCCCACACCTGGGTCACGATGACGACCGCCCCGGGGCGCGCGGCCCGGAAGAGGCCGGTCAGCACCATGGCCCTGTCCCGCATGCTCGCGTCCCGTGCCCGGCCGGGCGCCGGGGGCTGGCCGTCGTACAGGCGGGTCGTGGGGTACGGGAGTTCGCCGAGGTCGTACGGGTCCTCGGGGGTGGTGATCCCGATGACGTGGACGCGATGGCCGCGCTCGGCGAGGAGACGGGCCAGATGATGGGTCCAACTGGTCACGCCGCCCATCTCGTCCACGCTGTTGGACACCAGGAAGACGTCCCGCCCGGTCACTTGTGCCTCCACTCGGAGAAGAACTGGTCGACGACGCTCTGGGCCGCCGTTCCCTTGTCGTACTCGCCGAAGTCGGCCGTGAACCGCTCCCGCGCGGCGGCGTACTTGATCGTCTGCTCGTCCAGCGGCATCGACGTCAGCGCGGCGTACAGCTCCTCCTCCGTCCGCACGACGGGGCCCGGCGCCCGTTCCAGCAGGTCGAAGTAGGTGCCCCGGCCCTCGTGCACGTACTCCTCGTAGTCGTACGTGAAGAAGAGCATCGGGCGGTCCAGCAGCGCGTAGTCGAACATCACCGACGAGTAGTCCGTGATCAGCGCGTCGGCGAGGGCGAGGACGGGGGTCACGTCGTGGTGGGCCGACACGTCGATGACCCGGCCACGGACCGACGGGGGCAGGACGACGTGGTTGAGGTAGTGGGCGCGGACGAGGAGGACGTACTCGTCGCCGAAGGTCCCGGCGAAGCGCTCCACGTCGAAGGGGAGGGCGAAGCGGCGCTGTCCGTGCTGCCGGAAGGTGGGGGCGTAGAGCAGGACCTTCTTGTCCGCCGGGATGCCCAACTCGGAGGCCAGCGACTGGCGTTCGGTCGCCGACCGGGGCCCTCTCGCCCGGACGAGCGCGTCGTTGCGCGGGTAGCCCACCCTGAGCAGGGTCTTCTCCCGCAGCCGGAACGCCTTCGCCAGGGTGCGGACGTCGTGCTCGGAGCGGATCAGGAAGTGGTCGAAGCGGTCGAGGGTGCGCTGCTGTTCGGCCTGCTCGGCGCGGTTCTTGAGCTTCCAGTTGGGTTCGTCGAAGCCCATGCGCTTCAGGGCGGAACCGTGCCAGGTCTGCAGGTAGGTCGTGCCGGGGCGCTTGGTCAGCTTCAGCGGGTAGCTCTGGTTGTCGATCCAGAACTCGGCGCGGGCCAGCGCCCGCAGGTAGGGCAGCGACCAGCGGCGGACGAGGGTGGCGTCGGCGGGAAAGCCCTCCGGACGGCCCGTGTACGACCACACCGCCTCGAAGTCGAGGCCCTGGCGGCGCATCTCCTCGTAGATCGCCCGGGGGCTGTCGCTGTACTGCCGGCCGAGGTGGCTCTCGAACACCACCAGGCGCCGGCGCATCGGCATGCGCTGGAAAACCTCGTGGTAGAGACGGATCTTGGTGTCTCCGGACGTGACCTTCTTGCGCAGCGCCTTCGCCTTGCGGTAACCGTTCTTGGCCAGTCGGCCGGGGGTGCCCCGCAGGCCGCGGGTGACGAGGACGTTGGCCTTCTTGTCGGGGACCAGCCGGAAGGCGAGGTGGCCGCGGGCCGAGATCTGCGGCTCGACGCGGTCGGCGACCAGCCGGGTGAGGCGGGGGCGGACGGGCAGTTCACCGGCGGCCAGGCCCGATTCGACGACGGTGAGCCGGCTGGTGGTGCGCTCGCCGTCGGCGCGCAGATGGAGGCGTACGTCCCAGACGGCGTCCACGATGCCGAGCGGGCGCAGGGTGCTCGATATGTCGGCCGTGGCCTCCCAGGACATGTACGGGCCGTCGTGCCGCACGGACACCACCGGGACCCGGAAGGTCTGGAAGCGGACCCCGGGGCGGCGTGCGTAGAACTCCAGCTCGGCGGTGAGCCGGGCGGTGGGCGGGATCACTCCGAGGGGGTTGGTGACGCGGCCGGCGAGGCGGATGCCGCGCCCGTCGCTCTCCCGCCGGTACTCCGTCAGCTCGTTGCGCAGGAACAACCGGCCGATCGGGCGGGAGTGGTAGCCGAGTTCGGTGACATCGAGGATCCGTCGCGCGAACCGCCCTTCCTCACCGGGGGCGTCCAGGTGCTCGGCGCACCAGTAGACCCGGCCGTCGCGTTCGACGAGCGGCGCGGAGACCTTGTCCCGGTTGGTGAGCGTGTCCACGGCCGGCAGCAGGTTGTCCCAGTCGCTCATCCGCAGGAGGTAGGCGCAGATGGCGTGGATGGGCTCGACCTCGTCGTACGCGGCCGGGTCGATCGACGCCAGGTAGGCGCGGGCCAGCTCGGCGAACTCCTGGCGGTAGGCGGCGTCCCTAAACGGCAGGTCACGCAGGTGCAGCACCAGGTCGTGCTTGAGGAACTTGACGTCCTTGTGGAACTTCAGCTCCCGCATGTCCTGGTCGGCGAGGAGCCGGTCCACCCTCCGGTGGATCTCCATGCGGTGTGCGAAGTTGGCGATCTCGGCCCGCCGGTTGCTGATCGAGGCCTCGGCCTTCCCCGAGTTCTGGACGACGTTCCAGTCGTAGACCCGGTTCGGGATCAGGGTGATGCGGCGGGCGGCCGCGTATGCCTGGGCGGAGAAGAACAGGTCCTCGTAGTGGATGCCGACGGGGAACTCCAGGCCGCCCTCGACCAGGAAGTCCCGGCGGTAGCACTTGTTGGTCGACAGGGTGTCGTAGACCAGCAGGTCGGGCAGTTCGGAGACGGAGTCGAGGGTGCGGGTGCGGGTGTACAGCCACGGGTACCACTTGACCTCCTTCCGGGTGCGCGTGTCGACGTGGACGCGGACGCAGAGGCCGGAGACGAGGTCGGCGCCGGTGGCCTCGGCGGCCTCCAGCATGTTCCGGCAGGCGTTGCGCTCCAGGACGTCGTCGCTGTCGAGGAAGAGGACGTACTCGCCCCGCGTCTCGCGGATGCCGTGGTTGCGGGGCGCGCCGCAGCCGCCGCTGTTCTCGGGGAGCCGGTACGCCCGTACGCGGCCCGGGTGCTCGGCGGCGAGGCGGGCGGCCACCTCGTACGAGCCGTCCGTGCTGTGGTCGTCGACGATCACGACCTCGACGCTCCGCAGCGTCTGCTCCAGCACCGAGCGCACGGCCGTGGGCAGCCTGGCCTCGTCGTTGTAGACGATCACGACGACGGATATCGCGGGTCGCTGGTCCACGTCCGCGCTCACCCCATTCATCCCGTTCATTACTGCTTCTACCCTCTATAGCCGGTGGTGCGGTTGAGGGCCACTCGGGTAGATGCCCCCTGGGGTGCACGGGTTGCCTCATCCTCCTCCGTGGCCGGTTCCCCGCGATACGCTCCGCGGAGCAGTGGGAGCAGTGGGAGCAGTGGGAGCTTGAGGGGGCGGTCGATGCGCGGGGTGGTGCCTGAGCCGCTGCGGGGGGTGGATCCACGGGAGATCGCCGGGTATCCGCTGTACGCCCGGATCGGTGAGGGCGGTATGGGCACCGTCTATCTCTCCCGCAGCCGTGGCGGTCAGCCGGTCGCGCTGAAACTGGTCCGTCCGGAGTACGCCGACAGCCCCGCCTTCCGTGAGCGGTTCGCCCGCGAGGTGGCCGCCGGGCGCCGGGTCTCCGGTTACCACCTGGTGCCGATCGTCGACCACGACGCCGGCGCGGAGCGCCCCTGGCTCGCCACCCACTACGTCCCCGGAGTGCCCCTGGACCAGGCCCTGGAGACCCACGGCCCGCTCCCCGTCCCCACCGTCCTGCAACTCCTGGCCTGTGCCGCGTACGCGCTGGACGCCGTGCACACCGCCGAGGTGATCCACCGCGACGTCAAGCCCGCCAACCTGTTGCTCGCCGCCGACGGGCCCTGGCTGCTCGACTTCGGCATCGCGAGGGCGGCCGGGGCGGCCACCCTCACCACCGCCGGACGCCTGATCGGCACCCCGCGCTACATGTCCCCCGAGCACGCCCTCGGCCGCCGGGTGACCTCCGCGTCCGACGTCTTCGCGCTCGGTCTGATCGCCGCCGTCGCCGCCACCGGACGTCACCCGTACGGTCGCGGCAACCCCCTGGCCATCGCGACGCGCATCGCCGCCACCGACGTCGCCCCTCCTCCGCTGGACGGCATCGACCGCCCGCTCCTCGACGTCGTCCGCCGCTGCCTCACCGCCGACCCTGCGTCACGTCCCTCCGCCGCCGACATCGCCGAACACTGCGCGGGAGCGGCCCGCCGGGACGTCCGCGACTTCACGTCCTGGCTGCCGGCCCCGGTCGCCACGTCGGTGACCATCATCGAGACGGCCTTCCGGTCACTCTCCCTGACAGAGGCCCCGACGACCCCGGCCCCACGCTTCTCGGAAGCCCCGACGGCCCGCCAACTCCCGGCGACGGCCCCGATCACCGTGCGGGACGAGGAATGGCGCCGCAGAGTCCGCCGGGACCCATGAGCAGGCCGTGAAGAAGCGTGGGGCGCAGCCCCCGCTTCTTCAGGGGCGCGGGGAACCGCGCGAGAAGCCCCACCGGCCCGCGCCCGCCGCACCCGAGCTCTCCCGCGCCCCGTACCGCACCCTGTCCCGACAGTCACACGGAACCGTAACGATCGGCCCAACCGTCATAAGTGCCGTATAAGCTCGGACCGCTCCAAGTGCCCAGCCGTGGCAGAGGAGTTCGGCACCGCACCGGGGGAGGCTCCCATTACCACCAGCACTGGCGACATCCTGAGCCCTCTGGGACCGCAGGACCCACGAGAGACCGCCGGCTACCACCTGCAGGCCCGCATCGGCGAGGGCGGCATGGGCACGGTCTACCTGTCGCACACCCGAGGCGGCCAACCGGTCGCCCTGAAGGTCATCCGCCGCGAGTACGGCCAGGACGCCGACTTCCGCCGCCGCTTCGAGCAGGAGGTCCAGGCGGCCCGCCGCGTGCAGGGCTACCACATCGTCCCGGTCGTCGACCACGACACCACCGGCGAACTCCCCTGGCTGGCCTCGGCGTTCATCGCCGGCATCTCCCTGCACGACGCCCTCGTCGCGTTCGGCCCGCTGCCGCCCGCCGCCGTGTTCCAGCTCGTCGGCTGCGCGGCCCGCGCCCTGACCTCCATCCACGCGGCCGGCGTCATCCACCGCGACCTCAAGCCCAGCAACATCCTGCTCGGCTCCCAGGGCCCGTACGTCATCGACTTCGGCATCGCCCGCGCCGCCGACGCCACCCAGCTCACCCAGTCCGGCGGCCTGATCGGCACCCCGCAGTACATGTCGCCGGAGCACGCCCTCGGCGAGACGGTCACCCCGGCCACCGACGTCTTCTCCCTCGGCCTGATCGCGGCCGTCGCGGCCACCGGACGCCACCCGTACGGCGACGGCGGCGCCATCACCCTGGCCGCGCAGATCGCCAACACCGCCCAGCGGCCCCCGAAACTGGACGGGTACGACGATCGGCTGCGCCCCCTGCTGGAGCGCTGTCTGACCGCCGACCCGGCCGAGCGCGTCGGCACCGAGGAACTGGCCGCGCTCTGCCAGGAGTCTGCGGGCCGAGGCCTCAGCGACTTCGGCGGCTGGCTGCCGGAACCGCTCACCGCCGAGATCGCCCGCCGCGAACAGACCGCGCAGACACCTCCCCGGCCCACGGCACCCCAGATGCCCGCAGGCCCTCCGGCCACCGCTCCGGCGAGCCCGCCGACCACCGCCCCGGCGGCTCCCGTCCCACCGCCCCACGACCCGGCCCAGGGCACCACCCAGGGCGTGCCCCACGCCGCCCCGGCGACCGGCTTCGGCCCGGCGCCCCAGGGCCCGGCCACCGGCTACGGCTACCCGCCCCCGGCCGGCACCTACAACCTCACCCCGCAGGCCCCCGCCCCGACCCCGGCCGCCCCGAAGAAGAGCCGCCGTGGCCTCAAGGCCGCCCTTGTCACACTCGCCCTGGTCCTCGTGGCCGGCTCGGGCGCGGCCGCCGCGGTGTTGGTGATGGGCGAGGACGACAAGAAGCCCACGACGACCGGCTCCGAGAACGGCGGAAAGAGCGACGCCAAGAACGGCGACAAGGCCGCCTCCACGCCGAGCCCGTCCCCGACCGAGGCCGGCACCGACACCGACACCGACACCGACTCCGGTGGCCAGGGCGGGACAGGGAACGGGACGGACCCCAGCGCGCCGCCCACCATCCCCGAGAACGCCCAGTACTCGGAGGTCTTCGAGGGCAAGGCCTTCACCCTCCGCACTCCCACCGGCTCCGACTACACCTACGTCGACTTCGACGAGCCGGAGGCCGACATCAAGGGCGAGATGGCCGACCCCCAGCGGGACATGAAGGTCGCCAACGGTTCCTGGTACTTCGAGACCACGACAGGCAAGAGCAGCGGCGCCACGCCCGAGGACTGTGCCGAAGGAACAGGGACGAACGCCCTGCCCGCAACCCTGGACTCGGGTTACTTCGGCGAGCAGGCGGAGATCGACAAGGGCACCAGGCTCTGCACGGTCACCAAGTCCGGCAACCTCGCCATGTACGAGATCACCGCGCTGACCCCGGGCGACTACAGCTGGGAAGTCCCCACGGTCCAGGGCAAGCTGACCCTCTGGGAGATCACCGAGTAGTCCCGGCGAACGCATACGGAAGGGGGCGCCCCGAAGGCTTCGGGGCGCCCCCTTCGCCGTACTCCTACGAGTGCGAGCGCAGCAGCGTCCGCATCGTCCGCATGGCCACCGACAGGTTGGCCAGGTCGAACGCGTCGGAGCCCTGGATCTCCTCCAGCGTCGTACGGGCCCGGCCCAGCAGTGCCGCGTTCTTCTGCTCCCACACCTTGAAGCGCTGCTCCGGTGTGGAGGTGCCGTTGCCGACGGAGAGGACCTCGGCGGTGAGGGAGGCGTGGGCCGCGTACAGGTCCTCGCGGATCGCCGCGCGGGCCATGGACTGCCACCGGTCGGCGCGCGGCAGCTCGATGATGCGGTCCATGAGCTGGGTGATGCGCAGCCGGTCGGCGAGGTCGTAGTACACCTCGGCGACCTCCATCGGGGTCCGGCCGACCCGGTCCGCGACGGCCACGATGTCGAGCGTGGGGAAGGCCGAGGAGAAGCCCGCGACGCGGGTGGCCAGCTCCTCCGGGACTCCGGCGCCCGTCAGCTCGTCGTAGATCTTCTGGTACCACTCCAGGTCGGCTCCGCGCAGCAGCTTGGGCAGCTCGCCCCAGACCAGGTGCACGCCCTCGGAGAAGAACGCGATGGTTCCGGAGAGCTCCAGCGGCTGCGGACGGTTGTTGAGCAGCCAGCGCGTTCCGCGCTCGACGAGGCGGCGGGAGTGCAGCCGGATCCGGGTCTGGACGTCCGCGGCGACCTTGTTGTCCAGTGCCTCGACGCCGTCCCACACCGCGGCCGACCCGAAGATCGCGCGGGACGCGGTCTGCGCCCGGACGATCTCCTCGAGGGAGGCCCCGGTCTCCTCCCGCAGCCGGTGCAGGAAGCTCGTACCGCCCGTGTTGACCGTGTCGTTGACCAGCAGGGTCGTGACGATCTCCCGGCTCAGCGGGTGGCTGTCGATGTGCTCGCGGAACTGCTCGCGCAGCGCGGTCGGGAAGTACGTGTGCAGCAGCTTGCGCAGGTAGGGGTCTTCCGGCAGCGAGGTGTGCAGCAGTTCCTCGGCGACCGTGATCTTCGTGTAGGCGAGGAGGACGGCCGTCTCGGGGCCGGTGAGGCCGTGCCCGGTGTTGAGGCGCTCGCGGATCTGCCGGTCGGTGGGCAGGAATTCGAGCGCCCGGTCGAGGTGGCCCTCACGGACCAGGTGGCGCATGAAGCGCTGCTGGGCGTGGAGCATGTCCTTGGACTGCGCGAGGGCGTTGGCGATCGCCGTGTTCTGCGCGTAGTTGTTGCGCAGGACCAGGCGGCCGACCTCGTCGGTCATCTCGGCAAGCAGTTTGTTGCGCTGCTTGACGGTCATGTCCCCGTCGGTGACCAGGCCGTTGAGCAGGATCTTGATGTTCACCTCGTGGTCGGAGGTGTCCACGCCGGCACTGTTGTCGATGGCGTCGGTGTTGACCCGGCCGCCGTTCTGCGCGAACTCGATCCGGCCGAGCTGGGTCAGGCCGAGGTTGCCGCCCTCGCCGACGACCTGGACCCGCAGGTCCCGTCCGTCGACGCGGATGGCGTCGTTGGCCTTGTCCCCGACGTCGGTGTGCGACTCGGTCGAGGCTTTCACATACGTACCGATGCCGCCGTTCCACAGCAGGTCGACCGGCGCCTTGAGGATCGCCTTCATCAGGTCGGCCGGGGTCATCTTGGCGATCTTGTCCTCGATACCGAGGACGTCCCGGATGTGGCTGTTGATCGGGATCGCCTTGGCCGTGCGCGGGAAGACACCGCCGCCGGTCGAGATGAGACCGGTGTCGTAGTCGGCCCAGCTCGAGCGGGGCAGCTCGAAGACGCGGCGGCGCTCGGCGTAGGAGGTGGCCGCGTCCGGGTGGGGATCGATGAAGATGTGCCGGTGGTCGAAGGCCGCGACGAGCCGGATGTGCTCGCTGAGCAGCATGCCGTTGCCGAACACGTCACCGGACATGTCACCGATGCCGACCACCGTGAAGTCCTGGGTCTGCGTGTCGACGCCCAGTTCCCGGAAGTGCCGCTTGACGGACTCCCAGGCGCCGCGCGCGGTGATGCCCATGCCCTTGTGGTCGTAGCCGGCGCTGCCGCCGGAGGCGAAGGCGTCCCCGAGCCAGAAGTTGTAGCTCTCGGCGACCTCGTTGGCGATGTCGGAGAAGGTCGCGGTGCCCTTGTCGGCGGCGACGACGAGATAGGTGTCGTCCTCGTCGTGCCGTACGACGTCGGCCGGCGGCACGACCTCGCCCGCGACCATGTTGTCGGTGATGTCGAGCAGCGCGGAGATGAAGGTCTTGTAGCTGCGGATGCCCTCGGCCATCCACGCGTCGCGGTCCACCGATGGGTCGGGCAGCTGCTTGGCCACGAAGCCGCCCTTGGCGCCGACGGGCACGATGACGGTGTTCTTGACCATCTGCGCCTTGACCAGGCCCAGGATCTCGGTCCTGAAGTCCTCCCGCCGGTCGGACCAGCGCAGACCGCCTCGGGCGACCTTCCCGAACCGCAGGTGCACACCCTCGACCCGCGGCGAATACACCCAGATCTCGAACGCCGGGCGCGGCGCCGGCAGGTCGGGGATGGCCTGCGGGTCGAACTTCATGGAGACGTAGTCGTGCGGCTTGCCGCCGGCCGCCTCCTGGAAGAAGTTGGTGCGCAGCGTCGCCTTGATAACGGTCAGGAACGACCGCAGGATGCGGTCCTCGTCGAGGCTCGCCACCTGGTCGAGCGCCGCGTCGACCTCTTCGAGGAGCGCGTCGACGATCTCCCGGCCCGCCCGCTGTCGCTCGGGCGACATCCGCGCCTCGAACAGCGACACGAGCAACCGGGTGGTGTGGACGTTGTTGCGGAGGGTGTCCTCCATGTAGTCCTGGCTGAAGGTGGAGCCGGCCTGCCGCAGGTACTTCGCGTACGCCCGCAGCACCATCGCCTGCCGCCAGGTGAGGCCGGCGCTGAGCACGAGCGCGTTGAAGCCGTCGTTCTCGGCCTGCCCGGTCCAGGTGGCGGCGAAGGCCTCCTGCACCCGCTCCCGGGCGTCGTCCCCGGCGTAGTCCACGCTCCCGGCCTGGGGCCTCGGCATCCGCAGCCCGAAGTCGTAGATCCAGGCGGTCGTCCGGTCCGAGCAGCGCAGCTCGTACGGCCGCTCGTCGATGACCTCGACACCGATGCGGTTGAGGACGGGCAGCACCGCCGAGAGCGAGACCGAGCCGCCCTTGCGGTAGATCTTGAACCGGCGCTCGTCGGGGGCGGCGCCCACCGGCTCGTACAGGCTGAGCTCGAAGTCCTCGTCCTGGTCGAGCTCTTCGAGGCGGACGAGGTCCGCGACGGCCGCGCGGGGGTTGTGGTCGGCCTTGTACCCCTCGGGGATGGCGCCCGCGTACTTGCGCAGCATTTCGGCGGCGCGCTCCTCGCCGACCTCGGCGTTGAGCGCCTCGGCGAATCCGTCCGACCAGGACCGGGCGGCCTCCACCAGCTTGGCCTCGAGGCGGTCCTTGTCGGCCTCGCTGAGGTGCGGCAGTTCGGTACCCGGCTCGACGCGGACCACGAAGTGCAGCCGGGAGAGGATCGACTCGGTGTTCCAGGCGGTGAAGTCGACGCTGATGCCGCCGAGTTCCTCCTTCAGGATGTCGATGATCCGCAGGCGTACGCCGGTGGTGTAGCGGTCGCGCGGCAGGTAGACGAGGGCGGAGTAGTAGCGCCCGTACTCGTCCTGGCGGAGGTAGAGCCGCAGCCGTCGGCGCTCCTGGAGGTAGAGCACGGAGGTGACGATGGAGCGCAGCTCGTCGGCCGGGGTCTGGAACAGCTCGTCGCGCGGGTAGGTCTCCAGGATCTGCAGCAGGTCGCGCCCGTCGTGGCTGTTGGGCGAGAACCCGGCGCCCCGGAGGACCTCGTCGACCTTGCGGCGGATGACGGGGACGCGGCGCACGGACTCGGTGTAGGCGGCCGAGGAGAACAGGCCGAGGAAGCGCCGCTCACCGACCACGTTCCCCTCGGCGTCGAACTTCTTCACGCCCACGTAGTCCAGGTAGGACGGCCGGTGGACGGTGGCGCGGCTGTTGGCCTTGGTGAGAACGAGCAGGTTGTGCTCACGGGCCTTGGCGCGGGCGTCGGCGGGCAGCCGCTCGAAGGAGGAGCTGACGGGATGCTGGTCGCGCCCGGAGTGGTGCGGGTCGGAGCGCAGGATGCCGAGCCCGGTACCGGCGACAGCGGTGAGCGAGTCGTCCTCGCGCAGCTCGTACTCGCGGTACCCGAGGAAGGTGAAGTGGTCGTCGGCGAGCCAGCGCAGCAGCTCGCGTGCCTCCTCGACCTCTACTCCACGCAGGTCGTCGGCGGTGTTCTCGGCGGGCAGCCCGTCGGCGATCCGGACCGCCGCGTCACGCATCTTCTCCCAGTCCTCGACGGCCTCGCGGACGTCGGACAGGACGCGCAGCAGATCGTTGTTGATCTGCTTCAGGTCCGCCCGGTCGGTCTCGCGGTCGACCTCGACATGGATCCAGGACTCGATGTGCGCGTCGTGCGGCAGCGTCCCACCCGCGGCCACGGCGGCGGACGCCGCGGCGACGGCGGCGGGCTCGGTGACCAGCTCGACCAGCTTGCCGGTGACGTCGCGCCGTACGACGACCTGCGGGTGGATGACCACGTGGATCCCGCGGCCCTGCCGTGACAGCTCGTTGGTCACGGAGTCGACGAGGAAGGGCATGTCGTCGGTGACGACCTCGACGACGGAATGGCTGCAGGTCCAGCCGTTCTCCTCCACCGTCGGGGTGTGGACCCGCACATTGGCCGTGCCCTGGGGGCGGTTCTCGGCCAGCCGGTAGTGGGAGTAGGCGGCTCCGAAGACATCGACCGGGTCGCGGTCGCTCAGGTCCTCCGGGGCGGTGTGCAGGTAGTAGCGCTGGAGGAACGCGAGCACGGTGTCGTGATCCGGGGCGTCGGACGTACTCTCGCTCGTCGTCCCAGTCGGTAGATACCCCCCGACCGGGCTGTTCTCAGCTACCCGGGCGGCCCTCTCGAGCAGCTCGGCCTTGGCTTCGTCCAGCTTGGTCTGCATTGTCCTCTGGCTCCTGTCGCGCGCCGTTGCGTGACGTAGAAGGAAAAACGGTCTCTTCCGCTTCGGCGTAACGCCACGACACGGGGTGTCCGGTCTGCTTCGACGCTATGCCGCAGGGCGAGATGAGCGGGGGGTAATCAGCCATTCTCGGTACCCGACAAGGGTGTGACACTGCTCTCCGCGGCGCCCGACCAGTGGGTGTACCCGGCGTCCCGGGAGCCCTGGTGGCTCCCGCCCGCCCGCGAGGACCAGCGACCGCCGCCCGGACACGGATGTCTTCCGTGCTCACCGGGCGCGGGGCAGGGACGACGACGTCCCCGCGAACTATCGCGCTGATCACGCCACAAGGCTATCCCTCCGGACCGGGGGCCCGTCATGAGCCGTATGTGTACAAAACCGAGGGTCGAACTTTGACGTTCCGCACAGTGCCCATCGCGCACTTTTGAGCTTACCTCCGCGCAACCGAGCCTATACGTGCATTCGCCACACCCCGAATCCGCACGCCCTCTTGGCAGATCTTCACCCCGGATGCACGTTGCCAGGGAAGGCCTAGCCTGACGAGTGAAGCCCTGAGGGTGCCTCGCACCCCCAGCCGACGAAGGCGGAGGACACGGGCCCCGCGCCCCGGCGCCCGCGCCCGACGCGTTCGCCGCACAGCCGAGGGGAGCCCCACCATGACGGCCAAGATCCTGATCGTGACCGGCGACGCGGCGGAGTCACTGGAGGTCCTGTACCCCTACCAGCGTCTTCGCGAGGAGGGATACGAGGTCCACATCGCCGCCCCCAGCCGCAAGAAGCTCCGCTTCGTCGTCCATGACTTCGAGCCCGGCTTCGACACCTATACCGAGAAACCCGGCTACTCCTGGCCCGCCGACCTGGCCTTCTCCGAGGTCGACCCCGGTCAGTACGCCGCGCTCGTCATCCCCGGCGGCCGGGCCCCCGAGTACCTGCGCAACGATCCCGAGCTGCGCAAGATTCTCAAGTCCTTCTTCGACACCGACAAGCCGGTCGCCCAGATCTGCCACGGCCCCCTGCTCACCGCGGCCGTGGACGCCCTCCACGGCCGCAGCGTCACCGCGTACCCCGCCCTCGAACTCGACATGCAGGCCGCCGGCGCCACCTTCCACGACGCCGAGGCGGTCGTCGACGGCACCCTGGTCTCCGCCCGCGCCTGGCCGGACCACTCCCGCTGGATGAGGGAGTTCCTGACGGTACTGCGAGCGAAGGTGCCGGTGACGTAAGTACGCGGGTGCCTTTGAGGTGCCGGGACGTAGGGGGCGGCGCCGCAGGCCTCGGCGAGGTCGCTCCCGTGGGAGGGTGCGCGCGCACCCTGCCACGGGAGGGTGCGCGAGCCGTCAACGGCCTCGGTGGCGGACGTCGGGGCGGCGAAGGACAGCAGGTGGGCCAGTAGCTCTCCGGCGAGAGGGACCGTGCCGCCGGGCGCGCCCCGGCCGTCGCGCCGACGCCGCAGTGCCGGTGGCCTGCGCAGCGGCCACTGAGCGGCGGCTACGCCGCGAGACGCTGGGCCTCGGCCACGGCCTCCTCCAGCGTGTCCACGACCGGTACGCCCACACCCTCCAGGCTGGCCCGGCTGTGCGACCCGCCGGTGTACAACACGGCCCGCGCACCGACGTGCCGGGCGGCGACGGCGTCATCGGCCGCGTCCCCGATCACGACCGTACGCGACGGCTCCACGCCCACGAGCCGGCGCAGGTGCCGCACCATGTGCTCGGTCTTGCTGCCCCCGGACGGTCCGACCCGCCCGTCGACCCGTACGAAGTGCGGCTCGATGCCGAAGCCGCGCACCAGCGGAACCAGTTCCTCGTGCACATACATGCTGAGGATCGACTGGCTGCGCCCCGCCGACAGCCAGTCCGTGAGCAGCGCCGGCACACCCTCGGTCAACCCGCACGCGACCCGGTGCTCGGCGTAGTACCGGTGGAAGACCACATCCATGGCCTCCCACTCCTCGTCCGTGGGCAGCCGCCCGATCAACCGCTCGTAGAACTTCGGCACGGGCACGCAGTACAGCTCCCGGTACCGCTCCAGCGTGATCGGCTCGATGCCCAGCTCCGCGAACGCCGCGTTCGTCGCCCCGATGATCGCCTCGTTGTCATGGAACAGCGTCCCGTTCCAGTCCCAGACGATGTGCGCCCCGATTCCGTTCTTCCCCATACCGAGAACGTACCCTTCCCCACCGACAACCCAGTCCCGCAAGGCCGCAAGCCACGGCCGCACGGCCTCGCCCAGCCGCGGGCAGCCTCGCCCAACTGCGTAGCTGCGGGCAGTCGTGCCTAGCCGCAGGCAGTCCTACTTGCCGCGGGCAGTCGCTGTGCCAAGCGCGGGCAGTCGCGCCCTAGCCGCGGGCAGTCGTGCCGCTGGGGTGGCACGGGTGGGCGCAGCGGCACCCGGCGAGCGCCGGTGAGCGAAACCCGCCCCCGCCCGACGGCAGCGCAGGGCACCCGCGTCACCCCGCCCGGCCGGACCGCCCTCGCTCAGCCCCCCAACCCCACCAGGTTCGGAATCTCCTGCGTCGCGTACCACAGCAACTCATGGTCGTCCGCTCCGTCCACGATGAACTGAGCGTCGTCATCCCCCTGATCCGCCGCCCCGAGAGCGTCCGCCGCCTCCCCGACCTCCCCCTCCGCCTCCACCGAGTCGACATGCACAGCCGCAGCCTTCGCCAACGGCACCGGCCCGGCCACCCGCACCTCCCCGAGCGCCGTCGGATCGAGCCCCCGGTCGGGATCGGCGACCGCGTCCCGGTCAGCCACATCCACGGCCACGACGACCCGCCGCCGAGCAGCCCCCGGATCCACGGCCACCAACCGCAACGACGCCAGCGCCGCCCGGTTCAGCGCCGCGTACTCCAACTCCTCGATGTCGTCGGACAGGTACCACTCCCGCAGGGCCGGCGTGACGGCGTACGCGACGAACGCCCCCTCCCCCAACTCACCCGTCTTGTACGCCTCGGCGAGCCCGGGAAGAGTCAGGGGGACGTAGACGCGCATGGCAGGCCGCTTTCGTAGTCGTGGTCACTCCCGCCCCCGAGGCCTCACACAGCCTCCGGACGGCCTTCAGGATACGTCCGGGCGTCCCCTTTCGAGCCCCCGCCCGACCCCCCGTACGCGTCCACTCCAGGCCCTCCACCTCACCCGGCACATCCCCGTCCCACCGGGCCCGACCCACCCGCCCATCACCTTGATAGGTGAACATTCCGTGACCCTCGCCGGACGCCGTCCTTCCTTGCGGCACCCCCCTCCCCCCTCGTACAAGATCCCCATCGCGAAGTTACCGACCGGTACCCACCGGTCGCCTCACCGACGAACGGGGCTCTCCGATGAACAAGGTCATGACCAGGATCAAGCACCGGCCCGGCACCCGCCCTCCCGTCCGCTACGACACCCGCCGCCCCGGCCGGCCTCCGGCCCGTACGACCCCGCGCGCCGGCCGCCCGTCGACGCCCTCCTCGCCCGCGCCCCTCACCAGGCCCGTTCCCCCACCTCGCCCCACGGACCGTTTCGCCGACCTCCTCCTCGCCGTACTGAGCGGCCGACGCCCGGTGCACAGCATGCTGCGCCACACCGCGGGCCGGGCCTACGACGAGCTGGCCTGGCTGGCCGAGCGAGGCCCCCTGCGCGCCACCCACGGCGCCCACCCCGTCGTCCGCGACATCGGCTACTACGTCGCCGCCCCAGGCGCTCTGGAAGTCTTCGCCCGCATCGCCGCCGGCGACCAGCTCCGCGCCATGGCCTTCCGCCTGGAACACGGCCCCGACCACCGCTGGCGCTGCACAGCCGTGGAACTGGGCGGCCCCAAGCTCCCCCACCAGGACGACGACTGAGCAGCCGGCCTCCCCTGCAGCCGCCCTCCCCCGGACACGCGGAAGGGCCGGACACCCGAAGATGCCCGGCCCTTCCGCAGTCTCACGACCCGCTGCTCACCATCCGCTCACCGCAAGTGAGAGGTGCCCGCTCCTCGCGGAGCGAGCGGGCCTCACTTCTTGCGGCGGCGGCTCGTCTTCCCCTGCTGCTTGCGGCGCTCCGCGCGGGTGAGGCCGTCGGCCTCGGAACGGATCGGCTCGTCCTCCGGCAGGTCGCCCTCGACGATGCCGCCGTCGCCGTCGACGCTCGGCGCGGAGAAGTGGAGCCGGTCGCGGCGCTGCGGGGCCTCCAGCCCCTTCGCGCGGATCTCCGGACGGGACGCACCCGCCTGGGCCGGCACCGCGTCGCCCTTGTCGAGAGACGGCTTCGCGTCCTCGACCGGGACCTCCTCGACCTGCTGCTCGACCTGGACCTCCAGGTTGAACAGGTAGCCGACGGACTCCTCCTTGATGCCCTCCATCATGGCCTGGAACATGTCGAAGCCCTCGCGCTGGTACTCGACCAGCGGGTCCTTCTGGGCCATCGCGCGCAGGCCGATGCCCTCCTGGAGGTAGTCCATCTCGTAGAGGTGCTCACGCCACTTGCGGTCCAGGACCGACAGCACGACCCGGCGCTCCAGCTCACGCATGATCTCGGAGCCGAGCTGCGCCTCTCGCGCCTGGTACTGCTCGGTGATGTCGTCCTTGATGGACTCGGCGATGAACTCGGCGGTCAGCCCGGCCCGGTCCCCGGCGGCCTCCTCCAGCTCTTCGACGGTGACCTTCACCGGGTAGAGCTGCTTGAAGGCGCCCCACAGCCGGTCGAGGTCCCACTCCTCGGCGAAACCCTCGGCGGTCTCGGCCTGGATGTAGGCGTCGATGGTGTCGTCCATGAAGTGCTGGATCTGCTCCTGGAGGTCCTCGCCCTCCAGGACGCGGCGACGCTCGCCGTAGATGACCTCACGCTGCCGGTTGAGGACCTCGTCGTACTTGAGGACGTTCTTCCGGGTCTCGAAGTTCTGCTGCTCGACCTGCGACTGGGCGGAGGCGATCGCGCGCGTGACCATCTTGTTCTCGATCGGCACGTCGTCCGGCACGTTCGCCATGGACATCACACGCTCGACCATCTGGGCCTTGAACAGCCGCATCAGGTCGTCGCCGAGCGACAGGTAGAAGCGGGACTCGCCGGGGTCGCCCTGACGGCCGGAACGACCGCGCAGCTGGTTGTCGATCCGGCGGGACTCGTGCCGCTCGGTACCGAGGACGTAGAGCCCGCCGAGGTCCTTGACCTCCTCGAACTCCGCCTTGACCGCTTCCTCGGCCTTCGCGAGGGCCTCGGGCAGGGCGTGGGCCCACTCCTCGATGTGCTCCTCGGGGTCGAGACCGCGCTGACGCAGCTCCGCCTCGGCGAGGTCGTCGGGGTTGCCGCCGAGCTTGATGTCCGTACCACGGCCGGCCATGTTCGTGGCGACGGTGACGGCGCCCTTGCGGCCGGCCTGGGCGACGATGGTCGCCTCACGGTCGTGCTGCTTGGCGTTGAGCACCTCGTGCTGGACGCCGCGCTTGCTCAGTTGCTGCGACAGGTACTCGGACTTCTCGACCGACGTCGTACCGACGAGGATCGGCTGGCCCTTCTCGTGCTTCTCGACGATGTCGTCGACGACCGCCTCGAACTTCGCGACCTCGGTGCGGTAGATCAGGTCGGACTGGTCCTTGCGGACCATCGGCCGGTTGGTCGGGATCGGCACGACGCCGAGCTTGTAGATCTGGTGGAACTCTGCGGCCTCGGTCATCGCCGTACCGGTCATGCCGGACAGACCGGGCTGTTCCTTGCCGTTGTGGTCGTGGCGCTTGTAGAGGCGGAAGAAGTTCTGCAGGGTGATCGTGGCGAGCGTCTGGTTCTCGTCCTTGATGTCCACCCCTTCCTTCGCCTCGATCGCCTGGTGCATGCCCTCGTTGTAGCGGCGGCCGGCGAGGATACGGCCGGTGTGCTCGTCGACGATCATGACTTCGCCGTCCATGACGACGTAGTCCTTGTCCTTCTTGAAGAGCTCCTTGGCCTTGATGGCGTTGTTCAGGTAGCCCACCAGCGGCGTGTTCACCGACTCGTAGAGGTTGTCGATGCCCAGCCAGTCCTCCACCTTGGAGACGCCGGACTCGTGGATGGCGACCGTGCGCTTCTTCTCGTCGACCTCGTAGTCCCCGGTCTCCTCGATGCCCTTGAGCTGGTTGCCGGGCTCGCCCCTCTTCAGGCGGGTGACCAGCTTGGCGAAGTCGCCGTACCACTTGGTGGCCTGGTCTGCCGGGCCGGAGATGATCAGCGGCGTACGGGCCTCGTCGACGAGGATGGAGTCGACCTCGTCGACGATCGCGAAGTTGTGGCCGCGCTGGACGAGCTCGTCCTTGGACCACGCCATGTTGTCGCGGAGGTAGTCGAAGCCGAACTCGTTGTTCGTGCCGTAGGTGATGTCGCAGTGGTACTGCTCGCGGCGCTGGGCCGGCGTCATGTTGGCGAGGATGCAGCCGACGGACAGGCCCAGGAACTTGTGGACGCGACCCATCATCTCGGAGTCACGCTCGGCGAGGTAGTCGTTGACCGTGATCAGGTGGACGCCCTTGCCCGTCAGCGCGTTCAGGTACGCGGGCAGCGTGCCGACGAGGGTCTTGCCCTCACCGGTCTTCATCTCGGCAACATAGCCGAGGTGGAGGGCGGCGCCGCCCATGATCTGCACGTCGTAGTGGCGCTGACCGAGTGCGCGCTTGGCACCCTCACGGACGGTGGCGAACGCCTCGGGAAGCAGGTCGTCGAGGGTCTCGCCGTCGGCGTACCGCTGCTTGTACTCCTCGGTCAGGGCACGCAGCTCGGCGTCGGAGAGGTCGACGAAGTCCTCTTCGATGGAGTTGACCTGGTCCGCGATGCGGTGCAGCTTGCGCAGGATCTTGCCTTCGCCTGCACGCATGATCTTCGAGAGGACGGACACGGGGGTTTGTCTCCTTGCCGGTCGGGCCTGGGACGGTCGGTTTCAATGACAGTTGGCAGTTTTAAATCACAGCTTGAGCAACGGCCATCGTAAGCGAGGACCCCGCCGTGCCGGGAGGTCTGTCAGCGACCGCCACCAGGACAACGGACGGCCGATGCGGATGGTGCCGCGTTCCGTCCACGAAATGCACGAATTGTGACCGCCTGCTCGTGGCCGTGGGCCGCCTCCGCGCCTTCCTCGACTCGTGGCCCGCCCTCGCGTCTCCCGCGCCTCCCGCGTCTCGTGGGCCTCACTCGCGCCTCGCGGGCCCCTTCCTCGCGCTTCCGTCGGCCTCCCCCGCGCTTTCATCGCCCCTCCTCCACGCCTCCCCAGCCTTTCACCCTCCTGCCCGCCCTCCACGGAACAGCCGCAATTGGATGGCGTCCTTACCTTGCGCCGACCAGAATCGCCCGATGGACCCTGTCACCCTGACCACCGAGCGCCTCCTGCTGCGCACCGTGGACCGGCGCGACACCGACACGGTGTACGCGGCCGCCCAGGACCCCGACATCCAGCGCTGGACCACGATCCCCTCGCCGTACCTGCGTGAGCACGCGGAGGGTTTCGTCGAGCAGGCCGTCCCCGAGGGCTGGGCCGAGGACGCCATGTTCACTTTCGGCCTCTTCCTCCCGTCCGGGGTTCTGGTGGGCATGCTCGGTATCACCATGAGGTCCCTCGGCACCGGCGAGATCGGCTTCTGGGCCACCAAGGAACACCGCCGCAACGGCTACATCACCGAGGCCACCCGCGCCGCCGCCCACTGGTCCTTCACCACGCTCGCCCTCGACCGCCTGGAATGGCGCGCCGAAGTGGGCAACACCGCCTCCCGAGCCGTGGCCCGGGCCACCGGCTTCACCCTGGAAGGCACCCTCCGCTCCGCCCTCACCAACAACGGAGTCCGCCGCGACTGCTGGATGGGCTCCTTGCTGCCCTCGGACCTGGGGCTACCGTCGGCGGCGCCCTACCTTCCGGCGGCCGGACAAAACAGCCGGAAGACAGCCCAGTAGGCGTCAGTCAGTGCGCGAGTCACGACCAACGGAACCTGAGTATCAGCATCAATGTCAGTGCCCTCCCCTACCCTGCGAAGCATGACCTCCCTCCCGCGCCCCACCACAGAACTCACCGCAGACGAGGCCCGCCGGATCGCCCTTCGGGCGCAGGGTTTCCTCGGCGCCCCGGACCGCAGGTCCGGCGTCCGCGGCGTCCTGCGGCACCTGGGCGCGGTCCAACTCGACACCATCTCCGTCCTGGCCCGCTCCCACGAGCTCATCCCGTACGCCCGCCTCGGTGCCATAGGCCGCACCACGGTCGACCGGGCCTACTGGACGCCCGGGTCCACCGGCGCGACTCCGGCGCACCCCCACGCCTTCGAGTACTGGTCCCACGCCGCCTGCATCCTCCCCATCGAGGAGTGGCCCCACTTCGCCTTCCGTCGCCGCGCCTACCGCTCCCGCCCCCACTGGAACCATCAACTCCCGGACGGCGCCTACGACCGCGTCATCAAGCAGCTCCGTGCCGAGGGCCCCCTCACCGCCACCGAACTGGGCGGCGCCAAGCGCACCAGCGAGTGGTGGGACTGGTCCGGCGAGAAGGTCGCCGTCGAACGCGCCCTGATGTACGGCGAGGTGGTCTGCGTCGAGCGCCGCGGCTGGAAGCGGGTCTACGACCTGGCCGAGCGCGCCGTCCCGGACGCCCTGCTGCACGACGAGCTGGACGACACCGAATGCCTGCGCCGCCTGGTCCGCCTGGCCGGCGAGGCCCTCGGTGTCGGCACCCGCGCGGACATCGCCGACTACCACCGCCTGAAGGGCGAGCAGTTCGACGCGGTGGTCACGGACTCCGGCCTGGTCCCGGTGACGGTGCAGGGCTGGGCCAAACCCGCCTGGGCCGACCCTGCGGCCCTGGCCGCACCCCCACGCGGTCGCCACCGCACCACGCTCCTGTCCCCGTTCGACTCCCTGGTCTGGGAACGGGCTCGCACGGAACGGATCTTCGGCTTCACCCACCGCCTGGAGGCCTACGTCCCCAAACAGAAGCGGATTCATGGCTACTTCGCGATGCCGGTCCTGTCCGGCGGCCATCTCGTCGGCCGTGTCGACCCCGCGCGCGACGGCCGCACGCTGGTCGCCAAACAGGTCACCCTCAACGGCCCCAAGGCGGTCCCGGCCGTGGCGCAGGCCCTGCGGGAGGCCGCGACATGGGTCGACTGCACCGACATACGCGTGGAGCGCGTGGACGCCCCCGAGCTGCGCGACCCTCTGGTGCGCGCCTTGCAGTAACCGCTTGGCCTCTCGGCCTCTCGGCCTCCAGCGGATCCCGGCCTCCAGGCGGATCTCGGCATCTAGCGGATCTCGAGAATCTTCTCCCGCATCGCGTACACCACCGCTTCCATCCTGGAGTGCAGCTGAAGCTTCTCCAGGATGTTCCGCACATGGTTCTTCACGGTGTTCTCGGAGATGAACAGCTCCTTGGCGATGTCCCGGTTGTTCATCCCGGTCGCCACGAGCTTCAGCACTTCCAGTTCCCGGTCCGTCAGCCGCGGCGCCGGTACGAGGCGCCGCTCGTCGGTCCGCTGGATCATGGACTTGAACTCGGTGAGCAGCTTCGACGCCATCGAGGGGCTGATCTGCGACTGCCCGTCGGCTACCGCGCGAATGGCCGTGGCCACCTCGTCCGTGGAGATCTCCTTGAGGAGATAGCCGGTCGCCCCCGCCTTGATCGCGTCGTAGAGGTCGGCCTCCTCGTCGCTGATCGTCAGCATGATGATCTTCGCGCTGGGGGCCACCTCCTTGATGGAGGTGCACGCCTCGATACCGCCGCGCTTGGGCATCCGTACATCCATCAGCACGATGTCGGGCAGCAGATCCGCGGCCTTGTCGACCGCCTCCGCCCCGTCCCCGGCCTCGCCGACGACCTGGATGTCCTCCTCTGCGGCGAGCACGATCTCCAGACCGCGGCGGAAGAGCGCGTGGTCGTCCACGACAAGGACCCGGATCGGCTCCTTCCCCGGGGAGCCCGTGGCGGATCCCATGCCCACGGAGCCTTCGTCGGCGTCCTCGTCACGCATCGGTCCGAAAGTGCTGTCCGCCATCGTTCCTCCCCCTGAAGGCCGTGGCCTGTGTTTCTGTGCCATCGCCAACCCAAGGCAACGGCCCGCCGGTTGGGGCCGGTTCGGCCATGATTTCATGCCCGGCCGACGCTGCGGTGACAGAGCGGGCCGCGAGGGGTCGCACACCGGTGCCCCTGGGGGCGCACAAGCGCTCCAGGGGCACCGGCTCAGCTGTCACCCGGCGCGGTCAGCCGCCGAGTGCGCCACCCGCGGCGTCCGAACCCGCCTGGGCGACCATCGGGTCCGTGCTGAGGTGGATGACGCCGTAGTCGTAGGCGTGCCGCCGGTAGACGACACTCGGTTCCTTGGTCTCGGAGTCGACGAACAGATAGAAGTCGTGCCCGACCAGCTCCATCTCGTAGAGAGCCTGGTCGAGGGTCATCGGGGAGGCGACGTGGGTCTTCTCGCGGACGACGAGGGGCCCCTCGCCCTTCACTTCCAGCGAGCCGATCCGCTTGGTGGGCACACCGTCGCCCTTCTCCTCGTCGGCGACGTATCCGTTGCCGTTGAGGGTCGCCACGCCGGGGACGTGGTCGGCGACCTCAGCGGCCGTGAGCCTGCGCGCGCCTCGGCGCGTGTAACGCTTGTCGTGCTGCTTGCGCAGCCGGGCCTCGAGCTTGTCCGCCGCCAGGTCGAGCGCCGCATAAGGATCACTTGCCGCGGCCTCCGCCCGGATCACAGGCCCGCGGGAGTGGAGCGTGATCTCCACTCGGTCACTGCGGTCGGCCTGTCGGGGGTTGGGCTCCTTGGACACCTCGACGTCGAGGCTGATCACCTTGCCGTCGAGCTTCTGGATCTTCTCCAGCTTCAGCTTCTCGGCCACGTGCTTGCGGAACCGCTCGGGCACCTCGGTCTTGCGGCCCTTGACGACGATGTCCACGCAGAACTCCGTTCCCGGATCGCTCCGCTCCACTGGCGGAGCATCTCCCTTGTGCACCAGGTTCCGGTGACTCCCGGAACCGCGGACTCGGTGACTTCCACCTCCTCCTCCCCCGTGGACAAGATCTCCACCCCACCAGCGCGGGTGATTCGGAAAAACCCGCAGCGCAGCAATCGGATATGTGGTGAACGGCCGGGGCCATTCCCTCACAACCGAACATATCTCGCCCGGACGGATGTCGTCACCCTCTACCGAGAGGTACCTCCGTTCAGGTGAATTGACCCTCTCATTACCTGCAACGATGCAAGTTCTCTGTCAGTTCCGGTTTATCGGGAAAGAGTCGGGCGGCGCGGCGACCACCGCCGCTCGCACCCCGTCCACGACGCCGCCCGAGCTCTCCATACCCGTAACCGCTCGAGTGCGCATCACGTCCTTTGCCATCCACTCCCCCATCAACTCCGTCGTCCGGTCCGTCGTCCACTCCCCTATCCACTCCGTCGTCCGGTCCGTCCTCCGCTGCGCGTCGAACACCGTCGACTCTGCCACCCACCGGGCCCGTGCCACCCGCACCGCCCGTGCCGCCTCCGCGAGCGAGGCACCGGTTGTCATCAGGTCGTCCACGAGCACGACCGGTCCTCCGCCCAGCAGCCTGGCTCCCCCGGCGACCACCTCCAGTGCGCCCGCGAGGTTGGCCGACCGCTGCCGGGAGTCCAGCCCCGACTGATCGGCCACGGCACGCCGCTGCCGCAGCACCTGGGCCACCCGCGCCGGCGTCCCGGTACTCCGTAGCCGCCCGGCGGCCGCGAGCGCGATCCGCCGTGCCGGGTCGTGCCCCCGTGCCCGCACCGCCCGCCGCGCGGACGGCACCGGAACCAGCAGCACCGGCCCCTCGCCGCCGCCCGCCCGTACGGCCCCTGCCAAGGCCGTGCCTAGAGGTCCGGCGAGCGCCAGCGCACCCCGTTCCTTGTGCGCGAGCAGCGCGGCCCGTACCGCGTCCTCGTAGGGAGCCGCCGCGTGCACCACGGGCAACCCTGACGGTTCCGGCACCGGTCGTACCCGGCACGGCGCGGCACCGGTCAAGGCCGCGCGGCACTCCGGGCAGAGCACCGCGCGAGGCCTCCCACAGCCTCCGCACTCGGCCGGCAGCACCAGATCCGTGAGGTCCTGCCACCACCCCCGCATGCCCACCACTGTGCCAACGCATGCGAAGCCCTGCCACCCCTGTGGAAAACCGCCTGTGGACAACTCACCGTAAGCGCAGGGGGTTATCACCCACACGAGTGATGGATGCACAACGAAGACCGAACCTATCCACAAAAGGACCGAACACCGTCAAGAGTGCACACGTCCCACACACTCCGCCTCGTGCATGGCAAAGGCGGGACGAGACCGAAGCCGCCTTGATCAGGGCCACTCGCGACCGCGACGACGCAAGGTGCCGCAGCCGCATCGCCCCCAGCCATCGCCGGACCGTCGACGCGCCATCCCACCCCAGCCCTCCTGGCCGGCCTTCCCCGGGACAGCCCGGCCCCACACCGGACGGGCCGACCTCACCCCGGATAAACCGGCGCCGTACCTTCCTTCACCACCGTCTGCCACTGCTCCCCCGGCGACAGCCGGACGATCCCGTCGGCCGAGTGTGCGACCAGCGGCTGGCTCTCGTCCTCGGAGGCGGCGACCTCCTCCACACCGGTCAGCGCGGAGGGCCCGGAACCCGGCGTCGGAGACCCGTCGACCCGGACGTACCGCATCTGCTGCACACCACCGGGTTCCCTCCCCACGACCACGAGTTGGCTGTCGCCGGCCCATGACATGGCGGTGACGTCCTCCAGCTCAGGTGTCACGGACCGTAGCTCGACGACCGAGACGGTGGTGCCCTCCGCGTCGGCGTCCCGCTCGATCCGGCCGATGTACAGCGCCCGCTTGCCGTCCTCCTCCAGAATCAACGCGACCCGCACACCGTCCGCGGCCACACGCACAGCCTCGACGCGCCCGCTGAGGCCGGCGGGCGTCCGGACCTCCAGCGGCTCGCCCATGCCGTCCGCCAGGACCAGCAGCCGTGGCTTCCTGGGATCGCGGTCGGCCACCCACAGATCGCCCCGCCCGTCCCAGCTGGGGGTCGTCAGCCGATCCTTCGCGGTGGCGCCCGCACTGCGCAGCACCGGATCACCGAGCGCTCCGCCCTCCGCCAGCGGCGACACATACAGCTCGCTGCCGTCGGCCGAAACCCCTGCCGCCCGGCCCTCATCGCGCGACACAGCGGCGGACCGCAGCTGCTTCTCGCCCTTCCCGAGCGCGCCGGGCACGGGTGTCGGCGTGGTCACCGGGTCTCGCTCGGACAACCGTACGAGCTTGTGCTCGCCGTCGATGAAGTACTCGTACGCCGCGCTCTTGCCGACGCCGTGGGAACCGGGGACGTCGGCCTCGCCCTCAGCGAGCACGCAAAGCTGGGCGCCGGTCGAGCCCTGCAGCTCCACCTCGGTCACACCCGTGGGCATGTAGTCCTGGAGCGTCAACAGCAGCTGCGCTGCCATTTCCCTGCACCTGCTCGTCGAGACACGATCGGCCTTCTTGTTCAACGGCACGACCAGCCTGTTCTGGTCGTCGGGCGTCAGCGCCCGGGTGCCCTTCTGCAGGGCCGTACCGGAGGGGAAGCTCGTCCTCGCGACCGGGTTGAGCCAACTGGTGGGGCCCTTGAGCAGGTCCCGGACCACCTGGGTCACCGGGTCGGCCTGGCTGCGCACATAGACCGGGTCGGCGACGGTCCCCGGCTCCCCGGACTGCGCGGCGGAGGTGAAGTAGTACTTGTTGATCGCCCTGTAGTTCCGCTCGAAGTCCGACCTGCCGAGCACCAGGCCCTGCGGCAGCTCGTCGATGCGCCACTGCCGCGTGTCCTTCACACGCGTGAGGTGCACGGGCCGGCGGTACTCGCCGCTGGTGGGCGTGTACGCGTGCTGCCCGTCCACCCGGGCGACCTTCTTCCCGGAGAGCTGAAACCGGTACTCGTCCGCCTTGGGCCGATCGCCCGTCACCTGGGTGTACGGAGTGGGCGCCTCGGCGAGCACAGTGGTGGACCCGCCCGGGTCCCACGTCTCCAGCGCATCCCCGGTCAGATACTTGCGTGCCGTCTCATAGTCCAGATCGTCGCTGGTCAGAGCCTCGAGGAAGCCCTGCACGATCTCCTGCGGCTCGGCGTCCTCGGCGGGCGGCAACGCGAAGACCCGCACCTTCGAGTCCTGCCTCGGGGTGGACTCGACATCGCGCATGTCACCGCTGTCCGGCATCGAGGCGCACCCCGCCAGCAACACCGCGCCGATGCCGACGTACGCCGTCGCCCTCATCGGACGCCCACGGCCGCGTTTCCGGTGGTCAGCGCCCACGAAATGCCTCCCCCTGCTCGTGCTGCCTCTCCGCACCGCGCTGCGCCGGCCTTTCCTCGCCCTCCGCCGGGCCGTCGTCGGACCACCGTGCGGGCGAAGCCGGGGGCGGTGTCGTGGGCGGCACGGTGGGCCTGGGCACCACACGCGCGCCGTTGCCCGGCAGCGCCGTCGGGTCGGCCGTGGGCACCTGCCCGGCGCCCGGCCGCGGGCCTATGGCGCCCCGCGCACCGTGCTCACCGGCCTGGACCGGCACCGTGGCGAGCTTGCCGCCGGCGCCGAGCGGCAGACCCTCGTCGCCGAGCCCGCGGTTCCGCTGCCGGGAGTCCTTGGGCTCCAGGGGTATCGGAGACCCCCGCAGCGGCTCGTCCGCCGTCCTCGGCAGGGTGAGCCGGAACTGTGATCCGCCGCCGGGCTCGCCCCACGCCTGCAACCAGCCACCGTGCAGCCGGGCGTCCTCCAGGGCGATGGACAGCCCCAGCCCGGTGCCACCGGTGGTACGCGCGCGTGCGGGGTCGGCCCGCCAGAAGCGGCTGAACACGCGCGTGGCCTCGCCCGGTTTGAGCCCCACGCCGTAGTCGCGCACCGCGACCGCGACGGCGCCGCCCGCCGCCGCCAGCCTGACCACGACGTCCTTGCCCTCGCCGTGCTCCACCGCGTTGACCACGAGGTTGCGCAGCACCCGCTCCACCCGCCGGGCGTCGGCCTCGGCGACGACAGGCTGCTGGTCCCCCAGGACCCGTATGCGCGTGCCCTTGCGCTCGGCGAGCGGCTCAGCGCCGCTGACGACCTTCCGTACGACCTCGCGCAGATCTATCGGCTCCGCCTCCAGGGCCGCCGCGCCAGCGTCGAACCGGCTGATCTCCAGCAGGTCCGCGAGCAGCGACTCGAAGCGGTCCAACTGGTCGGCGAGCAGCTCGGCCGACCGTGCCGTCACCGGGTCGAAGTCCACGCGCGCGTCATGGATGACATCCGCCGCCATCCGTACCGTCGTCAGCGGCGTGCGCAGCTCGTGCGACACGTCGGAGACGAACCGGCGCTGCATCCGCGACAGATCCTCCAACTGCTGGATCTTGAGCTGCAGGTTCTGCGCCATCTTGTTGAAGGCCTCGCCGAGCCGCGCGATGTCGTCTTCGCCACTGACCTTCATACGTTCCTGGAGGCGCCCTGCGGAGAGCCGCTCGGCGATCCCGGCAGCCATACGCACCGGCGTGACGACCTGCCGCACCACGAGCCAGGCGATGGCCCCGAACAGGACGACGACGAACAGCCCGGCCGTCGCCAGCGTCCCCTTGACCAGGCTCAGCGACTTCTCCTCCTGGGTGAGCGGGAAGAGGTAGTACAGCTGGTACGGGTCACTGTTGGGATCGTTGACCTGCTTGCCGATGATCAGCCCCGGCTGGGGCTCCTGGCCGTTGTCGTAGTAGATGCGTGTGTAGCTCTGGACCGCGCTGGTGGCGTCGTCGACGCGCTCACGCAGCGCGACCGGCACGCTCAGGTCCCATCGCACGCCCCCGGAGACCCGCGGCCCGAGCCCCCCGGTGTCGCCGTCGGCGGAGGCCGGGCTGAGCGTCACGACGTCGAACGCGCCCTGGCCGCCGCTGGAGAGCGAACTCACGAGGTTCGTCATCCACTCGACGACATTCTGCACCCGGTCGCCGTCCGGGTTCGCGTTGTCGCTCCCGGCCGCGCTCGCCTCGCTGTCGGCCTTCTGCTCGGCGGCCGTGAAGCCGCCGGTGGCCTGGCTCTGCGAGGCCTTGACCTTGGCGTCCAGCAGTCCGTTACGGACCTGCCCGATGACGACGAAACCCAGCAGCAGCACGACGCTGAGCGACATCAGCAGGGCCGTCACGACGATCCTGAGCTGGATGTTGCGCCGCCACAGCCGCATCACCGGCAGCAGCGGACGGCGCACCCAGCGCATGAACAGCCTCAGGACCGGGCTGCCCTGGACTCCGCCCTGCAGCAACCCACCCTCCAGAAGGCGCCCCCAGCGGGAACCCCACGACTTCCGGCCGACAGGCCGCTCCGCGCGGGTCCCCGGCTGGCCGGGCGCCGAAGCGGCACTGTCACCGGACATGTCAGCTGGGTCCTGCCTTGTATCCGACGCCACGGACGGTCACCACGATCTCCGGCCGCTCCGGGTCCTTCTCGACCTTGGAACGCAGCCGCTGCACATGAACGTTCACCAGACGGGTGTCCGCCGCGTGGCGGTACCCCCAGACCTGCTCCAGCAGGACCTCCCGAGTGAACACCTGCCAAGGCTTCCGCGCCAGGGCGACCAGCAGATCGAACTCCAGCGGCGTCAGCGCGATCGACTGCCCGTCCCGCTTCACCGAGTGCCCGGCCACATCGATGACCAGGTCACCTATGGCGAGCTGCTCCGGCGCCGGCTCCTCCGACCTTCTGAGGCGTGCTCGGATCCGGGCCACCAGCTCCTTCGGCTTGAACGGCTTCACGATGTAGTCGTCCGCGCCCGACTCCAGACCGACCACCACATCGACGGTGTCGCTCTTGGCCGTGAGCATCACGATCGGCACCCCGGACTCCGCCCTGATCAGACGGCACACCTCGATCCCGTCCCGGCCCGGCAGCATCAGATCCAGCAGCACCAGATCCGGTTTGGCCTCACGGAACGCGGCCAGCGCCTTGTCGCCGTCAGCTACGAAAGACGGCTCAAAACCTTCACCACGCAACACAATGCCGAGCATCTCGGCCAGTGCGGTGTCGTCGTCGACGACAAGGACTCGTCCCTTCATGAATGCCATCATCCCATTAACTAAATCGTTACCTGGCGTGACCTGTCACACAGCTCAGCGAGCGCATCAGCCGTCACGGGCGACACGGCCCCCTCCTCGGTGACGATCGCCGTCACCAACTCGGGCGGCGTCACGTCGAACGCCGGGTTGTACGCCTGGGTCCCCAAGGGCGCCACCGCTATTCCCCCTCCCGCCTCTGCTCCCGCCACCGGCACCTGAGGTGCCGTGATCTCCGTCACCTCATGGCCCGCGCGCTGTTCCACCTCTATGGACGCCCCGTCCGGGGTGTCCGGATCCACCGTCGTCACCGGAGCCACCACGATGAACGGCACATGGTGATACCGGGCGAGCACCGCGAGCGGGTAGGTCCCGACCTTGTTCGCCACCGAACCGTCGGCGGCGATCCGGTCCGCCCCCACCAGCACCGCGTCCACCTCCCCGGCGGCGAACAACGAGCCCGCGGCATTGTCCGTGAGCAAGGTGTACGCCATTCCGCTGCGCGCCGCCTCATAGGCGGTCAGCCGCGCACCCTGCAGCAACGGCCGCGTCTCGTCCACCCACAGCCGCCGCAGCCGACCCGACCGGTGTGCCGCGAGCGCCACCGCGAACGCCGTGCCCTCACCACCCGACACCAGCGCCCCGGTGTTGCAGTGCGTGAGCACCCGGTGCCCGCCACCCGGCAGCAGCTCGTCGAGCAGCGCCAGTCCGTGCGCGGCCATGCGGGAACTGGCCTCGGCGTCCTCCCGGTGCAGCGCCCGCGCCGCGGCGAGCGCCGCCTCGGCGGCCTGCTTCTGGTCGCCCTCCCGACCGAGCTCGGCCCGGTACGCGGCCCGCGCCCGGCGCACCCCGACGGCGAGGTTCACCGCGGTGGGCCGGGCACCCGCCAGTGCCTCGGCGGCCTCCTCCACGTCGAACCCCCGGGCGGCGGCGAGCGCGACGCCGTACGCCCCGGCGATCCCCAGCAGCGGCGCCCCGCGCACGGCGAGCGAACGGATCGCCTCCACCAGCGCGGGCGCGTCCGTACAGACCAGCTCGACCTCCTCGGCCGGCAGTCTCGTCTGGTCCAGGAGGGCCAGGACCGGGCCTTCGGGCGGCTCGTCCCAACGGATCGCGGGGGTCTCGGTCGGCCGGATGTCGTCGCCGGATCGCGCGTACTGATCAGCCATGCGGTCAGTCTGCCCCGTATCCGTCGGACAATTGAAGGTGTGCAGCGCATACGGCCCCCGGTCACTTCCCGGACACCGCGTGGCACGATGGGCGCCAACCTGCCGCCGCGACCGCGGACGAGCACCGTGAAGGAGCGACGATGAAGGACACTCCGGGCTGGGCCTCGCCCGGATCCGCCCCCTCGGACGGCCAGGAGCCGGACCAGCAGGGCTCCACTCAGCCTGCGGACCAGAGCGGCGCCGACCAGGCGCGACCGGAGGAACAGAGCGGCGCCGACCGGACGCAGCCGCCGTCCAAATGGTCCAAGGAGCAGCCGCCCGCTCAGTGGTCCGCGCCGACCCCGCAGGGCCCCGGCCAGACCACGCCACCACCGCCCGTCCCGGGCTGGGGCGCTCACCCCGGGGCCCCACACCCCGGTCCCGGTGGCTACGGCCCGCCCGGAGCTCCCGGCGGCCACCCCGGCTACGGCGCCCCCGGACCGGGCTACGGCGCTCCCAACTGGGGCCGCGGCTGGGGAGGCCCCCCGGCAGCGGCCAAGCCCGGTGTGATCCCGCTGCGCCCGCTCGGCATCGGCGAGATCCTCGACGGCGCGGTCTCCACCATGCGCACGCACTGGCGCACGGTCATCGGCATCTCCCTGGCCGTCGCGGTCATCACCCAGATCGCGGTGATCCTGCTCCAGGGCCTCGTCCTCAACGACACCGAGAACGCTGACGTCCTCGGCGACCCGACCGCCACCCCCGGCGAACTGGGCCGCGCCCTGGGCGACACCCTGCTCAGCGCCTCCGTCGTCATGGTGATCTCCCTGCTCGGCACCATCATCGCGACGGCCCTGCTCACGACGGTCACCAGCCGCGCCGTCCTCGGCAAGTCGGTGACCACCGCCGAGGCCTGGCGGGACGCCCGCCCGCAGCTCCTCAGGCTGGGCGGCCTGACCATCCTGCTCCTTCTGATCGCCGGCCTGATCATCACCGTCGGCGTGCTGCCCGGCATCCTCGTCGCCGCCGGAGGCTCCACTGGCGGCGGCGTCCTCCTCGCCCTCGTCGGCGGACTCGGCGCGTTCGTCCTCACCGTCTGGCTGATGATCCGCTTCTCGCTGGCCTCGCCCGCGCTGATGCTGGAGAAGCAGGGCGTCCGCAAGTCGCTCAACCGCTCCGGCAAGCTGGTACGCGGCTCCTGGTGGCGGGTCCTCGGCATCCAGTTGCTCGCCGCGATCATCGCCTACGTCGTCGCGTCGATCGTCGTGATCCCCTTCACCGTCCTGGGCGCTGCCTTGGACGGCGACGGCCTGTCCGGCTTCCTCGCCTCCGGCGGCACCGCGCTCGGCTGGACCTACCTCGTCATCAGCGGCGTCGGCGCGGTGATCGGATCCACACTCACCTTCCCGATCAGCGCCGGCGTCACCGTGCTCCTCTACATCGACCAGCGCATCCGCCGCGAGGCCCTCGACCTCGAACTGGCCCGCGCCGCCGGTGTCCAGGGCTACGGCGGCACCGGCGCCACACCGGGGAGCTGATGGGGTGAAACTGTCGGGGGGAGCGCTGACAGCCGTACCGACGGCGTGGCGCTCGGCGGACGAGCCGCCCATCACCCTCCCGCGCGACCCCGCGCGGGAGGCGGCCGAACGCGAGCTGTCCAAGGGCATGTACCATGAGAACGACCCCAGCTGGTACGAGCGCGCCATGGACGCCTTCTGGGAATGGCTCGACAAGCTGTTCGGTGCCGCCTCCACGGCCACCCCGGGCGGCACGCTCGGCCTCGTCGTCATCGTCCTGGCCGTCGCGGCCCTTCTCGGCGCCCTGTGGTGGCGCCTGGGCACCCCGCGCCGCACCCCGGCATCGTCCGCCGTACTCTTCGACGACCGCCCCCGCAGCGCCGCCGAACACCGTGCCGCCGCCGAGGCACAGGCCGCCCAGGGCCACTGGAACCAGGCCGTCCAGGAACGCATGCGCGCTGTGGTCCGCTCCCTGGAGGAACGCGCGCTGCTCGACGTACGCCCCGGCCGCACCGCCGACGAGGCGGCCTCCGAAGCCGGCCTGGTGCTCCCCGCCCACACGGACCGCCTGCGCGCCGCCGCCCGGGACTTCGACGACGTCACATACGGCGGCCGGTCAGCGGATGAAGGAACGTACCGTCGGCTCGCCGCCCTCGACGACGACCTGGAGCGCACCAAGCCCGTGCTGGCGAGCAGCGCCTCCAGCACGGCGAGCACGGCCCACAGCACGCGGGGAGCCGCCCAATGACCACCGAGGCCGCGCTCCCGTCCACCTCCGCCTCGCCCACCGCCCGCCAGGTGTGGACCCGCGCGCGCGGTGTCGTGCTCGGGGCGGCGGTCCTCCTGGCGGCCGCCGTCGTGATCGCCGTGATCCGCTCCGGCGCCGAACACGGCCGCCTCGACCCGCGCTCCGTCGACACCAACGGCAGCCGCGCCGTCGCCGAACTCCTCGACGACCGGGGCGTGTCCACCCGAGTCGTCACCACCCTCGACGAGGCGAGCGCCGCGGCCGGCCCTGACACCACCCTCCTGGTCGCCGTCCCTGACCTGCTCACGGACCCCCAGCAGAGCCGCCTCCACACGGCCACCGAGGCCTCCGGCGGCCGCACGATCCTCGTCGCCCCCGGCCCTCCGTCCGTGGGCACCCTCGCCCCCGGAGTCACCGCCGACTCCACTCCCAGCTTCGACTCCACGCTCACGCCCCGCTGCGACCTGCCCGACGCCCGACGGGCCGGCAGCGCGGACACCGGCGGGATCCGCTACCACACCACCGCCCCGGAAGCCGACACCTGCTACGCCGACGAGGGCCTGCCCACCCTGGTGCGCGTCCCGGCACCCGCGGGACGCGGCGACACCGTCGTACTCGGTGCCCCCGACATCCTCTACAACAGCAGCCTCGACGAGCGGGGCAACGCCTCGCTCGCCCTCCAACTCCTCGGCTCGCGCCCCCATGTGGTCTGGTACCTCCCCTCGCTCTCCGACGGCTCCGCCACCGACACCGGCAGCCGCAGCTTCCTCGAACTGCTCCCCTCGGGCTGGCTCTGGGGCACCCTGCAGCTCTTCGTCGCCGCAGCCCTCGCCGCCCTGTGGAGGGCACGCCGACTGGGCCCCCTGGTGCCCGAAAAGCTCCCCGTGGCGATCCGCGCCTCCGAAACCGTCGAAGGCCGCGCCCGGCTCTACCGCAAGGCGGGCGCCCGCGACCGCGCGGCCGCCGCTCTTCGCTCCACCACCCGCACGCGCCTCGCCCCCCTCGTAGGTGTCCCCGTCTCCCGGGCACACACGCCCGAGGCCCTGCTCCCCGCCCTGTCCACGCACCTCCACGGCGACGGACAGTCCCTGCACGCACTCCTCTTCGGCCCGCCGCCCAGCGACGACACGGCCCTCATCGCCCTCACCGACCGACTCGACGCCCTCGAAAGAGAGGTACGCCGTTCATGATGGACCCGACCACTGACAACGCCGGGACCACCGGGGATCCGGGCGCCGCCCGAGCCTCCCTGGAGGCCCTGCGCGCCGAGATCGCCAAAGCCGTGGTCGGCCAGGACCCCGCCGTGACCGGCCTCGTCGTCGCCCTCCTCTGCCGCGGACACGTCCTCCTCGAAGGAGTCCCCGGGGTCGCCAAGACGTTGCTCGTGCGCGCCCTCGCATCCGCACTCGAGTTGGACACCAAGCGCGTCCAGTTCACCCCTGACCTCATGCCGAGCGACGTAACCGGCTCCCTCGTCTACGACACCCGCACCGCCGAGTTCTCCTTCCAGCCCGGCCCGGTCTTCACCAACCTGCTCCTCGCCGACGAGATCAACCGCACACCTCCCAAGACCCAGTCCTCCCTCCTAGAAGCGATGGAGGAGCGCCAGGTCACGGTCGACGGCATCCCGCGCCCGCTCCCGGATCCGTTCCTGGTCGCCGCGACCCAGAACCCGGTCGAGTACGAGGGCACCTATCCCCTCCCCGAGGCGCAACTGGACCGTTTTCTGCTCAAACTGACGGTCCCTCTTCCGTCCCGTGAGGACGAGATCAACGTCCTCACCCGCCACACCGAGGGCTTCAACCCCCGCGACCTGCGCGCCGCCGGCCTACGCCCCGTCGCGAACGCGGCCGACCTCGAAGCCGCCCGCGCCGCCGTCGCCAAGACGACGGTCTCCCCCGAGATCACCGCCTACGTGGTCGACATCTGCCGCTCCACCCGCGAATCCCCCTCCCTCACTCTCGGCGTCTCCCCTCGGGGCGCCACGGCCCTCCTCGCGGCCTCCCGCGCCTGGGCCTGGCTGACGGGCCGCGACTACGTCATCCCCGACGACGTCAAGGCACTCGCGCTCCCGACCCTTCGCCACCGCGTCCAGCTCCGCCCGGAGGCGGAGATGGAAGGCGTGACGGCCGACTCGGTCATCAACGCGATCCTCACCCACGTCCCCGTCCCCCGCTGATGGCCCCCACCGGACGCGCCGCGCTCCTCGCGGCCCTCGGCACCCTCCCCGTAGGCATGTGGGAGCCCAGTTGGGCAGGCATCCTCGCCGTGAACGCGCCTCTGGTGCTGGCATGCGCCTGCGACTACGCCCTCGCCGCTCCAGTGCGCCGCCTGGGCCTCACACGCGCCGGCGACGCCTCCGCACGCCTGGGCGAGACGGCGGACGTCACCCTCATGGTCACCAACCCGTCCAAGCGCCCGCTGCGCGCGCACCTGCGCGACGCCTGGCCGCCCAGCAGTTGGCTCCCCGGCACCGAAGTCACCGCCTCACGGCACCGTTTCACGGTCCCGCCGGGAGAACGCCGTCGTGTCACCACCCGTCTGCGCCCCACCCGCCGAGGCGACCACCAAGCCGACAAGGTCACGATCCGCTCGTACGGCCCGCTGGGCCTCTTCTCCCGCCAGGGCAGCCACAGGGTTCCGTGGACCATGCGGGTCCTCCCGCCGTTCACCAGTCGCAAGCACCTGCCTGCCAAGCTGGCCCGCCTGCGCGAACTCGACGGCCGCACCAGCGTCCTGACCCGAGGCGAGGGAACGGAGTTCGACAGCCTCCGCGAGTACATTCCGGGGGACGACACCCGCTCCATCGACTGGCGCGCCACAGCCCGCCATTCCTCGGTCGCGGTACGCACCTGGCGCCCCGAACGCGACCGTCACATCCTCCTCGTCCTGGACACCGGCCGGACTTCAGCCGGTCGCGTGGGCGACGCTCCCCGCCTCGACGCCTCCATGGATGCGGCCCTCCTCCTGGCCGCCCTCGCCAACCGCGCCGGCGACCGCGTGGACCTCCTCGCCTACGACCGTCGCGTACGAGCTCTCGTGCAGGGCCGCACAGCCGGCGACGTTCTGCCCTCCTTGGTCAACGCGATGGCCCCCCTTGAACCGGAACTCGTCGAAACGGACGCCCGCGGCCTCGCAGCCACCGCACTCCGTACAACACCTCGCCGCGCTCTGATCGTGCTTCTGACCACCCTCGACGCAGCACCTGTGGAACAAGGCCTCCTCCCGGTCCTGCCCCGCCTCACCCAACGCCATTCCGTCATGGTGGCCTCGGTGGCCGACCCGCACATCGCCCGTATGGCCAATTCCCGAGGCACCACGGAGGCCGTCTACGAAGCGGCGGCGGCAGCCCAGGCTCAAACAGAGCGCCACCGCACGGCCGAACAACTTCGTCGCCACGGCGTCACAGTCGTCGATGCCACTCCGGACAACCTGGCGCCGGCCCTGGCCGACGCTTATCTGGCTCTGAAGGCCGCAGGCCGCCTCTGATCGCTCACTCCTGGTCCCAGCAGGGGTTACTTCCCTGTAAAGGAAAGGCGACATTCCCTGAAAACGCAGAAAGCCCCTGCCGGTAACCCGGCAGGGGCTCTCACACAATTTGTTCGGCGGCGTCCTACTCTCCCACAGGGTCCCCCCTGCAGTACCATCGGCGCTGTAAGGCTTAGCTTCCGGGTTCGGAATGTAACCGGGCGT